>NZ_CP067395.1:1425000-2137500 GCF_017355525.1 Lysobacter enzymogenes | reverse complement strand
GGCGCAGACGCCGCTCGACAGTTCCAGCGCGGCGCCGCGACGGATTTCGCCGAGCACCGGATCGATCGGGGTGGTGTCGTTCTACAACCCGCAACGGCGCTCGCCGGTCAACATCGTGCCGGGGCTGATCGGGGTGATCCTGACCATGACCATGGTGATGTTCACCTCGGTCGCGATCGTGCGCGAGCGCGAACGCGGCAACATGGAACTGCTGATCACCACGCCGGTGAGCCGGACCGAGCTCATGATCGGCAAGGTGCTGCCGTATTCGCTGATCGGCCTGATCCAGACCACGGTGGTGCTGCTGCTGGGCCTGTGGCTGTTCGACGTGCCGATCAAGGGCAGCGTGCTCGACGTCTACGCCGCCGCGGTGCTGCTGATCCTGGCCAACCTCGCGCTCGGCCTGATGATCTCGACCAAGGCCGCCTCGCAGTTCCAGGCGATGCAGATGACCGTGTTCATCCTGCTGCCGTCGATCCTGCTGTCGGGCTTCATGTTCCCGTACGCCGGCATGCCCGCGGCGGCGCAGTGGCTGTCCGAAGTGCTGCCGATGACCCACTTCCTGCGCCTGATCCGCGGAGTCATGCTGCGCGGCGCGGGCCTGCTCGAGCTGTGGCACGACGTAGCGTATCTGCTCGGCTTCATCGCGGTGATGATGAGCCTGGCGGTATCGCGGTTCCGCAAACGGCTGGATTGAGCCGCGCCCTCCCGCCCCCGTCGTAACGACGAAAGCCAAAACCCAGTTCGATCTTGCCTTTGACTTGCTATTAGCTCCCCCCGCCGCCCCGAACTCGCCACAGGCAAACAGAGACCCGAAGGGCGCGCGCATGGATGCGCGCGTGCGGGACCGGGCCAGGATGCCCCTTGTCCCGCATCCCTGCGCAACTGACGAGCCCTAGTGGCTCTTGATTCGAAGAACAAGGAAAGCGCCTTTCTTTGGTTACTTTCTTTGGCAAGACAAAGAAAGTGACCCGGCCGCTTGCGGACGGAAGCTTTTGATCTTGGCTGGTCGTCACTCGTCGCTGCGAGATACGAATAAGGTTCGTACCCGACTGTAGGAGCGACGCAAGTCGCGACCGCGAAACCGCAGCCATTGCGCAGGTTTCGTAGTAGTTGTGTTTTCGCAGTCGCGACTTGCGTCGCTCCTACAGAGGGGGCGGTGTCCCGCGGTAGGGTTCGTCGTTGTCTTCATGGCGGGTAGCGCAGAAACAGTCGACGCAGCGACGCACCGCCCCCGTCCAACCCGCGAGCACTTGCGCCCACCCCCGCCAACCCCGCACATTCGCCACATTCGGACATCGCAGTCCGTCCACGAGGGAGAGCGCGAATGCGGGCGAAGCAAGGATTGGGATTATTGCTGTGCGCGATCTGCTGCGCCGCCGCACCCGCGCACGCCGCGACCATCGTCACCGCCGCGCAAGTGCACACCCTCGACCCCGCCCAACCGCGCGCCCAAGCCCTGGCCTACGACGACAACGGCAAGATCCTCGCCGTCGGCAACCGCGATGAACTGCTGCGCCGCTACCCCGACGCCAAACGCCTGGATTTCGGCGCCGCCACCTTGGTACCCGGCCTGATCGACGCCCACGCCCACGTATTCGAACTCGGCATCAACCAGCTCCAGGCCGACCTCACCGGCGCGCGCAGCAAGGCCGAAGCGGTGCAGCGCCTGCGCGACTACGCGCGCACGCTGCCGGCCGGACAGTGGCTGATCGGCCACGGCTGGGACCAGAACGACTGGGCCGACGCGCGCTTTCCCGACGCCGCCGATCTCGACGCCGCGTTCCCCGACCGCCCGGTGTGGCTGCAACGCGTCGACGGCCACGCCGGCTGGGCCAACAGCGCGGCGATGCGCGCGGCCGGGCGCGAGCTCGGCGGCGACTGGCAGCCGGCCGGCGGCCGCATCGTACGCGGCGGCGACGGCCGCGCCAGCGGCATCTTCATCGACGACGCGATGATCCTGATCGAACACGCGCGCCCGCCGCTGCAGGCGGCCGCGGTCGAGCAGGCGCTGACGCTGGGGATGAGGGAAGCCGCCCGCTACGGCCTGACCGGCGTGCACGACGCCGGCGTCGATCTGAACACCTTGCGCGCTTACCAGCGGCTGGCCGACCGCGGCCAATTGCCGCTGCGCATCACCGCGTTCGCCGCCGGCGACGGCGACGCGCTCGAAGCGCTGTGCCGCGACGGCTTGTACCAGCACCCAGGCGGGCGCCTGAAGATGCGCACGGTCAAGCTCTACGCCGACGGCGCGCTCGGCAGCCGCGGCGCCGCGCTGTTGCAGGATTACAGCGACGACCACGGCAACCGCGGCCTGCTGCGGATGTCGCCCGAGGCGATGGGAAAAGCCATCGCCAAGGCCAAACGCTGCGGCGTACAGGTCGCCACCCACGCCATCGGCGACCGCGGCAATCGCGAGGTGCTGGACCTGTACGCGAACGCGCTCGGCGCCGACGCGGCCAAGACCGACCACCGCTGGCGGATCGAACACGCGCAGATCCTCGCGCCCGAGGATCTGCCGCGGCTGGCCGCGCTGCACGTCATCGCTTCGATGCAGCCGACCCACGCCACCAGCGACATGCCCTGGGCCGAACAGCGGCTCGGCGCGCAGCGCATCAACGGCGCCTATGCGTGGCGGCAGTTGCGCGACAGCGGCGCGCGGCTGGCGCTGGGCTCGGATTTCCCGGTCGAATCGCCCGATCCGCGCCTGGGCTTGTTCGCGGCGGCGACGCGTACCGACAATGAAGACAAGCCGCTCGGCGGCTGGCATCCGCAAGAGAAGCTGACTGCGTACGAAGCCTTGCGCGGTTTCACTCTGGACGCGGCCTATGCGGGCTTCGCCGAGAACGAAGTCGGCAGCCTCGCGGTGGGCAAGCGCGCGGACTTCGTCGTGGTCGAGCAGGATCCGCTGGCGGTGGAGCCGCGGCGGTTGCGCGAGCTGACGTTGCTGGGAACGTATGTGGACGGCGCGCCGGTGTGGCAGCGGGCGGGCGAGGGGCGTTGAGAGCCGGATTGCGTTGAGAGCAGGATCGGACGAGGCAGGGATGCATGGACGTGGCGACGAAAGAACCTTACAACCTGTGGCCGCCGTTGCGCCGGATGAAATTGCGCTGGCATTTCGCCGCGTTGGTGACCTTGGCGCTGCTGGTCTTTTGGCCGAGTTTTCCGCGTACCGTGAGCGGCGACGAGTTCGCCGAAGTGTTGAAGGCGAACGCGGGCGATTCCTACGATTACTGGTACCTGTACCGCAGCGATGCGCAGTGGCATTGCGTCGGTACGCCCTACTATCCGTACTTTCCGGATCGCCACACCTGCGTATCCACGCGCGAAGTGGAGATATTGCCCGGCCACCGCGGAAACGCGGTGCCGCGCTACCTGGGCAGCGGCGACGTCGTGCTCAAAGCCGACCGCTACCCCGGCGCGAAGCGCGAAATGCTCGACTGATCCCGCGCGTCAACGCCGCGCATTGACGCTTGTCACGCCCGCGCGCAGGGCCGATCACCCGCAAGAATTGACGCTTGTCACCGCCCGATGGAATCGTGGCGGCGATCAAACTTGTAATTTTTCCGCACGCCTAGCATCGCCCCCGGACGACACAGTCGGTCGTCATCTTGGGGAGCTGCATGACTACTTCGCTTCTGCGCGCGGCGTGGATGGGCGCAACGCCGCGCGTGCTGCTGGCGCTGGCGGTGCTGCTCGCGCTGCGCGGCGTCGCGCCGTTGCCGGATTATCTGGGGCCGTATCCCGGCGCCGACGAGCGCGTAGCGGCGCGCGAGGCCGCGTCCGCGCGTACCGGCGCCGCACCGGCGCCGCGCGCGGTCGCCGACCTGCCGGCCAGCGACGCCGAAGCCGCGCGCTTCCTCGCCCAGTCCACGTTCGGCCCGACCCTGGAAGACATCGCGCATCTGCGCCAGGTCGGCTACAACGCCTGGATCGAGGAACAGTTCGGCTATCCGCTGTCTTCGCAGCTGACCTTCATGAAGAACGCAGCGGCGCGTGCCGGCACCGGCAACGACGTGCAGCGCGACTGGCGCGTCGACGCGTGGTTCGTCAACGCGCTCGGCGGCAAGGATCCGATCAAGCCGACCGTGGTCCACCGCGACCAGCTGCGCCAGCGCGTGGCGTTCGCGTTGAGCGAGATATTCGTGATCTCCGACGCCAGCTCCGACCTGCTCGGCGGCGCGCCGCAGGGCATGACCCACTACTACGACACCCTGGCGCGCGACGCCTTCGGCAACTTCCGCACGCTGCTGGAGGACGTGACCCTGCATCCGACGATGGGCCTGTACCTGTCGATGATGCAGAACCAGAAGCCCGACCCGGCGCGCAACATCCGGCCCGACGAGAACTACGCGCGCGAAGTGCTGCAATTGTTCAGCGTCGGCCTGGTGCGGCTGAATCGCGACGGCACGCCGCTGCTCGGCCTCGACGGCAAGCCGGTGCCGACCTACAGCCAGGACACGGTCAAGGGCTTCGCCCACGTGTTCACCGGCTGGACCTTCAAGGGCTGCGCGGCGCTCGGCGAATTCGACTGCTACTTCTACGAACCCAGTTCGCCGGCGTGGGTGTCGCCGATGGAGAATCAGGCCGCGTACCACGCCTCGGCGCAGTCCAAGCAGTTGCTCGACTATCCCGGCGCGGCGCTGCCGGGCGGTCTGCTCGCCGGCGGCGGCACCGGCCGCAGCGATCTGACCGCGGCGCTGGACAATATCCACAACCATCCCAACGTCGGGCCGTTCATCGGCCGCCAGTTGATCCAGCGCCTGGTCACCAGCAACCCGAGTCCGGGCTACGTCGACCGCGTCGCCAGCGTGTTCGACGACAACGGCCAGGGCGTGCGCGGCGATCTGCGCGCGGTGACGAAAGCGATCCTGCTCGATCCCGAAGCGCGCGATCCGGCCGCGCAGCCGGCGAACTTCGGCAAGGTGCGCGAGCCGCTGCTGCGCCTGACCCATCTGTGGCGCGCGCTCGGCGGCCGCTCCAAGACCGGCTTCGTCGACGAGTTCTGGACCCTGGACAGCAACCTCGGCCAGCAGCCGATGTTCGCGCCGTCGGTGTTCAACTTCTTCAGTCCGCGCTACAGCCCGATGGGCGAGCCCTCGCAGAACGGCATGGCCGCGCCGGAGCTGCAACTGGCGACCGACTACATGCTGCCGGCGACCGAAAGCTATCTGATGCGCAAGATCTACGATTCCTACGTCGGCAATCCCAACGGCATCGAGGACGACGAAGTCGCGATCAACCTCAGCCGCGACGTCGCGCTGGCGACCAAGCCGGCCGATCTGATCGAGCGCTACAACACCTTGTTCCTGTCCGGGCAGATGACCGCGCCGATGAAGCAGGTGTTGCTGGAACGCTTGAACGGCATGCCGGCCAACACCGCCGCGGCCAAGCGCGAACGGGTGCAGGAAGCGCTGTACCTGATCGTCAACTCGCCCGAATACCTCGTGCAGCAGTAAGCCGGAGACCGCAGTCATGAAACGTCGCGACTTCCTGCGCAATTCCATCGCCTCCGCGCTCGGCGGCGCCGCGCTGTACTCGGCCCTGGGCAATCTGCGCCTGGTCGAGGCCGCTGCGCGCGCCTACGGGCCGGCCAGCTTCGACGACTACAAGGCCTTGGTGTGCGTGTTCCTGTTCGGCGGCAACGATTCGCTGAACATGCTGGTGCCGCGCGACGACGCGCATTACCGCCAGTACGCCCAGGCCCGCGCGACCCTGGCGGTGCCGCAGGCCTCGTTGCTGCCGCTGACCGCGCTGGCCGGCGGCGGCGCTTCCGACGGCGCCGACTACGGCCTGCAGATCTGCACCAGCGAGGGCGATGCGGTCGGCATGGCCGGGCTGCAAGGCCTGTTCAACGGCGGCCACGCCGCGGTGCTCGGCAACGTCGGCACCCTGGTGCGGCCGGTCAGCAAGGCCGACTACGCCAACCACGCGGTCGAGCTGCCGCCGCAGCTGTTCTCGCACAACGACCAGCAGCAGTACTGGCAGGTCTCGCGCAGCGACGACGGCCGCAACCTCGGCTGGGCCGGGCGGATCTCCGACCTGCTGCACGACGCCAATCCCGATGCGTTCATTCCGATGTCGGTGTCGCTGAACTTCGAAAGCATTCTGCAGCGCGCCGCGGGCGGCGGGCAGTACGTGATCGGCAACGACGGCCCGCGTTATTTCAGCCGCTTCGAGTGGGACGGCGACAGCCGCCGCGCGTTCCTCGCGCTGATGGCGCCGAACCAGCAACAGCACATGTTCGGCCGCAGCTACGCCAACGCATTCCGGCGCGCGCGCGAGAACGCCGACGCGGTCGGCACCGCGCTGGACGCGTCCAGCGATTTGCAGACGGTGTTTCCCGACAGCGACCTGGCCGCGCAGCTGCGCATGGTCGCGCGCATGATCAAGGTGCGGCAGACGCTGGGGCTCAAGCGCCAGGTGTTCTTCGTCTCGATGGGCGGGTTCGACCATCACGACCGCTTGCTCAGCGAGCAGCCGGCGCTGCTGGCGCGGCTGTCGCAGGCGCTGACCGCGTTCCACGCGGCGACGGTGGAGCTGGGCGTGGCCGACAAGGTCACCGCGTTCACCGCTTCGGACTTCGGCCGCACGCTGTCGTCCAACGGCGACGGCTCCGACCACGGCTGGGGCGGGCATCACTTCGTCGTCGGCGACGCGGTGCAGGGCGGGCGCTTTTTCGGGCGCATGCCGACGCTGGTCAACGGCGGCGACGACGATGCCGGATGGGGCCAGATCATTCCGACCACGGCGGTGGACCAGTACGCGGCGACGCTGGCGCGCTGGTTCGGGGTTGCGGATTCGGATCTGGATCTGATCTTCCCGAACCTGCGCAATTTCGCGGCGCGGGATTTGGGGTTCATGGCTTAGCGGTACAGGCTTGGCTTTCTGTAGGAGCGGCGCGAGCCGCGACCGCGCCAACGCAACTACCGCGTCAGTTACCTATCTTGCGAACCTGAAAGCCGAGCGCAGGTCGCCGGCATTCCGGCATTCGTCGGGTAGGTTGGGGGCGTCGTCGTTGCGTTGGCGCGGTCGCGGCTCGCGCCGCTCCTACAGAAAGGCTGCGCGACGCGTTACAGCATCCGATGCATGACGTAGGTATCGACCAGCCCCAGGCTCGGATGGCGGAACGCCTCCGGCACCCGGCCGACGATGGCGAAGCCGTGCTTGGTCCACAGGTGCACCGCGGCGGCGTTGCTGCTGACCACGTAGTTGAACTGCATCGCCAGGAACCCGGCCTTGCGCGCCTGCGCCAGCGAGTGTTCGCACATCGCCGTGCCGACGCCCTGGCCCCAGGCGGCTTCGGCGACCATGTAGCTGGCGTTGGCGACGTGGTCGCCGCGGCCGCGCTGGTTCGGGCCGAGCTTGTAGCAGCCCAGCGCCTCGCCGCCGTCGGCTTCGGCCAGGAACATGCGGTAAGGCGTACTGGTCCACATCGCGCGCGCGCCGTCCAGGCTCAGGTCGGCGGCGTAGTTGTAGCTTTCGCCGCGCGCGAGCACTTCGCGGAAGATCGGCCAGGCCCGTTCGAATTCGTCCGCGCCGATTTCGCGGATGCTGAAGTCGCGTTGCATGCGGTGCGGGCTCCGGCCGGCTCAGGCGGCGGCTTGGTCGTCGCCCAACTGTACCCGGCCGCGCAGCGAATTGGACAGGGCCTCGGTGATGACCACATCGACGAAGCGGCCGACCAGCCGCGCCGGCGCGGGGAAGTTCACCGAACGCATGTTCTCGGTCTTGCCGGTGAGTTCGTTCGGGTCCTTGCGCGACGGCCCTTCGACCAGCACCCGCTGCACGCTGCCGACCATCGCCTGGGAAATCTTCGCCGCGTTGGCGTTGATCGCCGCCTGCAGGCGCGACAGGCGCGCGTGCTTTTCTTCGCTGGTGACCGTGTCTTCGAGATCGGCGGCCGGGGTGCCCGGGCGGCGCGAATAGATGAAGGAGAACGACTGGTCGAAGCCGACGTCCTCGATCAGCTTCATGGTCTTTTCGAAATCGGCTTCGGTCTCGCCGGGGAAGCCGACGATGAAGTCCGAGGAGATCGAGATGTTCGGCCGCACCGCGCGCAGCTTGCGGATCTTCTGCTTGAACTCCAGCGCGGTGTAGCCGCGCTTCATCGCCGAGAGGATGCGGTCGCTGCCGGCCTGCACCGGCAGATGCAGGTAGTCGGCCAGCTGCGGCACGTCGCGGTACGCCTCGACCAGCGAGTCGGAGAACTCCAGCGGGTGCGAGGTGGTGAAGCGGATGCGGTCGACGCCGTCGAGTTCGGCGATAGTGCGGATCAGCAGGCCGAGGTCGGCGATTTCGCCCTCGCCATAAGGACCGCGGTAGGCGTTGACGTTCTGTCCGAGCAGATTGATCTCGCGCACGCCCTGTTCGGCCAGTTGCGCGACTTCGACCAGCACGTTCTCGAACGGACGGCTGACTTCCTCGCCGCGGGTGTAGGGCACCACGCAGAACGAGCAGTACTTCGAGCAGCCTTCCATGATCGAGACGAACGCGCTCGGGCCTTCGGCGCGCGGCTCGGGCAGGCGGTCGAACTTTTCGATCTCGGGGAAGCTGATGTCGACCTGCGGCTGCCCGGTCTCGCGCTTGGCGCGGATCAGCTCGGGCAGGCGGTGCAAGGTTTGCGGGCCGAACACCAGGTCGACGTACGGCGCGCGCTTGACGATGGCCGCGCCTTCCTGCGAGGCGACGCAGCCGCCGACGCCGATGATGACCTGGCGCTCGCCCTGCTTGTGTTGTTTCCAGCGGCCGAGCTGGCTGAAGACCTTCTCTTGCGCCTTCTCGCGGATCGAGCAGGTGTTGATCAGGATGACGTCGGCTTCGGACGCGTCCTGGGTCAGTTCGAGGCCGTCGCTGGCGGCGAGCACGTCGGCCATCTTGGCCGAGTCGTACTCGTTCATCTGGCAACCGTGGGTCTCGATGAACAGTTTTTTGGCGCCCGGCCGCGAAGGCGGGGCGGCGCCCGGCAGGCCGGGCAGGGGGTGCAGGTCGGTCATGTGCGGGTCCGGGGAGGGCGGCGGTTATTCCGCGCCGGAAGGGAAGGACCGGCGATTATCCCCCGAAGCGGCGGGGGAAACGAGCGCGGCCCCTCGGCCCGGGCCGCTGCCGGGCCGCCGCACCGGCGCAGGCCGGGCCGCGCCGCGGCCGGGTTGCGGCGGCTTTGCGGGCCCAGGCCGCGCGCGCGGTCACGTTTTGCAATCAACCACTTGGCAGTCCCGCCGCGGCGGGGGACACTGCGCCGGATGAGGGGGAGCTCGCTGCTGTTGGGGGTGCTGGGGTTGCTGGCGTTCGCGCCGGCGGCGGCCGGCACGCTTTGGCGCTGCGACGGCCCCGGCGGCGAGCGCAGCTACGTCAGCAAGAAGGTCAAGGGCGCGACCTGCACGGTCGTCAGCCAATACACGCCCAAGTCCAGCCGGGCGCGCGACCCGGTCCCGGTGTCCTACGCGCCGCCGAAGCCGGCGATGGGCGCGGTGACCGCAGGCGACGCGTCGATCCCGGCTTCGGCGCACAGCAACCCGCCGGCCAGCTACAGCGGCGCCGCCGCGGCGATGGCCGCCGGCGGGCTCAACGCGGGGACGGCCGCGCCCGCGGCGCCGGTCGCGCCGATCGTCCCGGCCAAGCCGCCGACCCGGCTGGTCCAGGGCGAAATCTATTCTTATGTGCAAGACGGGGTCCGCCACTACGTCAGCAAGCGGCCCAAGGGGCTGGCCAGCGCGACCCAGATGCGCACCATCCGCTACAGCTTCATCGAGACCTGCTTCGCCTGCGCCGCCCAGCCCGGGGTCAACTTCGGCACCCTGCGGCTCAATACCGTGGCCTATGCCGGCGAGATCGCCGCGGCCGCGCGCCAGCACGGGGTCGAGGAGGCGATCGTGCGCGCGATCATCCACGCCGAATCGGCCTACAACCCGAACGCGATGTCGCGGGTCGGCGCGCAGGGGCTGATGCAGCTGATGCCGGGCACCGCGCGCCGGTTCGGGGTCGGCAACGCCTTCGACGCCGGCCAGAACATCCAGGGCGGGGTGCAATACCTGGCCTGGCTGCTGAAGCGCTTCAACGGCGACCTGACCCTGGCCGCGGCCGGCTACAACGCCGGCGAGGGCGCGGTCGACAAGTACAAGGGCGTGCCGCCGTACGCCGAGACCCAGCGCTACGTCCAGCGCGTCGCGGTCCTGGCCCAGCGCTACCGCGCCGCGACCGTGGTGCAGCGCTGAGGCCGTCGCCGCGCCGCGCGCCGCGGCGCGCGAATCCGCCTGAACGCCCTTGCGCGAACCGACCCGAGCGGCAAGGCCGCCGCGCCGATCCGATCAGGCGCGCGGGCCGCACCTGCAAAGCCGCCGCCGCGCACGCGCGCCGCGATCGCCGCCGCCGGGCGCGCATGGGCTGCGCGCCGGCCGCCGGCGCGCGCGGCGAAAGCCTTGCGAATCCGTGGCTTGTGCGCGCCGTCGCGTCCGGGCGAGACTCGTCGCGGTTTTGCAAGGGCGCGGATTGTCGCGCCCTTAACGGTTCCGCTACACTTCCCCGTCTTTTGAGCCGCCAGCCTTTCGCCAGTGGTTGTGTTTGGTTTAGCCATCGGTTTCGGGTTGTGCGGCGTTACCCTCGAATTGCAGCTTTCGCGGAGTGCCGGATGGCCAACCAAGGGGTCCACGATCCTATCAACACGGGCCGACGTCGGTTCCTGACCGCCACCACTGCGGTGGTCGGGGCGGTCGGAGCCGGTTTTGCAGCGGTGCCTTTCATCAAGTCCTGGAATCCCAGCGCCCGCGCCAAGCTCGCCGGCGCGCCGATCACCGCGGACATCACCGGCCTGGCCGAAGGCCAGCGCCTGATCCTGGAGTGGCGCGGCCAGCCGATCTGGATCGTCAAGCGCTCCAAGGCGATCCTCGATGCGCTGCCGACCCTGGACGGCCATCTGCGCGATCCCAAGTCCGACAACAAGGACCAGCAGCCGGCCTACATCACCGGCGAGCTGCGTTCGATCAAGCCGGAGATTTCGGTCCTGGTCGGCCTGTGCACCCACCTGGGCTGCTCGCCGGAAATGAAGGCCGAGATCCGCCCGGAACCGTTCGATCCGGAATGGAAGGGCGGCTACTTCTGCCCCTGCCACAAGTCGCGCTTCGACATGGCCGGCCGCGTGTTCCAGGGCGTGCCCGCGCCGATCAACCTGCTGGTGCCTCCGCACCACTACGAGAACGACAACACGATCGTGATCGGCGTCGATCCGGCGAAGGGGGCGTAAGCCATGGCCAACATCCTGACTCGTACCGCCAACAACGTCTTCGACTGGGTCACCGCGCGCGCCCCCGGCATGATGCCGGTCTACCGCAAGCACATGACCGAGTACTACGCGCCGAAGAACTTCAATCTTTGGTACTACTTCGGCTCGCTCGCGCTGCTGGTGCTGGTCAACCAGATCGTCACCGGCATCTTCCTGACGATGCACTTCAAGCCGTCCGCGGCCGACGCGTTCTCGTCGGTCGAGTACATCATGCGCGACGTCGAGTGGGGCTGGCTGATCCGCTACATGCACTCCACCGGCGCGTCGATGTTCTTCATCGTCGTGTACCTGCACATGTTCCGCGGCCTGATGTACGGCTCGTACCAGAAGCCGCGCGAGCTGGTGTGGATCCTGGGCATGCTGATCTACCTGGTGCTGATGGCCGAAGCCTTCATGGGCTACGTGCTGCCGTGGGGCCAGATGTCGTTCTGGGGCGCCAAGGTCATCATCTCGCTGTTCGGCGCCATCCCGGTGATCGGCAACGGCCTGACCGAGTGGATCATGGGCGACTACCTGCCCGGCGACGCCACCCTCAACCGCTTCTTCGCCCTGCACGTGATCGCGCTGCCGCTGGTGCTGCTGCTGCTGGTGGTGCTGCACCTGGGCGCGCTGCACGAAGTGGGTTCCAACAACCCCGACGGCGTCGACATCAAGTACGGCCCGAAGGGCAACCGCTGGGACGCGAGCAAGCCGCTCGACGGCATTCCGTTCCACCCGTACTACACGGTCAAGGACCTGGTCGGCGTCGGCTTCTTCCTGATCCTGGCCGCGTTCGTGATCTTCTTCGCGCCGGCGTTCGGCGGCTGGTTCCTCGAGCACGACAACTTCACCGAGGCCAACCGCCTGGTGACGCCGGAGCACATCAAGCCGGTGTGGTACTACACCCCGTACTACGCGATGCTGCGCGTCATTCCGCACAAGCTCTCGGGCGTGCTGGTGATGTTCTCGGCGATCGCGGTGCTCTTCTTCGTGCCGTGGCTGGACCGCAGCAAGGTCAAGTCGCACCGCTACCGCGGCTGGATCACCAAGCTGATGCTCGGCGTGCTGGCGGTGTGCTTCCTGTGGCTCGGCAAGATCGGCGCCGGGCCGGGCACCGATCCGGTCGAGACCATCATCGGCCGCGTGCTGACCTTCCTGTACTTCTTCTTCTTCATCACCATGCCTTTGTGGACGAAGTTGGACAAAACAAAGCCGGTGCCGGAACGGGTGACGATGCATGACTAACCACAGCCAGCCGTCCTTCAAGAAGACCCGCATCGTGAAGAAGCTCGCCACCTTCGTCGCCGGCCTGCTCGTGTCGGCCACCGCCTTCGCGTCCGAAGGCGGCGCCCTGTTGCAGTCGGGCACCGACCTCAACGACCGAGCCTCGCTGCAGCGCGGCGCCCAGCTGTACATGAACTACTGCTCGGGCTGCCACTCGCTGAAGTACCTGCGCTACTCGCGCATGGCCGAGGACCTTGGCCTGACCGAAGACGAGGTGATGAACAATCTCAACTTCACCGGCGCCAAGTTCGGCGAGCAGATCCAGGTCAGCCTGACCCCGGAACACGCCAACCAGTGGTTCGGCAAGATGCCGCCGGACCTCAGCCTGATCACCCGCGTGCGCGGCAGCGACTGGGTCTACACCTACCTCAACCAGTTCTATCTGGACGAGACCCGGCCGCTGGGCTGGAACAACAAGCTGTTCCCGAACGCCTCGATGCCGAACCCGCTGTGGGAGCTGCAGGGCCTGCAGCACGCCGAGTACGGCGAGGCGGACAAGGCCACCGGCGACCGCCCGGTGCACGGCCTGAAGATCGAGCAGCCCGGCAAGCTCGACGCCGACGGCTTCCGCACCGCGACCCGCGACATCACCGCATTCCTCGAGTACGCCGGCGAGCCGGCGGCGCTCAAGCGCCAGAGCCTCGGCGTTTGGGTGATCCTGTTCCTGGCCTTGTTCACCTTCCTCGCCTATTTGTTGAAGACCGAGTACTGGCGCGACGTGGAACATTGACGGAGTTCGCCTGGAAAACCCGCGCCACAAGCGCGGGTTTTCCGTTAGGGTTGACGGTCTGGCGAGCCGACAACCTGCGCAAAGCCGGTGACGGACTCGAGGCCGTGACGACCTTCCACGCAGGGTGGAGGGCGTCTTGCGACTGGCGGATTCCGGTCGTTGGAGAGGTCGATGATGGCGGCTAGCCCCCGTATGCGTAATGCGTTGACTCTGTTTTCGTCCACGGACTGCGTGCTGTGCCACCGCGTGCGCCTGGTGCTGGCGGCCAAGGGCGTCAGCTACGACCTGATCCCGGTCGACCCGCAGAACCCGCCGGAAGACCTCGTCGATCTCAACCCGTACCACTCGGTGCCGACCCTGGTCGAGCGCGACCTGGTCCTGTACGCGGCCAGCGTGGTCAGCGAATACCTCGACGAGCGCTATCCGCATCCGCCGCTGATGCCGGTCGACCCGCTGTCCCGCGCGCGCCTGCGCCTGGCGATGCTGCGCCTGGAGCACGACTGGGTGCCGCAGGTGCAGGCGATCCAGATGGGCAACAAGGTCCAGGCCGAGGCCGCGCGCAAGCGGCTCAAGGAATTGCTGACCGCCTCGGTGCCGCTGTTCAAGGCCAGCAAGTTCTTCCTGAACCCGGAAATGAGCCTGGCCGATTGCGCGATGGCGCCGATCATCTGGCGGCTGCCGTCGCTGGACGTGCCGCTGCCGAAGGACGGCAAGGCGATCGAGGATTACGGCAACCGGATCTTCCGCAACCCCGGCTTCACCCGCAGCCTGACCGACCAGGAACGCAAGCTGCGCGACCTGCCGCCGATCTGAGCCGGCCGCGGCCGGACGGCGCGGCGGGTCCGGTTCGCGCGGCAGGGCGCAGGCGCGGCCCGGGCGCCGGCGGCCGCCGCGCGCTGTGCCGCGCGCGGCGCGATCGCCGCGGTTGCGCCGGCGATGCGTCGCGGGTCCTGTGTCCGGGCGCGTCAGGCGTTAAACTGCGCGCATGAGCGAAAGCAGCACCTCGATGACCAGCCACCGCCCGTATCTGTTGCGGGCGCTGTACGAATGGATCGCCGACAACGGCATGACCCCGCACCTGCTGGTCGATGCCACGCGTCCGGCGGTGCAGGTTCCCTCGCACGCGGTCAAGGACGGCAAGATCGTGCTCAACGTCGCCGCGCGCGCCGTCTCGCATCTGGAGATGGGCAACGACTTCATCCGCTTCAGCGCGCGCTTCGGCGGCGTCAGCCATCCGGTGTCGGTGCCGGTCGGCGCGGTGCTGGCGATCTACGCGCGCGAAACCGGGCAGGGCATGGCCTTGCCGGAAGACGCGAGCCTGGAAGAGACCGCGCTCGACGAAGCGCCCGAGACGTCCGAAGCCGGCGCGCCGCCGCAACTCAGCGCAGTGCCGAGCGACCCCGCGCCCGAGGGCGACGACGACGGCCCGCACACCCCGACGCCGCGTCGCGGCGGGCATTTGCGCATCGTCAAGTAAGCGCGCTGCTCCTGCTTGCGGGAGCGGCGTGCCTGATGGGATTTGCTTCGGTCGCAGGTCGCGGCCGCGCTGCTGCGTGCTTCGATGTAACCCTGGACGTTCGGCTTCGCCGGAACAAAGGCGGAGCCCGCATTCGCAGGAATGGCGCCAGGTAGGTTGCGTCGCGCGCTCACCAGGAGTCATCCCCGCGAAGGCGGGGATCCAGAGACTTCAGAGCCATGCTTCGGTGAAGCCCTGGATGTTCGGCTCCGCCGAAGTAAAGCGTGGCCCGCGTTCGCGGGAATGACGGCAGGTGGGTTTCGCGGTGCGCTCACCAGCTGTCATCCCCGCGAAGGCGGGGATCCAGAGACTTCAGAGTCATGCGTGGGCGGAGCCCTGGATATTCGGCTCTACCGAAGTAAAGCCGAGCCCCATTCGCGGGAATGACGGCAGATGGGTTTGCCGTCGCCTGCCTCCGCTCTGGCCGGCAAGCGAAGCGCGGCTCAGTGCAACTGCGAAGGCTCGCGCGTCACCGGCCCGCTGAACGCCACCAACCGGTCGCCGCGCAGCACCAGCCGGCCGACGTGGCGGTCTTCGCCGTCGATCGAGTAGTCGAAGCGGAACGTGCGCTCGAAGCCGAGCCAGCCGCTGTCGCGGCGGATCACCCGCAGGCCGATCGCGTGCACGCTCTGGTCGAGCCATTGCACCCCGGCGGAACGGCAGGCGTCGCGGCCGACGACTTCGGCGCGCTCGGCGGCGGCGCGGCCGGCGCTCCAGAACGAGAACGCGGCGGCGCCGAAGATCATCAGCAGGATCAAGGTAGGCATGACGGGTTCTTGGCGGCGGGGACGGCGCAACGCAAGGGGCGCGGCCGCCGGTCAGGCCGGCGGCGGCCCCAGTTTCAGCGAAAGGTCGATGGCGCGCACATGTTTGGTCAAGCCGCCGATCGAGATGCAGTCCACCCCGTCTTCGGCGATCGCGCGCACCCCGTCGAGATCGACGCCGCCGGAGACTTCCAGCGGAATGCGCCCGTCGAACGGCGCCGCGCGCGCGATCCGCACCGCCTCGCGGCGGGCGGCGGCGTCGAAGTCGTCGATGAGGATGCGGTCGCAGCCTTCGCCGAGCGCTTCGCGCAATTGCTCCAGCGTCTCCACCTCGACGATCAGCGGCAGCCCCGCGTGGCGCGCGCGCGCGTGGCGGATCGCCGCGACCAGCGAGCCGGCCGCGCGGATGTGGTTTTCCTTGAGCATCACCGCATCGTAAAGACCCATGCGGTGGTTGACCCCGCCGCCGCAGCGCACCGCGTACTTCTGCGCCAGGCGCAGGCCGGGCAGGGTCTTGCGGGTGTCGAGGATGCGGGTGCCGGTGCCGGCGACCGCGGCGACGTACTGCGCGGTCACCGTGGCGGTGCCGGACAGGGTCTGCAGGAAGTTCAGCGAGGCGCGCTCGGCGCTGACCAGCGCGCGCGAACGGCCGCGCAGGGTCGCCAGCACCGTGCCCTTGGCGACCCGGTCGCCCTCGGCGACCTTCCAGTCGATTTCGACCTGCGGGTCGAGCGCGCGGTGGACGGCGTCGAACCACGGCCGGCCGCAGATCACCGCGTCCTCCTTGCACAACAGGTAAGCGATGTCGGCGCTGTCGGGCAGCAGGTCGGCGGTGACGTCGCCGCTGCCGAGGTCTTCGGCCAGGGCGTCGGCGACGTCGGCTTCGATCTCGGCCGCCGGCGGCGGGCTCAGGTCGCGGGCGGCGGCGTTCATGCGGCGGGGAAACCCTCGACCTGGGCGGTGGCCAGGGCGTTCTCGGCGTCGAGCAGCGGGATGCCGTCCTCGACGATGTAGACGGTCTTGCGGTCGCGGGTGACCAGCGCCTCGCGCAGCGCCTGGGTCTGGGCGTCGCCGCTGCCGCGGACCACGCCGCCGTGGGCGATGGCGGCGTTGAGCGCCTGCAGGCCGCGGCCGTCGAGCGGGAACAGCGGCTGCCGGGTGGTCGGGCAGACGAGCAGGTCGAGCAGTTTGCGATCCATACGGTTTGATGCCGGTACGACGGGACAGGGCGTTAGAATACGTCTTTGCGCCAAGGCACGTCCCATGTCCCCAGCCTCGTCCGATCCAAACGCCTCGTCCGCCGCCGCTCCCGCCCCGCTCGTGGGCATCGTCATGGGCTCGCGCTCGGACTGGGAGACCATGCAGCACGCCGCCGCCAAGCTCGAAGCGCTCGGCGTGCCGCACGAGGTCCGGGTGGTGTCCGCGCACCGCACCCCGGACGTGCTGTTCCAGTACGCCGAAAGCGCCGCCGGCCGCGGCCTGCGCGCGATCGTCGCCGGCGCCGGCGGCGCCGCCCACCTGCCGGGCATGCTGGCCTCGAAGACCGCGGTGCCGGTGCTCGGCGTGCCGGTCCAGTCCAAGGCGCTCAACGGCATGGATTCGCTGCTGTCGATCGTGCAGATGCCGGCCGGCATCCCGGTCGCGACCTTCGCCATCGGCAACGCCGGCGCCGCCAACGCCGCGCTGTTCGCCGCCGCCCTGCTGGCGCCGGAATACCCGGCCATCGGCGCGGCGCTGAGCGCGTTCCGCGCGCGCCAGACCGACGACGTGCTGGCCAACGACGACCCGCGCCAATGACCACCGTCGGCATCCTCGGAGGCGGGCAGCTGGCCCGCATGCTGGCGCTGTCGGGTGCGCCGCTGGGCCTGCGGTTCCTGGTCCTGGACAACACCGCCGACGCCTGCGCCGGCCAGTTCGCGCCGATGGTCGTCGGCGACTACACCGATCAGGCCGCGCTCGACGAGTTCGCCTCGAAGATCGACGTGGCCACCTTCGATTTCGAGAACGTGCCGGCCGAATCGGCGCGCTGGCTGGCCGAGCGCCGGCCGGTGTTCCCGAGCCCGCGCGCGCTGGCGGTGGCGCAGGACCGGCTCGCCGAGAAGACCCTGTTCCGCGAGCTCGACATCCCGGTGCCGGACTTCGCCGCGATCGATTCGCGCGAAGAACTCGACGCAGCGCTGGCGGCGATCGGCACCCCATGCATCCTCAAGACCCGCCGCCTGGGCTACGACGGCAAGGGCCAGTTCCGGATCAAGACGCCGGCCGACGCCGACGCCGCCTGGGCCGCGCTCGGCGCGCAGGCCGACACCGTCGGGCTGATCCTGGAAGGCTTCGTGCGTTTCGAACGCGAGTTGTCGGTGGTCGCCGTGCGCGGCCGCGACGGCGAGTTCCGCGCCTGGCCGCTGACCGAGAACTGGCACGTCGATGGCGTGCTCTCGGCCAGCCTCGCACCCGCCCGCGCCGACGAGGCGCTGGCCGCGACCGCGATCGCGCACGCGCGCAAGCTCGCCGACGCGCTCGACTACGTCGGCGTGTTCGCGCTGGAACTGTTCTGCCGCGACGGCGTGCTGCTGGCCAACGAACTGGCGCCGCGCGTGCACAACTCCGGCCACTGGACCATCGAAGGCAGCGAGACCTCGCAGTTCCAGAACCATCTGCGCGCCGTGCTCGGCCTGCCGTTGGGCGATACGCGCATGCTCGGCCACGCCTGCATGCTGAACTGGATCGGCGCGATGCCGGCGGCCGAACCGGTGCTGGCCGAAGCCGGCGGGCATTGGCACGACTACGGCAAGTCCTCGCGCGAGGGGCGCAAGGTCGGACATGCGACCTTGCGCGCCGACAGCGACGCCGAACTGGCCGCGGCCTTGCGCCGGGTCGGCGCGGCGCTGGCGCGCGACGAGCAGGTCGCGCCGGTGATCGCGAGGCTGGCCTGATCATCATTCCGACGCGGTCGCGCTCCCCGCGCGCGGCCGCGTCGCTGTTGCGTTCCGGGCCGGTCGGCTGGTTGCTGGTCGCGCACTTCGCCGGCGCGCTGCTGAGCCTGATCTCGATCGAACCGGGCTGCTGCCTGTTCGTGCCCGAGGAGCCGGACCACGACCGGGTCTGGCGCTGGCTGCTGCTGTTCTGGCTGGCGTTGGCGGCTTTCTCGCTGGTCCGCCATTGGCCGATGTGGAGCCTGCGTTCGTCGACCTGGACGGCGCTGCTGGCGCCGTGGGTGCTCGCGTTCTTCCTGGCGGCCTTCAGCTGGCCCTACGTGTACGTCGCCAACGCCTTGGCCGGCAGCGAAGCGGTGAGCTTCGACGGCGTGGCGATCGACCGCTGGGTGGAGGACGGCCGCTCGACGGCTTACGGCGTGTACTTGCGCGACTCGCGCAGCGGCGCGGTGGTCTCGCTGCAAATCGACAAGCACGAATACGCTGCGCTGCGCACCGGCGACCGCGCCGTATGCGATTACCGCCGCGGACGCCTGGGGTTCTATTTCCGCTGGCGTCTGAGCGCGCCGCAGGCGTGCCGGTTCGAACGCAGTTGACGCGGCCGCGCCTGGATCGAAGCTCGACCGGGGGCGCGGACGCGCCGGACGCGGCGCGTTGCGCCGCCAGCCGTCGCTTGCGCACCATGTTGTCGCCAAAGGATCGAATGTATGGACGACTTCAACGCCTACCGGCCGCCGAACGCGCGGCCGCTCCCGCAACGTCGCCGCGGCCGCGCCGTCTTCATGCTCGGCTCGGCGGCCGCATTGTGCGCGCAGGCCGGCGCGGTGCTGGCGGCCGACGATCCGCAACGCGCGTTTTCGTGGAGTTTTCCGCTATTGCTCGCCGCGCTGGCGGCGTGGGCGTGGCGGCGTTTCCACGACATCGGTTTGTCGGGATTCTGGTCGTTGGTCTTGCTGGTTCCGTTCCTGGCCCCGCCGGCGTTGCTGGCGCTGTGGCTCGCCGGAGGAACGCGCTACCAGAACGAATACGGCGATCGGCCCGAGCCCAGCCCGTGGTGGTTGCGGTTGGCGGCGATGGCCTTGCTGCTGACGAGCTTCTCGCTCACCCAGTCCGCGTTCACGCGCTTGGGCTGGACGATGGCGTATCGCTGAGCGGCGAAGCTTGCAGGGCCAATCTGCGCATCTGCACCATCAACCCGACGACGTACACCAGCGAATAACCGATCAACACCGTCGCCATGCCCATCGTCAGCGCGCTCGGCGCCTGCGCCGCGGCGAAGCCTTCGTGGGTGTAGCGCCAGGCCAGGCGGCCGAGCAGCAAGGCGGTCAGCGCGCCGCCGATCCACGGGTTCGGGGTGTAGGTGCGCCGGCCGTCGCGCCAGGCGACGTGGGTGTGCTTGAGCGCGAGCAGCCCGAGCAGGGCGCCGAGCACCGCGCCGATGCCCAGGCCCAGCGCCAGCTGCGGCTGGAACGCGCCGAGCACGCCGAGCATCGCCGCGGCCAGGACCAGGATGCCGAGGCGGAAACCGCTGCGCACCGGCCGCCACGGCTGCACGCCGAAATTGCGGCGGATGCGGCGCAAGATCAGCAGCATCGACAGTGCGGGAACCCAGTACGGGGCGGTGGCGGCGATCGGCGAGGCCATGAGCGCGGTGGTCCGGTAAGCCGCGGTGCGCGGCGGCGCTGAGCGTGCGCTCGTGCGGGTTGGCGCGCAAATGCCGGCGGTCGGATGGGGAGGCGTCGAGGCGCGGGCGACGGTGGCGTCTTGATCGGGCAGGGCGGCTGCGAGCGGGTCGCGCATTCGCCCGGCCCGCAAGCGCGGTGGTCAACGCTCCTGCAACCGCGCCGCTTCGAGGTCGACGCGCTTGAGCTTGCCGGCGTCCTGCACGGGCAACGCGAGCGGTTTGCCCACGGCCGGCGTTTGCGTCGTCGCGACCGGCACGACCGAGGTCGTGGTCAGCGGCGTCGCTACGGGCGCGGCCGTCGTGGCGGCCGCCGGCGGTTCGCGCAGTTCCCATTGCGCCAGCGGCCGCGCCGCGACCGGCTGGGCCGGTCCGGGCAGGTCCGCCTGGATGTGCGGCCGGCTCACCGCCGCCTCGCGCAGGACCGAGTCGCGACGCAGCGCGCTTGCGCGATCGAGCGCATCCGCGCGCGGCGTGGCCGACTCGGGCCGGATCCGTTCCGGCTTGCCCTGTTCGGACGGCAGCCGGCGGGTCTGGCCGGCCAGCGTACCGACCCGGCTCGACGGCAGCGCGGCCGCCCCGGGCTTGGCCTCGGTCGACGCCTGCACCGGCAGCAGCATCGCCCGCGACACCGGCTTGGGCCGGAAGCTTTGCGGGCCTTCCAGCACCGCCTTCTTCTTGACCTGCACCTCGACCTTCTTGTCCAGGTCGAGCACCGCCGGCACCCGCGCGGTCTGCGGAAACTCCTGCGCCACCGTGCGCAGCGCGACCTTCGACGAATCCGCCAACCCCAGCGCCGACAGCGCCTCGGCGGCCGCGGCCCAGCGCGCGCCGGCCGGCAGCTCCGGCGCGCTCGCGGCGATGGAGTCCTGCGCCGCCTGCGCCACCTGCTGCCACTTCTCGCTGTCGGGCAGTTCGGCGAACGCGGCCTCGCCGCCGGCGTCGATGTGCGCGTTGATCGCCTGCGCGGTGTGTTCGAGCGCGCGCGCGCGCGCCGCCTGCGCCGCGGCCAGGTCGGCGATGCGCACCACCACCGTGCGTTCGGGCAGCGACGCCAGTTGCAGGCCGAAGCGGTATTCCGGCTGCGGCGCGCCGAACACCAGCAGCTTGAGGTCTTCGCGCGCGCCGGCGGCGACGCGCTGCGGCGTGACTTCCGGCAAGATCAGCAGCTTGGAACCTTGCGGCAGCGCGATGCGGAAGTTCTGCGCGGTGTCGCTGCGGTTGATGAGGCCGGCGTGGTTGATTTCGTCGGCGTTGAGCAGGGTGTAGCGCCATACATCGGCGTCGGGCACGAACTCCGGGGTCTCCCAACTCGCGTCCTGGATCCGCGGCAGCGCGTACTTGCGCAGCGCCACCACCAGCTTGACCACCGACTCGTGCTCCTGCCGGTCGGGCTTGACGATGCTGAGGTGGTCGGCGTCGGCGATGCCCGGCGCGGCCTCGTCGCAAAAGCGCGTGGCGCTGCTCCACGGCACGATCAGTTCGCCGTGGGTCTTCATGGTTTCGTAGGCGCAGATCACCTTCGGCGCCTGGCCGCTGCCGCGCAGGTTGCTCCAGCGGTCGCTGAGGTCCTTGAGGAAATCGTTGCCGTCGGCCGGCAGCATCTGCCGGATCGCGTTGTTGCTGACCACGTAGCGGGCGATGCGGGTGATGTCGGAGCCTTCCTGCGGCGTCGCGTAGAACACCATCAGCGGCACCTTGGCGCTCAGCTTGGGGTGCTCGGTCAACTCGCGCATCGCCACCAGCCCGCCCATGCTGTGGGCGACGAACACCACCGTGTCGTACTGGTCGACGCCGTGGTACTGCAGATAGTCGTTGAGCTTGATCGAGGCCTCGCGGATGTCCTGCGAGCCCTGGCCGAACATGCGCGAGGTGAAGCCGAAGGCGTAAATGTCGACCTTGTCGCCGACCTCGGGCGCGCTGGCCAGGTAGTCGAAGAAGCTCTTGCCGTTGGCGTGGGTCCAGGTGCCCAGGGTGTCGCCGAAGATGCCGTGGATGAACACCACCGCGATCCGGGCGTGCGGCTGCGACTGGCGCACCCAGCGCGGGTCGGTCTGGTTGAGGCCGGTGTCGGCGCTCGCCGCGGGCGGCTCGGCGGCCTCGCCGGTCGCGCCGCCGGAGGTCGTGCCGGAGCCGCCGCCGCAGCCGGCCAGCAGCGCCAGCGTCGCGATCAGCGCGGCGACGGCGGCGCGCAGCCGGAATCCGAACCGGTTCCGATCCGCTATCCGCCCCGCACCCGCCTGCGACCTGTTCATGCCCGCGCCTCCGTTGCATTCGCCATCCGTACTTCGGGGCAACGCAAAGCGGGCGTCGGACCGGTCCCGCGCGCGGCGGCGGAAACGAAAACGGCCGGGTTGCCCCGGCCAGCGCGCAAACAAGAACGGCCGGGTTTCCCCGGCCGTTCGGTACAGCGCTGAGTTTCGTGAGGCGGCTTACTTCAGGTTCGCCGACACGAAGTCCCAGTTGACCAGGTTCCAGAACGACTCGACGTACTTCGGACGGGCGTTGCGGTAGTCGATGTAGTAGGCGTGTTCCCACACGTCGCAGGTCAGCAGCGCAGTGTCTTCGCCGGTCAGCGGGGTGGCGGCGTTGGGGGTGCTGGCCAGGGCCAGCGAACCGTCCGGACGCTGCACCAGCCAGGCCCAACCGGACCCGAAGGTGCCGATGGCGGTCTTGGTGAACTCTTCCTTGAACTTGGCGAAGTCGCCGAAGGCCTTGGCGATCAGCTCGGCCAGCTTGCCGGTCGGCTCGCCGCCGCCCTTGGGCGACAGGCAGTTCCAATAGAAGGTGTGGTTCCAGATCTGGGCGGCGTTGTTGAACATGCCGCCCTGCGACTTCTTGATGATCTCCTCCAGCGACAGCGAGGCGAACTCGGTGCCTTCGATCATCTTGTTGAGGTTGTCGACGTAGGCCTTGTGATGCTTGCCGTAGTGGTAGTCGATGGTCTCGGCCGAGATGGTCGGCTCCAGCGCGGTGCGGTCGTAGGGCAGGGCAGGCAATTCGATGGCCATTGGCGGGCTCCTGGAGATTCGAGGGGGCTGGCTAGCGGAGGGCGCCGCAGCCGGCGTTCCGGGCCCGGAACCTTGCGGCAGTGGACCGTTGGGTTCCGGGAGCGGACGCGTCGGCGACGCCGCGAAGGCTTACAATTCATATTCTATCCCCACCCAGGCTTGCCGAACCGTCAAACTCGGCAACAAACCTTGTCAGGAGCAGTACCCATGTCGGTTATCGAACGGATCCAGACCGAGGTCGAGTCCCATCCGGTCGTGTTGTTCATGAAAGGCACCGCGCAGTTCCCGATGTGCGGCTTTTCCAGTCGCGCGGTGCAGGCGCTCAAGGCCGCCGGCGCGACGTCGCTGCACACGGTCAACGTGCTCGAAGACCCGGAGATCCGCGCCAACCTGCCGCGCTATTCGAACTGGCCGACCTTCCCGCAGCTGTTCATCCACGGCGAGCTGATCGGCGGTTGCGACATCACCCTGGAGCTGTACGAGTCGGGCGAGCTGGCGCGCATGATCAGCGAGACCCAGACGCAGTGACCCAGGCCGCCGTGCGTTCGAGCGATTCCCAGGCCGGTGCGCTGGCCGGACGCGTGGTGCTGGTCAGCGGCGCCGCCGGCGGGCTCGGTTCGGCCGCCTCGGTGGCCTGCGCCGCCGCCGGCGCCACCGTGGTCCTGCTCGGGCGCAAGCTGCCGAAGTTGAACCGGGTCTACGACGCGGCGGCCCAGGCCGGGCCCGAGCCGCTGCTGTATCCGCTCGATCTGGAAGGCGCGCAGCCCGACGACTACGCCGAGATGGCGCAGCGGATCGAATCCGAACTCGGCCGCCTCGACGGCGTGCTGCACTGCGCCGCCGATTTCCCCGGCCTGACCCCGCTGATGCAGACCGACCCGGCCGCGTTCGCGCGCGCCGTGCACATCAATCTGACCGCGCCGTGGTGGCTGTCGCAGGCCTGCCTGCCGCTGTTGGCCAAGGCCGGCGACGCCGCCCTGGTGTTCGCGCTCGACGATCCCAAGCGGGTCGGCCAGGCCTATTGGGGCGGTTACGGCGCGGCCCAGCACGGGCTCGCCGCGCTGGTCGGGATCCTGCATGCCGAGCTCGGCAATTCCAGCGTGCGCGTGTCCGGCCTGCGTCCGGGGCCGATGCGCACGCCGCTGCGCGCGCGCGCCTACGTCGAGGAAAACGACCGCAGCGCGCGCGAGCCGTCGGCCTACGCCGGCGCCTGCGTGACCCTGCTGTCGGCGGCCGGCGCGGCCCACCGCGGCGCGCTGTGGACGCCGGACGCCTGAGGCCGCCGCCATGACCATCGCTTCGGCGGCGCTGCTGCTTTTCATCATCCTCGACCCGCTCGGCAACATCCCGGTGTTCCTGAGCCTGCTGCGCGGGCTGCCGCCCAAGCGCCAGCGCATCGTGCTCGCGCGCGAGCTGCTGATCGCGCTCGGCGTGCTGATGGTGTTCCTGTGGGGCGGCAAGTACGCGCTGGAGCTGATGCACCTGCGTCAGGAGTCGGTGTCGATCGCCGGCGGCATCGTCCTGTTCCTGATCGGCATCCGCATGATCTTCCCGCCGCCGGAAGGGCTGATGGGCGAGATCCCGGACGGCGAGCCCTTCATCGTGCCGATGGCGATCCCGCTGGTGGCCGGCCCCTCGGGCATGGCCGCGGTGATGCTGATGGGCAGCAACGACCCCGAACGCCTCGGCGACTGGAGCCTGGCGCTGATGATCGCCTGGGGCGCGACCGCGGCGATCCTGTTCTCGGCCACCATTCTTTACAAGTTGCTCGGCCGGCGCGCACTGATCGCGATCGAGCGGTTGATGGGCATGCTGCTGGTGGCGATCTCGGTGCAGATGATCCTCGACGGTCTCGGCGCCTACCTGCCGGGTCCGCCGTAACCGCGCCGGCCGCCGCGCGGCCGGACCGCGACTCGCGCCGGCAATCCCGGCGCCCTCCCGAACCGAACTTCCGGACGTGCATCCGCAGCGGCCGCGGTAGGCCTTGCGCGGGCTTGCCGACGAACGGTCGCGCCCGTGCCGGCCGGCGTGGGCGAGGGCAGGGCGCCGGTTCGCGATTTCGAGTGGCGTTCCCGTGCGCGGGCGATGCGCCCCGGCGTCCATTCGCACCCGCATGGCTGCGGGCGCTGGGCGAGGTTTATACAACTTTGCGCTGCATGGCAGTTCAGGTGTGGACACAGTCACCGTGTGACAAGGCTTGATGCCGGTCACGTCTCTGTCACACACCCTGCCTAGCCTGTTAAACTGCTGTTAACCCCGGTGGCGCACGGCGTCGCGCGGGTTCAGGGGCTAGCCAAATAACGCAGGTCGGGACCGGCTGTGGCGCATCGCCGCGCCGGTCGACCCACTCCGCCACGCATTCCACTGTACCGAGGCCATCGTAATGACCTACCAGAACCGCGTCCGCATGTCCAAGCTCACGCTTGGTCTGCTCGCAGTAATCGCCACCGCTCCGGCTCTCGCCCAGAGCAACGCCGCCGGTATCGCCGGCCGCGTCGTCGGCGCCGACGGCCAGCCGGTCGCCAATGCCGAAGTGACGATCACCCATACGGAATCGGGCACCGTCAGCCGCGCCACCACCGATGCCGACGGCCGCTACAACGCCCGCGGCCTGCGCGTCGGCGGCCCGTACACGGTCCTCATCAACAAGGAAGGCGGTGGTACCGCCAGCCAGGACGGGGTCTACCTGAACCTGGACAAGGTCAACAACGTCGATGTCTCGCTGAACAACTCGGTCACCACCCTGGGCGCGGTCCAGGCGGTCGCCGCGGCGACCTCGGAAGTGTTCTCGGCCAACAAGATGGGCGCCGGCTCGGTCGTGACCCGTCAGCAGCTCGAGCAGATGCCGACGATCAACCGCAACCTGCAGGACTTCGTCCGCCTCGACCCGCGCGTGGTCCAGACCGACAAGTCGCGCAACGAGATCTCGGTCGGCGGCCAGAACCCGCGCTACAACGTGATCCGCGTCGACGGCGTCAGCACCAACGACTCCTTCGGCCTCGGCGGCAACGGCCTTCCGACCCCGAAGCAGCCGTTCTCGATGGACGTCATCGACGAAGTCTCGATCGACGTCGCCAACTACGACGTCACCATCGCCGGCGGCACCGGCGGCGTGATCAACGCCGTCACCAAGTCCGGCACCAACGAATTCCACGGCTCGGTCTACGGCGTGTACCGCGACAACGACTGGTCGGGCAAGAACTCGGCCGGCGTGCGTCCGCAGCTGTTCGACAGCGAGAGCACCTACGGCGGCACCTTCGGCGGCCCGCTGATCAAGGACAAGCTGTTCTTCTTCGCCAACTACGAGAAGTACACCGGCAAGGAACTGTTCACCGGCAACTCCAGCTTCGGTCCTCCGGGCTCGGGCGCCAACAACATCGTCAACATCACCCCGGCCCAGATCGCCGAGATCATCGACATCTCCAAGAACGTCTGGGGCTTCGATCCGGGTAGTCTGGCGCTGCCGTCGCTCGACACCAAGAGCGAGGAATACGGCCTGAAGATCGACTGGAACATCAGCGATCGCCACCGCGCCAACTTCCGCTACGCGCAGAGCAAGCAGAGCACCGCGTTCCTGCAGGGCTTCGGCAGCAACTCGCTGGCGCTGAGCTCGTACCACTACGTGCAGGACTTCGAGTTCAAGACCTACACCGCGCAGTTGTTCAGCGACTGGACCGACAGCTTCTCCACCGAAGCCAAGGTCTCGTACCGCGACTACTCCGCCGTGCGCAATCCGCAGTTCGACCTGCCGGCCATCGGCGTGCGCGTCGGCAGCAACACCCTGAACTTCGGCACCGAAGAGAACACCCAGGCCAACATCCTCGAGACCAAGACCTGGAACGGCTTCTTCGCCGGCAACCTGTTCCTCGGCGACCACACCGTCAAGTTCGGCGCCGACTACGAGTCGAACGAGGTCTACAACCTGTTCGGCCGCCGCATCAACGGCGTCTACACCTTCAACTCGATCGCCGACTACCGCGCCGGCCGTTCGGGCCGTTACCAGTTGTTCGCCCCGCGCGGCGGCGACCTGGACAACATGGCCGCCGGCTTCACCCAGAAGAACCTCGGCCTGTTCGCGCAGGACACCTGGGCGCTCACCGATCGCCTGACCCTGACCTTCGGCGTGCGCTACGACCGCGCCATGGTCGACGACAAGCCGACCTTCAACGCGGCCGCCTCGAACCTGTTCGGCACCCGCAACGACGCGACCATCGACGGCAGCGACCTGTGGCAGCCGCGCTTCGGCTTCAACTACACCTTCGACAGCGAGCGCCCGACCCAGCTGCGCGGCGGCTTCGGCCTGTTCAAGGGCGGTTCGCCGACCGTGTGGCTGGCCAACCCGTACTCGAACAACGGCATCTCGTACACCGATTACCTGTTCACCAACGGCATCACCCGCTTCAGCCCGGATCCGAACGCCCAGTTGGGCCTGTTCAACCCCGGCACCGGCGGCCAGCAATCGGTCGACTTCATCGAGAAGGACCTGAGCCTGCCGTCGGTGTGGAAGGCGAACCTGGCGTTCGATACCGAGCTGCCGTGGTACGGCATCGTCGCCGCGGTGGAAGGCGTGGTGACCAAGGTCGAGGACGCGCTGTATTACCAGCAGCTCAACCTCGGCGCGGTGCAGCGCGTCGGCCAGGACGGCCGCAACATCTACTGGGACGCGGCTGGCCGTAGCCCGCTGAGCTGGAACCGCGACGGTACCGCGTGCTTGAACGAAACCGGCCTTGCCGGCGGCCCGGCCTGCGTCAGCAGCCGTACCAACGCGCGCGCCGCCCGTTCGACCCTGTACAACGACGCCATCATCGCCCGCAACACCTCCAAGGGCGAAAGCCAGCAGTTCACCGTGTCGTTGAACAAGCCGTTCAACAACAGCGACTGGGCCTGGGGCGTCGCGTACACCTACACCCACGCCACCGAAGTCAGCCCGCTGACCAGTTCGACCTCGAGCTCGCAGCTCGGCAATGTCGGCGTGTTCCAGGCCAACGAAGAAGTCGCCGCGCGTTCGGCCTACGAGATCCGCGACCGCTTCACCGCCAACGTCAACTGGAAGCACGCGTTCTTCGGCGACTACAACACCATCGTCTCGCTGGTGTACGAAGGCCGCTCGGGCCGTCCGTACAGCTACGCGTTCGACAACGACGCCAACGGCGACGGCCGTCTGAACGACCTGCTGTACATCCCCAAGAGCATGGGCGACGTGCTGTTCCGCAACCCGGCCGAAGAGCAGGCGTTCTGGAACTTCGTCAACGGCAACGAGTACCTGCGCAGCCACCTGGGTCAGGTCGCCAAGCGCAACGACGTGCGCGGCAAGTGGGTCAACCAGTTCGACCTGCACATCGCGCAGGAACTGCCGGGCTTCATGACCGGCCACAAGGCCGAGCTGGCCGTGGACATCATGAACGTCGGCAATATGATCAATAAGAAGTGGGGCCGCGTCGAAGAAGTGGCGTTCCCGGGCATGCGCGGCGTGGTCGAGTACGGCGGCGTCGATCCGGCGACCGGCAAGTACGTCTACCGCTTCAACACCCCGGATCCCGAGCAGATCTACGACGAGAAGGGCATCTCGCGTTGGGCGGCTCAGGTGAGCTTCCGCTACCGCTTCTGATTTTGCGGCAGCGGCAACGATCCAGGAAAACGGCCGGGGCTTCCCCGGCCGTTTTCTTTTTATGGGGCCCCGGCGCCGGCCGCGGGGACGGCTTTGCCGTACTTGCCGGCCGTCGCTTGCGCGCCCGGCGGGCCGGCTCCGGTCCGCGCCGCAGCCCCGCGGCAAGCTGCTAGAGTCGTTCCCCTACGAATCGATGAAGACGACAGAGAAAACCGCAATGACCGCAACCCCCACCGCGACCGTCCTGCCGACGGTCAACGCACGCATCTACCCCAAGGGCGGGCTCGATGTCCTGTCCCGCGACGAGGTCGCGCGCCTGCGCGACGCCTCCACCGGCATGCACGACCTGCTGCGCCGCTGCGCCCTGGCGGTGCTGACCAGCGGCAGCGCGTCCGACGACCCGCGCGCCGCGCGCGAGCTGTATCCCGATTTCGACATCGAAGTGCACCAGCAGGACCGCGGCATGCGCATCGACCTGGTCAAGGCGCCGGCGATGGCCTTCGTCGACGGCGAGATCATCCGCGGCGTGGCCGAACTGCTGTTCGCCGTGGTCCGCGACCTGGCCTACACCGCGATCGAGCTCGGCAAGGGCGGCGGCCGCGACCTGGAGTCCAGCGACGGCCTCACCGATTCGGTGTTCGGCCTGCTGCGCAACGCCCGCATCCTGCATCCGGCCGACCCGAACCTAGTGGTGTGCTGGGGCGGCCACTCGATCTCGCGCGACGAGTACATCTACACCAAGCAGGTCGGCTACGAGCTCGGCCTGCGCGGCCTGGACATCTGCACCGGCTGCGGCCCGGGCGCGATGAAGGGCCCGATGAAGGGCGCGACCATCGCCCACGCCAAGCAGCGCCGCCGCGCCATGCGCTACATCGGCATCACCGAGCCGGGCATCATCGCCGCCGAATCGCCGAACCCGATCGTCAACCACCTGGTGATCATGCCGGACATCGAGAAGCGCCTGGAGGCCTTCGTCCGCATGGGCCACGGCATCATCGTGTTCCCCGGCGGCGTCGGCACCGCCGAGGAGATCCTGTACCTGCTCGGCATCCTGCTGCGCGAGGAGAACGCCGGCCTGCCGTTCCCGCTGATCCTGACCGGCCCGACCGCGTCGGCCCCGTATTTCGAGCAGATCGACAAGTTCCTGCGCCTGACCCTGGGCGAGGTCGCGACCCAGCGCTACGAGATCATCGTCGGCGACCCCGAGCGCGTGGCCCGGGCGATGTCGCAGGGCATCCGCAAGGTGCGCGAGTACCGCATCGAGCAAAAGGACTCGTTCTTCTTCAACTGGTCGATCGACATTCCGTTGACCTTCCAGAAGCCGTTCGTGCCGACCCACGAAGCGATGGCCGCGCTGGACCTGCACCACGGCCGCAAGCCGCACGAACTGGCCGCGGACCTGCGCCGGGCGTTCTCGGGCATCGTCGCCGGCAACGTCAAGGAAGACGGCATGCGCCGGATCGAGCAGTTCGGCCCGTTCGAAATCCACGGCGACCCGGACATGATGCAGTCGCTGGACGAACTGCTGCGCGCCTTCGTCGAACAGCGGCGCATGAAGATCGCCGGCGAGTACCGTCCCTGCTACCGCGTGGTGACCTGAACGGGTATGATGGCGGGCTCCGGCGGCAGCGCTTCATGTTCACGCAAGTGTTGACGCCGGGGTGTTGAATCAGCATCATATGCAGCCCCGCCCGAATAGCTCAGCCGGTTAGAGCACTTGACTGTTAATCAGGGGGTCGTTGGTTCGAGTCCAACTTCGGGCGCCAGATTCGAGAAAGGCCGCGAGCAATCGCGGCCTTTTTCTTTTTCCGGTCCGGTCGCCGGCGGCGTTGCGGCCGAACTTCGCCGCGTCGCTGCATCCGGAGCGGACGGCTTCGCGATTGGAGAGGACCGTTTCGGCATGAGCGCGATCGACAAAGTGGCCTGGATCCACCTGCGCGACGGCAAGGTTCTGAGCGCGCGCTCGCGCGGCAAGGACCGCTTCTATCTGCCGGGCGGCAAACGCGAGCCCGGCGAGTCCGACGCGCAGTGCCTGACGCGCGAAATCCGCGAGGAACTCGCCGTCGGGCTGCGCGCCGATTCGATCGCCTATCTGGCGACGTTCCAGGCCCAGGCGCACGGCCATGCGGACGGCGTCCTGGTGCGGATGATCTGTTACGCGGCCGAACCCGAAGGCGAGCCGACCGCGGCGGCCGAGATCGAGGAATGGCAATGGCTGGGCTACGCGGACAAGCACCGCGCATCGGCCGTAGACGGCTTGGTCTTCGACTGGCTGCATGCGCGCGGCGCCTTGACCTAGTCCGCGTCGCGGCGTCGCGGCCGGCGCCCGCAGCCTCACTCGTCGGCGCGGCATTGCGCGAGCTCCGCCGCCTCCGCGACGCGCGCCGCGAACCCGCGCCCGTCGCGATAGCGCAACACCCAGCCGCGCGGCGTCCCGTCCAGGTCGCACAGCAGCAGCGGCACGTCGCGGTCGACCCGGCCGCTGCCGGGCTGGAAGCGGATCGGCCGCGGCCGGCCGAGCGCGCGCAGGCGCAGGTGCGAGGGCAGGGGCAGGTGGCGGCGCAGCACTTCCTCGCCGTAGTTGAGCTGGCGGCTGTGGTTGGCGTCGATGAAGCCCATCAGGCCGCGGCTCCAGTCGCCGCGGTCGTCGCAATCGAAGTAGATCCAGCGCACCGGGCACAGCTGCACCGGCACGCCGTTGCTCGCGGCATGGCCGGCGGCCTGGGCGTACAGGCTGCCCAGCCCTTGCGAGAACGACCGCAGCGGCGACCCGTCGAAACTGGCCCTGGGCGCCGGGCTCACCAACAGGCTCAACAGATTCACCAGCAAGAACGCGGCGAAGAACTCGTAACCGTCCAACTGCTTGATTCGCATGGGCCATTCCTTGGCGGATGCACGGATCGCTCGGGGTTCACAGCTTCGCCGCCGGCCGCAGGAAACGGCCAGCGGCGCAAGCAACGACCGTCGGTAAGACTAAGTCGTGACGCCTGTCGGACTATTCCTAGGCTCAAAAACCACTGACTTACTCCGCCTGACCGCTCGTCGGTGTGGCACCTTTTGTAGGTAATTCCGACTGTTAGCATCTCGACCGTCCAGTTTGGGGAAGAGATCGCACATGGCCAGGCGGAGCTCTGCCGGTTTCACTCTGATCGAGCTGCTGGTGACCCTCGGGATCGGCGCGATCCTGCTGGCGTTGGCGTTGCCGTCGTTCACCGAGGCGATTCGTTCCAACCGGGTCAGCGGCGCGGCCAATCAATTGATGGCGACGGTCAACTTCGCCCGCGCCGAAGCGCTGCGCAGCAAGAGCACCGCGCACATCTGTCCCAAGCAGCCGTCCGCAGAGCTCTGCGGCAACAACTGGGCCAACGGCATGCTGGTGTGGACCGACGAGAACGGCAACGGCACGATCCAGGAAGCCTCCGAGGTCAAGCGCGTCATCGAGCCGCAGGACGGCATCGTGATGGATTTCGGCAGCCTGACCGAGATGGTGTTCAACGATCGCGGCGGCACCGATCGCCGCGCGGTCTACAACTTCAACCTGCAGGCTTCGGTCTGCAAGCCCAACGCGCAGACCCGCCGGGTGTTCTCGGTCAACGCCATCGGCCGCGTGATCATGACCCGGGAGACCTGCCAGTGAACGCTCGCGTCCTGCGTCGCGGCGCCGTGCGCCGCCCGCGTTCCCAACGCGGCCTGAGCCTGATCGAAGTGCTGATCAGCGTGTTGGTCCTCGGCATGGGCCTGCTCGGCCTGGCGATGTTGCAGACCACCAACCTGCGCCTGGCGCAGAGCAGCAACCAGCGCACCATCGCCACCAATCTCGGCAGCGATCTGCTCGACGACATTCGTTCCAATCGCCTGCTCGCCGCGCAGTACGGCGGCACTTACTTGGCCAAGGACTCGGCGCAGGGCGCCAACTGCTCCCAACTCAACACGCTCACTCCGGCCCAGCGCAAGGACGCTTACAAGTGCCGGCTGCGCGAAGCGCTCGGCGAGAACGCGGTCACGCGGGTGACGGTGCGCGCCGACAACACGATCCGGATCGAGGTCGAGTGGAGCGACGAGAAGCGTTGGAACCCCGACGCGGCCGTCACCAATTTCTGGATGGAGAGCGCGCTGTGAGCCGTCGACTGCAAGCGGGTTTGTCGCTGATCGAGCTGATGGTGGCGCTGCTGCTGAGCTTGTTGCTGATCCTGGGGCTGGTGCAGATCTTCTCGGCTTCCCGCGCGTCCTATCTGATGGCCCAGGGCCTGGCGCGCGCGCAGGAAACCTCGCGCTTCGCCATCGACGCGTTGCAGCACGACACGCGCATGGCCGGCCATTTCGGTTGCGTGTCCGACCAGGCGCACTTCATCGCCGGCGAGGGGCTGTTCGGCGAACTGTTCCTGTCCAACCGCCTGGACTACACCAGCATGCCCGCCAGCCGCGAGCCCTTGCGCTTCGATTTCTCGGTGCGCGGATTCGAAGCGCGCGGCACCGCTCCGACCGATACGCTGAACCTGAGCGCCGCGCCGGTGGTGGGCAACGCAGGCGACTGGGTGCCGGCGGTGCCGAACGAATTGTTCAACCGGCTCAATCCGAAGCCGGTGCGCGGCAGCGATCTGATGGTGCTGCGCTTCCTTTCGGCCGACAGCGCCCAGGTCAACGGCTTCACCACCGGTGCCGCCGGCGTGATCCGGGTCGCGGCGACCGAATGGGCCGCGCTGATCAGGGACACGCCCACCGCCGGCGTGTTCGGCATCGCCGATTGCCGTTCGGCGGTGATGTTCCAGGCCACCGCGGTCGGCGCATCCGACGGCACCTCGGTGCCGATCTCGGTCACCGCCAGCGGCGTCAACCAACTCGCGTTCGACGGCTCGGACACCTTCGCCTCCGGCCAGGCGCGGGTGTATCGCGCAGAGAGCTTCGTCTACTACGTCGGCCTGCGTCCGGCCAACGTCAACGACCCCAACGGCCCGCAGCCGACCTTGTATCGCGCGCGTTTCAACGTCCCGGTGGGCGGCAACGCGGTGCAGCTGGTCGACGGTACGTCCGAGGAGATCGTCGAGGGCGTGGAGAACATGCAGTTGCTGTTCGGGCAGGACATGATCACCGACCTGAGCCAGCGGCCCAGCGGCATCATCAACGGATTCCAGACCGCGGCGACCTTGAATCCGGCCAACGACAGCGCCGGCGGTTGGCGCCGCGTCGGCGGCGTCCAGGTCGGATTGCTGATCCGCAGCGCCGACCCCGCTTCGACCGAGCCGCGCAACCTCGCGCCGCGTTCGCTCGGCACCACGCTCACTCTGGCGCAGGACAAGCGCTATCGCGCGGTGTACGAATCCAACATCGCCCTGCGCAACCGGCTGTTCGGGAACTGAGGCCCTGCCATGAATCACGTCCGATTCCGCCGAATTCCCCGTACCGCCCCGCGTTCGCAACGCGGCGCCGTGCTCTACGTCGCGCTGATGATGTTGGTGCTGCTGGCCTTGATCGGCGTGGCCGCGATGCAGGTCACCGGCCTGCAGGAACGCATGACCTCCAGCTACCGCTCGACCAATCTGGCGTTCCAGAACGCAGAAGGCCGTGCGCGCGGCAAGGAAGACAGCCTGAAGAAGCAGGTGGAAAGCGGCGGCGCGAAGGCGCTGCAGGTCGACGAGGGCTTTTGCACCAGCGGCTTCGATCCGACCGCCTGGGCCAGGCAGCTCAAGTACGCCAATCCGCTGCCGGCCAAACTCGACTACACCCGCCGCATCGACCAGTGCGTGTCCGGCAACTCGAGCCTCGGCCTGGGTACCGCGCCGGTCAACGAGAACACCAACCTGATCTTCCAGGTCACCGCATACGCCATCGATCGCGGGACGAACCCGAGTTCGGACGCGGTCATCGACACCATCTTCGTACCTTGAGGACATCGCCATGACGACCTCTCCTCGCGCGTACCTCGCGATCCCGCTGGCGCTGGCCGTGGCCGGCGCCGGCTACTGGTACTACAACGCCAACGCCATCCAGGCCGGCGGCGCGCTGGCGCAGGCGCCGTTGAATTCCTCGGTCACCATTCCGCCCGCGTTCGTGATGGCGGTGGACGACTCGGGTTCGATGACGTTCCAGACCCTGTTCCCCGGGCAGGACGGCGCGGCCTACTGGGATTACGCCTCGCGCGGGACCAACGGTTTCTTCACCGGCACCGGCGCCAGCGCGCGCCTGCGGGTGAGCGCCGACATCACCAGCGGCAACAACGGCGATATCGGTCCGTTCCACCACACGATCCCGTCGAACGGTTACCGCATCGACACCGGCCGTCTGGCGATCCCGCCGATCGACAATTTCGGCTTCGCGCGTTCGCCGCAGTACAACCCGGCTTACTTCGACCCGAACGTCGAATACTCGCCGTGGAAGCGTCCCGATCCTCTCGGCACCAATGCGATCGTGGACTATCCGCTGGCCGACACGACGGCGACGCGGGTCAATCCCGACAACACCACGCCGACGATCGCGCTGTTCACCAACTGGCGCACCACCGGCGGCGGCGAGGCCTTCGACGTACCCCAGGGCACGACCTTGCCGAACGGCACGGTGTATTACCTCAACAACAACTGCGGCGGCCTCGCCGGCAACGGCAACTGGACCCAGCTCAACTCGGACCGCGAATTGAACGCCCGTTGCGCGGTGTTCATCCAGTACTACCCCGCCACCTTCTATCTCAGGTCGGCCACCGCCGGCAGCGCGTTCGGTTACACCGCTACGCCGGTGCTGGCCAGAAACGCCTGCGGCAGCGGCTGCGACCTGTATCGCTACGAGATCAAATCGGGCAACTACGCCCCCGGCAAGTACGCCGCGGCGGCGCAGAATTTCGCCAACTGGTTCAGCTTCTACGGCAACCGCAACCGCGCGCTCAAGGCGGCGATGACCATCGCCCTGGAAACCACCGAGCAGATGCGGGTGGGCATGTTCACCATCAACAGCGGCGGCGGCAGCTACAACTACGGCGACGTCACCATGCGCGACATGTCGGTGGCGGCGGACAAGGCCACTTTCTATCGCGACCAGTTGCTCAGGGTCGGCGCCAGCGGCGGCACGCCGAACCGCTACGCGGTCGAGCACATCGGCAAGCAGTTCACCCGCACCGACTCCGGCGCGCCGGTCAAGCTGGCCTGCCAGATCAACGCCGGCATGTTGTTCACCGACGGCTACAGCAACCAGGGCGGTCCGACCATCGGTTCGCAGGACGCCGACATGCCGGCGCCGCTGGCCGATGGCTTCCCCGACACCATGGCCGACATCGCGGCCAAGTACTACAAGATGAACCTGCGCGCGGACCTGCCGCCGAACAAGGTGCCGGTACCGGACGCGTGCAAGACCACGCCGGACGATCCCAAGCTGGACTGCCGCAACAGCCCGCACATGAACTTCTACGGCGTCACGCTCGGCGCCAAGGGCAACATCTACGGCCAGACCTACGACCCGATCACCAACACGCCCGATCCGTACGGCGGTTGGCAGCCGCCGTGGATCGCATTGCAGAACGATCAGCCGAGCACGGTCGATGAAATCTGGCACGCGACGATGAATTCGCGCGGCAAGTTCATCAACGCCACCACGCCGGCGGAGATCACCTCGGCGATGAAGGCGATCCTGGCCTCGGTCGGCGGCGGCCAGACGCCGTCGGGCACGCTCGGCATCACCGGCGCGCGCGTCGGCGACAACACCTTCTCGGTGTCGCCCGATTACACCTCGGCGAACAACGGCACCGACTGGTTCAGCCACCTGACCGCGACCAAGGGCAGCAAGTCCGGCAACACGATCGTGTTCACCACGGCGTGGGAAGCGTCGCAGAAGCTGCCGGTGGCGTCGGCGCGCAACATCCGCTTCGCCAAGGCCGCCGACGGCTCGGTGCGTCCGACCCTGGCGGACTTCAACGCCGCGGCGATCGGCGGCAGCGACGCCCAGATCCTGGCCGCCCTGTGCAGCGACGCGCTGCAGAACTGCGCCGGCAAGTTCAACCGCATCACCGGCGGCGTGACCGGCACCGAAGCGGTGGCGTACCTGCGCGGCGACCCGAGCCTGGAGACCACCAAGCTGCGCAAGCGCACCACGCGCCTGGGCGACATCGTCAATTCTTCGCCGATCGTGTCCGCACGCGGCGACGACTATGGCTACGCGTACCTGCGCGGCGCCGACGGCGTGTCGCTGGATCCGCTGAACTACGCCAACTACCTCAAGACCAAGGCCGACAGCCTGCGCGCGCCGTACGTCTACGTCGGCGCCAACGACGGCATGTTCCACGCCTTCAACGGCGACAGCGGCGAGGAAGCCTTCGCCTTCATTCCGAGCACCTCGCTCGGGCACATGGGCAACCTGCTGTTCCCGTACCGCGCGAGCGACCGCAACGACCAGGTGTTCCAGCACCGTTATTACGTCGACGGTCTGGTCACGGTTTCGGATTACTACGACAGCGCCTGGAGCACCGCGGTCGTCGCCGCGTCGGGCGCCGGCGGCCGCAGCGTGTTCTCGATGGACGTCGGCACGGCCGGCAACTTCCGCTTGCTGTGGGAGCTCAGCGACAGGTCCGGCGACGCCAACGGCGCCAAGGACATCGGCAACGTGCTCGGCAAGATCGCCATCGTTCCGGTCAAGGACGCCGCCGGCGTCGTGCGCTGGAAGGCGATCTTCGGCAACGGCTACGACAGCGTGAACGGCAAGGCCGTGCTGTTCGTGGTCGACGTGGCCACCGGCGCGGTGACCCGCATCACCGCCCAGGAGACCACCGGCACCCTGCCGACCCGGACCAAGAACGGCCTGGGCAACGTGATCGTGACCGACCAGTACCAGGGCACCACCAACGACAAGGCGCGCGACGGCTACGCCGACACCGTCTATGGCGGCGACCTCAACGGCGCGGTGTGGAAGTTCGACCTGCGCAGCAACACCGTGGCCTTGGGCGGCCAGCCGCTGTTCATCGCTCGCTACAACGACAACTACGCGCTGCGCCAGCCGATCCTCGGCGGTTTCGAGGCGGTCGCCAGCGGCAACGACGTGATGCTGCTGTTCGGCACCGGCAGCTTCTCCTTCGTCGAGGACCCGACCGATCGGGCGATGCAGAGCTTCTACGGCATCATCGACCGCGGCGTGAGCGTGACGGGCCGCAGCCAGTTGCAGATGCAGTACGCCTATGAGGACAAAACCGCGACCGGCGCGATCCTGCGCCAGACCACCAAGGTGCGGCTCGACGCGGCCAAGATGGGCTGGTACATCAACATGGGCGTGGACCAGAACGGCAACGGCAATCCGATCGCGACCGGCGAACGCTTCGTCGGCTTCCCGCGGGTCCAGAACGGCACCATCTTCTTCACCACCTACGATCCGAGCAACACCGACAGCTGCGCCACCACCGGCGCCAACTGGTTGTACGGCCTGACCGCGCTCAGCGGCGCGTCGAACTTGTCCGCCGGACGCCTGGACTCGCCGACCGGCGAGCAGTTGGGCAACGACACCGGTGCGATCAAGACCACCGGCGGCGGCGGCGGTGGGGGCGGGCCGAACAAGGAAGTCGGCGTGTTCACCACCGGTGGCGGCAACATTCTCAGCGCTGGCGCGACCAAGGAGGAGATCGAGGCGGCGATGGCGGCCCGGTGCTCGGTGGTGGTGCAGACCGCGGGAGCCAGGCCGGTGTACCTGCCGCGACCGTGCGGCCGCCAGTCCTGGCGCCAGATCCGATAAACGAGGACCGACGACATGAAGCAACAACGGACCGAAGCCACGGCCCGAGCACAGCGGGGCTTCACCTTGATCGAGCTGATGATCGCGGTGGCGGTGGTCGGCATCCTGATCGGCATCGCGGTGCCGACCTATCAGGACAGCGTGCGCAAGAGCCGCCGCGCCCAGGCCAAGGCGGACCTGACCGAGGTCGCGCAGGCGATGGAGCGGTACTACACGGTCAACAACAGCTATGCCGGCGCCAGCATGGCCACGATCTGGGGCAATCCGGCGCAGTCGCCGCGCGGCAGCGATTCGCCGCGCTACAACCTGTCTTTCCAGGCCGCTCCGGGCAGCAACGGGTTCGTCGTTCAGGCCGTGCCGATCAGCGGCACCGGCCAGGAGCGCGACAAGTGCGGGACGATGACCCTGAGCAACACCGGGACCAAGACGCCGAACACGGCCGGAACCAAGGACTGCTGGAACCTGAACTGATCTGAGCCGGTGCGAGTGCCGGGCTGCCCTGGGCCGCCCGGCCTGGCCTGGCCGGAGCTTGCGGGCCCGCCTCGACCGATGGGGCGGGCCTTTTCGTTGCCGCGCCGGGAACCGAGCGCTTCGAGGCGCGGCCGGCGGTCGCCGATCCCCGCTGGGAGGCGAAGCCGGACAGGCCGTCTCACCCGCTGAGACCGCATTCGCTAAACTGTCCGATTCGCACAAGCGCGGGCAGCACGATGGACGACACCCCCCAGTCCTCCGGATTCCGCCTGGTGGCGCCGTACGAGCCGGCCGGCGACCAGCCGCAGGCGATCGAGCGGTTGATCGCGGGTTTCGACAGCGGCGTGGCTCACCAGACCCTGCTCGGCGTGACCGGCTCGGGCAAGACCTACACCATCGCCAACGTGGTCCAGCGGGTGCAGAAGCCGACCCTGGTGATGGCGCCGAACAAGACCCTGGCGGCGCAGCTGTACGGCGAGTTCAAGGCGTTCTTCCCGCACAACGCGGTCGAGTACTTCGTCAGCTACTACGACTACTACCAGCCCGAAGCCTACGTTCCGTCCAGCGACACCTTCATCGAGAAGGACAGCTCGGTCAACGAACACATCGAGCAGATGCGGCTGTCGGCGACCAAGGCCCTGCTCGAACGCCGCGACGCGCTGATCGTGTGCACCGTCTCGGCGATCTACGGCCTCGGCGACCCGAACGAATACTTCCGCATGGTCCTGCACATGGTGCGCGGCGAGCGCATCGACCAGCGCGAGCTGATCCGCCGCCTGACCGAGATGCAGTACACCCGCAACGACACCGAGCTGCGCCGCGCCACCTACCGCGTGCGCGGCGAGGTCATCGACGTGCATCCGGCCGAAAGCGACGCCCAGGCGCTGCGGATCGAGCTGTTCGACGGCGAGATCGAGAACCTGACGATCTTCGACCCGCTGACCGGCGAAAGCCTGGAGAAGGTGCCGCGCTACACGATCTACCCGGGCTCGCACTACGTCACCACCCGCCGCACCGTGCTCGACGCGATCGAGACGATCAAGGCCGAGCTGCGCGAGCGCCTGGAATACCTGTACGCCAACAACAAGCTGGTCGAGGCGCAGCGGCTGGCCCAGCGCACCCAGTTCGACCTGGAGATGCTGGCCGAGGTCGGCTACTGCAACGGCATCGAGAACTACTCGCGCCACCTCAGCGGGCACATGCCCGGCGAGCCGCCGCCGTGCCTGTTCGACTACCTGCCGCCCGACGCTTTGCTGGTGGTCGACGAATCGCACGTGACCATTCCGCAGATCGGCGCGATGTACAAGGGCGACCGCTCGCGCAAGGAAACCCTGGTCGAGTTCGGCTTCCGCATGCCTTCGGCGCTGGACAACCGGCCGCTGCGTTTCGAGGAGTGGGAAGGGCGCTCGCCGCGCGCGATCTTCGTCTCGGCTACGCCGGGCCCGTACGAGTTGCGCAAGTCCGAAGGCGAGATCACCGAACTGGTGGTGCGCCCGACCGGCCTGGTCGACCCGCAGGTCGAGATCCGCCCGGTCGCGACCCAGGTCGACGACGTGCTCGGCGAGATCCGCGAGCGCGTGGCGATGGGCGACCGCGTGCTGATCACCACCCTGACCAAGCGCATGTCCGAAAACCTCACCGAATACCTCGGCGAGCACGGGGTCAAGGTGCGCTACCTGCACTCGGACGTGGACACGGTCGAGCGCGTGGAGATCATCCGCGACCTGCGCCTGGGCAAGTTCGACGTGCTGGTCGGCATCAACCTGCTGCGCGAGGGCCTGGATATGCCCGAGGTGTCGCTGGTGGCGATCCTCGACGCCGACAAGGAAGGCTTCCTGCGTTCGGCCGGTTCGCTGATCCAGACCATCGGCCGCGCCGCGCGCAACCTGCGCGGCAAGGCGATCCTCTACGCCGACCGCATCACCAACTCGATGCAGAAGGCGATCGACGAAACCGACCGGCGCCGGCAGAAGCAGGTCGAGCACAACCTCGAGCACGGCATCGTGCCCAAGTCGGTCGCCAAGGCCGTGGTCGACATCATGGAAGGCGCGCGGGTCGATCCCGAAGCGCTCAAGGCGCGCGGCAAGGCGCGCCGCATCGCCGAGGAGCAGGCCGAGTACGCCGCGCTGTCGCCGAGCCAGTTCGCCGCGCGGATCAAGCAGCTCGAACAGCAGATGTACCAGCACGCGCGCGACCTGGAATTCGAGCAGGCCGCGGCGGTGCGCGATCAGTTGCGGCAGCTCAAGGACGCGGGTTTCGGGGCCTGATGCGGCGTCCGCTCCGGCGATGCCCGCTGTGCGGCGCGCACGCGGGCGAGGGCGCAAAAAAAGCTTGTCGCGGATCGGGCTCTGGGCTAGACTGCGCTCCCTTCGCCGGGGAGCTGCACAGAAATTCGGCGACGGGCGGTTAGCTCAGCGGTAGAGCACTACCTTGACATGGTAGGGGTCACAGGTTCGAACCCTGTACCGCCCACCAATTTGTTGGCGAACGGCGGAGTCCCTCGGGGCTTCGCCGTTTTGCCATGCGCGGCCGTCCGATCGCGGGCCGGGGAGTGTTTCGCCGTCGCGGCTGCGGCGCCGGCCGGGCCCGCGGAGCCGCCGTCGACAGCGCGATCCGGCGCTGCGCGAAGTCGCTGCAGGCGACCCGGGCGGCCTTCGCGCAGGCCTGGAACGCCGTCACCATTTGTTCACGCAAATTGAGCGGCTAACTAGCCCTCTTTGCCGAATTTGGCGTGCCGGAGCGTGCCTTCCAGTGGCGCTAAGTTATTGCCGAACCTGGGATTTTTCGCCTCCTTTCGCGCGCACTGAAAGAATTGACAGGCCGCAGCGCCTTGCCGGCCGCGAACCGCGCTTCCTATCTTCGGAATGCGGCGATCCGCCGCCTTGCTAACGGAGTAGTAGGTTATGAGCGAACAGACCCGCCTGATCGGCCGCATGGTCGCGATCGAATCCGAGCAGATGGAAGGCGCCGCGCAGGATGCGGCCTTCGTGGCCGCGACGACCTATCGCCGCACCAGCCCGTGGAACGACATCGATTTCGCCGACAACGGCGACCAGATCCCGTAATCCGCCAACCCGGACTACGCAGGGGATGAAAACGGGCCGGGAGGCGTCGCCTCCCGGCCCGTTCGTTTTCGCGCGTCGCGGCCGCGCCGCGCTCATTCGCGCATCTGGTACACCTTCGGCAACGGCACGTGGCGCTGCGCGTCGGGCTCGGCTTCGCCGCGCTCGCCGCGCGATTCCCAATAGTCGCGATAGCGGTAGGCCGGCTCGCGCCAGCCGTAGACGAAGCGCGGATCGCGGCTGCGGATGAAGTCGACGGCGCAGTCGAGCAACTGCAGGCCGGGGTTGATCGCCTCCAGCCACATGAACTGGCCCATCTCGTTGACTTCCAGGAACACGTAGCGGCCGTCGCGGGTGACCACGATGTCGATGCAGCCGAACACCAGCCCGAGCCGGGCCATGACCTGCAGGCAGCGCGCCTGCACGTCTTCGGGCAGGGCGTAGCGCTCGCAGCCCATGCGTTCGTCGAAGTCGTTGGCGCGCCAGTCGGTGAGGTATTCGCCCTCGCGCTGGGAATGCAGGCGCGCGGCGATCACGGTATGGCCCATCACCGTCACCCGCAGTTCGTAGGCCTTGTCCAGCAGCGGCTGATAGATGCCCGGCGCGTTCGACAGCGCCGCGTCTTCGCGCAGCAGCTCGTCGGTCAGCGGGGTGGTGAAGGTGCCCCAGAGCTTGTCCTCGCCGACCCAGGACGCGGCGGTGATCGGCTTGTAGATCGCGCGGCCGCCGTGCTCGCGGTAGAACGCGCGGATCGCCGCGGGGTCGTTGGAAATCAAGGTCGGCGGCGTGTCCAGGCCGGCCGCGGCGGCGTGGTGCAACTGCACCGCCTTGCGGTCGGCCACGGCCTTGGCCTGCACCGGGTTGATCCAGAAGCGCTCGCGCTGGGCGTCGAGCAGGTTGATCGTCGCGCGCACGAACTCGGTGGATTCCAACTGGGCGAAGCGGATGTCGGCCGGGTGCAGCTGCGGCGAGGCTTCGGGCTGGTACCAGCGGCGCAGCCACACCGCATCGATGTCGGCGGTATCGAAATCGCGGTCGTGGCGCAGGCAATGCAGCGAGATCGAATCCGTGCCGCCGCCGGTGCGCAGGCTGACCCCGTGTTTCTGCGGATAGTCGTGGGTGTACCAGACATGCACGCGCTCGCCTTCGTTCTCCAGCGCCCAGGCCACCGAGCGGGCGTGGATGTCCCAGGGGTCGGAGACAATCAATGTCGTCATGCGCGTTTCCTTCAGTCGGTGAGGGCGGGGATGGATTCGTCGGCGTCGTCTTCGGCGTCGGCACCGATATCGGTATGGGCCGCGCCGGGCGCGCGGCGCTGCTGCATCGTCCACAGCGCGGCGTAGCGGCCGCCGGCGGCGAGCAGTTCGGCATGGCTGCCGCGTTCGGCGATGCGGCCGGCTTCCAGCACCACGATCTGGTCGGCGTCGACCACCGTCGACAGGCGATGGGCGATCACCAGCGCGGTGCGTCCCTGCGCGGCCTGGCCGAGTTCGCGCTGGATCTCGTTCTCGGTGTGCGCGTCCAACGCCGAGGTCGCTTCGTCGAAGATCAGGATCGCCGGGCGCTTGAGCAGGGTGCGGGCGATCGCGATGCGCTGCTTCTCGCCGCCGGACAGCTTCAGCCCGCGCTCGCCCACGCCGGTGTCGTAACCCTGCGGCAGCGACTGGATGAAGTCGTGGATGCGCGCCGCGCGCGCGGCCTCCAGCACTTCCTCGCGGCTGGCGTCGGGGCGGCCGTAGGCGATGTTGTAGTACAGCGATTCGTTGAACAGCACCGTGTCCTGCGGCACCACGCCGATGCGCCGGCGCAGCGAGTCTGCCGTCACTTCGCGCAGGTCCTGGCCGTCGACCAGCACGCGCCCGCCGTCGGGGTCGTAGTGGCGGTACAGCAGCCGCGCCAGGGTCGATTTGCCGGCGCCGGTGCTGCCGACCACCGCCACGGTGCGGCCGCTGGGGATGGTCAGGTCGATGCCGGCGAGGATCTCGCGCTCGCCGTAGCGGAACGACACGTTCTCGAACCGCACCTCGCCGCCGCCCACGCGCAGCGCTGGCGCGCCGGGCCGGTCGCGCACTTCGACCGGTTCGTCGAGCAGGGCGAACATGCGCTCCAGGTTGGCCAGCATCTGCTTGCCTTCGCGATAGACCACGCCGAGGTAGCTCAGCGGCGCGGCCAGTTGCAGCAGGTAGGCGTTGACCAGGACCAGGTCGCCCAGGCTCATGCGCCCGTCGACCACGCCGGCGGTCGCGCGCCACAGCAGCGCGGTCAGGCCGACGGCGATGATCGCGCTCTGGCCGATGCCCATCAGCGAGGCCGCCTTGAGGCTGCGCACCGAGGTGTCCTCGAGCTCGCGCAGGCGGCGGTCGAAGCGCTGCGCCTCGAAGGCCTCGTTGTTGAAGTACTTGACCGTCTCGTAGTTGAGCAGCGAGTCCACCGAACTGGCGCTGGCTTCGGTGTTGGCCTCGTTCATTTCCCGATACCAGCGCAGGCGCCACTCGGTCATGCGGTAGGTGAACGCCATGTACACGCCGAGCGTCAGCACCGTGATCGCGGCGAACGACAGGTCGTAGCCGATCAGCAGCACCGCCAGGATCAGCCCCAGTTCGACCAGGGTCGGCACCACCATGTACAGCACGGTGTCGAGCAGCTCCGCGATCGAGCCCATGCCGCGCTCGAGGTCGCGCCCGATCGCGCCGGTGCGGCGGTCCAGGTGGAAGCGCAGGCTCAGCGCGTGCAGGTGCGCGAACACCCGCAGCCCGACCTCGCGCGCGCTGCGCGCCAGCACCCGCGCGAACACCACGGTGCGTATTTCCTGCAACAGCGCCGAGGCCAGCCGCAGCGCGCCGTAGGCCATCAGCAGCGCGGCGGGCACGGTCAGCACGGTCGGTTTCTGCCCGAGCGCGTCGATCAGTTGCTTGAGCAGCAACGGCATTCCGACCATCGCCAGCTTGGTGCCCAGCACCAACGCCAGCCCGGCCAGGACCCGGCCGCGGTAATGCCACACCGTCGGCAGCAGGCGCCGCAGCACGGTCAGCGCGGAGCCGCTGGCGCCCGGGGTCGGGGCGAACGGGTCGTCGCTCACCACGAGCGGCCGTGAAGGCGCTGGGAGCAGGCGGCGGGGCGCGACGCAACGAACTTCAGCTGCGCGCCGGCGTCGTTACGCTCCACGCAGCCGGCGCCGGCGTGGCTCCCGGTGCCGGCGCGGTCCGCATTCGAATCGCCGAAAATCGCCGCCGGCAACGGCATTGCGCCGCCGCGCCTGGCGCGGCCCGCGTCCTTAATTTCCATCACGTCCCCACGCAGATGGCGTCCTTGAGGCGGTCACAGTACCGCAAGGGGGCGCAGTTTCCGTGTGCGGGCCGTCGCGGTCCGCGCCGCGCCGGCCCTGGCGGTTTTGCCGTGCGCCGACGGTTGACTTGCCCCCGCCGCGTCCCCAACTATTAGCGCCTGCGACGCGGCATCCGGCCGCATCGTTTCCAACCGACCCAGGTGGCCCGCGCCAATCCGCCGGCCGAGCGTGCGACATGGACACTACCCGCGCCCATCGCTGACCCCGCGCAGGCCCCGCTCACGCAGGCGCCCTCGCGGCGCTTTTTTCTTGTCCGCCTCGCGGACGTCCGATGACCCCCTGTAGGAGCGGCGCCAGCCGCGACCGCGCCGCCGCCCGATCGCGCCGCCTTGCGCCGCCGACCGCGCGCCGTCGTCCCCCGAGCCTTGCGAACCACGAAGCCCATGATCGCCATTACCCTCCCCGACGGCAGCCGCCGCGAATTCGACCACCCCGTTTCCGTCATGGACGTCGCCGCCTCGATCGGCGCCGGCCTGGCCAAGGCCACCGTCGCCGGCGAAGTCGACGGCAAGCTGGTCGACGCCAGCGACCGCATCGACCACGACGCCAAGCTGCGCATCATCACGCCGAAGGACCCCGAAGGCGTCGAAATCATCCGCCACTCCTGCGCCCACCTGGTCGGCCACGCGGTCAAGCAGCTGTACCCGACCGCGAAGATGGTGATCGGCCCGGTCATCGAGGAAGGCTTCTACTACGACATCTGGTACGAGCGCCCGTTCACCCCGGACGACATGGCCGCGATCGAAGCGCGCATGATCGAGCTGATCGACAAGGACTACGACGTGATCAAGAAGGTCACTCCGCGCGAGGAAGTGGTCGCGGTGTTCCAGTCGCGCGGCGAGGACTACAAGCTGCGCCTGGTCGAGGACATGCCCGACGAGAAGGCGATGGGCCTGTACTACCACGAGGAATACGTGGACATGTGCCGCGGCCCGCACGTGCCCAACACGCGCTTCCTCAAGGCGTTCAAGCTGACCCGCATCTCCGGCGCGTACTGGCGCGGCGATTCCAAGAACGAACAGCTGCAGCGCATCTACGGCACCGCCTGGGCCGACAAGAAGCAGCTTGCCGCCTACATCCAGCGCATGGAGGAGGCCGAGAAGCGCGACCATCGCAAGATCGGCAAGCAGCAGGACCTGTTCCACCTGCAGGAAGAAGCGCCGGGCCTGGTGTTCTGGCACCCCAAGGGCTGGTCGGTGTGGCAAGTGGTCGAGCAGTACATGCGCAAGGTCTACCGCGACAGCGGCTACGGCGAAGTGCGCTGCCCGCAGATCCTCGACGTGTCGCTGTGGCAGAAGTCCGGCCACTGGGACAACTACAAGGAGAACATGTTCTTCACCGAGTCGGAGAAGCGCACCTACGCGATCAAGCCGATGAACTGCCCCGGCCACGTGCAGGTGTTCAACCAGGGCCTGCACAGCTATCGCGACCTGCCGATCCGTTACGGCGAATTCGGCGCCTGCCACCGCAACGAGCCGTCCGGCGCGCTGCACGGCATCCTGCGCGTGCGCGGCTTCACCCAGGACGACGGCCACATCTTCTGCCTGGAAGACCAGATCGAAGCCGAAGTGACCGCGTTCCACCAGCAGGCGCTGGCGGTGTACGCCGATTTCGGTTTCGAGGACATCCAGATCAAGATCGCGCTGCGCCCGGATTCGCGCCTCGGCGACGACGCCACCTGGGACAAGGCCGAAGGCGCGCTGCGCAGCGCGTTGGCGGCGTGCAACGTCGAGTGGCAGGAACTGCCGGGCGAAGGCGCGTTCTACGGCCCGAAGATCGAATACCACTTGAAGGACGCGATCGGCCGCACCTGGCAGCTCGGCACGATGCAGGTCGACTTCATGATGCCGGGCCGGCTCGGCGCGGAATACGTCGACGAAAACAGCCAGCGGCGCACGCCGGTGATGCTGCATCGCGCGATCGTGGGTTCGATGGAGCGTTTCCTCGGCATCCTGATCGAGCACCACGCCGGCCAATTCCCGGCCTGGCTGGCGCCGGTGCAGGCGGCGGTGCTCAACATCACCGACGCGCAGGCCGATTATGTGGAGGAGGTCAGGAAACTCCTTGCAAATCAAGGGTTCCGGGTCGAGGCCGATTTGCGAAACGAAAAAATCGGCCGTAAGATTCGCGAGCACACGCTGCAGCGCGTGCCGTACCTGCTCGTCGCTGGCGACCGCGAGAAGGAAACCGGCACGATCGCGGTGCGCACGCGGGGTGGGGAGGACCTGGGGACGATGACCGTCGCCGAGTTCGCTTCGCGTCTTATGAGCGAGCGAGCCTGACCCGTCCGGCCGCCGCCCGCGCGCAGCGCTACAACCTCCGTCCCGGTCAGGCCGGGACGGCCCCAGGCGCGTAACATCGCGTTTTTATTGGAGATTGCAACAATCAGTACCCCTGAGAAGCCGAATCGAAAGAACCAGGAAATCCGCGTCCCGCGCGTGCGCGTGATCGGCAGCGACGGCGAGATGATCGGCGTGCTCACGCGCGACGAAGCCCTGCGCATGGCCGAAGAGGAAGCCCTGGATCTGGTCGAAATCCAGCCCAACGCCGATCCGCCGGTCTGCAAGATCATGGATTTCGGCAAGTTCCGCTTCGAGCAGCAGAAGAAGGCCAACGAGGCCAAGAAGAAGCAGAAGCAGGTCGAGATCAAGGAGCTCAAGTTCCGTCCGGTCACCGACGAGGGCGACTACCAGATCAAGCTGCGCAACATGCGCCGCTTCCTGGAGGAGGGCGACAAGGTCAAGGTCAACATCCGCTTCCGCGGCCGCGAAATGAGCCACCAGGAGCTCGGTCGCGAGATGGCGGCGCGGATCGAGGCCGATCTGGGCGAAGACATCGTGGTCGAGTCGCGTCCGCGCCTGGAAGGGCGGCAGATGGTCATGATGATCGCGCCGAAGAAGAAGACCTGAGCCGGGTCCTTCCCCGCCTGCGGGGGAGGGCCGAGGCGCGGTCGGGGATGGGGGCGCGGCTCCCAATCCCCTGATTTGCCTCAAAATATTTGCAAGCCCGGCGCCCAGCCCGCATACTATGCGGCCCGGTTCGCCGGGTTTGTTGTATGCAGCTGCACGGACCTGTCGTAGATTCTTTGTAAATCAGCGACTTACAAGCCGGCAAGGGCAGGACGGAAAGAGTGGCCGCACGCATGCCGTGCCCAGCCACCGCCCAGGCCAGTGACATAAAACCATCCGAAAGGACATCGCAATGCCCAAGATCAAGACCAATCGGGCGGCGGCCAAGCGCTTCCGGAAGACCGCTTCCGGCAAGTACAAGTGCGGCCACGCCAACAAGAGCCACATCCTCACCAAGAAAGCGACCAAGCGGAAGCGCAACCTGCGGCAGACGAACCATGTTCGTGCCGAGGACGCGGGCCGTCTGGACCGCATGCTTCCGTATTTGTGAGGAGACTGAAAAATGGCACGAGTTAAGCGTGGTGTGACGGCACGAGCCCGCCACAAGAAAATCCTGAAGCAGGCCAAGGGCTACTACAACGCCCGCCGCAAGGTCTTCCGCGTCGCCAAGCAGGCGGTCACGAAGGCCCTGCAGTACGCCTACATCGGTCGCAAGCAGAAGAAGCGCAATTTCCGTTCGCTGTGGATCACCCGCATCAACGCGGCGGCCCGCATCAACGGCATGAGCTACAGCCGATTTATCAACGGCCTGCTGAAGGCCGGCATTACCCTCGACCGTAAGGTGCTGGCGGACATCGCCGTGCACGACGCGAAGGGTTTTGCGGCTCTGGCGGAAAAGGCGAAGAGCGCGCTCGCGGCTTAAGTCGGTTCCACTGCAACGTCCGCGCCTTCCGGTGCGGACCGAGCAAAGGACCACAAGGCATGGGGAAGGGCGCGAGTCCTTCCCCATTGTCGTTTCTGGGCTCCGGCGATCCGCTGCCGGGCCCTCAGGGAGAGGCGATGAAAGGGATGTCCGGATACGGCCGGCGCGCGTTGCGCGCGGCGGCGGGGTTGGGGTTCGCACTGGCGTCGACGATCGCGGCCGCGCAAGCGCCGCAGGCGGACCCGGCGAACGCCGACACGCTCCAGCGCTTCGGCGAGGTGATGCTGGCGATGGGGCGCAACGAACAATGCAAGGTGCTCGACGAGTCGCGCGGCAAGCAGTTCCAGGACGACATCGCCGCGATCACCCGCAAGCTGGAAAAGCGGGTTCCGCCCGGGCAATTGCTCGGGGTGGCGCTGAACGCGACGGTCGCGACCGGCGCGCCGGAATCGGCGGCGGGCTGCGGCGAAGCGGACAGGCAGTTGGTCGAGGCGGGCAGCGAGAACGCGAAGAACTGGGCGGAGGAACTCCGCCGCGGCCGATCGCGAGGCAAATCAACGCAAGGCAAGTGAGAGGACATCCGAGCAATGGCGCAGATCGAGCAACTGACCCAGCAGGCGCTGGCCGACATCGCGGCGGCGGATTCTCCCGACGCCATCGAAGCGCTGCGCGTATCGCTGCTGGGCAAGTCCGGCAGCGTCACCGCCCAGCTCAAGCAGCTCGGCGCGCTGCCGCCTGACGAGCGCAAGGCCGCCGGCGAGGCGATCAACAAGGCCCGCGACGCGCTGACCGATGCGCTGGCGCAGCGCAAGAACGCGATCGACGCCGCCGCGCTCGACGCGCGCCTGGCCGCCGAGACCATCGACGTGACCCTGCCGGGCATCGACGCCGCGCGCGGCGGCCTGCACCCGGTCAGCCGCACGATGGAGCGCATGGCCGACATCTTCGGCCGGCTCGGCTTCGAACTGGCCGACGGCCCGGAGATCGAAGACGACTGGCACAACTTCGAAGCGCTCAACTTCCCGCCGCACCATCCGGCGCGGGCGATGCACGATACGTTCTATTTCCCCCACGACAGCGCCGGCGTCGCGCGCCTGCTGCGCACCCACACCTCGGGGATGCAGGTGCGCTACATGCTGCAGGCCGTTGCCGATAAGAGCGGGCCGCCGCTGCGGATGATCGCGCTCGGCAAGGTCTACCGCAGCGACAGCGACCAGACCCACACGCCGATGTTCCACCAGTGCGAAGGCCTGCTGATCGACGAGCATTCCAGCTTCGCCGACCTCAAGGGCACCTTGGCCGAATTCGTCCGCGCGTTCTTCGAGCGCGATTTCGAAATGCGCTTCCGCCCGAGCTATTTCCCCTTCACCGAGCCTTCGGCCGAAGTCGACATCGCCTGGCAGCAGGCCGACGGCAGCACCCGCTGGCTGGAAGTGCTGGGCTGCGGCATGGTCCATCCGAACGTGCTGCGCAACGTCGGCATCGACCCGGAGCGCTACACCGGCTACGCCTTCGGCATGGGCGTGGAGCGGCTGACCATGCTGCGCTACGGCGTGGACGATCTGCGCAGTTTCTTCGAGAACGATGTGCGCTTCTTGAGGCAGTTCGCCTGAGGAACGGGGATAAAGAGCGGGGTTAGGGATTGGGGAACTGTTGCTGCGCGATAGTTCCAATTCCGACGTCCTTCGCCCCGTCGTCCCCACAGTTCGCCAACCCCGCTTTTCACTCCCGCTTTGCTTCCCCGGCTCCCAAACCCATGAAATTCAGCGAAAACTGGCTCCGCCAGCACGTCCCGACCGCCGCCACGCGCGATGAGCTCGCCGCGACCCTGACCGCGATCGGGTTGGAAGTCGAAGAAGTGACCGCGCTCGGCGCGGCGCTCGACGGCGTCGTCGTCGCGCGCATCGTCAGCGCGCAAAAGCATCCGGAAGCCGACCGCCTGCAGGTGTGCTCGGTCGATACCGGCCACGGCACCGTGCAGATCGTCTGCGGCGCGCCGAACGCGCGCGCCGGTCTGGTCGCGCCGCTGGCCACGGTCGGCGCGTCGCTGCCGGGCGGGATGCAGATCAAGGCGGCCAAGCTGCGCGGCGTGGAGTCGTTCGGCATGCTGTGCTCGGCCAAGGAGCTCGGCATCGACGCCGATGCGTCCGGCCTGCTGGAACTGCCGGCCGATGCGCCGGTCGGCCAGGCGCTGGCGCAGTACCTGGGCCTGCCCGACGCCAGCATCGAGATCAAGCTGACCCCGAACCGCGCCGACTGCTTCAGCGTGCGCGGCATCGCCTTCGACGTCGCCGCGGCGACCGGCAGCGCGGTCGCGCCGCTGGCGATCGAACCGGTGCCGGCGACGATCGAATCGACCCTGACCGTCGAACTCGACGCCGGCGCCGACGTGCCGCGCTATTGCGGCCGGGTCATCGAAGGCGTCGACGCGAGCGCGCCGACGCCGGTGTGGATGGCCGAGCGCCTGCGCCGCAGCGGCGTGCGCCCGGTGTCGTTCCTGGTCGACGTCACCCAGTACGTGATGCTCGAAATCGGCCAGCCGATGCACGCCTTCGACCGCGACACTTTGGTCGGTCCGGTCGGCGCGCGGCGCGCGCGCAAGGGCGAGGCGACGCAACTGCTCAACGCCCAGGAAGTGACCCTGGACGAACAGTTCATCGTCATCACCGACGGCGCCGGCGCGGCCCAGCGCGTGGTCGCGCTCGGCGGGGTCATGGGCGGCTACGACAGCCGCGTCACCGACGCCACCCGCAACGTGTTCCTGGAAGCGGCGCACTTCGCCCCGGCCGCGATCATCGGCCGCGGCCGCAAGCTCGGCCTGCACACCGACGCCGGCCACCGCTTCGAGCGCGGCGTCGATCCGGAACTGCCGCGCACCGCGATCGAATACGCGACCCGGCTGATCGTCGACATCGCCGGCGGCGCGCCCGGCCCGCTGACCGAATCGGCGCTGCCCGAGCACCTGCCGCAGCCGCGGCCGGTGACCCTGCGCCGCGCGCGGCTGGCGCGCGTGCTCGGCCTCAGCGTCGCCGACGCCGAGGTCGAACGCATCCTGCAGGCGCTGGGCCTCGCCGTGGAGCGCAGCGACGACGGCTGGCGCGTGGTTGCGCCGAGCCGCCGCTTCGACATCGCCATCGAAGAAGACCTGATCGAAGAAATCGCCCGCATCCACGGCTACGACCGCATCCCGACCACGCTGCCGGGCGGCGCCTCGCGCCTGATCGCGCCGACCGAGACCCGCGTCGACGCGCCGACCGTGCGCCGGCAGATGGCCGCGCGCGATTACCTGGAAGCGGTCAACTACGCCTTCGTCGACGCCGCCTGGCTGGAGCTGTGGCAGGCGGGCGAGGGCGCGGTGGCGCTGGCCAATCCGCTCAGCGCCGAACTCGGGGTGATGCGCACGATGCTGCTGCCGGGCCTGGCCGCCGCGCTGTCGCGCAACGCCGCGCGCCAGCAGGAGCGGGTGCGCCTGTTCGAGCTCGGCAACGTGTTCCATGCCGTGCCCGGCGATGCGCCGCGCGAAACCCAGCGCATCGCCGCCGCGGTCGTCGGCAGCGCCGGCGCCGAGCAGTGGGCGCGGCCGGCGCAGCCGGTCGGCTTCCACGACCTGCGCGGCGACCTCGACAGCCTCGCCGCCGCGGCCGGCGCGCGCCTGGACTACCGTCCGGCGGCGCCGTCGTGGGCGCACCCCGGCCGCAGCGCCGACGTGTGGCGGGTCGACGGCGGCCGCGAGCTGCGCCTGGGCTGGATCGGCCAGCTGCATCCGCGCCTGTTGAAGGCGCTGGACCTGGACAGCGCGGTGATCGCCTTCGAACTCGATCTGACCGGGCTGACCGAGCGTGCCATCGCCAAGGCCGGAGCGCAGTCCAAGTACCCGTCGGTGCGCCGGGATCGCGCGTTCATCGTCGCCGATTCGGTGCCGTGGGCGGCCATTCAGGCGACCGTTCAGGCCGCCGCCGGGCCCAGCCTGCGCGAGTTGGTGCTGTTCGACCGCTACCAGGGCAAGGGCGTGGAAACCGGATTCAAGAGTCTCGCTATGGGCTTGATTCTGCAGGATGAATCGCGCACCCTGACCGACCGGGACGTGGATGCGGTGGTGGCCGAAGTGACCGCCGCGGTCGAACGCGAACACGGTGCCAGGCTGCGCGCCTGACGCCTCGCGCGGCCGTCACGGTCCGGACGTTATTCAGAGGTCACCATGGCACTTACCAAAGCGGAAATGGCCGAGCGTCTGTTCGACGAAGTCGGACTGAACAAGCGCGAAGCCAAGGAGTTCGTCGACGCGTTCTTCGATGCGTTGCGCGAAGCGTTGGAACAGGGGCGCCAGGTCAAGCTGTCGGGTTTCGGCAACTTCGATCTGCGCCGCAAGAACCAGCGCCCGGGCCGCAATCCGAAGACCGGCGAGGAGATTCCGATTTCCGCGCGCACGGTGGTGACGTTCCGTCCGGGCCAGAAGCTCAAGGAACGAGTCGAGGCGTACAGCGGAGGCGAACATGCTGGATCCGGGCAGTAACCGAGAGCTTCCGCCGATTCCGGCCAAGCGCTACTTCACCATCGGTGAGGTCAGCGAGCTGTGCGACGTCAAGCCGCACGTGCTGCGGTATTGGGAAACCGAGTTTCCGACCCTCAATCCGGTCAAGCGCCGCGGCAACCGCCGCTACTACCAGCGCCACGAAGTGCTGATGGTGCGGCAGATCCGCGGCCTGCTGTACGAACAGGGCTACACCATCGGCGGCGCGCGCCTGCGGTTGGAAGGCGAAGCGGCCAAGGACGAATCGGCGCTGTCGTCGCAGATCGTCAAGCAGGTGCGGATGGAGCTGGAAGAAGTGCTGCAGCTGCTGCGGCGCTGACGGCGAGAACCGGCGGCCCGCGCCGCGCCGAACCGCGGCGATCTCCAGTTCCCCAACCCCGATTCCCCATTCCCCGCTTCTAACCGCTATACTTGCCGCCCGCTCGGCAAGAGCGGACATCGCAAGACACGTCGGGGCGTAGCGCAGCCTGGTAGCGCATCTGCCTGGGGGGCAGAGGGTCGTCGGTTCAAATCCGGCCGTCCCGACCATTTGCGAAGTCGCAGTACCGAGGCCCTGGCGAACGCCGGGGTTTTTCGTTTCCGGGCTGCGGGGTTTCGATTGTGCGAGGGCCTTCAGGCCCGAGGCTTTCCATTCCGGCGCGACGCAGCCGCGTTCGCCTGATCGCAGCCTCTGCGAAGTCCCCGCGCGAAAATAGCGGACATGGCCGACGGCCAGGTCCCCGAACCGGCAGGGCAGGATGCCGGCGCAGCGAGGAAGCTCCCTATGACCCCGACGCCGCTGGAACGCACTGGCGAATTCGAGCGCACCGACAACGGGTGGGTGCTCAAGTTCTGGATCCGCGAGGACGCCGGCCTGCGCCTGCGCCATGAAGTGTTCGACGATACGCAGGCGTTGCTGCGGCGGATCTATGAGGTGTTCGGACGGGTCGCGCAGGAAGCCGCTGGCTGAGCGCGGCGGGAGATCGGTCGCTGCGGGTCCAGGGCGTCGGGGCTGAAGCTCCGCCCGCAACCTCCGCAGACGCGGCGGTTGCGGGAAGGGCTTCGGCCGCGACGCTTTCCGCTCGAGCCGCCGCGAACCTACGGATCTTCGACGGTATAGCCTGCCGCGCGCAGCTTATCCAGCAACCCGCCGTTCTCGAGCAGATCCGCCACCGGCAACGAGGCGAAGGTGCTGTTGTTCTTGGCGATGGCTTCCTCCGCGCGCTCCAGCCAGTTCGCGGTCACGCGCTGGCGCAGGTCGCCGAGGTTGAGGCGCTTGGCCACGCCGGTCGCGGCCAGCGCGTCCAGGCAGGTGCGGTACTGGTCGCCCTGCGGCAGGGTGCGCAGGGTGGCGATGTCGCCGACGGCCCAGGCGTTGCCGCGCGCGCGCATCGCTTCCAGGTCGGTCTCGATGCGCGAGAGGGTCTTGGCGAAGCACTCGCGGTCGTCCATCGCGCTGTCGGCGAATTCCTTGAGCGTGGCCTTGGGGTCGTCGATCTTCAGCGTCACCCGCGCCTCGGTCACCGGTACGCCGTGCTGCTTGGCGGCTTTCTCGACCACCGGTTGGACCACGCCCTTGAGCGACAGCCCCGATTGCTTGATCGCCGCTTCGTACAACTCCTGCGCGGCGAAGATCGGCCGCCATTTCTCGACCCCGCCGTCGCGGCCGATGTAGCGCGCCTTGAGCAGCGACCAGCGCGCGTACAAGTCGGCCGGGACCACTTCGTCGAGGGTCTTGCCGTCGGGGTTCTTGCGCGCCTTCAACGCGGTGGGGATCAGAAGCATGGTGCGGAACATGCCCAGCTCGGTGCCGAGGCTGACCGAGGGCGGGGCGATGACTTCCTGCGAATCGGCGATGGTCGCCTCGACCTGGCGCGACAGCCAGGTCATGTCCTTCGGCAGCGGGCTGACCGTGCCGAGGATCCACAGCACGTGGCCGCCGCGCATGACTTTCCACAGGCCGGGGCCGGGCTGTTCGCCGGTGACCACCAGGGTGTCGAGGTCGCGGATGTCGCCCGCGGGCGGGGTCTGCGCCGAGGCGGCCGGCAGCAGCGCCAGCAAAGCGAGGGCGGTAAGGGCGCGGCGCATCCGGGGCGTCTCGAAGGGGGAGGGGGAAGCGTGCGGATCGTAGCCGGTACGCCGCATCGCCGGTGTGCGCATCTGTAACACGCTCTGGCGTATTCGCGGTGGCGGTGTGGCGACTCGATCGCCGCATTTGGTTTGCAAATGAGAACCATTGCCAACTAGACTGGGCGCGCCGGCCCGTCCGGCGCGGGCGCGTTCTGCCCAACCCAGCACGCCCCGCCCGTCGCCCGTTCCATCCGATCCGGTCCCCGGCAGGACGCCGCCGGCCGCATTCACGACCCGAAGCCCGCAATGACGCAAAGCTCCGCCCCTCCGGCCGCCGCCCGCGCCGGCCTCGATCCGCGCGCCGCCGCGCCGGCGCGCAAGCCGCGCGCGAAGCTGTCGTGGCGCTACCGCGGCGAAGTCGCGGTGCGCGCGTTCGCCGCGATCGTGATCGGTTACTTCGTCGCCTACGGCTTCGCCGCGTTCTTCAGCCTGGTGCTGCCGTTCTCGCGGGTCGATGCGGTGGTGACCGCGAGCCTGCTGAGCTTTTTCGTCTGGTGCGCGGCGGCGATGTACGCCTTCGCCGCGCGCAGCGCCTGGCGCGCGTGCTGGGCGCCGGCGCTGACCGCCGCGCTGTTACTGTGGGCGGCCAAGCTGTGCGGCGCGCTGGCGCTGTTCCCCGGCGCAGCGCCGGCGGCGATGTGAGGTGACACGACAATGAAGAACACTTTCTCGCAAGCGATGGCATGGCTGCACACCTGGGCCGGTCTGGTGATCGGCTGGCTGCTGTTCGTGATCTTCGTCGGCGGCACCATCGCCTGCTTCGACAAGGAACTGACCCACTGGATGCAGCCCGCGCTGCACGGCCACGAGCGCAGCGCCGACAGCGTCAGCCTGGACGCGGCGGTGGCGCAGTTGCAGAAGGTGGCGAAGGAACATCCGCACGCCTACTACATCACCCTGCCGGGCGAGCGCAGCAAGTCGCTGGAAGGCGGCGTGTACTACGACGCCGGCGATCCCGACCTGCTGAGCCTGGACCCGACCACCGGCGCCAAGATCCCGGAAACCGCCGGCGGCGAATTCTTCTTCACCCTGCACTTCAACCTGCATTCGCCGACCTGGGGCATGTACATCGTCGGCGTCGCCGGCATGTTCATGCTGATCGCGATCCTCACCGGCATCGTGATCCACAAGCGCATCTTCAAGGACTTCTTCACCTTCCGCCCGAAGAACGGCGGCCAGCGCGCGTGGCTCGACGGGCACAACCTCACCGGCGTGCTCGGCCTGCCGTTCCATCTGATGATCGCCTACACCGGCGTTGCGATCTTCGTCGCCAACTACATGCCGGCGGGGCTGTACACGGCGTTCAACGGCGACGTCGAGAAGTTCTTCGTCGAAGCCTCCGACAGCTACGAGCGGCCGGAAACCCACAAGCCGCTGAAGACGATCCACTCGCTCGACGCGCTGATCGCCGACGCGCGCGCGCGCCTGGGCCAGCCGGTGACCTGGGCCAGCGTGCACCATCCCGACGACACCAGCGCGACGATCTCCTTCGGCGGCGACCACAGCCAGGACGTGGCCTGGAACTTCCGCCAGGTGTTCTACGACGCCAACGACGGCCGCTTCCTGCACATCAGCGGGCCGATGGCGGCCGGCTACAAGACCTATACCTTCATCGGCGGCATGCACATGGCGCAGTGGGGCGGCAGCGCGCTGCGCTGGCTGTACTTCGTCATGGGCATCGCCGGCTGCGTGATGATCGCCAGCGGCATGCAGGTGTGGGTCAACAAGCGCGCCAAGAAGATCGCCGAAGCCGGCAGCCTGTCGGGCTACGGGCTGGTGCAGGCGCTGAACCTCGGCGTGGTCGGCGGCCTGCCGTTGGCGAGCACGGCGATGGTGATCGCGAATCGGTTGATTCCCGCCGACGCCGCGGCGCGTTCGAACGCCGAGATCACGGTGTTCTGCGCGGTGTGGATCGCCGCGACCCTGTACGCCGCGATTCCGGCGGTGCACAAGCGCGGCTGGGGCCAGTTCTTCGCCCTCAACGCGGTCGCGTTCGCGCTGATCCCGCTGGTCAATTTCGCCACCGCGCCGAACAGCCACCTGCTCGCGGCCCTCGGCCGCGGCGACTGGTCGCTGGCCGCGGTCGACCTGACCGCGTTCGCGCTGGCGCTGGGCTTCGCCCTGCTGGCGCGGCGCAGCTTCGCCAAGGCGCGCCAGCCGGCGCCCGAACGCAAGCCGCGGCGCGAGCGCGCCGGCGCGGCGACCGACACGCCCGCGGGCGACACCCCTGCCGGCGGCGCGCCGGCGCTGGCCGATCGCTGAGGAGCGCGCGCATGCTGTGGTTGGGATTGTGTCTGGCGCTGGCGGCGTGGTGCCTGCTGAGCCTGGGATTGGAAAAGCACCATCAGCAGGTGTTCGCCGGCGCGTTCCGCCCGGCTCGCGCGCGCGTCCTGCGCGGCGCCGGCTGGGCCTTGCTGGCGCTGGACTTCGGCCTGTTCGCGTACGGCTGGGGCTGGGCGCAGGGGCCGATCTTCTGGACCGCGGCGCTGATCGTGTCGGCGCTGGCGTGGACCTTGCTGATGACGATGGCGCCGAAGGCGAGCGCCAAGGTCGCGGTGGCGGCATTGGTCAGCGCGTTCGTGGCGATGCCGTTCTGGGTCGGCTGAGCGCAATGCGGCGTTCGCGGTAATCGGTATGGCGCGGTCGCGGCTCGCGCCGCTCCTGCAGTCGCAAACGAATCCCCTGTAGGAGCGGCGCGAGCCGCGACCGCGACAACGCAACTACGACGAATGTCGCCGACGGATTCGCAACGGCGACCTGCAAACTCATCAAAACGAAAACGCCCGGCATCGAGCCGGGCGTTTTCGTTATTCGCGACGCAGTTCTTTCACCCCGCCGCAGACTGCGGCGCCGGCTGCGCCGCCAACTGCGGCCAGCGCTTGAGCACGCTGGCGCGGATCGACGCCGCGTCCAAACCGGCTTCGGCCAGCAACTGCTCGCGGCTGGCGTGATGCTGGAACGCGTCCGGCAAACCCAGGTGCAGCACCGGCAACACGATGCCCTCGGCGCTCAGCAGCTCGGACACGCCGCTGCCGGCGCCGCCGGCGACGACGTTGTCTTCCAGCGTCACCAGGCCTTCGTGGCTCTTGGCCAGTTCCAGGATCAGCGCGCGGTCCAGCGGTTTGACGAAGCGCATGTTGACCAGGGTCAGGCCGAGCTCGGCGGCGACCTGTTCGGCCGCCGGCACGATCGCGCCGAACGCGAGCAGGGCGACGCGCTGGCCGCTGCGGCGCAGCTCCGCCTTGCCGATCGGCAGGGTGTCGAGGTCGGGCTGGATCGCGACGCCGGGGCCGGTGCCGCGCGGATAACGCACCGCGGCCGGGCCGTGGTACTGGAAACCGGTCGACAGCATCTTGCGGCACTCGTCCTCGTCGGCCGGCGCCATCACGACCATGTTCGGTACGCAGCGCAGATAGGACAGGTCGAGGTTGCCGGCGTGGGTGGCGCCGTCGGGGCCGACCACGCCGCCGCGGTCGATCGCGAACAGCACGTCGAGGTTCTGGATCGCCACGTCGTGCACGAGCTGGTCGTAGCCGCGCTGCAGGAAGGTCGAGTAGATCGCCACCACGGGCTTGGCGCCTTCGATCGCCATGCCGGCGCCGAGCGTGACCGCATGCTGCTCGGCGATCGCCACGTCGAAGTAGCGCTGCGGGTATTCCTTGCTGAAGCGCACCAGGCCCGAGCCTTCGCGCATCGCCGGGGTGATGCCCATCAGGCGCTCGTCGGCGGCGGCCATGTCGCACAGCCAGTCGCTGAAGATGTCGGTGTAGGTCGGCTTCTTCGCGCCGGGCTTGCTGATCAGGCCTTTCTCGGGATCGAACGGGCCGACCGCGTGGTAACCGATCTGGTCGCCCTCGGCGAGCTCGTAGCCTTTGCCCTTGGTGGTGATGATGTGCAGCAGCTGCGGGCCCTTGAGGCCCTTGAGCGTCTTCATCGCGTGCAGCAGCGCCGACAGGTCGTGGCCGTCGATCGGTCCGGTGTAGTGGAAGCCGACTTCCTCGAAGAAGGTCGAGGGCACGAACATGCCCTTCCAGTGCTCCTCCCAGCGGCGCACGAACTTGGCCGCCGGCTTGCGCTTGTCGCCGAGCAGCTTCTTGCCGCCTTCGCGGATCGCGTTGAGGGTGCGGCTGCTGGTGAGCCGGCCGAGCATCTTGGTGACGCCGCCGACGTTCTCGGAAATCGACATCTGGTTGTCGTTGAGGATCACCAGCAGGTTCGGCTCCGGGTCGCTCATGCCGCCGGCGTGGGCCAGCGCTTCGAACGCCATGCCGGCGGTCATCGCGCCGTCGCCGATCACCGCGACCACCTTGCGGTCGTCGCCGCGGCGCTGCGCCGCCACCGCCATGCCGAGCGCGGCCGAGATCGAGGTCGAGCTGTGGCCGACGCCGAGGGTGTCGTACTCGGATTCCTCGCGGTTCGGGAACGGCGCGACGCCGTCCTTCTGCTTGACCGTGTGGATGCGGTCGCGGCGGCCGGTCAGGATCTTGTGCGGATAGCTCTGGTGGCCGACGTCCCACACCAGCCGGTCGACGGGCGTGTCGTACAGCCAGTGCAGGGCGACGGTCAGCTCGATCACGCCGAGCCCGGCGCCGAAATGGCCGCCGACCAGGGCGACCTGCTCGATCAAATAGGCGCGCAGTTCCTCGGCGATCGCCGGCAGTTCCTCCTCGGGAAAGCGGCGCAGGTCGGCGGGGACCTGGATGCGGGAAAGACGCGGGTAGCGCTGCGAATCGATCATTACGACCACTGGCGTTCAGCTGGTCGAACATTGTCCCGCCGACGTGTGAGGCGGGCAAGAAGTGTGACGATTCTGGGTTCAGCTCAGTGCGGTCGGCCAGATTGGGTCAGTTCCCGGCGCGAACCGGGTCACAACGCCGTTCGCCGCCGTTGCGCGGCGTTGGCGCGCGTTCGGCGCTGTTGCGGCGCCCGGGCGCCGCAACGCCCGCGACGCCCGGTCGCAGCCGCTCAGCGCCCGCGCAGACGCCCGAACAGGCCGCCGGACTTGGCCTGTTCGGCCGGCGGCGGGTCGCCCTCGGCCTCGGCGAAGCCGGTGGCGAGGTTGGCGTTGATGAAATCGGCAACCTCGGCCTCGGTCACGCCGCTGGCTTCGGCGATCTCGGCCAGGTGCGCCGGGCCCTTCATCATCACCGTGGCGATGCGGAAGTGCTTGGGGTATTCGCGCTCGGTCTGCGGCCACTTGGTCATGCGGTAGCGGCGCGCGGCGTCGTAGCCCGGGGCCAGACGGCCGCGGCCGGCGAGCAGGTTGCCGAACCACACCAGCCGCGCCAGCGGCATCGGCGCGCCCATCTGCGCGGCGGCGGCGTCCCACTGCGCGACCGGCAGCAGTTCGAATTCGGACGCGGCGAAGCCGCGCTCGAACAGGCCGGACAGCGGCTTGAGCGCGCCCGGGCCGTGGTAGCGGCGCTGTTCGGTGTCGATCAGCAGGCGTTCCTCGCCGCTGCCCACGCGCAGCAGGCCGCGCAGGCGGCCGGGCACCAGCCAGTCGAGCAGGCCGTCGCCGTTGGCGGTGACGCTGGCGGCGGGGGCGGCGGGCGATTGGATCGGGGCTGCCGCGACGGGTGCGGCGGCGGGCGCCGGTGCCGATGCGACAGGGGCCGGCGCGGGCGCGGCGGCGGCCGGAACAGAGGCCGGCGCGGCAGCGGCCGGCGCCGCAGCGGCGACGCTCGCCGCCGGCGCGAACGGCGCGGCGGCCTTGGCCTGGGCCAGGTCGGTCTGCAGCAGTTCCACCACCACGTCCGGCAGCGCCGCGGTGGGATCGGTGCGCGGCTGCTGCGGAATCTCGACCGGCTTGGGCGCGGCCGGCGCCGCGGCAGCGGCGGCGACCGGCTCGCCGGCGATCTCGCCGAGCAAGGCGGCGATCGAGTCGGCGCTGAAGGGATGGCCGAGCAGGAAGTCGGCCTGGGTGCGCTGGGCCGCGGTCAGGGCGATCACCGACTTGCCCGCAGCGTGCAGGCGCAGCCAGCTCATCGGTCCGTACATGCTGTCCATGTCGACCACGACGAAATCGGCCTGCGGCTCCGGAACCAGGGTCCAACGGCCGCCGAGACGGGTGTTGGCCACCTTGAAAGCGGTCTGCAGGGCAGACTCCGTCGCCGGGTCCATACCGGTCAGACCGAGGGTCAAAGGCATCGCGAATGTGTCCGTAAGTCGATGGCGACGAGTGTCCGGGACGACCGTAACGTCGTCAACGAGCGCAACGCGTCGCTTATGCGCGCACTTCGGCACATTCCATGGGGCACAGGCCGCGATACTGCGACCGCGCTCACGGCTTCTAGCCGTGGATGCGCGCGTTCTTCGGCAGCTGGTTCTTCAGGAACGCCATCTGGTCGGCGAGGATGTTCCTGTTCGACAGGATCAGGTGCTCGACCCAGCTCGGCCGGTACGGCACCGCCAGCAGCGGCATGCCGGCCTGCTGCGGGGTGCGGTTGCCCTTGCGCGAATTGCAGCCGAAGCACGCGGCGACCACGTTCTCCCAGATGTCGCGGCCGCCCTTGGACACCGGCACGACGTGGTCGCGGGTCAGGTGCGGGCGGTGGAAGTCGTGGCCGCAGTACATGCACAGGTGGCCGTCGCGCGCGAACAGCGCGGCGTTGGTCAGCGCCGGGGTCGGGTCGAGCGCGCCGGGGCGCGCGTGGCCGCGCGCGGCGACGATCGGATGCAGTTCCAGCACGCTGCGCTCGCCGGTGAAGCGGTTGATGCCGCCGTGCACCTGCAGGCAGGGTTCGCCGAGGGTCCAGGCGACCGCGCCGCGCGCGTACAGGCAGGCGGCGTCTTGCCAGTTCATCCAGTCGAGCACGCGCCCGTGCGCATCGAGCGCGAGCAATCGCACCGAGTTCAGGCGTTCCAAGGGGTTGCGCGGCACTGCGCGCGGCCCGGTCCAGGGCGAATAGGCTTCGCCGACACCGGAGACTTCCGGCTCACGCTGAAGCATTTCAGCGTGGGTTCCGGTGCGGACCAGGCGGATCTTCGCTCTATCGGTCTCCATACGGAGAAGGAGCTTATACCTTGTCGGTTACATTTTGTGTAGACGGGGTGGCCGCCGGTCAGGGCCTGAGCGGTCGGTGCGGGCCGAGGAGCGTGCAGGAGCGAGCGCCGCAGCCGCCCGCTCCTGCACGTTCGCAACCCGTTAGGCGTCGAAGCCTTCCGCCGTCAGCGTCATCAGCGGCGCGGTGCCGCTGTCGATCGCGGCCTTGTGCGCCTGGGTGCGCGGCAGCAGGCGGGCGAAGTAGAAACGCGCGGTTTCGCGCTTGGCGTCCTTGAACGCCTGGCTGTGGCCGGAGGCCTCGGCCGCGGCGACGCTGCGCGCCCACCAATAGGCCAGGCAGACATAGCCCGAATAGAACAGGTAGTCGTACGCCGCCGCGCCGACTTCGTCGGCGTTGGCCGCGGCGCGCTTGCCGACCGACATTGTCACCTGCAGCCATTCGCCGGCGGCCTGGCGCAGCGGCGCGACGAACTCGGCCGCGGCCGGGTTGCTTTCGTTTTCGGCGCAGAACGCTTCGATCTTGGCCAGCATCGCCTGCAGGCCCGCGCCTTGCAGCTGCATGACCTTGCGCCCGAGCAGGTCCAGCGCCTGGATGCCGGTGGTGCCTTCGTACAAGGTGGTGATGCGCGCGTCGCGGGCGAGCTGCTCCATGCCGTGCTCGGCGATGTAGCCGTGGCCGCCGAAGCATTGCAGCGCGTTGTAGGTGCACTCCACGCCCCACTCGGTGAGGCAGGCCTTGACGATCGGGGTCATGAAGCCGATCAGCGCATCGGCGTCGGCGCGTTCCTTCGCGTCCGCCGAGCCGTGGGCGATGTCGACCAGCAGCGCGGCGTCGTAGCCCATCGCCCGGCCGCCTTCGACCAGCGCCTTGCAGGTCAGCAGCATGCGCCGCACGTCGGGGTGGACGATGATCGGGTCGGCCGGCAATTGCGGGAACTTCGGGCCCGACAGCGCGCGCATCTGCAAACGGTCGCGCGAGTAGCGCAGCGCGTTCTGCAGTGCGCGGTCGGACAGGCCCAGGCCTTGCAGGCCGACCGCGAGGCGGGCGGTGTTCATCATCGTAAACATCGCCATCAGGCCCTTGTTCGGCTGCCCGATCAGATAGCCCTGGGCGCCGTCGAAGTTCATCACGCAGGTCGCCGAGCCGTGGATGCCCATCTTGTGTTCGAGGCTGCCGCAACGCACCGCGTTGGCCTCGCCGACGCTGCCGTCGCGCGCGACCTTGACCTTCGGCACGATGAACAAGGAAATGCCCTTGCTGCCGGCCGGCGCGTCCGGCAGGCGCGCGAGCACCAGGTGGATGATGTTGTCGGTGAGGTCGTGCTCGCCGGCGGTGATGAAGATCTTGGTGCCGCTGATCGAATACGTGCCGTCGGCCTGCGGTTCGGCCTTGGTCTTGAGCAGGCCCAGGTCGGTGCCGCAATGCGGTTCGGTGAGGCACATGGTGCCGGTCCAGCGGCCTTCCACCAGCGGCTTGAGGAACACTTCTTGTTGCCATTCTTCGCCGTGGTGCAGCAGCGCTTCGGTGGCGCCGTGCGAGAGCAGCGGGAAGTTGCCCCAGGCCAGGTTCGCCGCGTCGATCATTTCCTTCAGCGGCACGCCGGCCGCGTGCGGCAGGCCCTGGCCGCCGAACTTGGTTTCGGCGGTGAGGCCGGACCAGCCGCCGTCGACGAACTGGTCGTAGGCCTGCTTGAAGCCCGGCGGCGTGGTCACCGCGCCGGTCGCCTTGTCGTGCTTGCAGCCGATCTGGTCGCCGACCGCGTTGAGCGGCGCGAGCACGCTTTCGTTGAAGCGCGCGCCTTCCTCGAGCACCGCATCGAGCACGTCGCGGGTGGCGTCGGCGTAACCCAGGCGCTGGAACTGCGCTTCGGCGCCGAGCAGGTCGAACAGGACGAAACGCATGTCGGTGAGGGGGGCTTTGTAGGTGCTCATGGGCGGGATTCGGGATTGGGGATTAGGGATTGGGAATTGGATGGAGAGGACGAAGGGGCGGGGCCGGGCGTCGCTTCGTTGCGAATCCCAAATCCCGAATCCCGAATCCCGGCTTCAGCGCATCACGCCGGGCAACCCGGGCGCCGGGCTCAGCGCGCTGCTGCGCTCGATCTGGAAGGTGCGCTGCTTGGCTTCGCTCGGGGTGGCGGCGATGTCGCCCTTGAGGCTGTAGGCGAGGCTGCGGCCGCCGGCGAGGGCATCGGCGATGGCGAGCTTGGCGCCGCCGGCGGGCTTGAGCGCGATGGTGACCACGTCGGCCGATTCCGGGCCGATCGACAGGCCCGGCTGGGTCTGCAACTGGCCGGCGGCTTCTTCGCCGAGCTTGAGCTGCAGGTCGACGCGGTCGAACTGCATCGGGATGCTGCTGAAGTTCTCCAGCCGCAGATCGACCGACCAGCTGCCGTCGGCCTTGACCGTGAGCTGTTGGATGCGCGCGGCCGGCTCGGACACGCGCCGCACCGGACCGGATTTGCATGCCACCAGCGAGGCCAGCAGCAACGCCGCGCCGACTACCCGCACCCAGACCCCTGCCTTCATGCCGCCGCTCCATCAAACGCTTGTTGGGAGGCCGAGGATACTACGGCGAATGGTGAGGCGGTCAGGGGCCGCGATGGCGGTTTTGTGGCGGCGGTCGGCGTGGGAGCGGGCTGGCGCTCGCGCTCGCCGCCGGATGCGGCCGCAGCGGCGGTGCGCCGTCGCGCGCGACGCGGTTGCGTGAGCCCGGTTCAGGCGGGCGGCCACGTCGGCGGCGCGGCGCGCCGGCGGCGTTTCAAGCGCGCCGGCGCAAGCGAATCGTCGCGGGCGCCGGATGCCGTGCGGTGCGTTTCAAACGCCGCCGTCCGACGCGCGCGGCGCGAACGCACGCGCCGCGATCGCCTCAGTCCACCAGGCCCTTGCGCGAGGCATAACGCACCAGCTCCGCGCTGTTGCGTACGTCGAGCTTGTCGAGCACGCGGGCGCGGTGGTTCTCGGCGGTCTTGACGCTGATGCCCAGGCGCCGGGCGATTTCCTTGGTGGTCAGGCCGTCGGCGATCAGGTGGAACACTTCGCGTTCGCGCGCGGTCAGGCGGCCGTAGGGATCGCCGAGGTCGCGCTCGGGATGGCGCAGTTGCTCGGCCAGCGCGCGCGCGGCCTGCGGGCCGAAATAGCCGCGGCCGGCATGGACTTCGCGCACCGCGGCCAGCAGCTCCGCGGCCGGGCTGTCCTTGACCACATAGCCGCTGGCGCCGGCGCGCACGGCCTGCAGGATGTATTCGTCTTCCTGGTGCATGGTCAGCACCAGCACCTGCGGCGGCTGCGCTTGTTCGCGCAGGCGGCGGATCACTTCCAGGCCGTTGAGGCCAGGCATCGACAAGTCGGTGACGACGACGTCGGGGCGCAGTTCCTGGGTGCGCTGCAAGGTTTCCACGCCGTCGGCGGCCTGCGCGACCACGTCGACGCCGGCGCCGCGCAGCAGGTTGGCGAGGCTCTCGCGAACCATCGTGTGATCGTCGGCGATGAGCACGCGCACGCTGGAGTCGGGCATGGCCGCAGGGTGCGCGGCGCGGGCGCGGGGCGTCAAGCCGCGCGGCGCGCTCAGGCGTAATCGAGCGGCACGCGCGCGCTCAGGCGCAGCCCTTGGCCGGGCGCGCTGTCGAGTTCGAGGCGGCCGCCGTACAGGCGCAGGCGTTCGCGCATGCCGCCCAGGCCGTTGCCGCCGCTGGCCAGGGCCACGGCCGGATCGCAGCCGCAGCCGTCGTCGTGGACTTGCAGCCGCAGTTCTTCGCCTTGGCGTTGCAGGCTCAGTCGGATCTGCTGCGCGTTAGCGTGGCGCGACGCGTTCGCCAGCGCTTCTTGTGCGGTGCGGAACAGCAGCGTCTGCAACTCGCCGTCGAGCTCGGGCAACTCGCCCAGCGCCAGTTCGACCCGCGCGCCGCCGCGGCCGTCGTGGCTGCGCGCGAGCCAGCGCAGCGCGGAGGCGAGGCCGAGGTCGTCGAGGATCGGCGGGCGCAGCAGGCGCGAGAGTTCGCGCGTGTCTTCCAGGGTGTCGCCGCACAGCGCCAGCGCCTGGGCCAGGCCGTCGTGTAGCGCGGTCTGCTCCGGGGCCAGCGCGGATTGCAGTTCGTGCAGGCGCAGCTTCAGCGCGGTCAGGTTCTGGCCGACGCCGTCGTGCAGTTCGCGGGCGATGCGGCGGCGTTCGTCTTCCTGCACCCGCCACACTGCGCGGCCGAGGCGGCGGAACTCGCGTTCGTTGCGCTGCAGGCGTTGCAGCAGGTCGCGGTACAGCGCGCGCAGTTCCGACGGGTCGCTCATGGCGCGGAGGCCGGCGCCGGCGCGTCGTTGCCGGCGCGGGCGCGGGCCGGGTCGTAGCCGGCGCGCAAGGCCGGCGGCAGTTGCTCGCGCAGGCGCTGGCGTTCGGCCAGCGCGCGCGCGTCGCTGGCGGCCGCGTCGGGCGCGCGGCCCAGCGCGCGCTGCGCCTGCGCGGCCAGCGCGTGCAGCGCGGCGGCTTCGAGATGATCGCCGCGGCGCAGCAGCGGCTGCGCGTCGCGGTAGGCGCGCAAGGCCGCGTCGGCGTCGCCGGCGGCGAGCGCCAGGCGCATGCGTTCGCCGGCAGCCTGCAGGCGCAGGCCGGCGTGGCCGAGCGCGGCGATGTCTTGTTCCAGCGCCGGCGCGAGTTTGCCGTCGGCGTCGGCGCCTTGCAGCGCCACCTGCAATTGCAGCAGGCGCACGCCGGATTGCCCGGCCTCGCGCCGCGCCTGCGCCAGCGCGGCGCGTTCGCCGTTGCGGTCGCCGCCGGCGCGCGCGAGTTGCGCGCGCAGCAGCGCGGCGATGCCGCGCTGTTCCGACGAAGCCTGCGCCAGTTGCGGCGCCAGCGCATCGAGCGCGGCGCGCGCCTGCGCGTCGGCGTGCGCGGCCGCCAGCGCCTGCGCGCGCAGCAGGCCGACGTCGGCCTGGCCGCGCGCGTCCTCGCGCTGGCGGAACAGCGCGGCGGCGGCGTCGAGCTGGGCCAGCGCCGCGCCGATGCGGCCCTGCATCAGCTCCAGTTCGCCGAGGTTGCGCCGGCTCACTGCGGCTTCTTCCATCATCTGCGCGGCCAGCGCGGCGTCGAGCGAGCTTTGCAGCGCTTCGCGCGCCTGCGGCCATTGCCCGCGCGCGCTCGCCAGCAGGCCGAGGTTCTGCGCGGTGCGGACCTTGCCGGTGTCGTCGCCGAGCTTGGCGTAGGCCTCGCGCGACTGCAGCAGATAGGCCTGGGCGTCGTCGTAGGCGCCGAGCTGGTAATGGGCGAAGCCGATGTCGTTGAGCGCCTGGGCGGTGCCGGCGGCGTCGCCGGCCTGCTGCCACGCCGCCAGCGCGCGCCGGAACGCGGCCAGCGCGGTCGGGTAATCGCCGCGTTCTTCGGCCAGCAGGCCGAGTTCGTTCTCGACCGCGGCCAGGCCGCGGCGGTCGTCGAGCGCGGCGTACAGCTCGCGCGCCTGCTGCAGGCTGCGCGCGGCCTCGTCGAAGCGGCCGGTCAGCGCCAGCACGTTGCCGAGGTTGCGCAGGCTGGTCGCCAGCCCGCGCCGGTTGCCGACCGCGCGGCGCAGTTCCACCGCGTTGCGGTATTGGGCGAGCGCGTGATCGTTCTGGCCGAGGCGGGCGTAGCCGATGCCGAGCGCGTTCTCGGTTTCGCCTTCGCCGTAGCGGTTGCCGCCGCGCTTGTACTGGACCAGCGCGCGCACCAGGTAATCGTCCACGGCCGGTTGGGCCTGGCCGTGCAGGATCGAGAACTTGCCGAGTTCGAACCACGCGCGCGGGTCGTCGGGGTCGCGCGCGGTCAGCGCGCGCAGTTGCGCGATCGCCGCGGCCGCGTCGCCGCCGGCGCCGAGCGCGCGCGCCAGCGCCAGTTGCGCGTAGCTGTCGTCGGGCGCGGCCTGCGCGCGCTTGCGCCAGTAGCCCGCGACGGCGTCGGCGTCGCCGTCGAGCGCGGCGCGTTCGGTTGCGAGGCGCGCGCGCATCGCGTCGTCGCCGGCCGCGGCGCGTTCGCCGGTTTCGAGCGCGGCATACGCGCCGTCGCCGTCGCCGGCGGCGTTGCGCGCTTCGGCCAGCGCCAGCCATGCGGCGGCGAAGCCGGGCGCGGCGGCGGTGGCGCGTTCGAACGCGGCGACGGCGGCGCTGAGGTCGCCGCGGTCGCGCGCGAGCAGGCCGGCGCCGTAGGGTTCCAGCGCGGCGGGTTCGCCGGTTTGCGCTGCAGTGGTTCGGTTCGATGCGGACGCCGGCGCAGCGGGCGAGGGCGCCGCATCGATGGCGCCGGCGAGTCCGAGCGCGGCCGACAGCTGCGGCTGCGCGAGCAGCGCGGCCAAGGCCTGCGCCGGATCCTTGCCTGCGGCTGCGAACTCCTGCGGCGCGGCGGCGCCGGCGTGCAGGCGCGCGCTCAGGCGCCAGCGCGCGCCGGCCGGCGCGAGCGCGAACGCGAGCACGCGGTCGGCGCGCGCGAGCCGCGCGAGCTGGGTCGCCGGCGGCGGCGCGGCGCCGCTGGGGTCGAGTTGGCGCAAGGCCTGCTGGCTGCGTTCGTCGTCGACGACGGCGACGGAGGCGTGCATCGCCAGCGTCTGCCGCAGCAGCGCGGCGAGCGCGCGCTGGGAATCGGGCGCAGCGTTCGACGCGGTATCGAGCGGCACGACCAGCATTCGCCGCAACGGCGTCGCGGCATGAAGCGAAGCGGCCGCCGAGGCCGCGGCGGCCGGTGCCGGCGCCGGCCGCAACGACCAAACGCCGGCGGCCACCGCCGCCAGCGCAGCCGCGCCAGCCACTGCGATCCAGGTACGCCGCCCCGGCCGCCAGTCGCGCGGCACCTGGCGGCGGTCGATCGCCGCGATCACCGCCGCGGCGTCGGGCAAACGGTGCGCCGGTTGCGGGCGCAGCAGCCGGTCGGTCAAGCGCACCAGCCACGCCGGCGCATCGGGACGCAGCCGGCTGACCGGCGGCGGCGTGCGCAGCATGCGCTGGGCCAGCACTTCGCTGGCGGTGCCGCCGGCGAACGGCATGCGCGCGCTCAGCATCTCGTGCAGGATCAGGCCGAGCGCGTACAGGTCGCTGCGCGCATCGGCGCCTTCGCCGCGCGCCTGTTCCGGCGAAAGATAATCGGGCGTGCCGACGATCGCGCCGGTTTGGGTGAGTCCGCTGCCGGCGAGCGAGCGGGCCACGCCGAAATCGGCGATCAGCGCATCGCCGTTGCGGTCGAGCAGCACGTTCGCCGGTTTCAGATCGCGATGGATCACCCCGCGCGCATGCGCCGCGGCCAGGCCTTCGGCGATCTGGCGGGCGATGCGCACGGCCTCGTCGATCGCCAGCGCGCCGTCGCGGTCCAGGCGCCGGTCCAGCGCCTCGCCGTCGATCCAGTCCATGCCGATCAGCCATTGGCCGTCGTGGCGGAACAGGTCGTGGATGCGCACCACGCGCGGGCTCGACACCTGGCGCGCGGTCAGCAGTTCCTGGCGGAAGCGTTCGAACGCGTCGCTGCGCGCGGCCAGTTCCGGACGCAGCAGTTTCAGCGCGACCTGGATGTCCAGGGTGGTGTCGAACGCGCGGTAGACCTCGCCCATGCCGCCGAGCCCGAGCAGGGCTTCGATGCGGAAGCGCCCGGCCAGCAGGCTGCCGGGCGCGAGTCCGCGGCCACCGTACAGGCCGGTCGCGGTGGTGTCGCTCACGACGAGGCGGCCTGCGCGCCGACTACGCGGGCCCACGGCAGCGGCGTGGCCGCCGGCTTCAGCGCGTCGAAGGCGCGCTGCGCCAGCAGCCACAGCGCGGCGCTGTCGGCGAAGGCGGCGAGCAGTTCCATGTCGAACTGGCTGATCGCCTCGCCGGCGCCGCGGCGGTCGGCGTAGACCGCGCCGAGCACGCGGCCGGCGTGCAGCAGCGGCAGGCACACCAGGCTCTGCAGGCCGCCGGTGACCACCGAGGAGCGCTGCGCCAGCCAGGGATCGTCGTCGATCCAGTTGACCACCACCGGCTGGCGTTCGCGCAGGCAGCGCTGGACCGCGCCGATGCTGCCGGAGAAGGTGCGCGCGTTGAGCTCGTCGTGCTCCAGCGACAGGCTGGCCTGGACCAGGAAGTCTTCGCCCTGGGCCAGCAGCACGAAGCCGCGGCTGCAACCGGCCAGTTCGACCACGCCGCGCAGGATGTCGCCGGCCAGGTCGGCGCCGGCGGCGGCGTTGTCGTCGGCCGCGTCGGCGACGCCCAGGACGGTGGCCGGCGCCGCGCCGGCTTCCAGCCGCCGCGTCCATGCCGCCGACAGCGCGCGGCGCTCGCGTTCGCGTTCCTGCCAGGCGCGGGCGTCGTCGTCGTCGTGCAGCGAGAACTCGCACAGCACGTCGCCGAAACGCAGCCAACCTTCGCTGCGGTCGAGCAGGGCCTGGGCGACCTGGATGCCGTCGACGTGCGAGCCGTTCTTGCTGCCCAGGTCGAGCAGCCGCCAGCCTTCTTCGTCGTGGACCAGTTCGGCGTGCTGGCGCGAGACGGAGGCATGGTCGATGCGCAGCTCGCACGCGGGATCGCGGCCGATGCGCAGGCGCGAACCGGCTGGGATCCATCGGCTGATGGCTGCGGCTTCGGGCGGGTAAACGATCAGGCGCGCCGGCATGGCCGCATCTTACGCGGAACTTCCGCGCCCGCGTCGGCGCCGCAGCGCCGGCGCCGGGTCGCGCTCAAGGGCCGTAGTCGCGCAGGTAGGCGAGGCTGAAACGCAAGGTCGCCGCGCCGGCGACGAGTTCGCCGGCATCGTTGCGATGGGTGCGCGTAGCCCGCCACTCGTTGTCGATGAAGGTGCCGCCGCGGGCGACGGCGCGCGCGCGCACTGCGTCGGCGGCGGCCAGGGCGGCGGCGTAGTCGGGCACGGCCAGGGCGGTTTCGACATCGTCGAGCAAGGCGTCGAAGCCGGGCTGTTCGCTCGCCGGCAACAGGTCGACGCGCTCGCGCAGGCGTTGCAGCTTCGAGGCGATCACCACCGGCGTCGGCCGCGCGTCGGCCAGGATCAGGAACTGCGAGAACCCGCCGTAGGTGCCGCGCGCGCGCACGCTGCCGGCGGCGATTTCGTCGGTGACGTCGTAGAACGCGCCGCCGAGCGGCGCCTTGAACAGACGCAGGCGGGTGCCGGCGGCGTAAGGCAGCCAATGGGTGTGGATTTCGGCGCGGCCGCTGCCCTTGAAGCTGAGCCCGCCGGACAGCGGCGGCTGCACCGTCACCAGCAGCGGCAGGCTGCCCGGCACGGTGGTCAGGTCGGTGTCGGGCAGGCGCGCGATCAGGTTCGGGTCGTACAGGCTGACGGTGCGCGCCGACACGCCGAGCGCGGCCGGGCTGAGCCCGCTGGCGTCGTCGAAGTCGAGCGAGAGTTCGGCCAGGATCGGGCCGGGCCAGCCCGGCAAGAACGGCAGGCGCACGGTCGCGACGGCATGGTCGCCGGCGGCGACGACCGTCACCGGCAGCGGAATCTGCGCGGCCGCCGAGCCGGCGCCGAGCGACAGCGCCGCGGCGGCGACCCAGGCGGCCAGTCGCGGCAGGAACGGGCGGCGCGCGGCGCGCTTGGCGGACGGGGTGAATTCGGTGTGGCTCATCGGCGTGCTGGTCCCTGTGCGTCGTCGCGGCGGTGCATCGTCTGTTGCGTCTGGATCGTGTGGCGCCGAACCGGATCCGGTCGGCGATCGGATCTGGCGGCCGCTGCGGCGCCCGGCCGTGGCGACGGTAACCCGGAAGCCGTCGCATCCGCATGAACCGGCGCGCGCGGTACGCCGCGTCCGCGCCGGCGCCGCGAGCGCGCGCTGCCGGTCCGAGGCTACTGTGCCGGCGGTCGCCGGTCTGTAGGGGTTTTCCCCCACGCCGGCTGGGCGGTCTTCCGGATGTCGCCGCCGCGCGCGGCCGGGCCAAGGTGGCTCACCCGGTTCCGGGGGATCGCCAGGGGAGTACGCACGACATGCAACGCAACCGCCGCACCCTTCTCAAACTGACCGCGCTGGCCCTGGGCATGGCCGCCAGCGGCGTCAGCCTCGCCGCCGCCCGCCTCGACGCCGCGCTCGAACGCGCCCTGGCCACGGCCGACGCCGCTGCGCCGCTGGAAGTGGTGGTGTCCTACGACCAACCCGGCCCGTTGCGCGCGGCTCAGGTGCAGGCGCTGAAACTGCTCGGCATCCAGCAGGGCGTGAGCATGCGCGCGCTGCCGATCGCCGGCGCGCTGGCGACGCCGGCGCAGGTGCGCGCGCTGGCGCAGCGCGGCGACGTGCTGTCGATCCACTTGAACCGGCCGCTGCGCTACTACAACCAGGAAGCGCGCGAGCTGTCCGGGGTCAACCGGGTACAGGCCAATCCCGGCGATTTCGGCCGCACCGTGCCGTTCACCGGCCGCGGCGTGGCGGTGATGGTCAACGATTCGGGCATCGACGCCACCCACGCCGATCTCAGGTACGGCCAGCGCGTGGTGCAGAACGTGCAGGCGCTGACCAACCTGCATTCGCTGTTCGATTTCCTGCCGGTGACGGTGCTGGAGAACCAGCTCAACACCGACCTCAGCTCCGGCCACGGCACCCATTGCGCCGGCACCGTCGGCGGCAGCGGCGCGCAGTCCGGCGGCCTGTACCGCGGCGTAGCGACCGGCGCGGATCTGGTCGGCTACGGCTCCGGCGCGGTGATCTCGATCCTCGACGCGGTCGGCGGCTACGACTACGCGATCGCGCACAAGAACAGCTTCGCCTCGCCGATCCGGGTGATCTCCAATTCCTGGGGCACCTCCGGCGCGTTCGATCCGACCGATCCGATCAACCTGGCCAGCTACGAGGCCTACAAGAACGGCATCGTCAGCGTGTTCGCCGCCGGCAACGACGGCCCCGGCGCCAACACCCACAACCCGTACGCGCAGGCGCCGTGGGTGATCTCGGTCGGCGCCGGCAACAAGGACGGCACGCTCGCCGACTTCTCCTCGCGCGGCAATCCCGGCGAGAGCGGCAGCTTCGTCATGCCCGACGGGCAGGGCTGGACCTACGTCAACGAGCCGACCCTGGTCGCCACCGGCGTCGACATCGTCTCGACCCGCACGCCGACCGGCGCGCTGCCGCTGCTGGCCGCGCAGAAGGACGCCTCGCTCGGCCTGCGCGCGGCGTTCTACACCCACATGAGCGGCACTTCGATGGCGACGCCGCACGTCGCCGGCATCGTCGCGCTGCTGCTCGAGGCCAAGCCTTCGCTGAAGCCGCTGGAGGTCAAGCAGATCCTCAGCCAGACCGCCAATCCGATGGCGGGCAGGCAGCGTTTCGAAGTCGGCAGCGGCCATGTCGACGCGTACGAAGCGGTCGGCGTGGCCAACGCCTGGTAGCTCAAGGTTGTCGGCCGGGTTTTTGCCGGCCGGCCGCGCGCGGCGGGTGCGCGCGCGGCCCGGTCCGGCGTCGGGTTCGGGTGGGTGGCGAACCCCGCCCGCACTTCGCCCGCGGCGCCGCGTCCCCGGCGCTGCGGGCGGTCTCTCCGAGTGAACTGGACGCAGTGCAGTGCTTGTCATGAACGGGTGCCCGGGAACATGCGGGTACCCGTCTTTTTTTGTGGGCGATGGGGTGGTTATCGCGTGTCGGTGCCAGTGCCGGTGCCGGTGTCGGCGCGGCAGGCGGACGCGATGCGTTCGTCGGGGCGACCAAACCGCGAGAGGGGCGGCGAGGCTGGCGAAGCGGCGGACGATTTTGCGCGGCGGAGGCAAGCGCTAAGCGGGCCATGCGCGGCTGGCGCAAGCGCTCAATGGGCATTGCTTTGCGTGGCAAGCGCAGTCGAGCGGCCGCAACCGATTGCGGCGCCGTCGCGGCCGTTCGAGAGGCCGGCCGCTGCGGCCGCTAACGCGTCTCGGCGAGCGGCGCCTGCGTCGCGGTGGCGTAACGGAGATAGTCCGGCGGCAGGTGCGAATCCGGGCGCAACGCAGCTATCGGGCCGGCGTGCGCGGCGAATGCCGGAATCGGAGTAGCCGCGATCTGCGCCGGATAAGGTGCGACTGCCGTGGACACGGGAGCAGAGACGGAAGTGGAAGCGGACAATGCTGGAGTCAGCGGTGCCGGACCGGACAGCGCCGAGGCCGACGATGCCGAAGCGGCAGCGCGCGCGGCGCGCGCATCGTCGAAAGAAGGGACCGCCGCTCGGGCCAACAGCGCCAGCGCCGAGACGGCGGTCAGTACGAGGAGATAGCGCGGCAGCGCGCGGAACGAATCCTGGACCCAGATCGCTGCCCTCATGCACGCCTCCCGCGCATCCTGCGCGGGATCGACCGAACGGCCGTCCCGACCGTCGGCGCAACATCCTGTTTGCCGTGCATTGCCGCCAACTCCAACTGCTTTATTCAGTGGCCCCAGCTCCGCAGCATCGCTTGCTCAAGGCGGCGGCCTCGTCCTTTGCTGAGCGGCGTCCGTGTCGTCGCATGGCCGTGCTGCCGGGGCCCGCACAGATTGCGCCCGGCGCGGGGGCGGCGCAGTAGGCCGACGGCGCGGCGGCGTGTAGGATTTTTCTGACAAGCGTCACGCGGAGAATGCGGACCGGGTCGTTGCGGCGGCGGCCCCGCCGGCCGGGCGCGCTGCGCCGCGACGGTGCGGGCGGCGGCCGCGATGCCCGGCCGCGCAGCGGCGCGCGCCGCATCGGCGAACGCGCGCGGCGGCGACGCTCAGGACTTCGGATCTTCCGGCATGGTCCCGGCCGAACGCATTTCCTTCTGCGCCTGTTTGAGCGCCTTGACGTCGAGCGGCAGGATGCGGTCGATGAAGCAGGGGATCTTGATCGACTGCTGGCCGAGCACGATCACCTTGTCGAAGCGCCGGTGCACGCTGCCCATCTGGTTGCTGACCGAAATCGCCTGGGCGAAGTCGAGGTCCTGGCAGCGGCCTTGCAGTTCCAGCAAGTAGGCCTGGTTCGGTCGGGTCCATACCGCCAGCGCGCTGTCGCCGAGCGGCGTCCAGCCGTCGAGGCGGCCGAAGTATTGGAAGCGGTCGACCGGCGCGCCGGCGTGCTCGCGGTACAGCGCCAGACGCTGGGCGTCGTCGAGCTTGGGACCGGTGCTGGCGCAACCGGCCAGCACGACGGCGGACAGCGCCGCGGCCAGCAGCGGCGCGATCCAACGACGCGCAACGGGCGAGTGCGCAGCGTGCGTGCGCGAAGCCGGCGAGCGCGGGCCCGGCTTGGCGGCGCGCAGACGAGGAATGTCCAGAAACAAGGGTTTCATGAGGGTTTCCTTTGGCGGCGCAGCCGCCGATGGGGCTTGCGCCGCCATCATGCGCCCGCCGCGCGTGGCCGCCGCATCGGCGGCTTGCGGCATTCAGCGCAGGGGAGGCTTGCCATCCGTCTCCAGCCTCCGTATCATGCCGCCTCTCTCACGGATTGCCCGTGAAATGGCCGGGTAGCTCAGTTGGTAGAGCAGGGGATTGAAAATCCCCGTGTCGGGGGTTCAATTCCCTCCCCGGCCACCATTTTCGACAAGGGCTTAGCAGCGATGCTAGGCCCTTTGTTTTATTGCGTACGACGTGCGCAGGAGTCGATGCCCGAGTGCGGCGGCGCTCGTTCGTCGAACGCGCCGCGGCGAATCCGATCGCGATCAGGCGGGGCGGTTACGTGAAGCATCATCGATACCATGAGCTGGATGCGCTGCGTGCGATCGCAGCCCTGGGCGTGATCTGCTGGCATTACGTCCACACCTATCACATCGCTCCGTTCGGCGCGGTGCTGGCGCCGTTCTACGGGCGCGGCATGTTGATGGTGGACTTCTTCTTCGTCCTGTCGGGCTTCGTGCTCGCGCGAGCGTTCATGACCGGCGACCGCGCGCAGCGCTTCGCGGCCAATGTGCGCGCCCGCATCGCCCGCATCTATCCCTTGCACCTGCTGATGCTGTGCGCGGTCGCGGCGATGCAGTGGCGACTCAGCGCGCTCGGCCAGGCGCCGTTCGTGTATGCGTACAACGACGGGTATCACTTCGTCCTCAACTTGCTGCTGCTGAACAGTTCTGGCCTGCAGCAAGGGTTTTCTTTCAATGCGCCGTCGTGGTCGATCTCGACCGAGTTCCTCGTCAACCTGCTGTTCCTGGCGGTCATCGCCGCGCCAAGGAACATCGCGCGCGGCCTGATCTGGCTGCTGCTGGCGGCCGCGCTGGCGACGATGGCGGCGCGTGGGGTGATCAACTCCAGCAAAGCGCTGGGATGGATCGACAACGATGTGGTCCGCACCGCGGCGGGGTTCTTTTTCGGCGTGGTGCTGCACTGGGCGCATCGCGCGCTGGGCGAGAACGGGCCCGGATCCGGCGCGCGCTGGCCGTGGGATCTGCTGGCCGTGGCGCTGATGGCGGGCGTGTGCTGGTACTTGGCCAGCGGACAGTGGTCGAATCTGGGCGACATGCTGACCTGCTACCTCGCATTTCCGGCGCTGATTCTTGCGGTAGTGCGTAGCGCCGCCGTGCGCGCGGCACTGAGGCTGGGGCCGATGGTGCGGCTCGGCGAGATGTCGTATTCGATTTACCTGACCCATTTTCCGCTGATGTTGGCGCTGCATCTGTGGACCGCGCAAACCGGCGCGACTCTGCCTGTCGCCGAGCGTTGGTTCTTTCCGGCTTTCATCGCGCTGGTGCTTGCGGTGTCGCTGCTGACCTATCGCCTGATCGAAGAGCCCGCCAAGCGCCTGTTGGGCGACAAGCGCTCGGGTGCCGCGCGCAGCGCGGCCGCGACCGCGAAGTGACCGTGCCGGATCGTTCGACACGATAGGCATCGCGTACGCACCCAGGACGATCCGCGTCGCCGCCGGCGAGGACGGCGGCATCCGATCGCCGCATTCGGCAAAGCGTTTTGCGTCCCTGCGCTTCGGCTGAGACCCCCATCACTGATCGCGCGCGACGGGCTCACTCTCGCGCCGTTGCTCGCTAATCTTTCTCGTCCTTCGGCGCAGCTCGCGCTCGCGCCGGAGTCAGGCTCAGGCCGATATCGAATAAGGAGATTGTCCAGTGAGTTCGGGCGAACAGCTGAAAGTCGTTTTGGACGGCGCGCACGGCTTCTACTTTTCCGGCGTCAAGGCCGCCAAGAGGGAGAGCGACGCGGCGGTGAAATGGCTCAACACCGAGTTGAAAGGCGAGGCCTATTACCGCGAGCTGTGCGGCAGCAAAGGCAAGCTCGCGGTCGGCTTCAACTTCCCGCCGAAGGAGGTGGGCGAGGAGCGGGCGAAGGAAATCATGTCGCGCGCGCTCGACCGCATCGGGCAAGGCGTGGACAGGCTCAATGACGACAATCAGGCGAAGATGGCCGGCATGCTGATGCGCGGCACCCAGATCAAGGGCGGGCTCGATCGCGGCAAGATCGAAGAAAAACTGTATGCCGGATACGCGCGGCCGCACGATCAGGAGCGCGATGCGCAGACGCTGTTGGCCAGTCCGATGCTGGCCGGCCATCCGGCCCGGTTGGAGGAAGGATTCGGCGCCCTGAGCGCGGTCGGCAAGCTCGAAGCGATCTCGAGTTCGAACCTCAAGCAGATGCGCGAGGAGATCGCCGGGTACAAGGAAAAGCTCGCGGGCGCCGGCATGAGCGACAGCTACGGCAAGAAGATCGACGCGTTCGTCGCCGAGGTCGGCGACCGCTATCAGCAGGGCATGGCTTCGCACGCCAGCAACCGGGCGATTTCGGGGCATATCCTGGCCACCTCCGACCGGCTCGCGGTCCAGGACTTCGCCAAGGCGCTGACCAACAACAACTCGCAGGCCGACAGCGTTTCGCATACCTCCGAATACAACACGAGGTATCTGAAGTCGCACGATTTCGCGTTCTTCAACGTGTATCCGGCGACCAACCCGCAGATGCAGAAGCAGATGCTGTCGTCGACCCGCTACCTGTGCGAGACGCCGGAGGTGACCGGCTCGGCGATCGCCAAGGACGCGCAGTCCTTCAGCTTCAATCTGCCCAGGCTGGTCAACGAATCGTCGGACGGCGTGCAACGGCTGAGCCTGCTGACCTTGCGCGATCCGGTGCGGCCGACCCACGGCGGCAACATCGACGAAGTCAAAAAGCGCATGGAGGGCAGCGACGGCCTGGCCAGCTACGCCGAAGGTTCGCCGGCCCCGGGCACCTTCAGCCGCAAGTTCGGCACCGAGACGGACAGCTACGACTCCGCCCGGCGCGTGTTCGTGAAGGGCGATTCGCTCGAGGCGCTCAAGGCGAACGTCGAATTGGGCCTGTACAAGGCGGCTTACGGCCTGAAGGACGAAAAGAGCGTCGATCCGACCCAGAGCAGGAACTACAAGCTCTACGGCATGCTCAACGAGGCGACCGCGCCGGGCGACGGGCCGGGCAAGGACCGCGCCGCGATGCAGTTGGTGAAGCTGTTCCAGTACCCGCAGCTGATGGTGTCCGGGCCGGTTTCGACGCAGGGCGCGGAGGTGTTCCGGCCCGGCCAGACCCAGGCCGCCAACCTCAGCGCCGAGAACAGCGCGCAGTCGTCTTCGCAGACGCAGACGCAGAGCAACCACGAGCACAGCAAGCCGTTGGCCAAGACGATGTAATCCGCGGCCGCCGGACCCGCCTTGCGCGACGCAAGCGGGTCCGTGCGCGGTCGCGCGCGCCGGCGCGGGTTGACACGCGCGCCGGCGCCCACTAGGGTGCGCTTCCCCGTACTCCCGCCGACCGGCGGCCAAAGAGGGAAGCATGTCGGAGATTGTGGCCACCCGCTGACCTTCGTTTTCTACGAAGGTGGGTAACGCGTCGAGTCAGTTCGCCATCCGCGCAACGCGGGTGCGCGCCGTCGCGTTCGTTTCGGCTACTACCGACTTGCCAAATGAATCTTTCCAAGTACGAGCAGCGCGTCTTGCACGCGTTGGCTCAAGGCGGCTGCATCCAGCATCGCCGTGCCGCCGACAGCGCGGCCATCCTCGCCGTGGACTGCTACAACCGCGACGGCCTGCGCCTGGCGGACTGCACCGTGGCGGTGTTCAAGAAACTCAAACGGCGCGGTCTGATCTGTTCGCTCGACGGACAGCCTTACCGCATCAGCCATCTGGGGCGGCAGACCGTGCGCCCCCAACTCGACAACCGGTGACGACGATGCTGAGCTTGCTGATGTTCGGCTCCGCGCTGCGCGGCGCCGGGCCGGAGGACGATATGCGGATCGAGGAAGAAACCCGCGAACAGCGCGCGCAAACGCACGCGCTCAACTGCGCCGCGTTCGGGCGCGCCGACGAGGCCGATCTGGTCGACCGGCTGCGCGCCGACGGTGCGGTGCGGCTGTCGCTGGTGGCGGTGGAAGCCGGCGAAGTCGTCGGCCACATCCTGTTCACCGAGTTGCCGACCCAGGTCGACGGCCGCGAGGTCGACGCGGTGGCGTTGGCGCCGATGGCGGTGGATCCGCGCCGGCAGAACGACGGGGTGGGTTCGGCGCTGGTGCGCGAAGGCTTGGCGCGGTTGGCGCAGGACAGGTTCGAGGCGGTCATCGTGCTGGGCCATCCGGCCTACTACCCGCGCTTCGGCTTCAGCGCGGCGCTTGCGGCCAAGCTGGCGTCGCCGTTCGCGGGCGAGGCGTTCATGGCGCTGGAACTGGTCGCCGGCGCGTTGCGCGGCGAGGCCGGGCGGGTGCGTTATCCGGCCGCGTTCGGCATCGAAGACGAAGACTGAGCGAAGCTGAGCCGCGGGCCCGGCGCTGCGCCGGGCCCGCGGCGATGCCGCTTAGTTGGGAACCTGGACCTGCGGCGAACCGTCGCCGCACACCACCTTGGTCAGGGTGAAGTAACGGGTGTGTTCGCCCCAGTCGAAGGCCTCGCCGCAATGGCCGTAGGAGCGTTCGCCGACCAGGTTGGTGCGGGCCGCATCGGAATAGTAGTGCTGGATGTAGCCTTCGCCGGGATTCGGGTAGGGCAGCGCGCTGGCGCCCAGCGACAGCACCATGCCGGCGGCGAAGGCGATCAAAGCGAGCTTGCTCTTGGTCGGACGCATTTCGACTCTCCTTGTGATGGAGCGCGGTAGCGCGACGCAGCCGCGGCTGCGGCGGTACGCCGCCTTCCTGCGCAGTGTGGACAGCGAACTTCGGGTACGGCGGGCTTCCGGCGGAGCCGGAGCGGGCCATTCCGGCGAGGCCGGAATGCCGATTCAACACGAAGGCCGGCGTGCCGCGAACGTGCCTGCGACGCGCAGCAGTTCTCAGTTTCGCAGCGCGCGCGTTCGCATTCGCCGTCCGGCGGCGCGGGCGCTCAGGCCTCGGGCACGTAGCCGGCCGGCTTGTCGGCGCCGCCGCCGAACAGGAATTTCTCCATTTCGTCCTGGAGGAAGGCGCGATGCTTGGGGTCCATCGGCGACAGCCGGTTCTCGTTGATGAGCATGGTCTGGTGGGCCAGCCATGCCGCCCAGGCGGCTTTGCCGATGTTGGCGAAAATGCGCTTGCCCATCTCGCCCGGCCAGGGGACGAAATCGAGGCCTTCGGTCTCGCGTTGTTCGTACTGGCAGAAGACGCTGCGGCTCATCGATGAAGTCCTGGTGCGGAAACGGGAAGGGCGGAACGAGGGGCGAACGCGCGGCTCAGGCCGACGCTTCGATCAGCTTGCGGATCGGCGCGGGAATGCCCAGCGCGGCCAGTTCGGCGCGCGCGAACCAGCGCAGGTCGTCATTGTCGCCGACCCGCGCGCGCAAGGCGACCGCGCGCCAGCGCCGCGGCCGCAGTTCCAGCTTGTAGTGGCTGAAGGCGTGGGCCACCGGCGCCAGCGTTTCGGCGTCGGCGTATTCGGCGTCGACGTGGGTTTCGAACCAGCGCTCGGCGGCTTCTTCGTCTTCGTGCTGCGGCAGCGTCCACAGCGCCGCCCACACGCCGGTCGGCGGGCGCCGTTGCAGCAGCACGCGGCCGCCGCGGTCGAGCAGCCACAGCACCTGCGCGTAACGTTGCGGCACCGCCTTGCCCGGCTTGGGCACCGGCAGTTCGGCGGTGCGGCCTTGGATGCGCGCGACGCAGTCGCTCTGCACCGGGCACAGCATGCAGGCCGGATCGGCGCGCGTGCACACGGTCGCGCCGAGGTCCATCTGCGCCTGGGTGTAGTCGGTCATGCGCGTCGGCGGCAGGTGCGATTCGGCCAGCGCCCACAACTGCCGCTCCACCGCCGGCAGGCCGGGAAAACCGTCGATGCCGTGATAGCGCGCGAGCACGCGCTTGACGTTGCCGTCGAGGATCGCGTGACGGTCGCCCCAGGCCTGCGACAGGATCGCCGCGGCGGTGCTGCGGCCGATTCCGGGCAGCGCGGTCAGCGCATCGAGGTCGCGCGGCAGCTCGCCGCCGTGGCGCTCCACGCACAGTTTGGCGGCGGCGTGCAGGTTGCGCGCGCGGGCGTAGTAGCCCAGGCCCGACCACAGGCCGAGCACGGTGTCCTGCGATGCCGCGGCGAGCGCGCGCAGGTCGGGCAGGCTGGCGACGAAGCGCTCGAAATAGGGCGCAGCGGTCTTGACCTGGGTCTGCTGCAACATGATTTCCGACAGCCACACGCGGTATGGCGAGCGCGGGTGCTGCCACGGCAGGTCGTGGCGGCCGCTGACGTCGAACCACGCCAGCAGGCGCGCGGCGAAGGCGTCGGCGGCGGTGTTGTCGGCGACGGGCGCGGGCGCCGGAGCAGATTTACGGCGGGCTTTGCGGTCGTTGGCTTTGGCGCTTTGGCTAGTGGCTTTCATTGCGGCATCAAGAGGCCGGCGCGGGCGCGGCGGCGGGCGAATCGTCTTCGATCAGGACTTCCACGCCTTCCAGCGCGGCGCCGGAGATTTCGATCTTCGGCGTGCTCAGGGTTCCGCTCAGCGGCGGCAGCGGCGCGCCGTCCTTGGCGTCGATCCAGGCCAGCATCTGCGGCAGCCGCAGACGGCCGTCGAAGCGGGTGAGGTCGCGTTGCGTGCGCAGCGCGATGGTGTCGGACAGGTCGGGCTTGCCGGCGTAATCGAGCTGGAAATCCAGCGGCGTGCGCGATTGCCCCAGCGGCGGCGGCAGCGCCGGCCACGCCTGCGGCCAGGCCTGGATGCGGCCTTGCCAGTGCAGTTCCAGGGCCGCGCCGAAGCCGAAGCGGCCGCCGGCGTCGAGCTGCGGCACGGCGCTGTCGGCCGGCGCGCGCAAGGCCGCGCCCATCGGCGCCAGGGTCAGTTCGCCGTCGCGATAGCGCAGCGGGCCGGCGATGCCGAACGCGAACGGCAGATCGGTGGCGCCGCTGAGGTAACGCGCGTCCGCGCCGAGGCGCAGCGCGTCCAGGCCCAGGCCGTCGGGCCCGGCGTGCAGGCGCGCGCCGGCGCGCGTGCGCATCGGCAGGCGCCAGTCTTTGGTTTCCACCGCGACCGCGCCGGACAGGCCGAGGCCGCGCGCGGGCGCGGGCCGGTGCAAGGTCGCGGCCAGATCGAACGGCACCGTTACGCCCGCGCTCAAGGCGCGTCCGCGCACGCGTCCGCGCAGCGGTTTGTCCGGGTCGAGTTCGGCGAAGTCCAGGCCGATGTTTTCGACCGACCAGCCGTCGCCGATCGCGCGGCCGTCGCTGACCCGCGCGCCGCGCGACAGGCGCGGCATGCGCACGGGGCCGGGCGAGGGCGGGCGCGCGGCGAGCCAGCGCTGGAGTTCGCCGATGTCGAGTTGCGGCGAGTCGAGTTCGACGCGTTCGATGTCGAGCACCGCGCCGGCGGCGCGGATCGTCGACCACGGCGCGGCCAGATAGACGCGGCCGGCGCGCAGCAGCGGTTTGTCGCTGCCGGGCACGCGCGCGACCAGATCGCGCACTTCCAGCATCGGCGTGCCGCGCAGTCGGTATTCGCTGGCGCCGCTGGCGCTAAGTTCGAGGCCGAGCGCGCGTCCGGCCTGGCTCAATACGATCCAGCCGACCTGGCTCGGCCGCGACACCCAGCGCAATCCGAGCAACGCCGCCAGCAGCAGCGCCAGGACGATCCACAGCCGCTTGCGCGAGCGGCGGGCGGGCGGCGGCGCCGTTTCGGCGGCGGCCATCGCGCCTCAGCCGCCGAGCGCTTCGGGCAACAGGGCGTCGACGAAGGCTTCGGCGTCGAACACGCGCAGGTCTTCCGGGCGTTCGCCGATGCCGGCGAAGCGGATCGGGATGCCGAACTCGCGCGCCAGCGCGAACACCACGCCGCCCTTGGCGGTGCCGTCGAGCTTGGTCACCACCAGGCCGGTGACGCCGACCGCGGCATGGAACTGGCGCAGCTGCGACAGCGCGTTCTGGCCGGTGGTGCCGTCGATGACCATCAGCACTTCGTGCGGCGCGGTCGGGTCGACCTTGGACAGCACCCGGCGGATCTTGCCGAGTTCTGCCATCAGGCCCTGCTGGGTGTGCAGGCGGCCGGCGGTGTCGGCGATCAGCACCTGGGTGCCGCGCGCCTTGGCCGCGGCCAGCGCGTCGTACGCGACCGAGGCGGCGTCGGCGTTCTGGCCCTGCGCCACCACCGGCACGCCGTTGCGCTCGCCCCAGGCTTGCAGCTGGGCGACCGCGGCGGCGCGGAAGGTGTCGCCGGCGGCCAGCATCAGCGGCCGGTTCTCGTCGCGGAAGCGCTTGGCCAGCTTGCCGATGGTGGTGGTCTTGCCGACGCCGTTGACGCCGACGGTCAGCAGCACGAACGGCTTGGCCTGTTCGTCGACGACCAGCGGCTTGGCCACCGGTTGCAGCATGCCGATCAAGTCGGTGCGCAGCGCGGCCAGCAGCGCGTTGGCGTCGGCGAACTCGCGCGACTTCATCCGCTTGCGCAGGCCTTCGACCAGCGCGGTGGTCGCGGTGACGCCGACGTCGGCGGTGATCAGCGCGGTTTCGATTTCGTCGAGCAGGTCGTCGTCCAGGCGCGGGTTGCGCGAGAACAGGCCGCCGAAGCTGCGGGCGAAGCTGCTGTTGCGCAGGCGCTCGCGCCAGCCGCTCTTGCCGGCGGGGGCGGCGGGCTTGTCGACGTATTCGATCGGGGCGGTTTCGGGCGCGAGCGGCGCGGCTTGCGGCGTCGCGATTTGGATCGGCGCGGCTTGCGGCGCTGCGGCTTGGGTCGGCGCCGCGTGCGGCTGCGCGCTTTGGGCCGGCGCGGCTTGAGCCGACGCTACTTGAGCCGGCGCGACTTGAGCCGGCGCGACCGCGAGCGGAGCCGTTGCGACCGGCGCGGGCTCGACCGGCGCAGGCGGGACGGGAACGCTCGCCGCCGGCAAGGCTGAGGGAACGGATTCGGCGCGCGCGGCTTCGACCGCGGGCGCCGTGGCCGGCGCCGATGCGTCCGCGACGGTTTCCGCAGCGGGCGCCGCCGGTGCGGCTACGGGCGCTTCGGCCGCCGGTTCCGCGGCATCGGCGAAGGTTTCAGGCTGCGCGCCGGGAATGGCCGCGGCCAGCTCCTCGAGGCTGTATTCGCGCTCGGACGGCTTGCCGGCGTCGGGCTTCTTGCGGCGGAAAAAACTGAGCATGAGACGTGAGATGGGGGCATGCGCGAGAATCCATACATGCTAGCACCGGCCTCCCTCCGCCCCCGATGAACCACGGTCCGAGATGAACATGTCCAAGCGCGGCCGCTCCGGCGCACGTTTCCCGGCCGGTTCCGCCGGCGATGGCTCCGCCGCCCGCGGCGCCGCCGGGTCCGGCCGCGGCCCGGCCGGCAAGGTCCGCATCATCGGCGGGCGCTGGCGCGGCACCCGCCTCAACGTCGGCGACGCGCCGGGCCTGCGCCCGACCTCCGACCGGGTCCGCGAAACCTTGTTCAACTGGTTGCAGCCGATGCTGCCGGGCGCGCGCGCGCTCGACCTGTTCGCCGGCAGCGGCGCGCTCGGCATGGAGGCGCTGTCGCGCGGCGCCGCCGGCGCGGTGCTGGTCGAACGCGACCCGGCCCTGGCCGCGGAACTGCGCGCGCTGGCCGCGCGCCTGCCCGGCGGCGAGGCGGCGCGGGTGGTCCAGGCCGACGCGCTGAGCTGGCTGACGCAGCCGCCGGCGGCCGGCGAGGCCGGCTTCGACCTGGCCTTCGTCGACCCGCCGTTCGCGGCCGGCCTGTGGGACGCGGTCTGGCCGGCGCTGTTGCCGAGGCTGGCGCCTGCGGCCTGGCTGTACGTGGAAGCCCCGCTGGACGCGGCGCTGGCGCTGCCGGCCGGGTGGACGCCGCACCGCGACGGCGCCACCCGCGAAGTGCGCTACGCCGTATACCGCCGTACCGGCTGAGCCTGCCGGCCCGGCCCGCCGGGGCCGCCGCGGCAGTGGCCGCACAGCGGCGATTTGCGCCCTCCCGCGCGGGGTTCCCCGCGCGCGGACGGCTGCTACACTGCGCCGCAACCGGCGGGGGAGGCCTACCCGCTCCCGCTCTTTCCCGCAAAGAACGATCCCACGAATGAGCTCGGCCCGCCTGCGTACCGCCGTCTATCCCGGCACGTTCGACCCGATCACCAACGGCCATATCGACCTGGTCGACCGCGCCGCGCCGCTGTTCGAGCGCATGGTCATCGGCGTGGCCGAAAGCCCCGGCAAGGGCCCGGCGCTGCCGCTGGAGGTGCGCGTGGACCTCGCGCGCAAGGCGGTGGCCCATCACCCGCACGTCGAGGTGCGCGGCTTCAACTGCCTGCTCGCCCACTTCGTCGCCGAAATCGGCGGCGGCGTGCTGCTGCGCGGCCTGCGCGCGGTGTCCGACTTCGAATACGAATTCCAGCTGGCGAGCATGAACCGCCATCTGATTCCCGACGTCGAGACCCTGTTCCTGACCCCGGCCGAGCAGTACGGCTTCATCTCCTCGTCGCTGGTGCGCGAAATCGCGCGCCTGGGCGGCGACGTTTCCGGCTTCGTGCCGCCGGCGGTGGTGCAAGCGCTGCAGGCCGAGTGGCAACGCAAGCCATCCTGATCGCGCGCCGATCCGCGCACCCATTCCCACCAAGCCACACCCGAACCGATACCCAAGGGGCCTACCGATGAAAACTTCCTCCCGTCTGCTGTTGATCGCCTGCCTGGCGCTGCCGTTCGTCGCCGCCTGCCAGAAAGAGGAGAAGAAGGAGGTCGCCGCCGAGGCCGCGCCGCTGTCGGCGCCCAAGACCAGCGACGAGAACGCCTGGAACGCCTATCTGACCGACGTCATCAAGCGCAACCTCGACGGCGTCAGCGGCAGCACCTACGTCTACACCCTGCCGGCGCCGGACGCGCCGACCTTTCAGGGCGATTACGACCGCATGCTGGAAAAGGCCGAGGCCGACATGAGCCGCGGCGTGCTGGAAGGCAACCTGGTGGCGTTCGGTTCGCCGGACTCGGCCAAGTCGGCCGACCTGGCCGTGGCCTCGTTCGCCAAGGTCGACCCGAACACCATGAAGGGCGTGAAGTTCATCTTCGTCGGCGCCGCCGCCGACAGCGAGCGCGTCAAGGCCGCGGTGACCCCGGCCGGCGTGAACTACAACTTCGTCGAAGCCAAGTAAGCCCGCGCCGCGCCGCGCCGGTTCCGGCGCGTTGCTGGCCGTAGCGCTGGTTTGCCGATTCGGGCCGCGTATGCGGCCCGAATCTTTTTTGGGGCCCGCCACGGGCCGCGTATGCGGCCCGAATCTTTTTGGAGCTTGCCACGGGCCGCGTATGCGGCCCGAATCTTTTTGGGGCCCGAATCTTTTTTGAGGTTCGTCACGGGCCGCGATGCGGCCCGAGTCTGTTTGGGCGGCCTCGCCGCGGACCGCGCACGCGTTCCGCGGTTCTGTGGGCGCGCCCCGGCGCCCGCCGCGGCACGCAGCATCCCGGCCCGGCGCTATGCCCCGGGCCGGCGCCGGCCTAAACTGGCCGTCCGAGCCGGAACCCCCTGCGCGCCCGCGCGCCGGCGCCTTCGAACCGCCCATGTCGCTGAAGATCAACGAACTCTGCGTCAACTGCGACGTCTGCGAGCCGGCCTGCCCGAATCAGGCCATCGCCCAGGGCGAGAGCATCTATGTCATCGATCCGGCGCGCTGCACCGAATGCGTCGGCCATTACGACGAGCCGCAGTGCGTGATGGTGTGCCCGGTCGAGTGCATCGACCCGGATCCCGAATTCGTCGAAACGCAAACGCAGTTGCTCGACAAGCTGCGCCGTCTACAACAGGAGTGAACCCGATGCGCAAGGCGCTGCGGCCGCGAGCCGGTCTGATGTCCCCGTGGTTGCTGGCTTCGTTGCTGCTGATCGCCGCTCCTGCGTATTGCGAAGCCCCGGCCAAGGGCGCCAAGCCGGCGGCCGCCAGAACCGCCGCCGCGCATCCGCCGGGCACCGCGATCGCCAGCGCGCATTCGCTGTCGACCCAGACGGGCCTGGAGATCGTGCGCAAGGGCGGCAACGCCTTCGACGCCGCGGTCGCGGTGTCCTCGACCTTGTCGGTGGTCGAACCGATCAGCTCCGGCATCGGCGGCGGCGGCTTCTTCCTGCTGCACGACGCCAAGACCGGCCGCGACGTGTTCGTCGACGCGCGCGAAACCGCGCCGGCCGCGGCGACCCCGGCCGCGTACCTCGACGCCAAGGGCGAACTCAACCGCGACCGCGCCACCAACGGCCCGTGGTCGGCCGGCATTCCCGGCCTGCCGGCGGCGCTGGTGCACCTGGCGCAGAAGTACGGCAAGTTGCCGCTGAAGACCTCGCTGGCGCCGGCGATCCGCATCGCCCGCGAAGGCTTCGAGGTGTATCCGCGCCTGGAGAAGGGCTACGGCAGCCGGCGCGAGGTGATGGAACGCTACCGCGGCACCCGCGAGGTGTTCCTCGCCGACGGCAGCCCGCCGAAGGCCGGCGAAATCCTCAAGCAGCCGGACCTGGCGCGCACGCTGGAACTGCTGGCCGACAAGGGCTTCGACGGTTTCTACCGCGGCGAAGTCGGCACCAAGCTGCTGGCCGCGGTCAAGGAGGAAGGCGGGCAGTGGAAGCCGGAGGAACTGTCCGGCTACAAGGTGGTCGAGCGCGAGCCGCTGCGGCTCAAGTACCGCGGCTGGGACATCGTCACCGCGCCGCCGCCGTCGTCGGGCGGGGTCGCGTTCGCCGAAATCCTGCAGATGCTCGAAGGCTGGGACCTGGGCAAGCTCGATCCGGCGCACCGCGCCCACATCCTCGCCGAGGCCATGCGCCGCGCGTACCGCGACCGCACCATCTACCTCGGCGATCCGGATTTCGTGAAGATGCCGCTGCGGCGCCTGACCAGCGCCGATTACGCCGCCGGCCTGCGCGCGACGATCCATCCGGACAAGGCCACGCCGAGCGACCTGCTGCCGGGCCAGCCGGCGCCGCTGGAAGACGACGAGACCACCCATTTCTCGATCATCGACGCGCAGGGCAACCGCGTCTCGGCGACCCAGACGGTCAACCTGCTGTACGGCTCGGGCATGGTCGCGCCGGGCACCGGCGTGCTGCTCAACAACGAGATGGACGACTTCGCCTTGCGCCCGGGCACGCCCAATGCCTTCGGCGTGATGGGCTTCGCCGCCAACGCGCCGGAGCCGGGCAAGCGCATGCTCAGCTCGATGACGCCGAGCTTCATGGAATCCAAGGACAAGGTGATCGCGCTCGGCGCGCCCGGCGGCAGCCGCATCATCACCCAGGTGCTGCTGGCGGTGCTGGCCTACGACGCGGGCCTGGCGCCGCAGCAGGTCGCGGCGCAGCCGCGCATCCATCACCAGTGGCTGCCGGACGTGATTTCCGCCGAAGCCGGCGCGCTCGACGCCGACACCGTGGCCAAGCTGCAGGCGATGGGCCACAAGGTCAACGCCGGCGAATCGACCTGGGGCAACCTGCAGACGGTGATGTGGGACAAGGCCGCCGGCACCCTGTCCGGCGGGACCGATCCGCGCAATCCGGTGGGACAGGCGGATGTGCTGTTGAGTAAGCCTTGATCGAGCGGGGGAAAGAGCGGGGACAGGGGGTGGGGAACTGCGGATGCGCGATGTAGTCGGGCGGCTGCGGATCTTCAGTTCCCTAACCCCTAACCCCTAACCCCTAACACCGATTCCCGATTCCCGATTCCCGATTCCGCTTTCCCGCGCTAGATTGCGCCGCATGAGCGCCGCACCCGGACGCGGCCGTACAGGGGACCCCAGGCAGTGAGCGACGACAACGACAAGCGCTGGTACACCCGCGTGCCTGCGATTTCGGTCGCGATGGTGGCGTTCCTCGTCGCCCTGACCACCTTGGTCAACAACGTGCGCGAGATCGGCGGGCTCAAGGACAAGTCGCCGGCCGCGCCGGCGGCGGCCGCGCCCGCGACGCCGGCGCCTGCGCCGGCGGTCAAGCCGGCCGAACCCAAAGCGCCGACGCGCTATTCGGTGGTGCTGACGCTGGAGAAGATCGAGGTCGTCAACGACGGCACCAGCGGCAGCACCGCATGGACCTTCGATGTCAGCGCCGGCGGCCAGGACCTGTTCGAGCTGCCCTCGCGCGACTACAACGACGCCGAGGACAGCCGCATCGCCACGCCGCGCACCAGCGATCCGTCGATGGGGCGGGTCACCCTGGTGCCGGGCCAGGAGATGCTGGTCAAGATCAGCGGCCGTTCCGGCGGCTTGATCAGCAAGCTGTCGGCCAGCGGCACCGCGACCTTGGTCGCCGACCGCGCGCTGGCGCCGGTGCGGGTGGTCGCGCAGGATCCGCGCGACGGCGAGTTCGTGTTTCATTTCGCGACGGCGGCGACGGCGCAGTGAAGCGGGGATAAGCAGCGGGAATAGCAAAAGCGGGGTTGGGGAACTGGAAATGGGCGGGATCTGAGCGCCTCTCCAGTTCCCCAACCCCGTTTTTTATCCCCCGCTTTTCAGCCCCATGCTTCCCGCTTCACCCCGCGACGCCTAAAATCGACTCCCTCTCCGCCGCCGCCCGCGAGGGCGATCCCGCCATGAAACTCTGGTCGATCCTGGGCAACTCGCAGAAACTCGACGGCGGCGCGATGTTCGGCAACGCGCCGCGCGCGATGTGGTCCAAGTGGGCGCCGCCGGACGATCAGAACCGAATCGAACTGGCCTGCCGCGCGCTGCTGGCCACGCCGCTGGCCGGCAAGACGGTGTTGTTCGAAACCGGCATCGGCGCGTTCTTCGAGCCCAAGCTGCGCGAGCGCTACGGCGTGGTCGAAGAACGCCACGTGCTGGTCGATTCGTTGGCGCAGGCCGGCTTCCAGCCCGAAGACATCGACGTCGTCGTGCTCTCGCATCTGCACTTCGACCACGCCGGCGGGCTGCTCGCGCCATGGTCCGAGGGCGAGGCGCCGCGATTGCTGTTCCCGAACGCGCACTACCTGGTCGGACGCGAGCACTACGAGCGCGCGCGCCATCCGCATCCGCGCGACCGCGCCAGCTTCATTCCCGAATTGCCGGCCTTGCTCGAAGCCACCGGCCGCCTGGAACTGGTCGAAGGCGAATACTCCAGGCTGCTCGGCGGCAGCGTGCGTTTCCACTACAGCGACGGCCACACGCCGGGATTGATGCTGGCCGAGATCGTCGGCCCGGAAAACGTCGGCGGCCACGCCCACGGCGGCGTGGTGTTCTGCGCCGACCTGATCCCGGGCCGGCCGTGGGTGCACGTGCCGATCACGATGGGCTACGACCGCAACGCCGAGCTGCTGATCGACGAGAAGAAGGCTTTTCTGAGCGACAAGCTCGAACGCAACGTGCATCTGTTCTTCACTCACGACCCGCAGTGCGCGCTGGCGCAGGTGGTGCGCGACGACAAGGGCAAGTTCGGCACCGCGCACGAGGTCGCCGAACTGCAGGCCAGGGCGCTGGCGGCATGAAGCCAATCGCCGCGGCGCGCGCGTTGTTCGCACTCGCGCTGGCGGCGATGCTTGCGTTGGCCGCGCCGGCCGCGGCGCAGGACGAGGACAGCGGCGAGCCGCTCGGCGAACCGGTCGCCGGCAGCGGCCTGCGCGACCGCGATTTCGGCGTGCTCAGCCGCCAGTTCGGCCTCGACCGGCGGGTCGAGATGTACCAGTGGCAGCGCTCGACCGATCCGGTCTCGGGCCAGCCTGGTTATCAGCGGATCTGGAATTCGGCGCCGATCGATTCCACGCGTTTCGAACCCGGCCACGTCAATCCCAAGCGCCTGCCGCTGGAGAACCGGCGCTGGTGGTCGGAATCGGCGACGCTCGACGGCCAGCCGATCGACAGTTCGGTGCTGCGCGCGCTCGGCGAATGGAAAGTGTTCCGGCCCAACTTCAGCCGGCTGCCGGCGAACCTCGCGGCGACCTTCCAGCCCGAGGGCGACGGCCTGGGCAGCTCGGAGAATCCGCTCGCGCCGCAGATCGGCGACTTGCGCGTGAGCTGGCGCGAACTGCGCCTGCCGGCGCTGGAAGGCAAGCTGGAACTGCGCGACGGCGTGTGGCGGGCGAAACCCGAGGCCATCGCCGAAGCGCTGCACGCGCCGCCATCGCGCGCCAGCGCGGTGGTGCTGGGGCAGGCGCCGGACGACGGACGCTGGTCGTGGGGCTGGCTGGTCGCCGGGGTCGCGTTGGCGCTGGCGGCGCTGCTGTGGCTGCGCGGGCGGCGCAGGCGGGCGGGGTAGGGCGCGCGCGGATGGAACAGCGAAACAAAAAGGGGTTCCGGTTTTCGCCGGAGCCCCTTTTGATTTTGCGTCGTGTTCTGGTCGCCGTTGCGCGATAGCGGCTTGCGTCGCAAGCGCGGTGTCGCGGTCGCGGCTCGCGCCGCTCCTACAGTCGCTGCGTCGCGGCCGAACCTCCCTGTAGGAGCGGCGCAAGCCGCGACCGCGAAAACCGTCGTGCGGCGCAAGTTCGGCCCAAGCGCGAAACCCGCACGCGCACCGCTCCAGCGGTTGCGGCCGTCCCCCTGTAGGAGCGGCGCAAGCCGCGACCGCGAAAACCGTCGTGCGACGCGAGTTCGGCCCGAGCGCGAAACCCCGAACGCACACCGCTCCCGCGCCGACGAACGCCTCAGGCGTAGTGCTTGGTCCCGAAAATCTTGTCGCCCGCATCGCCCAAGCCCGGCAGGATGTAGCCGACTTCGTTGAGCCGCTCGTCGACCGAGGCGGTGAACACTTCCACGTCCGGGTGGCGCGCTTCCAACGCCTTCAAACCCTCCGGCGCGGCGACCAGGAACAGGCCCTTGATGCGCTTGCAGCCGGCGTTCTTGAGCAGGTCGACGGTGGCGATCAGGCTGCCGCCGGTGGCCAGCATCGGGTCGAGGATCAGCGCGGTGCGCTCGTCCATGCGACCGGTCAGTTTTTCGTAATACCCGACCGGCTGCAGGGTCTCCTCGTCGCGCTGCAGGCCGACCACGCCGACCTTGGCCGCGGGGATCAGCTCCAGCACGCCCGGCAGCATGCCCAGGCCGGCGCGCAGGATCGGCACCAGGGTGACTTTCGCGCCCTTGATCCGGCGCGTGGTCACCGGCCCGGCCCAACCTTCGACCACGGCTTCTTCGGTTTCCAGATCGGCGGTGGCTTCGTAAGTCAGCAGGGTCGCGACTTCCGAGGCTAGTTCGCGGAACGATTTGGTGCTGTTGTCGGCGCGGCGCATCAGGCCGAGTTTGTGCTGGACGAGCGGGTGACGGACTTCGACGATTTTCATTGGGCGGCCTCAGGCGGGGCGGGCGATCTTTGCCGCAAAGGATTGATGGTTGTGCGGCGCGGCGCAAGCCGGCCGTGCCGGGCGGCGACGCAGGGCGTCGCTGGACTCGGCGTTGCAGGTGTTTCGGGGCGAGCGGGCGACGCGGCCCTCGTTCCCGTTGTGCAGGCGGGGCGTCGTCGAACGCGGGAATTCAATCGGCGGTGGCGTAAAGATTGTCGCCGTCGGCGATGGCTTGTTCGACGAAGCGCAGCAACTCGCGCACCTGCGCGGGATCGGTGAAGCGGGCCGCGACCCGGGTCAGTTCCGCGTGCAGGCGCGGCAGTTCGCCGAGCAGCAACACGGTGTCGGCGTAGTAGTCGTGCAGCTTGTGCAGCAGCGGATAGTCGCCGCGCGGTTGCGCGCGCGACAGCAGTTGCGAATGCAGCATTTCGTCGATGGCGAACAGCCGGCGCGAGGCGTGGATCTCGCGTTCGTGCCGGGCCGGGATCAGATCGAGCGCCATGAGCGGGGCGGCCGGGTCGGCAGGCCGGGCCGCATGTCGCCGCGGCCGGCCCGCGCCGCGGCCTCAGGCCGTGCGCACGTACTGGATCTCGATGCCGTCGCTGGCGCCGATCGCCGCGCGCAGCACGGTGATCAGCGACCCGGCGTTGAGATGGTCGATCTCGATCATGTCGACCGTGGCGTGGTCGATCCAGTAGTCCTGGTCCTTGCTGTCTTCTTCTTCCAGCGCCAGCACCAGGATCTGCAGTTCTTCCTCGCTGATCTCGCCGATGTCGGCGCCGGTTTCCTTGTTGGACAGACGAATCATGGTTCCCTCCGGGGAGCAGGAGATAGAAAAGCAGAGTCTAGATAGAAGTTAGCGAAAGCGGTAATGCCGGCTCTCGCTAACTCCTAGCTCCTAGACGCCAACTCCTGGCTCTTAGGCCGCCGCGGCCTGCTGCGCGCGCGGACCCTCGCGCAGCGCCCGGCCGACCATCGACACCAGCAGTTCCAGCTCGTCGCTGGCGATGGTGAAGTTGGGGGTGAAGCGCAGCGAGTTGGCGCCGCCGTGGATCACGCCGATGCCGCGCTCGCGCAGCCATTCCTCGGTGGAGCCGGCGCCGAAGCACTTGAACTGCGGGGCCAGTTCGCACGAGAACAGCAGGCCGGTGCCCTGGACCTTGGTGATCAGGCCGCCGAGCTCGTGCTTGAGCTTTTCGAGCTTTTCCAGCGCCTCGGCGCCGCGCGCGCGGATGTTGGCGCGCAGCTGCGGGGTGACCTGCTCGAGCACGGCGACGGCGACGTCGAGCGCGCGCGGGTTGCTGGTCATGGTGTTGCCGTACAGCCCCTTGCGGTACAGCGAGGCCGCGCGCTCGCCGACGGCGAGCACCGACAGCGGGTACTGGCCGGCGTTGAGCGCCTTGGAATAGGTTTCCATGTCCGGCGCGTCGAGGCCTTCGAAACCCGGGTAGTCGACGATCGACAGCACGCCGTGGGCGCGCAGGCCGGCCTGGATCGAGTCGACCAGCAGCAGCGAGCCGTGGTCGCGGGTGAGTTCGCGCGCCAGCTGGTAGAACGCCGGCGGCACGCCGCGGCCCGGGTCGCCTTCGCCCATGACCGGTTCCAGGAACATCGCCTCGATGAACCAGCCCTTGGCGTCGGCGTCGGCGAAGGCCTTCTTCAGCGCGTCGGCGTCGTAAGGCTCGATCGCGATCACCGAGTCTTCGCCGCGGAAGCTGGCCAGGTGCTGGTTGTAGGCCTTGCGCGAGGAATCCGAATACAGCGCCGGGCGCTCGGTGCGGCCGTGGAAGCTGCCCTTGATGACCAGGCGCTTGATCGCGCGGCCGGCGTGGCGCGCGCCCGGGTCGGTCATCAGCTTGCTGTTGACGTCGGCGATGCGCGCGGCCAGCGAGACCGATTCGGAACCCGAGTTCAAGCAGAAGAAGCGCTCGTACGGGCAACCGCCGCGTTCCACGCCGATGGCCCCGCGCAGGGCGCGCTCGAAGCGCAGCTGCGACAGCGACGGGGTCATGATGTTGGCCATCACCTGCGGCTTGGCCATCGCGGCGATCACCGCCGAGGGGGTGTGGCCGAAGCCGAGCATGCCGTAGCCGCCGGAGTCGTGCAGCACCGCGCCCTTGAGGGTGACGACCCAGGGGCCGCGCGCGGTCAAGGCGACGTACGGGTTGACGCCGTCGTCGGGGTAGAAGTTGACGTAGCCGGACTGGACCGCCTGGATCTGCGCGTCCTCGTCGAGGTCGAGCAGGTCGGCGTGCAGGTCGCGGATCAATGCGTATTCGGCGGCCGCGGCGGCGATGGCTTCGGCCAGTTCCGGATGGTTGACGGCGAAGCGGGCGACGGTGTCGTCGTCCAGGCCGACGGTGCGGCGTTTGCCGGCGTGGGCGCGCAGCGGCGCGAGCGAAGCGAGCAGGTGGGTCATGGCGGGTCTCCTGAATCGGTGTCGTCGGCGTCCTGCCGATGTGTTGCGTGAGCAGACGGTCCGCCCCCTGGCCGGACCCTCGCAGTTGCAGCGGCCCCCGGCCGCCAAGCGCCATCTCTCACAACGGGAATGGGTATTCAGCTAACTCCTTGAAACGCCGGAAAACCGCGCAAAAATTTTGCGTAAGGCCTGGGTCTTTTGACGATTTTTCGTTTCATTTCAATGATTTAGAGGAGTCTAGCACGTCCGCCCAGCGCCGATAACCCCCTGCGCGCGGCCGCTGGTTTGGCGGTTTCGGGCCGGCGCGCGGCCGCGATTGGCGACATTGGTGACGCTTGTCACCGGCGATCGGTGGCTGGCCGCACTGCCGTGCAACGCCGGCGGAACCGACAGTGGAGGCGAACCTCGGCCCCAGCCGGCCGGCCCCTGCGAGGCAGCGATGAGCGCGATCCACCCGTTCCACCATGTCGTCGCCGAGACCGCGCGCCAGCCGCGCCCGACGCCGCCGGCAGGCGTGCCGGCGTACGCCCGCGCCGCCGCCGCGCCGCCGCGCACGGCCGCACGCGAGCGCAGCGTGGCCGCCTGCGGCCGGGTCGCGGCGGGCCGATCGGCCGAACGCGCCGAACTCCGCTAAAGTCCGCATCGTTCGTGGCCCGCATGCATCCGAACCAAGCCTTTCCCGCTGCCGCGCCGCGCGCAGAGGATGGATGGCCGGGCCGCGCCGCCACCGCCGCGATCTTCGCTGCGATCGTCTCGCGTTACCCCGGAACGCCCGGCGCCGCGCGCCCGTTCTCCAGGATCCACACCCTCATGCGCACGCCCGGCCCACCGCTCGACGCCCACGACAACCTGCTGGGGTGGCACCTGGCTTCGTTGCTGTACCTGAGCTTCGTGTTCATTCCGGTGTTCAACTTCCCGGCGCCGTGGTGGCTGCTGGCGATGGCGATCGCCTCGGTGCTGGTGTTCCTGCCGCTGTACTGGGCGTTCTATCGCGGCGGCGCCACCCTGCGGCTGTGGCTGGTGCTGGCGGTGGCGGGGCTGGGTTTCGTCACCGTGCCGTTCGGGATCGGCGGCGGCACCTATCTGATTTTCTCGGCCGGCATGATCGCCAGCTTCCTGCCGCTGTGGCGCGGGCTGGCGCTGACCGCGGCGCTGTTCGCGCTGTTCGCGGCCGAATCGATCGCGACCCTGCCGGCGCAGGGCGCGCCGGTGTTCAGCGTGCTGATCCAGTCGCTGGTCGGCGCGATCGTGTTCACCGGCGTGCTGGCCGCGCGCTCGCGCGAGCGCCGCAACGCCGAGCTGCGCCTGACCCAGGAAGAAGTGCGGCGCCTGGCCAGCCTGGCCGAGCGCGAGCGCATCGGCCGCGACCTGCACGACCTGCTCGGCCACACCTTGTCGGTGGTGGTGTTGAAGTCGCAGTTGGCCGCGCGTTTGATCGAACACGACAAGCGCGCCGCGCAGGACCAGATCAGCGAAGTCGAGCGGGTCGCGCGCGAAGCGCTGACCCAGGTCCGCGAGGCGGTCGCCGGCATCCGCGCCAACGGCCTGCAGGCCGAACTGGCGGCGGCGCGGCTGGCCCTGCTCGGCGGCGAAATCAGCCTGGACCAGCGGCTCGATCCGATCGACCTGCCGGTCGCGGTGGAGACCGCGCTGGCGCTGGCGCTGCGCGAATCGGTCACCAACGTGCTGCGGCATGCGCGCGCGCGCCGGGTCGAGGTGGAACTGACCCAGGACGCGCGCGGCGGCATCGCCCTGCGCATCGTCGACGACGGCCGCGGCGGCGTCGGCGCCGAGGGCCACGGCCTGACCGGCATGCGCGAGCGCCTGCGCTCGGTCGGCGGCGTGCTGGAAATCGAATCTCCTCCCGGCGCGGGCACGCGCCTGAGCCTGCTGGTGTCGCGCGAGGCGCTCAGCGCCGCGCGCCGGCTGCCGGCCTCCGCCGCTCCTGCCGGGTCCGTGCGCCAACCGGCGCTGCTCGAACGAGGTACCGCATGATCCGTCTGCTTCTCGCCGAAGACCAAGCCCTGGTGCGCGGCGCCCTGGCCGCGCTGTTGAACCTGGAACCCGACATCGAGGTGATCGCCGAAGCCGGCGACGGCGCCCAGGCCTGGGAGGCGGTCAAGCGCGTGCAGCCGGACGTGGTGGTCACCGACATCGAGATGCCCGGCATGACCGGCATCGACCTGGCCATGCGGGTGCGCGATTCGGGCATGCCGACCCGGGTGGTGATCGTCACCACCTTCGGCCGCGCCGGCTACCTGCGCCGGGCGATGGACGCCGGGGTGCGCGGCTACCTGCTCAAGGACGCGCCGGCCGGGCAACTGGCCGAAGCGCTGCGCCAGGTCCACCGCGGCGGCCGCGCGATCGACCCGCAGCTGGCGGTCGCGGCGTGGAGCGACGAAGACCCGCTGACCGAACGCGAGCGGCAGGTGCTGCGGCTGGCCGGCGAGGGCTTGTCGACGGCCGAGATCGGCGAGCGGCTGCATTTGAGCCAAGGCACGGTGCGCAACTATCTGTCCGAGGCGATCGGCAAGCTCGACAGCAGCAACCGGATCGAGGCGTACCGGCGCGCGCGCCAGAACGGGTGGTTGTAGCCCCCTGTAGGAGCGGCGCGAGCCGCGACCGCGGGGTATCCGCTCGCGGCGCACGTCCGGCTGGCCGGCAGGGCGGGTATGAGGCTTTGGACCCCCTGATTAACAGTCAGCGGCTCTAACGACAGTTCAGCGCGTAAGGCGGGCCAGGGTTGGATCTCGCCCGGCCGGCGCGCCTCGGCGCTCACAGGGCCGTGCAGCGGCCGGAGCTCCCTGTAGGAGCGGCGCAAGCCGCGACCGCGGTGTCGCCGCCCGCGCCGAAAGTTCATCGCAGTTGCGTTGTCGCGGTCGCGGCTCGCGCCGCTCCTACAGGGAGATCGCGTGGCTTCGAGGGCTGCGGCAGGCCGGGCTGAACCGCTGTTTTGGCGCTCGCGGGCTTTAGCCGGGATAATGGCCCGTTCTCCTCCTCGATCCGGACCGGCCGTTTGGCCGGGAGTGCGGCCGATTGGCCGGGCTTCGGATGGGGCGGCGCTTCGCGCTCAATTACTTCGGTTCCCTTTGAAAAAGTCCGACTTCCATTACGACCTGCCGCCCGAGCTGATCGCCCAGGCGCCGCTGGCCGAGCGTTCGGCCAGCCGGCTGCTGCTGGTGCCGCCGGCGCCGGCCGCGCTCGAAGACCGCAGCTTCCGCGACCTGGTGCAGCTGTTGCAGCCCGGCGATCTGTTGGTGTTCAACGACACCCGGGTGATCCCGGCGCGCCTGTTCGGGCAGAAAAGCACCGGCGGCCGGGTCGAGATCCTGATCGAGCGCCTGCTCGGCGGCAACGAAGCGCGCGCCCAGCTCGGCGTCAGCAAGTCGCCGAAGGAAGGCGCGCGCATCGCCCTGGACGCCGGCGGCGAGGCCGAGGTGCTCGGCCGCGACGGCGAGTTCTACCGGCTGCGCTTCCACGTGTCCGAGTCGCTGGAGCAATGGCTGCTGCACGCCGGCCGCCTGCCGCTGCCGCCGTACATCCAGCGCGAGCCCGGCCAGGACGACGCTGAGCGCTACCAGACCGTGTTCGCGCGCGAGATCGGCGCGGTCGCCGCGCCGACCGCCGGCCTGCATTTCGACGAAACCCTGCTGCAAGCGCTGCGCGAGCGCGGCGTGCAGTTCGGCCAGGTCACCCTGCACGTCGGCGCCGGCACCTTCCAGCCGGTGCGCGCGGACGATCTGAGCCAGCACGTGATGCACAGCGAATGGCTCAACGTCGGCGCCGGGCTGGTCGAGCAGATCCGCCGCACCCGCGCCGCCGGCGGCCGGGTGATCGGCGTCGGCACGACCGTGGTGCGCGCGCTGGAAAGCGCGACCCGCCAGGGCGGCGGCGAATTGCAGCCGTTCGCCGGCGAAACCCGCTTGTTCATCCTGCCGGGCTACCGCATCCGTTCGGTCGACGCGATGGTCACCAACTTCCATCTGCCGGAAAGCACGCTGCTGATGATGATCTCGGCGTTCGCCGGCAAGCAGCGCGTGTTCGAGGCCTATGCGCATGCGATCGCGCAGCGGTATCGGTTCTTTTCGTACGGGGACGCGATGCTGCTGTGGGCAACCGAAGATACGTAGCGCCGCCGCTGCGTCCCGAAGCCCCGTCGTTCGGCGAAGTCCGCAAGCCGCCAACCGTCGTTCTCGCTTCGCCGCGACGCAAGGCAGAATCAAAAACGGATTCCGGCTTGCGCCGCAATGACGGAATCGAGCGGTTCCGACCCAAGCTTCCATCGACTCCCGATTTTCAGTCCACGCGCGTCGCCCCCATGCGCCCGCTACCCATCCAAGGAACCCGCGCATGAGCCGCATGTCCTTCCAGCTTCTCGGCCAAGACGGCGCCGCGCGCCGCGGCCGCCTGACGTTTCCGCGCGGCACCGTCGAAACCCCGGCGTTCATGCCGGTCGGCACCTACGGCTCGGTCAAGGGCATCATGCCCGAGCACGTGCGCGACCTCGGCGCGCAGATCATCCTCGGCAACACCTTTCATTTGTATTTGCGCCCCGGCCTGGATGTGATCGGCGACCACGGCGGGCTGCACGGCTTCGCCCGCTGGAACGGGCCGATCCTGACCGACTCCGGCGGCTTCCAGGTGTTCTCGCTCGCGCACCGGCGCAAGATCACCGAGCAGGGCGTGACCTTCGCCTCGCCGGTCGACGGCAGCAAGGTGTTCCTCGGGCCGGAAGAAAGCATGAACATCCAGCGCGTGCTGGATTCGGACATCGTCATGATCTTCGACGAGTGCACGCCGTACCCGGCCACCGAAGACGTCGCGCGCAAGTCGATGGAGCTGAGCCTGCGCTGGGCCGAACGCTCGAAGAAGGCCCACGAAGGCAACGACGCGGCGCTGTTCGGCATCGTCCAGGGCGGCGTCCACCACGACCTGCGCACACGCTCGGCCGAAGGGCTGAAGGCGCTGGGCTTCGACGGCTACGCGGTCGGCGGCCTCGCGGTCGGCGAGCCGGAGGCCGAGCGCAACAAAATGCTCGAACACACCTGCCCGCAGCTGCCCGCAGACCGCCCGCGCTATCTGATGGGCGTGGGCCGGCCCGAGGACCTGGTCGAATCGGTCGCGCGCGGCGTCGACATGTTCGATTGCGTGATGCCGACCCGCAACGCCCGCAACGGCCACTACTTCACCGCGCAGGGCACGGTGCGGGTGCGCAACGCCAAGTACGAGCGCGACCTGCGCCCGATCGAGGAGGGCTGCGACTGCTACGCCTGCGCCAACGGCTTCAGCCGCGCCTACCTGCGCCACCTGGACCGCTGCAACGAGATGCTCGGGCCGATGCTCGGCACCCTGCACAACCTGCGCTACTACCAGCGGCTGATGGCGCAGATGCGCGCGGCGATCGAGCAGGGAACCTTTGCCGCCTTCCGCGAGTCCTTCTACGCCGCACGCATGTAAAACGCCGTTCGCCCGCAAAGCGGGCGAACTCCCTGTCCCCCTCTCCCGCCCGCGGGAGAGGGCAGGGGTGAGGGCCTTCCCGCCGCCGTCCGCCGACCCGTTCAAGGGAAGGCCAGGACCGCGCCGGCCTCCAGCCCACCCGCGAAAGCGTGCGCCCCGGCCCAGATTCGACCCGGCTCCGCCCCGGATCGGGGCCGGCCGTAGCCCCGGCCCGGCCGTGGCATAATCCCCGGCTATTTTTAGTTCCAGGACTTCACAGATGAACCTGCTCGACCTCCTGATCGCCCCCGCCTACGCCCAGGGCGCCGCGCCGCAAGCCGGCGGCGGCCTGACCACCCTGGTCCTGCCGCTGGTCCTGATCGCGGTGATGTACTTCCTGATCTTCCGCCCGCAGATGAAGCGCGCGAAGGAACACAAGGGCATGCTGGAAAAGCTGTCCAAGGGCGACGAGGTGCTGACCAACGGCGGCATCGCCGGCACCGTCACCAACATCGGCGAGAACTTCATCACCGTCGAAATCGCGCCGAACGTGGCCGTCCGCATCCAGCGCGGCGCCATTTCCAACGTGCTGCCCAAGGGCACCTTGAAGTCGGCCTGAGCCGACGCCACGACACTTTGAGACGCGGCGGCCGGGGAGGTCGCCGCAGGGGTTTTCGATGCTGACCTTCGCGCGCTGGAAATACTTCGCCATCCTCGCGGTCCTGATCCTCAGCGTGATCTATGCGCTGCCGAACGCTTATCCGCAGGACCCGTCGGTCCAGGTGTCCGCCGCCAAGGCCGGCACCATCGCGATCGACGCGCCGCTGGCCAAGCGGATCGAGGGGATCCTGACCGAGGCCAAGATCGCGACCAAATCGATCAAGGTCGAGGAGCAGGGCAACCTGCTGGTGCGCCTGGCCGACACCGAACTGCAGACCCGCGCCGCCGACTTGCTGCGCCCGCGCCTGGGCAGCGACTACGTGGTCGCGCTGAGCCTGGCGCCGACCGCGCCGAAGTGGCTGGAATCGCTGGCCGCCAAGCCGATGCCGCGCGGCCTCGACTTGCAGGGCGGCGTCCACTTCGTCATGCAGGTCGACCAGGAGGCCGCGCTGAACAAGCGCCTGGACGCCTACGTCGAAGACATCCGCTCGACCCTGCGCGACGCCGGCGTGCCGTACACCTCGGTCGTGCGCCGCGGCAACGAAGCCCTGGTCGCCACCCTCGGCGTCAACGCCGACAAGGCCAAGGCGCAGCAGCGCCTGCGCACCTCGTTCCCGAACCTGAGCATCGCCCTCGACGGCCAGACCCTGACCCTGGACGTGCCGCAGACCGAGCTGAGCCGGATCTCGCTGGAAGCCATCGAGCAGAACCTCAACACCCTGCGCAACCGCATCAACGCCTTCGGCGTGGCCGAGCCGGTGATCCAGCGCCAGGGCACCGACCGCATCGTGATCCAGCTGCCGGGCCTGCAGGACACCGCCGAGGCCAAGCGCCAGATCGGCGCGACCGCGACCCTGGAATTCCGCGCCGTGGTCGGCGAGGAAGCCGCCGCGGCCGCCGCGGTGCGCGACCACAGCATCCCGCCGGACGCGCGCGTCTACTACGACAACCAGAAGCGTCCCTTGCTGCTGTCCAAGCGCCTGCTGGTGTCGGGCGACCAGTTGGTCAACGCCCAGCCGATGACCGACCCGCAGAACGGCCAGCAGGGCGTGCAGATCAACCTCAACAGCGTCGGCGGCCAGCGCATGCTCGACCACACGCTGGAGAACGTCGGCAAGCGCCTGGGCATCGTCTACGTCGAACAGATCCCGACCACCTCGATCGTCGACGGCAAGGAAGTGCAGTCGATCCGCACCGACGAGCGCGTGATCAACTCGGCGACCATCCGCGGCGTGTTCGGCAAGAGCTTCCAGACCACCGGCCTGAGCGCGGAAGAATCCAAGTCGCTGGCCAACCAGCTCAAGTCCGGCGCCCTGGCCGCGCCGATGGTGTTCGTCGAGGAGCGCGTGGTCGGCCCGAGCCTGGGCGCCGAGAACGTCAAGCGCGGCACCACCGCGGTGCTGTACTCGTTCGTGTTCGCGCTGACCTTCTTCCTGATCTACTACCGCATGTTCGGCCTCATCACCTGCCTGGCGCTGCTGCTGAACCTGCTGATGGTGATCGCGCTGATGTCGCTGATGGGCGCCACCATGAGCCTGCCGGGCTTCGCCGGCCTGGCCTTGTCGGTCGGCATGTCGGTCGACGCCAACGTGCTCATCAACGAACGCATACGCGAGGAATTGCGCGCCGGGGTGCCGCCACAGGCGGCGATCGCCACCGGCTACGACAAGGCCTCCGGCACCATCTTCGACTCCAACATGACCGCGCTGCTGGCCGGCGTGGCGTTGTGGGCGTTCGGCACCGGCCCGCTGCAGGGCTTCGCGATGACCATGATCATCGGCATCCTGACCTCGGTGTTCACCGCGGTCACCGTGTCGCGCGGCATCGCCACCCTGCTGTACGGCGGCCGCCGCAAGCTCAAGTCCATCGCGATCTGACGGGAGAACCCAGACATGAAGATTTTCCCGCTGACCCTGCTGCCCAACGACGCCAACATCGATTTCATGCGCCTGCGATGGATCTCCATCGCGGTCGCGGCGATCATCATGTTCGTGGCGATCGGCGCGATGGCCACCCGCGGCTTCAACTACGCCCTGGACTTCACCGGCGGCAACCTGATCGAAGCGCATCTGGACAAGCCGATGCCGCTGGACGCGGTGCGCGACAAGCTCGCCGCCGACGGCTACGACAGCGCCCAGGTGCAGACCTACGGTTCCGGCAACCAGCTGCTGATCCGCCTGCAGCCGCGCGAAGGCGAGAGCGGCGACGTCGCCACCAAGCACGCCGCCGACGCGGTGCTCAAGGCGGTCGCCGACGCCGGCAACAAGGCCGACATCGTGCGCAACGAGTTCGTCGGCCCGCAGGTCGGCAAGGAGCTCGCGCTCAAGGGCCTGTACGCGCTGCTGTTCGTGGTGGTCGGCTTCCTGATCTACATCGCGTTCCGCTTCGAATGGAAGTTCGCGGTGGCGGCGATCATCACCACCCTGCACGACGTGGTCGTGGTCGCCGGCTGGTTCGCGATCAGCGGCCACGAGTTCGACCTGACCGTGTTGGCCGGCATCCTGTCGGTGATGGGCTACTCGATCAACGACACCATCGTGGTGTTCGACCGCGTGCGCGAGAACTTCCGCAGCATGCGCGCCGATCCGGAGACCGTGCTCAACAAGTCGATCAACCAGACCCTGTCGCGCACCGTCATCACCTCGTTCGTGGCGTTCCTGACCGTGGTGGCGCTGTACATCTACGGCGGCGGTTCGCTGCGCGGCATGGCCGAGTCGCAGATGCTCGGCATCATCATCGGCACCCTGTCCTCGATCTTCGTCGCCTGCCCGCTGTTGACCCTGGGCCTGCTGAAGGTCACCAAGCAGGACCTGATGCCGAAGGCGAAGGACGAAGCGGCGCTGGCGCGCCGGCCGTAAGCGGTCTTCGTTGCGTTTCCGGGAAAGGCCGCGCGATTGCGCGGCCTTTTTCGTTGGCGCGGTTTCTCCCTGTAGGAGCGGCGCGAGCCGCGACTGCGACAACGCAACTACGGCGCTGCTTTCGCCGCGAGCGGAAACCCCGCAGTCGCGGCTCGCGCCGCTCCTACAGGAAGCGAACCGCGGCATTCTGGCGATTGACCGGGTCGTCGCATCGCGGAAGACTGGCGCGGCCATTGCCCCGCCGGAGACCGATGTGGAAACCCCCGCGAACACGCCGCCGCCGAACGCCGAGCAGATCGAATACTGGAACGGCCCGGTCGGCCAGCGCTGGCTGGCCTACAACGACTGGCTCGACGAACGCACCGCCGCGTACGGCCGCGCCGCGTTCGCGGCCGCCGCGCCGCAGCCCGGCGAGGCGGTGCTCGACATCGGTTGCGGCGCCGGCGCGACCTCGTTCGAACTGGCGCGCGCGGTCGGCGCCGGCGGTTCGGTGACCGGCGTGGACATCTCCGCGCCCTTGCTCGGCCGCGCGCGCGAACGCGCCGCGGCGCTGGCGCTGCCGGTCAAGTTCCGCGAGGCCGATGCCAGCCGCCCGACCTTCGCGCCGCACAGTTTCGACCTGCTGTATTCGCGCTTCGGGGTGATGTTCTTCGACGATCCGACCGCGGCCTTCGCCGAACTGCGCAAGACCCTCAAACCCGATGGCCGCATCGCCTTCGCCTGCTGGCAGGGGCCGCAACTCAACGACTGGTACGAACGGCCGCTGGCCGCCATCGCCGATATCGTCGAACGCACGCCGGTGGACACGCGCCAGCCCGGGCCGTTCGCGTTCAGCGATCCCGACCACATCCGCGAAGTGCTGGCCGACGCCGGTTTCGCCGGCGTCGAACTCAAGCCGTTCGCGACCCCGTTCTACCTCGGCCGCGGCGCCACCCGCGAAGCGATGGCCGACGATGCGATGGAGCAGGTGTTCCGGGTCGGGCCGATCGCGCGTCTGCTGGAGCCGCAGGGCGAGGAGATCAACGCGCGGGCGCGCTTGGCGATCCGCGCGTCGCTGCTGGAACTCGCCTCCGACGACGGCCTGGAAGTCGGCGGCGCGGTGTGGGTGGTGACGGCGCGGGCGGGATGAGCCTCCCGCGCCGCGCGGCGGATTACGGACAGGCGACCTTGACGCCGTTGCCGGTGGGATCGGCGCCGCACTGGGTCAGCGGCTGGCCGTTCTGGTTGATCGCGATCAGCTCCAGGTAGTTGGTGGAGCGCTTCGGGTCGACCGCCGGCCGGGTGAACTCGTGGTACACCGTGGACATGAACTCGGCCAACGGCTCGCCTTGGAACGGGCTGGCCTTGATCAGCTTCTTGCACACATTCTTGTAGCTGAGCTGCTGGCCCGGATAGTTGTCGTTTTCCCATTTGTAGATGATGTTTTTCTGAATCAATGCGTGGCGCGCGGGGTCGCTCTTTTCCGCTTCGATGCGGTATTGCGCGCCGGCCAGCGCGGCCTTGCCGTTGCCGGTCAGCGCGCAGCGGGTCACCCCGCCTTGCAGCTCGGCAATGCCGCCGCAGTAGCGGTCGTTGACCCGCTTGAGCAGGCTGGCCGGCCCCTTGCCGGCGCCGCACACCGCGAAGTACGTCAGTTGCGGCGTGGCCGCGCGGGCCTTGTGCAAGTTCTCGGCGAACTCGTCGTAGGGCATCCCGGACAAGGTGTTGTCGCCGCCGTGCGCGGCGACGAAGATGCGCGGATACGCCGCCAGGCCGCGCGGATCGGCGTTTTCGACCGGCTCGATGCTGCCCCCGGGTTGCATCAGGAAGGCCGCGGTCACGTCGTGGTTGATGCGCGCCCATTGGTAATCGAACGTGGCGGCCGGGTCGTCGCACACATCCTTCATCACGATCATCGCCTGGGCGCCGGCGTCGCGCGGCGCGAGCGCGCCGAGTGAAAGGCCGGCGCAGACCAGCAGGGACAGCAGCGGGAGCGAACGCGACGGCGATGCGGTGGTCATGGCGAGCCTCGACAGAAGGGGAGGGGCGCGCGCGGACGGGGCGGCGCCACGGCCGCGTGCACTGGGTTCAACGCCGTCGGGTCGGGGCGGTGAAGCGGGTCGTTATCCGCCGATCGAATGCGCAGCAACGAAAAACGCCGCGACCAGCGCGGCGTTTTCGCATACTCGACAATCGCGCCAGCCGGCGCGCCGGTTCAATCGAACGCGGCGGCGTAGCCGGTGTTGACGATGCGCTGCTGCAGCGCGTCGGCCAGACGCAGGTTGCCGGCGACGATCTGGCGCGGCGGCAGGCCGCGGTTGTCCATCGGTCCGGTCGCGCGGCCCTTGAAGTCGCTGACCTTGCCGCCGGCCTCGCGCACCATCAGCACGCCGGCGGCGACGTCCCACGGCTTCAGCCCGGCTTCGAAGTAGGCGTCGGCACGGCCGCAGGCGACGTAGGCCAGGTCGAGCGCGGCCGAACCGGTGCGGCGCACGTCTTCGGCGTCGAGCAGCAGGTTGTCCAGGCACTTGAGGTGGGCGCTGGCGCGCGCGCGTTCGCGCGGCGGGAAGCCGGTGATCAGCATCGCGCCGGTCAAGTCCTTGCGGTCGGCGATGCGCACGCGCTTTTCGTTGAGCTGCATGCCGCTGCCGCGGCTGGCGGTGAACAGGTCGTTGCGCAGCGGATCGAAGATCACGCCATGGGTCGGTTCGCCGTTTTCGCACAGCGCGATCGACACGCAGAAATGCGGGATGCCGTGCAGGTAGTTGCTGGTGCCGTCGAGCGGGTCGATGACCCAGGTGTTGCGGGCCTGGCCGATCGGGCCGTGTTCTTCGCCGAGGATGGCGTAGTCGGGCGTGGCGCGGCGGAATTCCTTGATGATTTCGGCTTCGGCCAGGCGATCGACTTCGCTGGCGTAGTCCATGCGGTCCTTCTCCACCACGTTGAGCGCGTCCAGGCGGTGCATGTGGCGCAACAACACGTTGCCGGCGGCGCGGGCGGCCTTGACCATGAGGGTGACGGCGGGTTTCTGCATGGCTTACGGCCTCGGACGGAATGAGGTGGGGACGGCTGACGGGGGTAAAGAGCGGGCCGGCGCCTATGGCCGGGGCGGGGAGTTTACCATTTGCGCATGAACCACGATCCCCGCGAACCCAACGAACCCGCGCAGGCGCCGCAAAACGCCAAGTCGGATGCCAACTCACTTGAGGCTGCGGCCCCGGCCTCGCCCGTCCTGGCCGAACCTGAAGACCCGGCGGCGGCGCGCATCCGCATCGTCCTGGTCGGCACCCAGCACCCCGGCAACATCGGCTCGGCGGCGCGGGCGATGAAGACCATGGGCCTGTCGCGGCTGATCCTGGCCGCGCCGGAAAAGGCCCCGGACCGCGACAGCTACGCCCTGGCCGCCGGCGCCGACGACGTGCTGGCCGCGGCCCGGATCGTGCCCGACCTGGCCGCGGCGGTCGCCGACTGCCACTACGTCCTCGGCTGCACCGCGCGCAGCCGCCGCATCGCCCTGGAGCAGTTCGACCCGCGCCAGGCCGCGGCCGCGTGCGACGCGCGCGCCCGCGCCGGCGGCGAGGTCGCGCTGGTGTTCGGGCGCGAGCGCACCGGGCTGGAGAACGAGGAATTGCAGCTGTGCCACGCGGCCGTGCACATCCCGGCCAATCCGGCGTACAGCTCGCTGAACCTGGCCGCGGCGGTGCAGGTGCTGAGCTACGAGCTGCGCATGGCCGCGCTGGCCGCGGCGCCGGCCCCGGACGAGGCCGCCGGCGGCCGCGAGCCGCCGGCCAGCCACGCCCAGATGGAAGGCTTCTTCGGCCAGCTCGGCCAGGCCCTCGACGCGATCGACTTCCACAAGGGCCGCACGCCCGAGGCGGCGATGCACAAGCTGCGCCGGCTGTTCCTGCGCGCGCAGCTCGACGAGCGCGAGGTGCGGCTGTTGCGCGGCGTGCTGGCCGATGTCGAGCGCACCGCGATGCTGCTGGCCCAGCGCCGCTGAAGCCTTGGCGGCGCAGTCCGGCGGCGCGCGTATCGCCGCCGAAGCATCGTTCGAGGTATCGGCGCGGGCGCGGTTTCGATTACGCTGCCGCAGCGGTGTGCCGATCCGCTCGGCGAGGATGAAGCGATTGGTCGCTAACAGGGGCTGGCGTTGGGCGTGCCTGTTCGGGCTGGCGTTGGCCGGAGCCCTGAGCGCGGCCGCGGCCGCGCCGGCGCCCGCGCCGCACGAGCGGCCCGGGCATGGCCACGGCGAAGATCCCGATGCGCATGTGCTGGTGCTGGGCCGGATCAGCGACGATCCCAAGGCCCACTACGAACAGCTCAAGCCGCTGCTGGACTACGTGGTGCCGCGCATGGCCTCGGTCGGCATCCAGGAGGGCCGCATCCTGATGGCCAAGGACGTGCAGCAGATGGGCAGCTATCTGCGCCGCGGCCGGGTCGACTGGGTCAGCGAGACCGCCGGCACCGCGATGCTGCTGCAGCAGCGCGCCGGCGCGAAGCCGTTGCTGCTGACCGAACGCGACGGCGTCAGCCATTACCACAGCGTATTCTTCGCCCGCCGCGACAGCGGCCTGCGTTCGCTCGACGACCTCAGCGGCCACAACGTCGCGTTCCAGCGGCCGTCTTCGACCAGCGCCTACTTCGTTCCCGCCGCGACCTTGCTCGAACGCGGCCTGCGCCTGGAAATCCTGTTGTCGCCGACCGACCGCATCAACCGCGGCGCGGTCGGCTACCTGTTCGCGCGTTCGGAGCTCAACATCGCCACCTGGGTGCACAAGCGGCTGGTCGACGCCGGCGTCACCAGCAACCTCGACTGGGACAACCCGCGCCGGGTGCCGGAGGCGTTCCGCCGCGACTTCGTCCAGATCGGCCGCAGCCCCGACTACCCGCGCGCGCTGGAGCTGGTGCGCTCGGACATGGATCCGAAGGTCGCCGCGCGCCTGCGCGAGGTGCTGCTGGACGCGGCCGCAGACCCCGACGCCGGCGAGGCGCTGCTGCGCTTCTTCAAGACCACCCGCTTCATGCCGATCGACCCGGCTTCGCAACGCGCGCTCGACCACATCGGCGCGGGCGTGGCGCGGGTGCGCGCGGACGTCGAATGAAGGGGGCCCGATGAAATCGCCGCGCGGCCTGCAGGCCAAGTTCCTGTCGATCATGGGTCTGGCCCTGGCGGTGGTGGCGGTGCTGATCGGCCTGCTGCTGCAGCGCCAGGAGCGGATCCAGAGCGCGGTGGTCGAGGTCAGCCGCGACGCCATGCGCGACAGCTTCGTCGCCAGCCTGCGCCGCCACGGCGAAGGCGAAGTGGCCCAGCTCGCCGGTTCGCTGACCAACCCGCTGTACTACTTCGACCTCGACGCGATCGGCGAACTCAGCCGCGCGGCGATGACCAACCCGGGCGTGCGCTACGTGGTGGTCTACGACAACGACGGCAACATCGTCCACGACGGCAGCGAGGAGATCCCGAGCTACGGCAAGCGCATGGACGATCCGCTCGCGGCGAAGATCATGGCCGCGCCGGCGCTGCTGGGGCAGTGGAGCGACAGCACCTTCGACGTGTCCGCGCCGATCAAGATCGGCCAGCAGCGCCTCGGCGGGGTGCGCGTGGGCTACGACCTCAAGGCCATGCGCGCGTACCAGGACAGCGCGCTGGAAGAACTGCGCCGGCGCCTGGAAGCGCTGGGCCGCCTGCAATTGCTGTGGGTCGGCCTGCTCAGCCTCGGCCTGCTGGCGCTCGGCGCGGCGATGCTGTGGCTGATCCAGCGCTGGCTGGTCAAGCCGATCCGCGAACTGGCCGAGGCCGCGCACACGATCGAGGACGGCCGCTTCGGCCAGTTCGACGACTCCGACGCGGCCCGCCACAACGATGAAGTCGGCGACCTGATGCGCGCCTTCAGCCGCATGAGCCAGTCGCTGGCGCGCCACGACCGCGACATCCGCCGCATGGCCTACACCGATTCGCTGACCGGGCTGGCCAACCGGCTCGCGTTCCGCGAGGCGCTGGACGCGCGCCTGCAGCAGTTCGACGGCGGCCGCGGCCAGCTGGCGCTGCTGTTCGCCGACATCGACGACTTCAAGCGGGTCAACGACACCCTCGGCCACGACGCCGGCGACGAGGTGCTGCTGCAATGCGCGCAGCGCATCGCCGCCACGGTCGAGCGGGTCGGCGGCGAACGCGCGCTGCTGGCGCGCTTCGGCGGCGACGAGTTCGTGATCCTGGTCGAAGGCCGGCATCACCGCGCCGGCGAAGCGCGTCAGCTCGCGACCCATCTGGCCGAAGTGCTGGTGACCGAGCTCGGCCAGCCGATCGCGGTGCACGAGCGGCAGGTGTTCCTCGGCACCTCGATCGGCGTGACCCTGTATCCGGAAGACGCCAGCGGCGCGACCGCGCTGATGAAGAACGGCGACATCGCGATGTACCAGGCCAAGGTCGCCGGCAAGAACTGCTACCGCTTCTACAGCCGGGCGATGGACCAGGCGGTGGAGCGGCGCGTGCACCTGGAACACGCGCTGCGCGGCGCCTGGGACCGCGGCGAGCTGAGCCTGGTCTACCAGCCGGTGTTCCGCCTCGGCGACGGCGCGATGGTCGGCGCCGAGGCCTTGCTGCGCTGGAAGCATCCCGAGCAGGGCCTGATCGCGCCGTCGGTGTTCATCGACGTGGCCGAGCAGAGCGGGCAGATCGAAACCCTAGGCCCGCAGGTGCTGCGCGCGGCCTGCGAGGACGCGGTGACCTGGCGCGAGGCGCGTCCCGGCGCCGAGCCGCTGTTCGTTTCGGTCAACGTCTCGCCGCGGCAGCTGCGCAACGGCGACCTGCCCAACGTGGTCGCCGCGTGTCTGCAGGAAACCCGGCTGCCGCCGTGGCTGCTGCACCTGGAGCTGACCGAGACCGCGGTGATCGGCGACGAAGTCCACGCCAGCGCCTTGCTGTCGCGGCTGCGCAGCAGCGGGGTCAAGGTCTGGCTGGACGATTTCGGCACCGGCTTTTCCGGCCTCAGCCATCTGCGCCGGGTGCCGGTCGACGGGGTCAAGATCGACCGCAGCTTCGTCGCCGACGTGCTGCGCGATCCCGACGATCTGGCGCTGACCACGGCGATCATCGCGATGGCCCACTCGCTCGGCGTGACCGTGGTCGCCGAAGGCGTGGAGAAGGAAGGCCAGTACGCGGTGCTGCGCGAACGCGGCTGCGATCTGGCGCAGGGTTACTGGCTCGGGCACCCGGTACCGGCGGCGGAGTTTTTGGCGCAGTTGCCGCAGTAGGCGGGTTGCGGCGTCGGTGTCGGTTCGCGGTCGCGGCTCGCGCCGCTCCTACACGAAGCCCCTGTAGGAGCGGCGCGAGCCGCGACCGCGCAAATCCAACTATTGCGCAAGCGTCCTGCGCGACGCCCTCAACCCAGCTTGTCGCGCGCCAACGCGATCCACTCCGCCGCCGCCTGCACCAGGCTGCCGGACAGGATCCCGAACACCACCACCGCGGCCGCGCCGGCCGCCCAGGCGATCAGCATCAGCTTGCCGTCGCGTTCGAGCAGGGCGAACGCGAACAACAGCAGCAGCGCGCCGAACAGGAAATTGGTGAACGGAATCGGCAGCGACAGCAGCACGCCGACCAGCACCACCAACAGGCCGGTGAAGGCGCTGGCGGCGCGGTGATCGAGCAGCGCAGTCAGGCGCGGGCTGACGAAGCGTTCCAGCCGGGTCAGCCACGGCGCCAGCAGGTTGCGGAATTTGCCGAGCGCGCTGCGGTGCGGGCCGCGCCGGGCGATGAAGCCCGGCAGCCACGGCCGGCGCAGGCCGATCAGCAATTGCAGGCCGACCAGGATCACCAGCGGCCCGCTGACCGCGCCGCCGACGCCCGGAATCGGGATGAAGGCGGGCAGGGTCGAGACGAACAGCAACATGCCGAAGGAGCGGTTGCCCAGGCCGTTGAACACGTCGCCGAAACGCACCTGCTCGCCCGGGTCGCCGGCGACGATCGCGTCGAGCAGGGCGCGGGTGCCGGCTTCGTGCGCGCCGTGGCGGCGACGCGAGCCGTCGCCGCCGCCGCGCGGGTCGTCCCCGCGCGGAGCGTCGCCGCGGTCAGCCGCTGGTGGCGTCATCTTCGCCGGACTCAGCGGGCTTGGCCTGCTGCGGCTGCAACAGCAGCTTGTCGATGCGCGGGCCGTCCAGGTCGATCACCTCGATCCGCCAGCCCGGCCAGGCGAAATGCTCGCCGACGTGCGGGATCCGGCCGAAGTGGGCGATGACCATGCCCGCGGCGGTGTGGAAGTCGTGCTCGTCCTCGTTCGGCAGGCGGCCGCCGCCGACGGTTTCGCGCAGTTCTTCCAGCGGCAGCGCGCCGTCGACCAGATAGCTGCCGTCCTCGCGCTGCACCACCGGGCCCGGCTGGTCGTCGGATTCGGCGTTCTGCACGCGGCCGATGACCGCGCCCATCAGGTCGTTGACGGTGATCAAACCGGTCACGTCGCCGTACTCGTCGACCACCAGCGCCAGCGACTGCTGTTCCTCGCGGAAGATCTCCAGCAGCTTCAGCGCGTGGGTGGATTCGGACACGAACAGCGCTTCCTTGAGCTGGCCGAACAGGTCCGGCACCTGGCCCTGCACCAGTTCGGCCAGCAGCGACTTGGCCTCGAGCACGCCGAGCACGTCCTGGTCGCTGCCGCGATAGACCGGGAAGCGCGAGAACGGCGATTCGCGCATCGTCGCCAGGTTCTCCTCCAGCGGCGCGGCCGCGTCGAGCCAGGCGATGCGGGTGCGCGGCGTCATCAGGCTGTCGGCGGTGCGGTCGCCGAGGCTCAGCACGCGGTTGACCATCTTGCGTTCGTCGGCGTCGATCACGCCCTGCTCGTGGCTTTCGCTGACCAACAGGCGGATTTCTTCTTCGCTGATCTCGCTGCGCGCGTCGTCCTTGATCCCGAGCAGGCGCAGGATGAAGCGGTTGATCGTGCCGAGCACCGCGACCGCCGGCTTGGCCGCGCGGGCCAGGCCGTTGAGCACGATCGCGACCGAACTGGCGATGCGTTCGGGGTTGGTCAGCGCCAGGCGCTTGGGCACCAGTTCGCCGAAGATCACCTGCGCCGAGGCGATCAGCACGACCGCGGTGCCGATGCCCAGGGTGTGGGCGTAGCGCGTGGCGTCGCCGGGCAGCAGGAAGTCGAACCAGCCGGCGATGATCAGGCCGATCGACTCGCCGCCGAACAGGCCGGTCAGGATGCCGATCAGGGTGATGCCGATCTGCACCGTCGACAGCAGGTTGTCCGGCTGCTCGGCCAGCGCCAGCGCGGTGCGCGCGCCCTTGCTGGGGTGCGTGGGGTGTTCGGCCATTTGCTTGAGCCGCAGCTTGCGCGAGGTCATCAGCGCCATCTCCGACATCGCGAAGAAAGCGTTGAGGACGATCAGGGCTACGACGATCAGAAGTTCCAGCATCGGCAGCGCCTCCTGTGGCCGGTGGACCCTGGCAAGGGCGATTCACGGAAAGGGGCGGAGCGGATCGGGGAGGCCGGCAGGGCGCGGCCGGGCGGCGGTTTTGGGTCGTCGTCCATGGTGTGGTGCGGGGAAGGGAAGGGTGCCGCGGCCGGCGCGCGGGGCGGCGGTCGGGGCGGGGCCGATCTTAGCAGGCCCGCGCGGCGGCCCTTCGTGAAAGGCCGGCGAGTGCGCGGAACCGCCAACTCGGTGCGGGTCCATACCGTTCTGGGGGCGCCCGGATGGCCCGTCAAGGTGGGCGGGCCGTCGTCAAACGGTCATAATCGCGCCCGCACGCCCCGTCGCCGTTCCCGGCGCGGCCGCGCGCGGCGCCGGCCCGGCCGGTCGCCGACCCCCATTCGAACCCGCCGGGCGGCTCCGCCGCGACCGGCCCAGAGGCTCCCCGCATGTTCTCCCTGCAGACGATTTTCGGCCAAGGCAACCAGTTCTACACCCTGCTGGAGGAGGCCTCCGTGGCCGCCCACGACGCCACCCGCGCGCTGCACGAGATGCTCAAGGCCGCCGACCGCCAGCCCGCGCTGGACGCGTTCAAGCTGGCCCGCCAGCGCGAGCGCGAGACCTCCGACAAGATCAGCCAGGAGCTGGTCGACAGCTTCATCACTCCGATCGAGCGCGAGGACATCGAAGCGCTGTCCTCGGCGCTGTACAAGATCCCCAAGCAGGTCGAGAAGTTCGCCGACCGCTACTCGCTGGCGACCCGGCACCTGGAGCAGATCGACTTCGCCCCGCGCGCGGCGATGCTGGAGCAGGCCGCCGGGGTGGTGGTGAAGATGGTCCACCAGCTGCGCCACCTCAAGCTGGAGCCGATGAAGGCGCTCAACGACCAGCTGCGCGCGCTGGAGAACGAAGCCGACCGGCTGATGCTGGAGCTGTACCGCGACATCTATTCCGGCCAGCTCGACAACCTGCAGATGTTCCTGCTCAAGGAGTTCTTCGAGATCCTGGAAAAGGCCATCGACCGCTGCCGCGAGGCCGGCGTGGTCGCCTACCAGATCGTCCTGAAAAACTCCTGAGGCGCGCGCGATGCTTACGCTCGTCCTGGTGGTCATCCTGGCCGCGTTGATCTTCGAATACGTCAACGGCTTCCACGACACCGCCAATTCCATCGCCACGGTGGTGGCGACCAAGGTGCTCTCGCCGATGCAGGCGGTGATGCTGGCGGCCTCGACCAATCTGATCGGCGCCTTGTGGGGCACGGCGGTGGCCAAGACCATCGCTTCGGGCCTGATCGACGCCGGCGTGGTCGAAGTCGGCTCGCAGCTGCTGCTGTGCGCTTTGCTCGGCGGCATCATCTGGAACCTGATCACCTGGTGGCTGGGCCTGCCGTCGTCGTCCTCGCACGCATTGATCGGCGGCCTGTGCGGCGCGGCGATCGCCGCGGCTTCGAACAACTGGCACGCGGTGGTGTGGTCGCATCCGGCCGAACCGATCTGGAAAAGCGCCGGCGTGCTGTGGAAGGTGATCGTGCCGATGTTCACCTCGCCGGTACTGGGTTTCGCCGCCGGTTTCCTGGTCATGGGCGTGCTGTTCGCGGCCATCTCGGCGATGGCCGCCAGCGGCGGCATCCTGCGGCGGATCGCGCGGCCGCGCTGGGTCAACGGCTTCTTCGGCAAGGCGCAGCTGCTCAGCGCCGCCGGCATGGGCTTCGCCCACGGCATGAACGATGCGCAGAAGACCATGGGCATCATCGCCCTGGCCCTGATCAGCGCGCAGCAGGCCGGCACCCTCGACAACCTGCCGGCGTGGCTGGCGTTCCTGCATCCCTCGCCGGGCGCGATCGCGCACAACGACATCGACACCTGGATCAAGCTGACCTGCGCGGTGGTGATGGCCGCCGGCACCGCCGCCGGCGGCTGGCGCATCATCAAGACCCTCGGCCACAAGCTGGTCAAGCTGCACCCGATCCACGGCTTCGCCGCCGAGACCAGCGCCGCCTCGGTCATCATGGCCGCCTCGTCGCTCGGCATTCCGGTGTCGACCACCCACAACATCTCCGCCGCGATCATGGGCGTGGGCACCGCCAAGCGCTTCAACTCGATCAAGTGGACCGTGGTCGAGAAGATGATCTGGGCGTGGATCCTGACGATCCCGGCCGCGGGCGGCATCGCTTATGGACTGTTCGAGGCGATGCGGTTCATGGGCTGGATCTGAGGTCCGGCGATGGATACGAAGAGGCCCGCGGATGCGGGCCTTTTTCGTTGCGATGGGATGGCGTCGTTACCGCGTTGTCGCGAGTAGCCCATGCGGCACCCGCAGCCCTGTAGGAGCGGCGCGAGCCGCGACCGCGAAAACTCAACTACGCCGAAACCCGCCTTCGCGCGAACTCAGAGCAAATCGCCGTTCGCCGACAACACCCGCTCCATGCTGTCGCCGACCCCGCCGATCTCCAGCACCAGCCGCTGCAGCTCGGCCGAATCCAGCGTATCGAGCGGACGGTTCTCGCACAGTTGCAGGTACGGCACGCCGTCGAGGTTGCCGATCGCCAGATAGCCGACGTGGCTTTCCCAGTTGAAGGCCAGCGCGCGGCGCGCGTCCAGGCCGGTGGTCGGGGCGATCGCGGTGCTCACGCGCAGGAAGCCGCGGCCGTCGTCGTCTTCCTGTTCCGACAGGAAGATCGATTGGTGGCGGGTGCCCTGTTCGAGCGACAGCTCGACGCAGATCACGCTGTCGTGGACGGAAAGACGGAACCCGGCCTGGGTCAGGTGCTTGTGGATCTTATCGAACTGCATGGGGGCGACTCCTGCGCGCAACAGGGCATATGCTACCGCGATGGACAGCGAAACTGCCGCCAAACGCATCTTCGCCGCGATCCGCGCGATTCCGCGCGGCGAAGTCGCCGGTTACGGCGAGGTCGCGCGGCGCGCGGGCCTGCCGGGCCGCGCGCGCCTGGTCGCGCGCCTGCTCAGCGAGAACGAAGATCCCAAGCTGCCCTGGCACCGGGTGCTGCGCTCCGACGGCCGCATCGCCTTCCCGGAAGGCTCCAAGGGCTGGCGCGAACAGTCCCAACGCCTGCGCGCCGAAGGCGTGAAGGTCGAGAAAGGGCGGGTGCGCGGCCAGCGCGCGGCGGCGACGATGGACGAGCAGATTTGGGGGCCGGCGGAGTAGCGCTGGCGGTGCGCGGGACGAATGCTCGATCCGACGCGGCGACGGTGTCGACCGGGCTGCGCGCTGCCCGGCTGAGCCGGCTGTATCGCCCGGCGGCGCGGCTGAAACGGGTCGGCCGGCGACGCCGGACGCGCCCGCACAGCCGGCAGGCCGGACGCGCGGGCGGGACCGGTCGCCGCGCCGCGACCGCGGCCGCATTCCGATCTGAACGGCCGACGCGATCTGCACGCCGCGCTCACCTCCCGGCGCGGCGCGCGCGGCTACCATAGCGCCCGGTCCGAGGAGTTGCGATGTTTTCCAGTATCCCGTCGGTCACGCGCAAGCTGCTGATCGCCAACGTTGCCGTTTTCCTGTTGCAGTCCATCGCCGGCGCGAGCGAAGCCGCCCGCGCCTGGCCGTTGTGGTTCGAACTGTGGCCGTGGGTGCCGCCGCAGTTCGAAGTCGACGGACCGGGTTTCATGCCGTGGCAGCTGGTCACCTCCGGCTTCATGCACGGCGGCCTCGGCCACCTGGTGTTCAACATGCTCGCGCTGGTGATGTTCGGCTCGACCGTCGAGCACGCCTGGGGCGCGCGGCGCTACGCGATCTACTACTTCGTCTGCCTGCTCGGCTCGGCGCTGCTGCAACTGGCCGCGGCGACCTACGCGATCTATCAGGGCCAGCTGGTGCTGACCCTGGGCGCGTCCGGCGCGATCTACGGCCTGCTGCTGGCCTACGGCGTGCTGTTCCCGAACAGCAAGGTGACCTTGCTGCCGTTCCCGATCGTGCTCAAGGCGCGCACCCTGGTGATCGTGTACGTGGCCGCCTCGCTGTTCTACGGCGTGTTCACCACCGGCACCGGCGTCGCCCACTTCGCCCACCTCGGCGGCATGCTGATCGGCTGGCTGCTGATCCTGTGGTGGCGCAAGCATCCGCCGCGCAGCGGCGGCAGCGGCCCGCGCCGCGACCCGCGCGCCGAGGCGCTGCGGGATCGGCGCAAGGCGTCGAAGCTGCGCGTAGTCAAGTAGGCCCCCTGTAGGAGCGGCGCGAGCCGCGACTGCGACAACCCAACTACGACGATAGTCGCGGCGTAGGTGGGTTGTCGCAGTCGCGGCTCGCGCCGCTCCTACAGGAGCATCCCCAGCGGATCGGGAAAACCCGCCCCCGGGCCGGCGCCGTTCGCCCACACCGCTGCGCCGCTCACGAACCTAACGCGACCTCAGTTGCGGTTTCGCGCGCCGCGCGCCTACAGTGCGCGCGTGGCCGGCGCGTCCGCGCGCGCTGCGTTCGCTGCGCGCCCGCAACGCCGGCCCACACCCCGATCAACGACCCAACGCCACGTCGCTACGGCCACGCCGCCGCCGCGCGCCGCCAAGGACCCAGGCCGCCCGCTATGACCTCCAGCTCCTCCGCGGTGAGTTCCGCCCCCTCCGCCGCGCAACAGGCCGCGGCCCGCGTCCGCGACGCCGCGCATGCCGCCACCACCGGCTTGGTCGAACGCGAGCAGCTCGCCGAGCTGATCGTGCTGGCCGCGGTCGCGCAGGAGCATCTGCTGATCCTCGGCCCGCCGGGCACCGCCAAGAGCGCGGTGGTGCGGCGCGTCGCCGCGGCCCTGGGCGGCCGCTATTTCGAATACCTGCTGGGCCGCTTCACCGAGCCGTCGGAACTGTTCGGCCCGGTCGACCTGCGCCGGCTGCGCGAGGGCGTGGTCGAGACCGACGTCAGCGGCATGCTGCCCGAGGCCGAGGTCGCGTTCCTCGACGAGGTGTTCCTCGGCTCGACCGCGATCCTCAACACCTTGCTCGGCGTGCTCAACGAACGCCGCTTCCGCCGCGGCCACACCCAGGTCGCGTGTCCGCTGCGGGTCTGCGTCGGCGCGTCCAACGCGCTGCCCGACGACGAATCGCTGGCCGCGTTCGCCGACCGCTTCCTGCTGCATCTGTTCGTCGAACCGGTGCCGGACCACCAGCTCGAAGCGCTGCTGGCCGGCGGCTGGCAGGCGCAGGCGGCGCCGTTGGCGCACCGCGCCGATCTCAGCGACATCGACGAACTGAGCCGGCGGGTGCCGGCGGTGGCGATGGAGCGCGCGCGCGGGCTGCTGGCCGAGGCGATCCGCAAGCTGCGCGGCGCGGGCTTAAGCCTGTCGGACCGGCGCATCGTCAAGGTCCAGCGCCTGATCGCCGCGGCCGCGGTGCTGGCCGGGCGCGACGCCGCCGACGAAGCCGACCTGTGGCCGCTGTTCTACGTCATGCCCACGCGCGAAGCGCAACTGGCCGCGCAGGACGTGCTGCGCGATTCGCTCGCCGCCGCCGCCAACCCGACCCTGCGCGCCGCGGTCGAACACGCCGCGCTGCAACCGGTGTCGCGGGTCGCGCGCCTGCTCGAAGCCGCGCGCGCCTGCCTCGCCGGCGCGGCCGACGCGCCCGGCGCCGGGGTCATCGCCGAAGCGCTGCTGCGCGAGATCGACGCCAACTTCGACCGCGACGCGTTGCCGGCCGAACTGGCCGCCGAGCGCGCGCGCCTGGCCGAACGGGTGACGGCGGCGGCATGAACTGGGAGTGGGGCCCGGAACCGGAACCGCCCGCGCCGCAGGGCGCCGCCGGCGTCGGCTGCGCCGCCGCGCGCGCGTTGCTGGCCGCGATAGAAACGCTGGAACCGCAGCGGCGCGGCAAGCTCATGCTGACCGCCAACGCCGACGTGCTGGTGGCGACCGGCCGCGCCGACGAACTGCCGTGGTGCGAAGGCGTGCTCTACATCGCGCCGCGCGAAGCCGCGCCGGCGCTGTGGCTGCCGACCACGCAGCGCCCGCAACTGCCGCTGGACCTGCTGCAACGCGCGCTGGAACGCCGCCATCGCCCGTCGCCTTTGCTGATGCTGCGCGACCCGGCGCAACTGGTGCCTTTGCACCGCGCGCTGCCGGCCGGCGACGAACTGATCGCGCAGATCCGCGCGCGCTGGCAGGACTGAGCGCATGCGCCTGCCCGCGACCCTGACGCCCTGGCGGCAATGGCTGGACTGGTTCGACCCGGAACCGGCGGCCGCGCTCGGCGAGCTGCTGCTGCGCCTGCATCCGCTGCTCGGCGCGTTCCGCCTGCGCGCCTTGCGCGGGCAGGTCGAGCCCGAAGGCATCGACGACCTGCGCCGCCGCGGCAGCTACGAACGCCTGCTGCTGAGCGAATGGGCGCTGGCCGACGCCGCGCCGGAAGAATTCGACCGCCGCGCCGCCGGCGGCGAGCATTTGTTCCTGAGCCCGAAATTGATCGCGCGCCAGACCGACGCGCTGACCGTGGCGGTGTTCGACAGCGGGCCGGCGCAGTTGGGCGCGCCGCGGTTGTTGCATATCGCGTTGTGGATCTTGTTGGCGCAGCGGGCGCAGGCGGCGAAGGCGCGGTTTTTGTGGGGCGTGCTCGGTATTCCCGGCGAGCTGCATGCGGCCGGACACGCGGGCGACCCGACGCAGAGCCTGCGCGAACTGCTCGACGCGCGCGCCTGGCGTTTTCGCGCCGAAGCGAACTTCGCGGAAGCCGGTCATTCCGGCACCGGAGCGGCGCGCGCGATGCTGGAACAGCAATGGGCGCAGTGGCTGGATGCGCAGCAGCCCAGTCCGGGCGAGCGATGGTCGATCGGCGCGGCCGCGGCCGGTTATGGCCTCGGCCACCGCGTCGCCATCGCGGCAGCCGGCGCCGGCGAGTTGGCGGTGACGGTGAGCTCGCCGCAGGCGCGGCGCGAAGCGCGGCTGGCGTTGCCCGATCCCAAGCGCGGCTCGCGCCTGCTGCGCGGCCAGTTCGTGCTCAAGCCGCAGGTGGCGCCGGCCACTGAGGAGATCGGCCCGGTACGGGTGGTGCGGGTGGCCGAACGCATCTCGCTGAAACAGCCGCCGCTGTTGTCGGCGAACGGTTTGTCGGTGGCGGTGCCGTTGTGGGACAAGCAAGTCGTGCATCTGCACCGGCTGACCAGCAAGCGCCGGCTCGGCAACCCCAGCGTGGTGCACTGGACCGGGCCGTTGTTTGCGGCGGGCATCCACGCTCATGTATTCGGCGGCGTGGTGGCGTACTCGCGGCCGCGCGCTCATCCGGGCGCGTACCCGGACGGCGCTCCGCTCCCGGCGCTGTCTTTCCAGGGGCTACGAGGTTTCGTCCAGGGTGTGCGGCCGGAACTGCTGAACTGCTCGCCCGACCGCGGACGCTGGGCGCCGATGGCTTGGGTGCAGGCGTCGGCGAGGGAGCTCGGCGGCCGCGCCGAGCCGAAGCCGGAGCTGTTCGTGCTGGACTCCGGAAACCTGTGGCGCTGGCGCCCGCAGGATTCGGACGGCGATCCCGCCAAGTTCGCGCCGTATGCGCAGCAGGTGCTGGCGATGGTCGCGATGCACGAGGCGTGGGTCGATTACCTGCGGGTGCGCGATGGCCGCATCGAGGTCGCCACCACCCAGCCGGGTCGGGCCAACAGGAACGACCGGGCGCTCGCCGAGGCCAAGTGTCCGGGGCAGATCCAGTCGGGCTGGCTGCACGGCCAGCGGGTGCGCGGCGGTTACCGCCACGTCGCCGCGGTCGAGCTGCGCCTCGGCGGCCACGGCGGCGAGCGTTCCGCGTTGTGGCGGCTGCTGCAATGGGACGGCGGCGACATCGCGGCCGATTTCGAGCTGATCCTGCCGAGCGAATGGAAAGTGATCGGCATCGACGCGCCGCGCGACGGCGGCCCGGCGCTGATCGCGATCAACCCCGACCGCACCGCGGTGCTGGCGATCGGCGAGAACGAACGCCGCACCCTGTACCAGTCCAGCATCCGCCTGACCGTCGGCAGCGTCGCCGCCGGCGGCGAGACCATCGCCGTGATCGACCTGCGCGGCCGGCTGGTGGTGTTGCACGAACGCGGCGTGAGTACGACGATCTACGCCGGGGGAAGCGACGCCGAGGGGGACGGCGATGTCTGAGACGCCCAGCGCGCAGGTGCGCTATCCGGTCTGGCGCGGCCGGCAGGCCGTGGCCGGCTTGTGGCTGCCCGCCGATCTGCTCGACGCGCGCCAGCGCAGCGAACGCCTGCTGCGCTGGTGGGCGCCGGGCTGCCGCGCGTGGCGTTTCGATCGCGCAGCGGCGCGCGGCGATCTGCTGCGGTTCGAAGCCGAGCGCGCGCTGGAATGCGAGCGCGCCGGCGGCACGCCGTTGTGCCGGATCGGCGCGCACGGCCTGTACGCGGGGCCGCTGCGCGCGAGCGAGCGCGAGGGGCTGGCGCCGGCCGATGTGCGCCTGGTGCTGGGCGGACAACTGGTCGCGCTGGATATCGCCGAGGGCGAGGTCCTGGACCCGTCGCTGGCGATCGAGTTGGACGATTACGCGCTGCACGACACCTTCGTCTGCGACCGCGCCGTGCCGAAGCTGGCGCCGGACCGGCTCGGCGGCAAGAGCGTGCGCGCGCTGCTCGGCGATCGGGTCGCGCCGCCGAGCCGCGAGCGCGAGCGGTTCCTGAGCGCCTTGTCGGGCGAGGCTGCGGACGCCTCCGGCGCAAGTTTGCGGGAGCGATTGACCGGCGCGCGCGACAACGCCGCGGCGTGGTTGCTCGCGCAGTTTCCGGGGCTGCTGGGCAGCGGTGCCGGCGGCGCAAACAGCGGCGACCCAGGCGCCAGCGGGTCGGGCGCAGGCGCTCCCGCGCGAAGCGGCGCGGGCGTGTCCGCGCGGACGCGGGTCGCGCGGCCGCAGCGCTGGCGCGAGGCGCTCGCGCGCATGGCCGCGGCCAGCGGCGTGGCGCGGCTGATCGGCATGCGCCAGGGCGCGTACCTGCGCCGGTTGCTGGAGCTGTTCGACCGCGGCGACGTCATGGAAGCGCTGCGCCATGCGCTGCCGGTCGACGGCGAGGCGATGCGCTCGCTGGGCCAGGCCTTCGGCCTGCCGCAGCGGCGCGACCGCCTGACCCCGAGCGCGAGGCTCGGCGCCGGCGCCAGCATCGGCGTCGGCGAAGACGTGCGCGAACTGCTGCGCCAGCGCTATCGCCGCGCGTTCGAGCGGCTCGACCGCGAGGGCCGGATCGACGAAGCGGTGTTCGTGCTCGCCGAACTGCTCAACGCGCGCCAGGAGGCTTTGGACTATCTGCTCGCGCACGACCGCGCCGCGCAGGCCGCGGAACTGGCGCTGGGCTGGGACATGCCGGCGGACACGATCATCCGCCTGCTGATGCTCGCCGGCGACCGCGAGCGCGCGGTGCTGGTGGCGCGCCGCGACAACGCCTTCGCCGCCGCGGTCGCGATTCTCGAAGCGCAGGGCGGACGCCGCGAGGACGCGCTGGCGCTGCGCCGCGAGTGGGGCCACGCGCTGGCCGCGCAAGGCCACTGGCTGGAAGCGGTGGACGCGGTCTGGAGCGACCCGGACGCGCACGAACAGGCGGCGCGCTGGCTGCTCGCGGCCGAAGCCGGCGGCGCCGAACTGTCGGCGCGCGCGCTGGTGCGGCGCGCCGCGTTGCTGCCCGATACCCTCGAACATTACGCCGCGCGCATCGCCGAGCTGTGCGATGGCGACGCCGCGGCCGCGCCGCGCGAAGCGCTGGGACTGGCGCTGGCCGCTTGCAAGAACGGCGGCCCGGCGTTGGCGCGCATCGCCGCGAACGCACTGCCGGCGCTCGCCGCCGATCGCGCCGCCGGCGCCAACGCGCTCGAACGCATGCAGCTCGACGGCATCCGCAAGCTCGCCGCCGACCCGTGGCTCAACGCCGACTTGCCCGACTGGGGCCTGCCGCCGACGCCGCCGGCGTTGCCGCTGTGGAACCGCGCCGCGCCGCTGGTCGCGCGGATCGAGTCCGGCGCCAGCGCGCACAGCCCGCTGGATGTCGCAGCGCTCGGCGAAGGCCGCTGGCTGGCCGCGTTCGGCGAGGCCGGCGTGGCCGTCTACGATGCCGCCGGCCATTGCCTGCGCCGCTACGCGGCGCCCGCGCAAAGGCTGGTGATCGGCGACAGCGGCGAAGTCGCGCTGGCGCTGGTCCAGCGCGATTCGGTCTGGCGCATCGCCCGGCTCGACCTGACCCGGCACGAGATCCTCGACCTCGGCGCGATGCCGTTGCAGTTCTTCGCCGACCGCTTCGACGGCATCGCCTGGTCGGTGGTGTCGGACCAGCGCATCGTCCTGCTCGACGCCAGCAGCGCGGCGCTTAACGTGTTGTGGAGCGTCGGCGATCTCGGCGGCGCGGTGGTGCAGGCGCGGTTCCTGCGCCACGACGAACTGTTCCTGGTCGCCGGGCACGGCGCCACTGCGGTCTGGCACTACCGCAGCGCTCCCAAGCGTTCGCTGGTCTCGCGCGAACCGGTGGAAATTTCCGCCGACACGATGCTGCTCGACCCGCACCGCAGCGTCACCGACGTGGCCGCGGAGGCGAACGCCGACGGCGGCGTGCGCTTCTCGTTCCGCTTCGCCGGACGCAGCAGCGCCATCGACCTGGATCCGCCGGAGCCGGGCACGGGCGAGTGCGACAGCTCGCTGATCCCGCTGACCCAGGGCTTCGCGGTGCTGCTGCACGGCAGCTATCGCATGAACCTGTATCTGGTCGCGCGCGGCAACCAGACGGCCGCGCGTTGCGTGGCGCGGATCGACTGGCCGCAGGCGCCGCTGCGCGCGCGCGAGCAGGACGGGCGGCTGGTGCTGTTCGACGATCAGGGCCGGGCGATGGCGATCGATGCGAACAGTTCGCAGACGCGCGCGGTGCAATTGCAGTGAGCGTCGGACGCGTATCGCGGCGGTAGCCGCGGCTGCCGCGCGCGCGCGATGGCGCGACAAAGAAAAAGCCCGGCTTTCGCCGGGCTTTTTCGTTACTTGCTAGGCGACCAGGAAATCAGGGAAACACCTTGATCTGCTGATCCGCCTTGCGCACCATCGCCGTCCCCGCCTTGCAGCCGAACGCTTCGCCGAACGCCGGCAGGTTCGACAGCGGGATGTTGGTGCGCCACTGGCCCGGGGCGTGGATGCCCGAAGCCGCGCGCTGCGCCGCCGCTTCCGGGCTCAGCTGCTGCGCCCAGACGCCGGCCCAGGCCTTGAAGAAGGCTTGGTTGGCGTCCTTGTTCGCGGCCGGCTGGGCCGCGCGGTAGGCGGCCCAGGCGAGTTCGACGCCGGCCTGGTCGGCGATGGCGACTTCGCGCACCTGGTTGCCGTTGACCTTGACCGCGCTCAGGCCCGGCCAGGATTCGGCGCTGTACTGCGCGGCCACGCGCGCGGTCATCGCGTCCCAGCCCGACACTTCGGCCGGGGTCCACCAGTCGCGCACTTCCTGCTTGGCGTCGACGTAGCGGCCGCGGCTGTCGAAGCCGTGGGTCAGCTCGGCGCCGACCAGGGCGCCGAAGGAACCGTACTGCGCGGCGTCGCCGCGGCTCATGTCGAGCACCGGCGCCTGCAGCATCGCCGCGGTCACGATCAGGCGGTTCTGGGCGATGTCGTAGGCCAGCGACGGCTCCTGCGGCAGCACGTCCCAGCGGCGGTCGGCGTTGCCGCGGCCGATGCGCTTCATTTCCTCGCGGTGGCGCCAGGTCGAGGCGATCAGCATGTTGCTGCCGAAGCTGCCGCGGCCCATCGGTTGCACGGTGTAGTCGAGGTCGCGCTTGGGCGTGCCGACTTCGATCTTGAGCTTGGCCAGCTTGGCGCGCGCCTCGTTCTTGGCGCTGTCGCTGAAGCGGGTGTCGGCGTCGATGGCCTTGGCCAGCGCTTCGCGCACCTGCTGTGCGATCTGCTCGGCGCGCTGGTCGGTCGCGGCCGGCAGGTAGCGCGCGGCGTACTCGTGGCCGACCATCGGGCCGGCGGCGAGGGTGATCGCGTCGAGCACGGCCTGCTGGCGCGCGGGCTGCTCGCGCTCGCCGCGCAGGATCTTGCCGCGGAAATCGAATTCGGCGTCGCGGTAGCTCTTGGCCAGGTACGGCGCCATCGAGTCGCCGACGCGCCAGCGCAGGTAGGTCTTCCACTGCTCGGGCTTGAGCTGGTCGATCAGCTTGTCCATCTCGGCGAACAGCGCCGGGTTGGCCATCGACACGCTGTCGTCGCTGACGCCCTGGGCCTTGAGGAAATCGCCGAGCTGCAGGCGCTTGTAGGTCTTGCCGAGGCTGGCGGTGGCGACCGGCGCGTAGTTGGCGAGCGGGTCGCGCAGCGCCGACAGCGGCTTGGACGCGCGCGCCAGGCGGGTTTCCAGGTCGATGACCAGCTGCGACTCGGCCGCGAGCTTGTCCTTCGGCGTGCCGGTCAGGGCCAGGATCTTCTGCACGTAGACGTTGTACTGCGCCAGCAGCTGGCGGGTGTCGTTGTCGGTGCGGGTGTAGTAGGCCGGGTCCGGCAGGCCCAGGCCGCCCTGGCTGAAGTAGCCGATGTGGCGTTCCAGGTCCTTGAGGTCGATGTCGGCGCCGAAGTTGAACAGCACCGGGATGCCGACCTGGTGCAGGGCGGCGATCGAGGCCGGGATGTCCTTGGACTTCTTGATCGCGTTGATGCGGCCCAGCAGCGGGGCGATCGGCTGGGCGCCGTCGCGTTCGACCGCGGCTTCGTCGAGGCCGCTGGCCCAGAAGTCGCCGAGCAGCTTCTGCACGTTGCCCTGCGGCGCGGTCATCGCGGTGTTCAGCAGTTCCAGCTGCTGGCGGCGGGCGTTGCCGGCCAGGGTCTCCAGCGCCGAGACCGAAGCGGCGCCGGACAGCGGATTGGCGCGCAGCCAGTCGGCGTTGGCGTTGGCGTAGAAGTCGCTGCAGGCGTTGGCGACGGCCGGGGCCTTGGTCTTGGGTGCGGCCTTTTTCTTGGCGGCGTCGGCGGCGGGCGAGGCCAGGCCGGCGATCAGGCTGAGGGCGAGGGCGCAGGCAAGCGGGCGTAGGGTCAGCATCGCGTAGTCCATCCGAAGGATGCGGGAGTTTAACAATCCGGCGTGGGATGGCGGTGAATGGGGTTGGGATTCGGGACTCGTGGCTCAGGTCGCGGGATTCGGGATTCGGGATTCGGGGTTCGGGGTTCGTGATCGCCGATCGCGGCGCTCCCCCAAGAACGTCATCCCCGCGCAGGCGGGGATCCAGAGGCTTCAGAGCCCTGTCGCGGTGAAGCCCTGGATCCCCGCCTTCGCGGGGATGACGGTAGGCGAGTGGCGATGCGGCCGGGGTTCTGCCCGGTCGCACGCGCGACACACCGATGCCGAATGCATGCTCCCCAATCCCGAATCCCGAATCCCGAATCCCCAAAAAACAAAGGCCCGGGGAAATCCCCGGGCCTTCGTCGATGCATCGGCTTCGGCGCGATTACCGCGCCGCCGCGATCACCAGATGATCACCTGCTTGTCGCCCTCGCGCACCATCGGCTGGCCCGGCTTGCACGAGAACGCGGCCGCGAAGCTCGGCAGGTTCGACGGCGCGCCGATCGCGCGGAAGTTGGCCAGCGCGTGCTCGTCGGTCTGCAGGCGCATCTTCTCCTCGTCCGGGGTGAAGTTGCGGCGCCACACCGTCGCCCAGTTGAGGAAGAAGCGCTGGTCGCGGGTCAGGCCGTCGGTCTTCGGGTCCGGGGTCTCGCCCGCGGCCTTCTTCATCGCGTCGTACGCGGTGGCCAGGCCGCCGAGGTCGGCGATGTTCTCGCCGAGGGTGTGGGTGCCGTTGACCTTCTGCCCGCCGGTCGCGGTGTAGCCGTCGAACTGCTTGATCAACTTGCCGGTCAGGGCCGAGAACGCCTTGGCGTCGGACGGCGCCCACCACACTTCCATGTTGCCGGTCGGGCCGAAGCGCGAACCCTGGTCGTCGTAGCCGTGGGTCATTTCATGGCCGATCACCGCGCCGATGCCGCCGTAGTTGGCGGCGTCGTCGGCCTTCGGGTCGAAGAACGGCGGCTGCAGGATCGCGGCCGGGAACACGATCTCGTTCTGCAGCGGGTTGTAGTAGGCGTTGACGGTCTGCGGGCTCATGCCCCACTCGGTCTTGTCGACCGGCTTGCCGACCTTGCTGAGGTTCCACTTGTAGTTGAACTCGTTGGCCGCCTTGACGTTGGCGTAGTAGCTGTCGCGGCTGGTCTTCAGGCCGCTCCAGTCGCGCCACTTGTCCGGGTAGCCGATCTTCGGGGTGAAGCTGGCCCACTTCTCCAGCGCCTTCTTCTTGGTGTCGGCGCTCATCCACGACAGGTTCTCGATGCGCGACTTCAGCGACTGGCGCAGGTTCTCCACCAGGGTCTGCATGCGCTGCTTGGACTCGGCCGGGAACGCGACCTTGACGTACAGCTGGCCCATCGCTTCGCCGGCCTGGCCTTCGACCGTGGCCAGCACGCGCTTCCAGCGGTCCTTGATTTCCTTCTGGCCGCGCAGGGTCTTGGCGTAGAAGTTGAAGTTCTCCTGCACGAACGCGTCGGACAGGAACGGCGAGGCGCCGTCGATGGCGTGGAAGCGCAGGTAGGCCTGCCAGCTGGCCGCCGGGGTGTCGGCGATCATCTTGCTGACTTCCTCGTGGAAGCCCGGCACCGCCAGCGAGAAGATCTTCGGCGTGGCCACGCCCTGCGATTCGAAGAACTTGGTCCAGGAGAAGTTCGGGGTCAGCTCGTCGGCCTTGGCCGGGCTGATCGGGTTGTAGTACAGCGAGACGTCGCGCGAGAGCTGCTCGCGGGTCTTGGAGGCCTTGGCCAGGCGGGTTTCGAACGCGATCACGTCCTTGGCCTGCTTGGCGGCATCCTCAGGCTTGGCGCCGCCGAGCTCGAGCACCTTCGCGATGTGCTGCTCGTACGCGGCCAGCTTGTCCTTGTGCTTGGCGTCGGTGTAGTACGGCGCGTCCGGCAGGCCCAGGCCGCCCTGCGAGGCGTAGGCGATGTTGTTGGCCGAATCCTTGAAGTCGGCTTCGGCGCCGAAGCCGAACAGCGGGTTGTCGCCGGTCGCGGCGGTCTCGCGCAGGTAGGCGGCGATCTTTTCCGGGCTGTCGACGGCGTCGATCTTGGCCAGGTCGGCCTTCAGCGGCTCGATGCCCTGGGCGTTGACCTTGGCCTCGTCCATGCCGGTCGCCCACAGGTCGCCGACGATCTTGGTCACGCCGGTGGCCTTGGTGTCGGCCGCGGCCTGTTCGGCGAGCTGGTGCTGCACGCCGTTGGAGCGCTCGTCGAGCATTTCGAACGCGCCCCACGAGGTGCGGTCGCCCGGGATCGGGTTGGCCGCGAGCCACTTGCCGTTGGCGTAACCGGCGAAGTCCACGCAGGCGTCCTTGCTGGTGTCCAGGTCGGCGATGGCGAAGCGGTTGACCGCCGGCAGCTTGCTCTCGTCGAGCTTGAGCTCGGCGGCGGCCTCGGCCGGCTTGGCGGCGGCCTGCTCGGCCGGCGCGCTGGCGGCGGGGGCTTCGGTTTTGCCGCCGCAGGCCGCGACGGCGGTGGCGATGGCGACGGACAGCAACAGGACTTGCGGTTTCTTGAGGGTCACAGCGGGCTCCGGCCGTAAGGCGTAGGCGTAACTAGTGCGGGAATTGTGGCCGATTTCGGGCCGGCACGGCCGGACGATAGTCCTGCGGAGCGTGCCCGCAGGGTGTCGAAGGTCATACGTGACGGTTTCGTAACCTTAAATTGCCGGGATTCGGGATTCGGGATTGGGGATGGGTGGTTCGGTGCGGCGGAGCCGGGTGGGGAACTGAACGGGCTCGGTTTATCGATTCCCGGCTCCCGATTCCCCATTCCCGGCCCCAGGTCACCAGATCACCACCTGCTTGTCCCCGTCGCGGACCATCGGCTGGCCCGGCTTGCACGAGAACGCCGCGGCGAAGGCCGGCAGGTTCGACGGCGCGCCGATCGCGCGGAAATCGCTGGGCGCGTGCGGGTTGGAGGCGACCAGCACCTTGAGCAGGTCCGGCGTGTAGCGGTCGCGCCAGCTCACCGCGAAGCTCAGGAAGAAGCGTTGGTCGCGGCTCAGGCCGTCGGTCTTGGGATCGGGCGCGTCGGCGGTGGCCAGGCGCATGGCGTCGTAGGCGGTCGCCAGGCCGCCGAGGTCGGCGATGTTCTCGCCCAAGGTCAGCTTGCCGTTGACCTTGAGCCCCGGCGCGGCTTCGTAGCCGTCGAACTGTTCGATCAGCTTCTGGCTGCGCGCGGCGAAGCCCTTGGCGTCGGCCGGCGTCCACCAGTTGGCCATGTTGCCGGCCGGATCGAAGCGCGAACCCTGGTCGTCGTAGCCGTGGATCATCTCGTGGCCGATCACCGCGCCGATGCCGCCGTAGTTGGTGGCGTCGTCGGCCTTCGGGTCGAAGAACGGCGGCTGCAGGATCGCGGCCGGGAACACCACCTCGTTCTGCAACGGGTTGTAGTAGGCGTTGACGGTCTGCGGGCTCATGCCCCATTCGGTCTTGTCGACCGGCTTGCCGATCTTGCCCAGGCTCCACTTGTAGTTGAATTCGTTGGCCGCGCGCACGTTGGCGTAGTAGCTGTCGCGGCCGGTGGCCAGGCCGCTCCAATCGCGCCACTTGTCCGGGTAGCCGATCTTCGGAGTGAAGCTCGCCCACTTCTCCAGCGCTTTCTGCTTGGTTTGCGCGCTCATCCACGACAGGTTCTCGATCCGCGCCTTCAGCGCGGTGCGCAGCTGCTGCACCAGCGCCTCGGTGCGCGCCTTCGCCTCGGCCGGGAACGCGACCTTGACGTACAACTGGCCCATCGCTTCGCCGGCCTGATCCTCGATGCCGCCGAGCACGCGCTTCCAGCGCGCCTTCGGCTCCTTCTGCCCGCGCATCGCCTTGGCGTGGAATTCGAAGCTTTCCTGCACGAACGGCGCCGACAGGTACGGCGAGGCGCCGTCGACCGTGTGGTAGCGCAGGTAGGCGCGCCAGGTCTCCAGCGGCGTGTCGGCGATCATCTTGCTGACTTCCTGGTGGAAGCCCGGCATCGACAGCGAGAACATCTTAGGCGTCGCCACGCCCTGCGATTCGAAGAACTTGGTCCAGGAGAAATTCGGGGTCAGCTCGTCGGCCTTGGCCGGGCTGGTCGGGTTGTAGTACAGGGCGACGTCGCGCGAGAGCTGCTCGCTCGACAGCGAGACCTGGGCCAGCCGGGTTTCGAACGCGATCACCGCGTCGGCCTGCTTCTTCGCCGCGGCGGCGTCGGCGCCGGCGAGCTCCAGCACCTTGCCGATGTGGGCGCGGTAGGCCTCGAGCTTGTCGCGCTTGTCGGCGTCGAAGTAGTAGCCGCGGTCGGGCAGGCTGAGGCCGCCCTGGGTGGCGTAGCCGAGGTTCTGCGAGGAATTCTTGAAGTCGGCTTCGGCGGAGAAATCGAACAGCACGTTGCGGCCGTGCGCGGCGCTGTCGCGCAGGTAGCCGCCGAGCTGCTCGGGCGAGGTCACCGCGTCGATCGCGGCCAGTTCGTCCTTGAGCGGGGCGATGCCCTGGGCCTCGATCTTGGCCTCGTCCATGCCGCTGGCCCACAGGTCGCCGACGAGTTTTTCCACGCCCGCGGCCTTGGCGTCGCCGGCGGCCTGTTCGGCGAGCTGGCGCTGGATCGCCAGCGAGCGTTCGGCCAGCACGTCCGACACGCCCCACGACGAACGGTCGCCCGGGATCGGGTTGGCCGCGAACCACTTGCTGTTGGCGTACTCGCCGAGGTTGTCGCAGGCGCTCTTGGCCGGGTCGACGTCGCTGGCGGCGAAGCGCACCGGCTGCGGCAGCTTGGACTCGTCCAGGGTCAGCGCGGCGGCCGCGGCCGGCGCCGGCGCGGCCGGCGATGCGGCCGGGGCGGCGGACTCGGGCTTGGCGCAGGCGGCCACGGCGGCGGCGATGGCCAGCGGCAACAGCAGGTGGCGGGGGCGGAGGGGCATCGCAGAAACTCCCAGGCAACGTGGCACGGGCGCGGCGGGCGCGCGGAATCCGGCGATGATGGACCCCGCGGCGGCCGCGGGAGGGTGTCTTCAGTCACGTGGGGTGGCGGCCGGCTTTGCCTTTGCGGTGGTTTTGCGCGGCCGCCGCCAGGCCTGCGGCGGCCGGTTTTTGCGGGTCGGGCTTCTTTCGTTCGGGTCGCCGCGCTCGGCGACAACCGCGCCGGCGCCCGAGCCTCTCCGGCAAAAGCTGAAGCCGCGCCCACGAGCACCCGAACCGCGCGCGGGCCGGCGAAACCGGCGTGGTAGTTTCAGCGCACATCGCGGCCCCCGCCGCGCCAAGGAGCCGAACCCGATGCGAGTGCATTTCCACGGCGCGGCCGGCGAGGTCACCGGCTCGCTGCACGAAGTCGAAGCCGCCGGCCATCGCCTGCTGCTCGACTGCGGCATGATCCAGGGCAGCCCCGAGGCCGAGCGCCGCAATGCCGATCCGTTCGGCTTCGACGCCGCCGCGCTCGACGCGCTGGTGATCAGCCACGCCCACATCGACCACATCGGCCGCGTGCCCTTGCTGCTCAAGCGCGGCTTCCGCGGCGAGATCCACGCCCAGGAAGCCACCGCCGACCTGATGCGGATCATGCTGCTGGACTCGGCCTCCATCGCCGAAGGCGAGGCCGAGCGCGGCAACCGCAAGCGCCGCGCCGGCGAGCCGGAGCTGCTGCCGCTGTACACCCGCGAAGACGTCGAGGCGGCGATGCGCCGGGTGCGCCCGCTGCGTTACGACACCGACGCCGAAATCCTGCCCGGCGTGCGCCTGACCTTCCGCGAAGCCGGCCACATCCTGGGTTCGTCGGTGGTCGAGCTGCGCGCCGAAGGCCGCACCCTGGTGTTCTCCGGCGACCTCGGCCCGAAGGGCACGCCGATCCTGCGCGATCCCGAACCCATCGCCGCCGCCGACTTGGTGCTGATGGAATCGACCTACGGCGACCGCCTGCACAAGGACCGCAGCGAGACCATCCTCGAACTCGGCCGCATCCTCGAAGCGGCCTGGAACGACGGCGGCAACGTGCTGATTCCCGCGTTCGCGGTCGGCCGCAGCCAAGAGCTGCTGTACTGGTTCGCCAAGTACTGGGACGAGTGGAAGCTGTCGCGCTGGAAGATCTTCCTCGACAGCCCGATGGCGGCCAAGGTGGTCGCCGTCTACGACCGCCACACCGATCTGTTCGACGAAGACGCGGTCGCGGTGTGGAAGGAGAAACCCAATCCCTTCCATCTGCCGAACCTGCATCTGACCGAATCGGCGCAGGACTCGATGGCGATCAACGCGATCGAACGCGGCGCGATCGTCATCGCCGGCTCCGGCATGGCCAACGCCGGCCGCATCCTGCACCACTTCCGCCAGAACCTCGACAAGCCGCAGACCCATGTGGTGTTCGTCGGCTATCAGGCCGAAGGCACGATCGGCCGGCGTCTGGTCGAGGGCGCGCAATGGGTGCGCATCCACGGCCGCGACATCCGCGCCCGCGCCCAGCGCCACACCATCGGCGGGCTGTCGGCGCACACCGACCAGCACGGCCTGATCGAGTGGTACGGCACTATCGCCGGACATCCGCCGCTGGCGCTGGTGCACGGCGAGGACAAGGCGCGCGAGGCGCTGGCGGGCGAGATCGGCGAGCGTTTCGGCACCCAGGCGGTGCTGGCGCGGCCGGGACTGACTTTGGAGGTTTGAAGTGAGCGATATTCCGATGCACGCCGTACAGCCGAACGAAACCGATCCGAAAGAACGCGTCGGCGCCGCCTTCGACGCGAACGCGATGCAACGCGCGCGCGAACTGACCTGGCAGGCGGTCGAGCGCATCCGCGCGCAGATCGCGCCGGGCATGCGCGAATCGCAGGCGCGCGAGCTAGGCCAGCGCATCCTGGTCGAACTCGGCATGGGCCGGATCTGGCATCCGCTGCTGATCCGTTTCGGCGCCAACACCCTCAAGACCTTCCGCGAGCGCTCCGACGGCGATCCGGAACTGCGCGCGGACGACATCTACTTCATCGACATGGGCGTGGTCTGGGACGGCCACGAAGGCGACAGCGGCGACACCTTCGTCGTCGGCGACGACGCCGACATGCACGCCTGCGCGGCCGCCGCGCGCACTTTGTTCGACGAGGTGCGCGAGCGTTGGCGCGAAGGCGCCAGCGGGCCGGCGCTGTACCGCTACGCGCAGGAACGCGCCGAGGCGATGGGCTGGCGGCTGAATCTCGACATCCAGGGCCACCGCGTCAGCGATTTCCCGCATGCGGTGTACCGCGCCGGCGACCTCGGCGAGTTCGAGGGCACGCCGGCCGCGGGGTTGTGGATCCTGGAAATTCAGATCGCGCATCCGCACCGGCCGTTCGGGGCGTTTTACGAGGATTTGCTGGTCTAGCGCCAGCGGCGGCGCAAGCGCACGCAGGGAGGGACGATGGGCGAACGGACCTGGAAGATCGCCGCCGCCGCGGTGCTGGCGCTTGCGCCGGTGTTGCTGGGGGTGCTCGTCTGGCGCGTCGTGGCGGGGCCCAGGTGTACGCGCACCAACCACACCATGACGCGCGCGCAAGTGGACTCATTGGGCGAAAAAGTCCGCATGTACCGTTGCGATACGGGCGGCTACCCCGAGTCGCTCGAAGCGCTGACGAACGATGCTTCGCCGCTCGGCCCCTATGCGAATCGATCGGAACTCGCCGATGCTTGGGGACGGCCTGTCTATTACCGCTGGGACGCGAAGCAGGAGCGTTTCGCGGTGTTCTCGCTGGGTAGCGACGGGCTGCCCGGAGGCGATGGCCAGAGCGCCGATATCGTCTCCGGAGGCAGTCTGGCGCCGTTGAGTTCCGAGGAGTGGCGCGAGCGCGGACAGCCGGTGCAGTCGATCGATTGCAGCGCATACGCGCAGCCCGAGCCGCAGTCGTTGGTGTTGAGCCGCATGAAGGCCGAGAAGCAAGCCGAGGCTGCGAAGGGTTCGCCCACGGACCGAGGCGGCGAATCCGACGGGTAACGCGTCGAGGCAGTCGGGGGAGTGTTGCGAGACGTTGCCGACCCGGCCTTGGCGCGACGGGATGGCACTCAAGGAGGACTAGGCGATGAGAGAGCGGGTCTGGAAGATCGCCGCCGGTGTCGTACTGGCGCTGGCGATCGTGGCGCTCTTGCTGTCGATCGCGCGCCTGCTGTGGGGACGCAGTTGCACGACTCACGCCAGGGTGCGCGCGGAGGTGGCGTGGATGGGCAGCAAGATCCTGGCGTATCGCTGCGACACGGGCGTTTTCCCCGAATCGCTGCAGGCGCTGACTCGCGACGATCTGCCGCTCGGCCCGTACGCGAAGCAGGCGCAACTGAGCGACTCCTGGGGACGGCCTTTCTACTACCAGGTGAGCGAGCCACAGCAGCGGTTCGCATTCTATTCGTTGGGGTACGACGGCCTGCCCGGCGGCAAGGACCAGGACGCCGATATCGTCTACGAAGGCAGTCTGGCGCCGCTGCCTTCGCAAGAGTGGCTCGAGCGCGGGCAACCGGTGCAAGCGGTCGATTGCAGTGCGTACAAGCTCACGCAGGCGGAAGTGTCGGAGCTGACCCGACTGAATGCCGAGTGGAAAAGAGCCGAGGCTGCGAGGGCTTCGGCGGCCGATGCGAGCGGGTCCTGCCGGCGCGGTACGGGACACAAGGAACCGGCCCAGCAAGCGTCTGGCCCGGCGAAGTGACCTGCAAGTCACGACATCGAAGCGTTTCGGCACGCCCGGCCGATACCGCCTGACCCAAGCCTGCCAGCGAGCGGGCCGGATCGAACGATCCGGCCCGCCGCTTGATGCGGCTGCGAAAAAGATCAGAACCGCTGCCGGTACTTGAGGTAGAAGAACCGCCCCGGAATGTCGTACTGGTAGTCGAAGTTGTTGGCGAACGCGTTCTGCGCCAGCGGCGGTTCCTTGGCGAACAGATTGTTGACGCCGAGCGCGACGGTGGCGTTCCACGGCGCGTTGTAGCGCACTTGCAGGTCGTGATACGTGGTCGACGCGAGTTGGTTCTTCATCTTGCCCGGATCGGAGCAGTACTGCTTGAAGTCCGGCTTGCACTCCTCGGTGAGGCCGGACTTGTAGCGCAGCGCCCAGGTCGCGCCGAAATCGCCGCGGCTCCAGTCCAGCGACAGGTTGGAGCGGATCCGCCAGTACGGATCGGATTGCAGGTAGATGCCGTTGCGGTGCTCCACCGGCGACTTGGAATCCACCTGATAGTCCCAGCGCGAGGTGTAGGTGCTGTCCCAGCTGATCGCGAAGCGGCCGAAGCGGGTTTCCGGCAGACGATAGTTGAGGGTCAGGTCGTAGCCTTCGACCAGGAACTGGGCGGCGTTGATCGGCCGCAGCTGGATGTCGGTGATCAGGCCCGGGCGGCCCGGGTAGTTGGGATCGCGCTTGATCAGCTTGCAGTAGATCGCCTGCTCGGCGGCGGTGCCGCCGTAGCATTTGTCGACCACGAACTGCGCGGTCGGGGTGCTGATCGCGTTCTCGATCTTGATCTGGTACCAGTCCAGCGAAACGTCCAGGCCCGGCGCCCATTGCGGGCTGTAGACGAATCCCAGGGTCTTGTTGGTCGAGGTCTCAGCTTCCAGCTTGGAATTGCCGCCGGCGGTGAATGGCTCGGTGGTCTGCGGGTTGGGGCCGGAGCCGGGCTGGCGGAAGTTGCCCGGCACGCCGTCGGCCAGGCACTTGGCGTCGATCTGCGGATTGGAACGCTTGCCGCTGTGGGTCGAGCACGGATCGGAATAGCGCACGAAGGTATCGCCGTCGCCGCGGTACATGTCGTTGATGCTCGGCGCGCGGAAGCCTTGCGACCAGTTGCCGCGCACCATCAGGTCGTCGATGGGCTTCCAGCGGAAGCCGAACTTGCTGTTGAGGGTGTCGCCGAAGGTGCTGTAGTCGGAACGGCGGGTGGCGATGGAGAAGTCCAGCAGGCGCGCGAACGGCAGGTCCTTGAGCACCGGCACCGACAGTTCCAGGAACAGTTCGTTCAAGTTGTAGCCGCCGCGGGTCGGCTTGGAGCCGTTGCCGGTGCTCAGGCCGGCGGCGATGAACGCGTCGGGCTCGAACGAGCCGCTTTCGCTGCGGTATTCGTAGCCGGCGGCCAGCGCCAGCGGGCCGGCCGGCAGATCGAACAGCTCGCCGCTGACGTTGAAGGTGTAGCCCTTGGAGATCTGGGTGGTCGAGTCGTGCGCGGTGAATTTGGCCGCGTCGATCGCCTCCTGGCTGATCGATCCCTCCGGGCCGAGCGGATTGATCGGCACGCAGTCCTCGATGATCGCGCCGGGGCGGCCGCAACGGGCGCGGCCGTTGCCGTCGATGAACGACGGGCCGTAGGCCTTGCGCAGCTTGTCGAGGTTGTACAGGCCGTAGGTGAGGTCGTTCTGGTCGGTGCGGTCGTAGCGATAGCCCGCGTCCCAATCGAAGCGGCGCGAACCCAGGTCGAAATAGCCTTCGAAGCCGCCGTAGAAGTGATAGGTCTTGGCGTTCTGGTTGAACGAGCGCGGCCCGCCTTCGAAGAAGCGGCGGTTGACGTTGCGCAGGTCGCGCGGGTCGGCCGTGCCCTTGGTCGGGTTGTAGATGCTGTCCTTGTCCAGGGTCATGCCGGTGACCGGCATGTAGGCGAGCTGCTGCGAGGACTCGCGCTGGTTGAAGAACATCTCGCTGCGGAAGGTGATCTGCTCGGCGATGTCGAAGGTGCCCTGGGCGAACAGCGAGGTCCGCTCCTGCGGGGTCAGCAGATAGTTGAACGGCGCCGTGTTGACCCCGTGCTTGTTTTCGTCGTACGGCACGAACTGCTTGTTCGGGCCGAGCACGTACTGCTTGTTGTCGCGCGGATCGACGAAGCTGCCGGGCGCGCCGGTGGTGCTGAAGCCGGAATTGAACGGCGGCCCGCCCTTGGAGATTTCGCGGTCGCCGGCCATGACTTCTTCTTCCTTGACGTAGGCCGCGCCGATCAGCAGCGAGCCGCGCTCGCCGTTCATGCCGATGGTGAAGTCGTAGGCCTCGCGCGCGCCGTCGCCCTGGCCGAACTGGCCCAGATACGCGCCGGCTTCGGCGCCGTCGAAATTGCGCCGGGTGACGATGTTGACCACGCCGGCGATGGCGTCGGAGCCGTAGATGGTCGAGGCGCCGTCCTTGAGCACTTCGATGCGCTCGATGATCGAGGTCGGGATGCTGTTGAGATCGACGTTGCCGCCCAGACCGGTGCCCCAGCGGCGGCCGTTGACCAGCACCAGGGTGCGGCCGGAACCGAGGTTGCGCAGGCTGACCGTGGATTCGCCGTCGTTGCCGTTGTTGATCGTGGTGTTGAGGCCGGCGCCGTTGCTGGAGATGCGTTGCAGCACGTCGGCGACCGAGGTCAGGCCCTGCTTCTCGATCTCGGCGCGGTTGAGCGAGAACACCGGTTGCGAGGTGTCGAGGTCGGCGCGCTTGATGCGCGAGCCGACCACTTCGACGCGGTCGAGCGTGGTCGCCTTGGCGTCCGGCGTCGACGCTGGCGCGGTCTGCGCCATCGCCGGCGCCGCGGCCGCGGCCAGCGCGGCGGCGATGTGCATCGGCAGCGCGGCGCGCGCGCGGATGGGCTTGCGGGTGTGGTTCATGCGTCGGTGTCCCCCTCTCGTGATGGATGCTCGTTGCGGACGCCGTCTTGTTACAGCGGCGTTAAAACGAGCGCCCAAGCTAAGTCCGCGAGGGTTGCCGGCGGATACGAACCGATGGCGTCAGGATTGGGTTTGCTTGGCGTCTGGCTTGGCGCGCGGGGAAGCGAAGCGGCGCGCGCGGAACTGGGTCGCGGTGCACTGCATGCGCTGACGGAACGCGCGCGCGAAGCTGCACGGCGAATCGAAGCCGCAGGCGTGGCTGATCTCGGCGATCGACAGGCCGCTCTCGCCGAGCAGTTCGCAGGCGCGTTCCAGGCGCAGGCCCAGGCCGTAGGACTGCAGGGTCTCGCCGTAGACCTGCTTGAAGGTCTTGGACAGCCACCACGGCGAGAAGCTGGTGATTTCGGCCAGCTCCTGCATCGGCACCAGCCGGTCGGGATGGCCGCGCAGATACAGCCGCACCCGCTGCAGGCGCGAGAACACCTGGCGCTGGCGCGCGACCCGGCGGCCGGGACATTGGCGCACCCGCGCCGCCAGTTCGCGCTGGGTGTCGCGCACGCCGCCGAGCAGCCGCCGCAGCATGCGCAGGCGTTCTTCGCGCGGAGCGGCGAACGCGGCCAGATTCGCGGCGGTGGCGCATTGCCGCCACAGCTTGGCCAGGGCGTCGCGTTCGAAACGGTCGAGCGTGCCGGCGCCGGGATGCAGTTCGACCCGCCAATGGCGCTCGATCTCGCTCAGCAGTGCCGGCGCCACGCTGAAGCCGATCAGCGCGCCGTGGCGGTCGGTGTCGACGCTCGGCGCGCTGCCTGGTTCCAGCATCAGCCATTGGCCGGCGCGCAATTGCAGATGGCCTTCGCGGCTTTCCAGGTAGGAGCGGCCACGCAGTTGCAGCCAGTACGACATCGCGTGCGGTTGCGCGCGCACGCTGTCGAAGTCGCGCTGGAAATACAGGCGGAAGTCCTGCATCGGCGGATCGGCTTCGGCGTCCGCCATCGTCGCGCGCGATGCGGGGCGCGCGTCCTCGCTGATGGTTTCGAACGGATCGGCCGCGCTGCGCGGACTGGATTGATATTCGAAATGCTCGCTCGACATGCGGCTACCCCGATTGGACGCGCGGCCGCGGGCGGGCCGGCGCCGCGCGGAGCGATGCGAGAGAGCGCGACCGCGGACCCTGGCGCACGGCGCCAGCGGCCGATCGGCGCGGCCGGCTGCGATGGAGGCAGTGTCCGGCCCGCGGCGCCGGCGACGTTTCGAGCGCGTTCGAACGTTCGCGACCGCATTCACCCGGCGTACGGCTTGCGCGCGCGGCGCGCCGTCAGCGCATCATCAATCGGGCGACGGCAGCTCGATGCGCGCGCGCAGGCCGCCGCCGTCGGCATCGCCCAACACGACATCGCCGCCGTGGCCGCGGATCACGCTGCGCGCGATCGACAGGCCCAGGCCCGAACCCGGCGCGGCGCGCGCGTTGTCCAGGCGCTGGAACGGCGCGAACGCGCGCTCGCGCAGCTCCGGCGCGATGCCCGGGCCGTCGTCGTCGATGTCGATGCGCAGGCCCGCCGCGGCCGCCGCCAGCGTCACCCGCACGCGTGCGCCGTAACGGCAGCCGTTGTCGATCAGGTTGGCGAACGCGCGCCGCATCGCGATCGGCTGGCACGGCAGCTCGGCGTGGTCGGGACCGAGGTAAGCGGCCTCGTCGCCGCGGTCGCAGGCTTCGTCGCACAGGCTGATCAGCAGCGCCGCCAGATCCACGCGCTGATGCGGCTCCAGCCGCGCGTCCTCGCCGGCGAAGGCCAGGCTGCCGCTGATCATGGTTTCCATCTGGCTGATTTCCGCCAGCAGCGGGCCGCGCCGCGCCTCGTCGACGTACTCCAGGGCCAGGCGCATGCGCGTCAGCGGCGTGCGCAGGTCGTGCGAGATCGCCGCCAGCTGATGGGTGCGGTCGTCGACGAAACGCTTGAGCCGCATCTGCATCTCGTTGAACTTGCCGGCGATGGCGGCGTATTCGGGAATGGTCATGCCTTCGATCGGCGTCGGCTCGCGCTCTCGGCCGAGGCGTTCGGCGGCCTGCGCCAGCTCGGTCAGCGGGCGCAGGAAGCTGCGCGCGGTGCGCACCGACAGCACCGCGACCAGCAGCAACAGCAGCACCACCCCGGCCAGTTTGAACAGCTGCTGCAACCACAGCGGATTGGGCTTGCCGGGGCTGGCCAGCAGCCACTGCCCGTCGGGCAGTTCCAGCGCCACCGACATGCGCGGCAGCGAGGGCTCGATGCGCAGGCCTTCCAGGAACGCGGGCGCGATCCGCGGCGCGTCGTTGGCCTGCGGCCGGGTCCGCGCGACCGGCGCGGCGTAGTCGGACAGGCGCAGGTCCATGCTCGGCGCCGTGGTCAGCGCCAGCGAAGCCGGTTGCAGCGGCATCATCGCCTGCACCGGGGCCGCAGTCGGCGCGGCGCTCGGCGCCGCCACCAGCGTCGGCAGCGGTTGCGTCTGCGCCCACGGATAGGCGACCAGCGGCGCCGGCACCGACAGGGTCGGGGCGAACGCGACCGGCAACGGAAACGTCGGGCCGGCGGTCGGCGCGTCGGCGATCGACGCGTCGGTGAGGCGTTCGGCCGGAACGGTCGCGATCATCGTGCTCGACCAGTCGGCGAACGGCCGCGCCGCCACCGACAGGATCTCAGCGCGTTCGGCGCCGGGCGTGGGCACCACCACGGTCACTTGGCGCACGCCGCGCCCCGGCCCGTCGGGCAGCACGTTGATCGACACCGCATAAGCGACATCGTGGTCGGGCGTGCGCTCGGCCAGACGCGCGCGCATGGTCTCGATCAGGTCCGCCAACGGCGGCGCGCCGTCGCGGCGGGCGGTGTCGAGCAAGGCGAAGTCGAGCTTGCGCTCGCGCGCGGCGCGCTCCACCGCATCCGCCCGCTGCGCGCGCGGCCGCGCGGCGAGGTCGGCGCGCAACTGCATCGCCTGGCGCACCAGCGAGCGCTCGTCCACGGCGCGCGGGCCGGTCGAGCGCAGCGCCATGCCGATGGCGGCGTCCAGCAGCAGGGTCATGGCCATCGTCAGCAGCACCACCACGGCGATGCGCGGCGCCAGGCGGATGCGCGAGAAGCGCGGCAGCCAGCGCGGCGCCGTCACCGCGCCGCTCCCGCGCCGGCCGCGTCGACGTCGGCGGCGAAGAAATATCCCTCGTTGCGCACCGTCTTGATCAGGCGCGGCCGCTGCGGATCGGGTTCGATCTTGCGCCGCAGGCGGCTGATCTGCACGTCGATGCTGCGGTCGTACGGCGTCAGCGCGCGGCCGCGCGCCAGATCGATGAGCTGGTCGCGCGACAGGATCCGTTGCGGATGTTCGAGAAACGCCAGCAGCAGGTCGAACTCGCCGCTGGTCAGGTCGGTCAGCGCGCCGTTCGGCGAGCGCAGGCTGCGGTGGCGCGGATTGAGCACCCAGCCCATGAAGCGGAACTCGGCGCCGCTGCGCGCGTCCTCGCCGCGGCCGCTGTCGCTGCGGCGCAGCAGCGCGCGGATGCGCGCCAGCAGCTCGCGCGGATTGAACGGTTTGGCGATGTAGTCGTCGGCGCCGAGTTCCAGTCCCACCACCCGGTCGGTGTCGCTGTTGACCGAGGTCAGCAGGATGATCGGGATGTTGCTGGCCGCCGGGTGGCCGGCGGCGCGCAGCCGCCGGCACAGGGCGAAGCCGTCGTCGCCGGGCAGCATCACGTCCAGCAGCACCACGCTGACCGCGGTGGTGGCGAGGCGCTCGAACATGCGCGCGCCGTCGCTGGCTTCGACCACGCGCAAGCCGTGGTCGCCGAGGAACTGCGCGAGCATGCCGCGCAGGGTGGCGTCGTCGTCGACGATCAGGACCGTGGGCGGCGCGTTGGCGGACATGGGCGACTCCGGTCGGATCGGGGCAGGTTAATCGACGCGGACGCGCCGCGCGGTTTCTGTAACACAGTGAAACAAAGCGAAAATCCGCGGTCATCGGCCGCGCCCGCGGGTCGCCTAGCATCGCCGCTGCGAGCCCATCCACGTCGCCCCGCATGAAGCGCAGCCCCCATCGCATCGCCGCCGTTGCATCGCTGTTCAGATCGGCCGCCGGGAGTCGCCGCGTGGCCCGGGTTCGCCTTGAGACGCCGGCGCTGTCTCCTCGCCGGCGGCCGCGTCCGCGTCGCGCGTCCTTGCCCGGACCCGCGCGCGGCCCGCGCGGCGGCGGCGCGACGTCGCACGCGTCGCGCCGCCGCTCGGATTTTTCCGCGCCGCTGCGTACGCGCCGTTCGAATCGCGCACAGCGCGGGTGGGATTCATGAATGCGGCGATGCTGGCGCCGGCTTGCCCTTGGCCGCTGGCTGTCGAGCCCGACGCGGCGCCGAACCCGCGCGCGATCAGCGCCGGCGAAGCGGCGGCGACCGAGCGCATGGCCGAGGACGCGCGCCGGGTGATGGAGCCGTTCGGCAACAGCAAGCGCTGCCAGATCCTGCTGTACGCCGAACACCGTCCGGGCCTAAGCATCGGCGAACTCAGCAGCCTGCTGGCGTGCAGCGTGTCGGTGGTGTCGCAGTATGTCGCGCAGTTGGAGCGGCAAGGCTGGCTGCGGGTGACGCGCGCCGGACGCCGGCGTTTGGTGCAGGTGTCCGATCCGCAGCGGCGTCAGGCGATACGCGCGCTGCGGCTGATGGTCGCGGGATTGGCGGCGCAGGCCTGAACGCGGCGCGGCGCAAGGTTCGCGGTTACCGCGGCGCGGCCGCAACGCACGAACGGCGCGATGCGGACGGCGCGGAAGCGGCGAGCGTCCGCGCCGCTGTGCGGATCACTTGCTCTTGACGGTCTTGAGCGCGGGAACCGACGGCATCGACGCCTGCGCGCAAAGAACGGTGGGCATGACCGGCTCGAAACCTTCGCCGTACGCCGGCATCGTTTCCAACGCGACGGCGTAAGCCTCGCCCTGTTCGGGCTGGCGGGCGATCAGCGTCGGCGCGTCGGCCGGCACGGCCGTGGTCTGCGCATAGCCCGCTTCGAGCGGTTCGGCCGGGATCGCGTCGACCGGCATCGCTGCGTCGAGCCGGGCGATGGCGACGCCGTCATCGAGCGCGAGGCAATCGACCGTCAAATCCGCGGGGATCGCGCTGGCGGTGCCCGTGCGGATCGCGGCGGTGGCGGTCTTGGGAACGGTGGCGTTGGAACGCACGGTGTTGGCGCGGTTCGCGTCGGGCGCGGCCGCGACGGCGAGCGCAGGCAGTCCCAGCAGCGCGCAGGCGAGCAGGGCGGACAAGCGACAGGGCTTCATGAGCGACTCCTCTGGCGGCGGATGCCGCATCGAACGGACGTAGCTGCATGCTAGAGCCGGCCGCGCCGCGCGGGCTGAGCGCGGGTTGACCGTCGCCGCCATCGAGGGTCAAGCGAGCCTGCGTTTTGCGCATCGCGCCGGCCGCGTTCGCCCGATGCGCCGATTGGCTGACTGCGAAGAATTTACGCGCGTGCGGCCGGCGCGGTCTGGCGGCTTTACGCAGCCGCGGCGCAACCTGCGCCTGTCGTCGTTTCCATGGATTCCGCGTGAGCATCCTGATCCTGCAAGGCCGCCATCCCGCCTCCAAACCGCTGGAATCGCAGTTCCTGCTGGAACTGCGCCGGCTCGCCCAGGCGGTCGGCCGCAACCTCGAACTGCGGCCCTGCGCGAGCCTGCGCGAACTGGTCGGCAGCCTGCGTGCGGCGCGCCGCCGCCGCAGCGAGTTCGTCCTGCTCGACCCGGGCGAACTCGCCCCGCAAGCGCTGGCCCAACCCGAACCGCTGCGCCAGGCGCTCGACGGACTGCCCAGCGCCTACATCGAAGTGCACGACGACAGCGCGACCACGCTCGACGAGCGCCTGCGCGCGCACGCCGCGCCGATGGCGACGATCGTCATCAACGGCGATCTGGCGGCGAGCTATCGGATCGGGCTGGGGATCGCGCTGCGGCGTCTGGCGCGGGCGTGAGCGTTCACGTCGCCGCGCCTTCCTCGCGCTCCAGCCAGCGCTGCATCGCATGGCGAAAGCGCGCGGCCTGCCGCTGCTGACGCAGGTATTCCTGATCCAGCGCGCGATACAGCGACCACATGATCAGCGCCAGCAACAGCGCGAACGGCAGCGCCGCGACGGTGATCGCGCCCTGCAAAGCGTCCAGGCCGCCGGCCAGCAGCAGGGTCACCGCGATCAGGGCCTGGATCGCGCCCCACACCGCGCGCCGCCACAGCGGCGGGTCGGCGCGGTCCGGGCTGGACATGCTCGCCAGCACCAGGGTCGCCGAGTCGGCCGAGGTCACGAAGAAGATCGCCAGCAGCGCGATCGCCGCGACCGCCAGCGCGTGCGCCCACGGCAGGCTGTCGAGCAGCGAGAACAGCACCTGTTCGTAGCCCTGCGCCAGCGCGCCGGTCAGGTCGGCGCCGGCGAACATCTGCGCCCACAGCGCGGTGCCGCCGAAGGTCGCGAACCAGACGAAGCTCATCAGCGACGGCACCAGCACCACCCCGAACACGAACTCGCGGATGCGCCGGCCGCGCGAGATGCGGGCGATGAAGCTGCCCACGAACGGCGCCCAGGCGATCCACCACGCCCAGTAGAAGATCGTCCATTCGCCGACCCACGGGTCGCGCGAGAACGGCGCCATGCGCAGGCTCATGTTGGGCAACTGGTTGATGTAGCCGCCGAGCGTGGTGGTCAGGGTCTCGAACACGAACGCGGTCGGGCCGGCGACCAGCACGAACGCGAGCAGCAGCGCGGCCAGGGCCAGGTTGAGGTTGCTCAGCCATTTGATGCCGCGGTGCAGGCCGGTCAGGGTCGAGGCCATGTACAGCACGAACGCCACCGCGACCACGCACAACTGCAGGGCCGGCGTGACCTGCCAGCCGAACACGCGCGACAGGCCGGCGCTGATCTGGATGGTGCCGAAGCCGAGCGTGGTGGCCACGCCGATCGAGGTGGCGACCACCGCGGCGACGTCGATCAACTGCCCCGGCCAGCGCAGGTGCCAGCGGCCGATCAGCGGCTGCAGCAGGTCGCTGATCTGGCCGCGGCCGTTGCGGTTGAACTGGAACCACGCCATCGCCAATCCGACCAGGGCGTAAATCGCCCACGGGTGCAGGCCCCAGTGGAAGAACACGTAGCGCATCGACGCGCGCGCGGCCTGCATGCTCTGCGGCGTCAGGCCTTCGGGCGGATGCTGGTAGTGCGAGATCGGTTCGGCCGCGCCCCAGAACACCAGGCCGATGCCCATGCCGGCGGCGAACAGCATCGACAGCCAACTGGTGCGCGAGAACTCCGGCTCGGCGTCGTCGCCGCCGATGCGCAGGTCGGCGAAGCGGCCGAGCGAGAGATAGACCAGGAACAACAGCGCGGCGAACACCACCAGCAGATACAGCCAGCCGGCCTTGGCCACGGTGAGCGCCAGCGCGAACTGCGCGGCGGCGTTGAATTCCTGCGGGATCAGTGCGCCGGCGGCGACCAGGACGGCGAGCAGGACGATGGACAATCGGAAAACCAAAGGGCTCTCTCCATGCGGGCGCGCGAACGGGTCGCGCGCGGGGCGCCGCTGCGCGTTACGCGCTGGAGCGGACGGACACGGCCCAGGACGCCCGCGGCAGCGGACGCAGCCGGCGCAGGGCGCGGCGATAAGGAACCGACGGAGGCGCTCCGCGTCGCGTGCCATGGCCGCGACGGTGGCGGCGCAAGCGGATGCAGGGATCCGGTGCGAGATGCGGAGCCGGGCAAGTGTAGCAAACCGCGGATTTTCGGCCTTCACATCGCGAAGACCGCGCGCGGTTGCGATGTTTCGACGCACTGCGGGAGGTTCTCGGTCCCGAAGCTCGCCTCTCGGATCGCAGCGGCACGAAACGAAGGCCGCACGAAGAATCAGCGCTGCGCCGACACCAACAACAGCATCGGCCGCTCGAGTTCTTCTTCCAGTTCGGGTTGCCGTTCGATTTGCTGCGGCGTCGGCCCCCATTCGATCACCCGGGCGATGCTCAACTCCGCATCGATCAACAGGTTCAGCAAGCTGCCCAAGGTGCGATGGAGCTTGCGCACGCCGGGCGCGAGCCAGTCGGTGATGCGTTCGCCTTCGCGTTGGTAGTCGTTGAGCGGCCAGCAGCGACGGCCGTCCGGCCCTTGCGACCAGCGCGGCGACGACGGCGCCATGAAGACCGGATGCTCGATCGAGAACACGAAGCGGCCGTCGGGCACGAGCGCGGCGCGGACGTTGCCGATCAAGCCGGCGAGGTCGTCGAGGTAGTGCAGGGTCAGCGAGCTGTAGACCAGTTCGAACGACAGCGACGGCAGCCGCAGGGTTTCCAGATCGGCGTGCCGATAGAAAACCCGCTCGTAGGCCGGGTTGTCGCGCGGGTGCGCATCGGCGCGTTCGAGCATCTTGTGCGAGACGTCGAAACCGAGCACGCGCGCGGCGCCTTGTTCGGCCGCCCAGCGGCAGAACCAGCCGTAGCCGCAACCCAGGTCGGCCACGCGCGCGCCGGGCAGCGGCGGCAACAAGGCCTGCAAGGCCGGCCACTCCGGCGCGCCGGCGAGGCCGCGCTGCGAGCGCGGCAATTGCGCGTAGCCGGCGAAGAACGCCTCGTCGTCGTAGATGTTCTGGGCCATGCCGTGCGCTTCAGTGCGCCGGCGCGGCGCGGGCTTCGCGGCGCAGCGCGGCGGTTTCCCAGCCGGCGACGACGATGAAGACCGTCGTGGTCGCCGCGCCCAGCGCCAGCGCCGACAGATGCAGCGGCGCGGCGGCGAACCACAGCGCGGCCAGCATCGCCAGCCCGGCCAGATGCGACAACGGCGGCAGCGCGCGGGTGTTGGTCACCCACTTGAACATCGCGCAGCCCAGCAGGTACAGCGCCGGGCCGCCGACGATCGCGGCGACGCCGGCGGCGTCGGCGTGGGCCGGGTGCATCAGCACCAGTTCGTCGGCGACCGCGCAGACGATGATGCCGGCGACGATCAGCAGGTGCAGATAGGTGTAGGCCAGCCGCGCCTGCCGCGCCGAGTCGTTGCCGTGGACGATGCGGTGTTCGCCGCGCGCCGCGCCGCTGTCGAAGTAGATCCACCACATCGCCACGCTGCCGAGGAACGAGACCGCGAACGCCGCCACGGTGGCCGGGTTCCAGTCGAGCTTGGCGTAGGTGGCGCCGGTGACCAGGATCGATTCGCCGAGCGCGATGATGACGAACAGGCCGCAACGCTCGGACAGGTGGGCGCCATCGATGTCCCAGTCGGTCAACGACGAGCGGCCGAGTCCGGGCACGCGGAAGAACGCGACCGGGCCGGCGTATTCGATCGCGACCGCGGCCAGCCACCACCACAGCCGCGCCTGCGGCTCGGCCAGTCCGCCGAGCAGCCAGAACGCGCCGGACAGCGAAAACCACACCAGGATGCGGGCGAAGTTGCGGAAATTGCCTGGGCTGCGGCCGCCGCGCAGCGCCCACAGCATGAACAGCGTGCGTCCGACCTGGATCGCGGCGAAGGTGGCGCCGTAGGCCAGGCCGTGTTCGGCGAACGCCGACGGCAGCGACGACGACAGCAGCAGGCCGCCGAGCATCAGCGCGAAGATCATGAGCCGCACCGGCACTTTTTCCGGATCCAGCCAGTTGGTGACCCAGGACGTGGTGACCCACATGAACCACACCCCGAGGAACAGCAGGCCGGTGCGCAACGCGCCGGCGAGGTCGAGGTGTTCGAGCAGGGTGTGCGAGAGCTGGGTGACGGCGAACACGAACACCAGGTCGAAGAACAGCTCGGCGAAGCCGACCTTGGTTTGGCCTTCGCGCAGGCGCAGCAGGGTGGGGCGGGATGAGGTCATGGCGATGCGGGCGTCGGCGGGTGTGGGTGCGGATGCGGATGCGCAAACAGGTTAGCGCGGTTGTGGCGGGCCTTCAGACTCGATCGGCGCGGCCGCGCCGCATCAGCCTTTGGCCAGCCGCCACCACAGCAACCCGGCGACCGCGGCCGGAACCGCGTAAATCCCCAGGAAGATCGGAAACTCCTCGGCCACGGAATAGCCGGCCTGGGCGACGCCGATGTACATGTTGATGCCCGCGCCGACCAGCCACAGCGGCAGAAACACCTTGATCGCCAGGATCAGCGGCGCCGCGCCGGGCCCGCCGAAGCTGCGGCCGGCGAGCAGGCACAGCGCGAGCAGGACGAAGCCGCCGAGGATGATGAGGACGGTGTGCATGCGGGTTCCCCTTGCTTGAATGCGTTGTAGTCGATGCGTCGTTGCGGTGCGGTGCGGGGCATGCGCGGCGCCGAATGCCGTTGGCCGGAACCCACACGCCGACCGCGCGCCAGTCGTTTACCGTGCCCTCGCGATTCGCCCCGATCCGCGGACATCCCCCGATCCTTCGGCGCATCTTTCGGTCCCGCGCGTGCATGCGGCGTGCACGCGGTCGGTCTCGCACGCTCGCCGGGCCACACGACGAAGGCGGAGCGCAAGCGTCCGCCTTCGTCCGACCGTGCAAGCTCGCAGCTATCCGCCCGCGCGTCTGCGCGCGCAACTTCGCCTCAACGCGTCGTATAGCCGCCGTTGGCGAAAATCGTCTGTCCGGTAATCCACCAGCCGTCGGTCACCAGAAATTTCACCAGCGGCGCGATGTCCTGGATCTCGGTCAGCCCGCTCTTGGTGCGGCCGCTCAAGGCCGCCGCGGTGGCGTGATAGGCCGCCGATTCCTTGGATTCGGCCGGATAGAAGAACGGCGTATCCATCGGCCCCGGGCCGACCGCGTTGACCGAGATGCCGCGTTCGCCGAATTCCTTCGACGCGGCGCGGGTGAAGTGTTCGATCGGCGCCTTGCTGCCCGGATACACCGCGTAGAACGGCGTGTACGCGGCCAGCAGCGAGCTGACGATGGTGCAGATGTTGCCGTCGTCGGCGAGCTTTTTGCCGGCTTCCTGGATGAAGAAGAACGCGGCCTTGGAATTGACCGCGAACATAGTGTCGTACTCGGCCTCGGTCACCTCCACCAGCGGCTTCTTGATGACCATGCCGGTGGTGTTGATGGCGATGTCGAGCTTGCCGAACTTCGCCTTGGCCGCGTCGAACAGCCGGGTCACTTCGGCCGGCCGGGTCAGGTCGCCCTGGTGCGCGAACGCGTCGGCGCCGGCGGCCTGGACCGCGGCGACGGTCGCCTCGGCCGCGGCGCGGGTGGCGTCGGAGTTGTAGTGCACGGCGATGCCGGCGGCGCCGCCGGCGGCGAGTTCGCGCGAGATCAGGCCGCCGAGGTTCTTGGCGCCGCCGCCGACGACGACGTGCTTGCCTTGGAGGGAACGGTCGGGCATGGGAAAGCTCCTGCTGGGGTGGGGGAGGCGCGGCCGCGCGGCTGAACCGGCGCAGCGCCGGTCGGAAACACGCGGCCTTGACGCATTTGTGAGCGGGGTCATGTTTACATCGGCGCAGGCCCCGACCGCTTTCAACATGTCCGACGCACTGTCAATTTCTCCGCGCGACGGCGAGGCCGAGCGCGCCGAACTCAACGGCGCGGCGGCGCTCGGCGCCGCGGCCGCGCGCGGCTGGTCGGGGGCGCGCCGGATCGAACGCCGGCATCAGCTCGAACTCGGCCCGGGCCTGCAGTTCGCGTTCGCCACCGAGAACATCGCCTTGCCCACGCAATGGACGCTGGAGCAGGCGCAGCACACCCTGATCGTCCACCTCGACGGCCCGATGCGCAGGCTGGAAACCCGCATCGAAGGCGCCGGCCGCTTGCGCGCCGCGCCGGCCGCGGGCGACTGGTGGCTGATTCCGGCCGGGCGCCGCTACGTTGGGCGCGCGCTGGGCGGCGAGATCGCCTATGCCGAACTCAGCATCGACCCGGCCGGCTTCGCCGCGTTCGCGCCCGCCGCGCAGGCGGGGCTGGCGGCGCGGATGAAGCACCGCGACCCGTTCGTGCACGGCCTGGCCGCGCGCCTGGCCCACCTCAGCGAGGCCGGCGACGACCTCGCCGCGATGCTGCGCCAATCGCTGGGCCAGGCCCTGTACCTGCACCTGCTGCGCGAGCACGGCGACGGCGCGGCCGCGCCCGCGGCGCCGGCCGAGGCGCGCCTGAGCGAGCCTGCGCGCCGGCGCGTGGAGGACTACATCCAGGCGCACCTGGACCGCCGCATCACCCTGGACGAACTGGCCCGGCTCAGCGGCCTGAGCACCCACCAGCTGCTGATCGCGTTCCGCCGCGCGTTCGGCCTGACCCCGATCCAGTACGTGCTGGCGCAGCGCCTGCTGCGGGTCTGCCGGCGCCTGCGCGGCAGCGCCGACGACATCGCCACGATCGCGCTGGAGAACGGGTTTTCCAGCCACAGCCATCTGTCGGCGGTGTTCAAGAAGCGCTATGGGCTGACCCCGAAAGAGTTCCGTTCGCGCGACTGAGCGGCGGGCGTTCCGGCGCCGGCCGCGCGCTGCGCGAGCGGGGGCCGACGCTCGGGCCGCTCGCGCCGCCCCGCGCCGGGACCGCCGCGCATCGGAAAAATCGCGCCGCAGCGGACAGCCGCGGCGCGCTCCCTGCCATCGGTCATCCCCCCCAATTGCTCATTGGGCGGCGGCGTTCTGCCGATAGCATCGTGGCCACGCCGCCGCGCCGGATCCGCGCGCGGGCGGACCTTCCCGGAGACCACGATGCTGACCGTTCGCGACCTCACCAAGACCTACGCCAACGGGGTGCGCGCCCTGGACGGCATCGACCTGGACATTCCGCGCGGCATGTTCGGCCTGCTCGGCCCGAACGGCGCCGGCAAGTCCTCGCTGATGCGCACCCTGGCGACGTTGCAGGAAGCCGACGGCGGCAGCGCCGTGCTGGAAACCGACGGCCGCACGATCGACGTGCTGCGCGACAAGGACGCGGTGCGCCGGCTGCTGGGGTATCTGCCGCAGGATTTCGGCGTCTATCCCAAGGTCAGCGCGCTCGACCTGCTCGATCACTTCGCCGTGCTCAAGGGCCTGAGCGAGCGCAAGCAGCGGCGCGAGACGGTCGAAGGGCTGCTGCATCAGGTCAACCTGTGGAACGTGCGCAAGCAAAAGCTCGGCGGCTTCTCCGGCGGCATGCGCCAGCGCTTCGGCATCGCCCAAGCGCTGCTCGGCGATCCGCGCCTGGTGATCGTCGACGAGCCCACCGCCGGCCTGGATCCGGAAGAACGCAACCGCTTCCTCAACCTGCTGGCCGAGATCGGCGAGAACGTCGCGGTGATCCTGTCGACCCATATCGTCGAGGACGTCACCGACCTGTGCCCGCGCATGGCCATCGTCAACAAAGGGCGGGTGCTGCTCAGCGGCGAGCCGAACGCGGCGATCGCCGCGCTGGCCGGGCAGGTGTGGCGCCGGCAGGTGGCCAAGGCCGAACTCGCCAGCTACGAAACCCGCTTCACCGTGCTGTCCACGCGCCTGGTCGGCGGCCAGCCGGTGATCCACGTGTTCAGCGCCGACGCGCCGGAGCCGGGCTTCGAGCGGGTCGAGCCGGGCCTGGAAGACGTGTACTTCCAGAACCTGCGCCAGCAGGCCCGGGCCGCGGCGTAAGGAGCCGGCGATGATCTACGAATTCTTCCGCTTCGAACTGCGCCAGCAACTGCGTTCGCCGCTGTTGTGGGTGCTGTCGGCGCTGCTCGGCCTGCTCGCGTTCGCCGCCCTCAGCAGCGATGCGGTGCAGATCGGCGGCGGCGTCGGCAACGTCAACCGCAACGCGCCGACCACCATCGCGACCCTGTTCGGGGCGATGAGCGTGCTCAGCCTGCTGGCGATCGCCGCGTTCGTGTCCAACGCGCTGCTGCGCGATTTCGAGATGGGCACGGCCGACCTGTTCTTCTCCAGCCCGATGCGCAAGCGCGACTTCCTGGTCGGCCGCTTCGCCGGCGCGATGGTCGCCTGCCTGCTGGTCTACGCGATGGTCGCGCTGGGCTTGCTGCTCGCGCCGGCGATGCCGTGGATCGATCCGGAGCGCTTGGGGCCGTTCTCGCTGTATCCGTACGTGTGGAGCTTCGCCGTGCTGGTGCTGCCGAACCTGGTGTTCATCGGCGCGCTGCTGGCGTTGCTGGCCGTGACCGGGCGCAGCCTGCTGATCGTGTACCTCGGCGTGATCGCCTTCCTGATGCTGCAAGGCCTGGCGCGCACCCTGACCAGCGATCTCGACAACGAACTGGTGGCGGCGCTGATCGATCCGTTCGGCCGCACCGCGTTCGCGCGGGTGACCCGCTACTGGACCGCGCCGGAACTCAACGGCCGCCTGCCCGAGCTGACCGGTTATCTGCTCGCCAACCGCGTGCTGTGGCTCAGCGTCGGCATCGCCATGACCGCCGCGGCGTTCGCCTTGTTCAAGCCGCAGCGCACCGGCACCGGGCGCGGCTGGTTGCGGCGCAAGTCCGCGCCGGCCGCGGCCGCGCCGGCGGCGCGCGCGGCGCGGGTCGCGGCGGTGCGCCCCGCGTTCGGTGCGGCGACCGCGCGCGCGCAGTTCTGGCGCAGCGTGCGGCTCGACGCCGTCGGCGTGTTCAAGAGCGTCCCGTTCCTGATCCTGCTGGCCTTCGCCGCGCTGAACTTCGTCTTCGGCGCCAGCAGCCTGCAGAAGCTCTACGGCACCCAGGTGTATCCGACCACCTCGCTGATGCTGATCGCGTTGCAGGGCACTTACAGTTCGGTGTTGGTGCTGATCGCGATGTTCTACGCCGGCGATTTGGTGTTCAAGGAACGCAGCGCCAAGCTGGCGGAGGTCACCGACGCGATGCCGGTGCCGAACTGGGTGCCGCTGCTGAGCAAGTTCGCCGCGCTGATCGCGGTGGTGCTGGCGTTCCAGCTCATCGGCGGTCTCGCCTCGATGACGCTGCAACTGCTCAAGGGCTACACCCAACTGGAACCGGCGCTGTATCTCAAGGGCCTGCTGCTGGCCTCGATCCCGTACGTGCTGATGGGCGGGCTGGCGTTGGTGCTGCAGGTGCTGTGCAACAACCGCTTCATCGGCTACGGCCTGACCATCTTGGTGGTGGTCGCGCAGATCGGCCTGAGCATGCTGCACTTCGAGCACAACCTGTACAACTACGCCAACGCGCCGGACGCGCCGTATTCGGACATGAACGGCTACGGCCACTACCTGGCCGGGCGGCTGTGGCTGCAGTTCTACTGGGGCCTGTTCCTCGGCGCGCTGTTGCTGGCGGCCGCCGCGTTCTGGGTGCGCGGCGTGCCCGGCGGCTGGCGCGAGCGCCTGCGGCTGGCGCGCGAGCGTTCGCGCGGCGGTCCGCGCTGGGCGCTGGCCGCGGTGCTGACGGCGTGGGTCGCGACCGGCGCGTGGATCTTCTGGAACACCAACGTGCTCAACCGCTACACGCCGGCGGACGTGGCGATGGACGAGCAGGCGCGCTACGAACGCCTGTTCCGCCGCTACAAGGATCTGCCGCAGCCCAAGATCGTCGCGGTCGAAAACCACGTCGACCTGCGTCCGGAAGACCTGAGCATGAGCGCGAGCGGGCGCTACACCCTGGTCAACCCGCATGCCGCGCCGATCCGCGAGTTCCATGTGTCGGTCGACCCCGATGCCGACATCCGCGCGCTGGAGTTCGGCGGCGCGAAGCTGGTCAGCGACGACCAGCGCCTGGGCTACCGCATCTACCGCCTGGACGCGCCGATGCAGCCGGGCGAGCGCCGCGAGCTGCGTTTCCAGCAGTCCTTCGCCCAGCGCGGCTTCGGCAACGAGCCCGGCCAGCATGCGGTGGTCGGCAACGGCAGCTTCTTCAACTCCAGCGTGTTCCCGCACTTCGGCTACGACGCCGGCCGCGAACTGCGCGACCGCAACGAGCGCCGCAAGCGCGGCCTCGGCGAGGTGCCGCGCATGGCCAAGCTCGAGGACGCGTCGGCGCGCCGGCGCAACTACATCGTCGGCGACGCGGACTGGATCGACTTCAAGACCTCGATCTGCACCGCGCCGGACCAGATCGCGCTGTCGCCGGGCTATCTGGTGCGCGAATACTCGCGCGACGGGCGCAAGTGCTTCGACTATGCGATGGACCGGCCGATGCTGGCGTTCTACTCGTACCTGTCGGCGCGCTGGAAGGTCAAGCGCGACACTTATCCGGGTGGGATCGCGATCGAGGTCTACTACGATCCCAAGCACGGCTACAACGTCGACCGGATGATCGCGGCGACCAAGAAATCGCTGGATTACTTCCAGGCCAACTTCACCCCGTACCAGCATCGCCAGGTGCGCATCATCGAGTTTCCGGGCTACGAGCGCTTCGCCCAGAGCTTCGCCAACACCATCCCGTTCTCCGAATCCATCGGCTTCGTCGCCGATCTGCGCGATCCGTCGATGGTCGACTATGTGTTCTACGTGACCGCGCACGAGGTCGCGCACCAGTGGTGGGCGCATCAGGTCATCGGCGCGAACTCGCAAGGCGCGACCATGCTGTCGGAATCGCTGTCGCAGTACTCGGCGCTGATGGTGATGGAGAAGGAATACGGCCGCGCCAAGATGCGCCGCTTCCTCAAGTACGAACTCGACCGCTACCTGTCCGAGCGCGCCGGCGAGCGGATCGAGGAGCTGCCGCTGTACCGGGTCGAGAACCAGCAGTACATCCATTACCGCAAGGGCTCGCTGGCGTTCTACCGCCTGCGCGAGGAACTCGGCGAGGACGCGGTCAACCGCGCGCTCAAGCGGTTCGCGCTCGACAAGGGCTACCAGCAACCGCCGTACACCACCTCGGCCGAGTTGCTGACCTATCTGCGCCGCGAGGCGAAGCCGGAGCAGCAGGCGCTGATCACCGACCTGTTCGAGAAGATCGCCTTCTACGACAACCGGGTGCTGGAGGCGTCGGCGAAGAAGCGCGCCGACGGCAAGTACGACGTCACCCTGACCGTGCAGGCGGCCAAGCGCTACGCCGACGGCAAGGGCCGCGAGACCCCGGGGCGGATGGACGACTGGGTCGAGGTCGGGGTGTTCGCGCGCGGGCCCTCGGGCAAGGAGGACGACGAGAAGGTCCTGTACCTGCAGCGCCACCGCATCGGCCAGGGCGTGTCTACCCTGGCCCTGGTGGTCGATCAGAAGCCGTACGAGGTCGGTTTCGACCCGTACAACAAGCTGATCGACCGGGTGCCGACGGACAATCGCAAGAAGCTGTGAGCGGCCGCGGGGCCGGCCCTGAGCCGGCCCCACGCCCCATGCCCGGCGGGCTCGAGCGCCGGGCGGCCGCGCAGGCAGGGCCCCTGGTGGGCGGGGCTTGCCGGCCGGACGCCCCCGGCGGGGCGCGGCCCGGCCAAGAGCGCGCGCTGGGTCACGCCGCGCTTGTCCCGGCGTGGCCGGAATGAGCGCCGGCTGACGCCGGCCGCCGCGCAACTGGCGTAAGCGACTGTTTTAGCGTAGAGTCCGCCCCGTTCAGCGCACGGCTGCCTCCCCGCAAGGGTACGTTTCCCAGGTTGCCCGTCGCCCCGCACACGCCTTCCAGGCCGCGGCGCGACTTCTTATCCCGCACGTCTTTCGTCGCGCAGACACGGCCCGGAGCTTTCCGGCGCCGTCAAAAATCGATACTCGCAGCGCGGTTCAAGGGAACGCTGGAGTGATCACGCGACCGATTCCGGTCCGGCGCGCCGATGGCGCGGCCGGCACGTCGGCGCGAACTTCTGGAGTTCCAAGCTATGACGTTCGAATCCCTGGGCCTGGCGCCCGCGTTGCTGCGCGCCCTGTCCGAACAGAACTACAACACCCCGACCCCGATCCAGGCCGAAGCGATCCCGCTGGCCCTGGCCGGCCACGACCTGCTCGGCGGCGCCCAGACCGGCACCGGCAAGACCGCCGCGTTCGGCCTGCCGCTGCTGCACCGTCTGGCCACCACCCAGGGCCACGGCAACGGCCCGCGCAAGCCGCGCGTGCTGATCCTGGCGCCGACCCGCGAACTGGCGCTGCAGGTCAGCGACAGCCTGCGCAGCTACGCCAAGTACCTGCGCATCAACGTCCACGCGATCTTCGGCGGCGCCGGCATGGGCCCGCAGCTCGACGCGCTGCGCCGCGGCGTCGACGTGCTGGTCGCCACCCCGGGCCGCCTGATCGACCACCTCGAGCGCGGCAGCGCCAAGCTCGACGCGGTCGAAGTGCTGGTCATGGACGAAGCCGACCGCATGCTCGACATGGGCTTCCTGCCGGCGATCAAGCGCATCCTCGGCCGCCTGCCGGCGTCGCGCCAGACCCTGCTGTTCTCGGCCACGTTCGAGGCCCAGATCAAGCAACTGGCGCTGGAGTTCATGCGCAATCCGCAGCAGGTGCAGATCGCCGCCAACAACATCGTCGCCGACGCGATCAGCCACCGCGTGCACCCGGTCGACGGCGGCCGCAAGCGCGACCTGCTGATCCAGATCCTGGCCGCGCGCCCGAACGACCAGGTGATCGTGTTCGGCCGCACCAAGCACGGCTGCAACCGCCTGTCCGAGCAGCTCGAAGAAGCCGGCCTGAAGTCGGTCGCGATCCACGGCAACAAGAGCCAGGCCCAGCGCCAGAAGGCGCTGCGCGATTTCAAGGCGAACAAGGCCCGGGTGCTGGTCGCCACCGACGTCGCCGCGCGCGGCCTGGACATTCCGAGCCTGCCGCTGGTGATCAACTTCGATCTGCCGATGGTGGCCGAGGACTACGTCCACCGCATCGGCCGCACCGGCCGCAACGGCGCCAGCGGCGAAGCGCTGTCGCTGGTGTCGCCGGACGAAGCCGGCCTGCTGCGGCAGATCCAGCGCATTCTCAAGGACGACATCGAAATGGTCAGCGTCGCCGGCTTCGAACCCACGCGCCCGCTGCGCATGGGTTCGGACGCGCCGGGCGCGCGCCGTCCGGGTCCCGGCGGCAACCGCGGCAACAACGCGCCGCGCAAGCCGGCTCACCGTCCGCACGGCAAGCCGGCCCCGCGCCACGCGCATGCCGGTCCGAAGCAGCACCGCGGCGGCGGCAACGGCGGCGGTGGCGCCCAGCAGGGCCAGCGTCGGGATCGCAACGCGGGTTGATTGGGCTGCATTCCATCTCGCGTTGAACAGAAAAGGCCGGCATCGCCGGCCTTTTCTTTCCTCGTGTCCCACTTGTGTGTTGGTACGGGGTTTGGGCGGGTCGCCCAACATTTACGGCTATTAACTCGATCGGCACGGGCCAAGCGGCAAACCCGACGCCCAAAACATCAACGCCCCTCGCGGGGCGTTGATGACTTATCGAGCGCTTTGATGGGACTTCTACATCCCGGCCCCGTCCGCGGAGGTGCGATGGCCCGAACCGTGGACACAGGATTGCAAGCGGGCCGCTTGGCGGGGATCGCGCGATGCCCCAACGTCGTGTCAGAAAACCCCGATCGTGACGCCGGACTTCTGCACCGGCGGATCCACAACCGCACGCGACAAAAGTGTGATCTTGAACGAACAAACGAGCCGAAATAACGGGAAAAACGCGGCCATCGCGTCCAACGCGAACACAAACCCGTCCGCCCCGTAAACGCGCGCTGCCGCGTTGACCGGTGCTTGCGAAAAAACGCTGGTTATAAAGCGTCCGTATAGCTTCGATGCGTAGATTTGCACGTCCATCGGACCGTTGGACGAACGCCGCCATGGCCACCCGCGCAAAGAAGGACTTGAACGCGATCTTGGCGCTGATCGGCGGCTTGTCTGCCGACGATTGCGTGGCGCTTCGTCCTGCTCTGAAGAACCGCGAAAGCCAAGTCGTGGGGGACATGGTTTGGGCAAAGCGCGCCGAAACCGTCAACGAATGCCCGCACTGCCAAGGAAGCTCCGTCATGCGCCACGGCACGTGCCGCAAAGGCCACCAGCGCTTCCTCTGCCGCCGGTGCAAGAAGACCTTCTCGCGCGTCACCAACAGCCCGCTGGCGGGCTACAGGAAGAAGGACAAGCACTTCGGCAACGCGTGCCTGATGGTCGAGAAGAAGCCGCACTCGGTGCGGGAGATCGCCGCCAAGCTGGGCATCAACAAGAACACGGCCCTGAAGTGGCGGCACCGCTTCTTGAAAGCGCTCGCCGAAGCCCCGCCGCCGCTGTTGAGCGGGATCGTCGAGGTGGACGAGGCGTTCATCCAGCCCTCGAACAAAGGCCAGAAGATCGGGCCGTCGTTCAAGCCGGAAGGCTCGCGCGGCACGGCCGGGATGGTGCCGGTGCTGGTGGCGCGGGCGCGCTTCGAACAGACCACACACACGCAGGTGATGCCCCACTGCGACACGGCCGCCATCGACGCGGCGTTGTCGCCGCTGCTGCGCTGCGACGCGATCTTGTGCACCGACGGCGCGGCGATGTATCCCCTGATCGCGAAGCGGCTTGGGATCGAGCATCACCCCGTGATCAACCCCAAGATCCTGAAGAACCAGAAGAAGAAAGCCGCGATCGCGGCGAAAGGCCGCCCCCGCGCGCTGTATCACATCCAAACCACGGACAACTACATCCGGCGCCTCAAGGATTGGCTGCAGCCGTTCGACGGGGTGGCGACCAAGCACCTGCCGCTCTACCTCGCCTGGCACCGCTACGTGCTCTCCACCAGCACGCGGCCATCGCCGGCCGAACTCCTGACCCGCGCGGTCAACTGAGCCTCGGCGTCGGTTGCTGGTGCACCGAGGACCGGCCGCCGGCGCGCGATTTCCACACGGCTTCGCGTGGGAGGTGCCCCGGGGCGCCTTCCGTACACCTAGCTCCCACGACTAAGAAAAACTTAGACTTTGGCCATGAGCACCCGTCCCAGCACCCTGTCCAGCCAGGCGGTTCCCGAGGAGGACGACGCCCTTCCTCCGTTGGCCCGCGCTGTCAGGGCCGATCAAGCCGATCTGGTGAGGACCCTGCTGGCAGCCGGGGCGGACGCCCGCCAGGTGCTGGGCCGCGGCGCCTACGGCAGGACGGCGCTTCACCTCGCGGCTGAGAGCGCTGGGGTGGCGGTGTCCAGGCTGCTCCTTGACGCTGGCGCGGATCCGAACGCCCGGACGCCCAGGCCCGACACCCCCGACCATTTCCTCGAGCCCAGCGTGGACCCCTCGGGCACCACCGCCCTCCACCGCGCCGCGGCCCTGGGTCGGGTGAAGGTGTGCGCGCTGCTGGTGGCGCGTGGCGCGCACGTCCGGCTCGCGGACGGCCTCAAGACGACGGCCCTCCACCTGGCGGCGGCCTCCCCCTCGCCGGACGCCTGTGACCTCCTCCTTCGCGCCGGCGCCGAGGTCACGGCGAGGGACCTCGTGGGCCAGCAACCGCTGCACGGCGCGGCCGCGGCGGGCGATCCCGAGACGTGCAGGGTGTTGCTGCGCGCGGGGGCGCCCGTGGACGCTCGCGACGACGACCGGATGACCCCCTTGATCCACGCGGCGCTGAACCACCGCGCCGAGGCGTGCCGGGTCTTGCTGGACGCGGGCGCCGACCCCAACGCCACGGACGAGGCCGGCAACACCGCCTTGCACGCAGCGCTCTACCTGATCGCCTTCGTCCAGGTCGCCTCGCCCGACGCCATGGCGACGCTGAAGTCGCTGGCGCGCGCCGGCGCCAACCTCAGGATCCCGTTCCCCCTGGACAACAGGCCGATCGCGCAGGCGCTGCGGGGTTACCCCGCCGCCCAAGCCGCTTATTCGGAGTTGTTGGCCGAACGCCGCTTGAGGGCCCTGGACGCCGCCCTGCCGTTGGCCGGGGCGGTCCGTACAGGTCGCCCCAGGGCCCGGCTCCGGCTCTGAAGGCGCCCCCTAGAGGGTCATCTTCGGGCCGCCCTGGGACGGCCCCTCCATGCCCTGGGTCTGGGCCTGAGCCTGCTGCTGGGCTTGTTGCTGGTTGAGCTGCTCGACCCGGTCCAGGCTCTTCTCCGCGGGCACCTGGGCGGCGTTGCCGGTGTCGATCGCCAGGTGGTGGTGCGGCCCGGCCGGCCCGTGCGGGGAGGCATACCCGATCAGGGTCGTGCCCCCGTCCGCCGCCTTGCCGATCACGACCCCGGTGAGGTTCGCCCCCACGGTCGGATCGGCCTTCACGGCCGCCAAGCCGGCCGCGGCGAGGTTGCGGGTTTCGGCCTGGCTCCAGCGGCCGTCGGCCTGGGCCGCGCGGTGGAACATCTCGAACGCGGCGTGGTCGGGGTGGCCGGGGCTGTCCGCTTGGCTCGGCGCTCGGCTAGGCGGCTCCAAGGCGGTGTCCTTGGGGGCCTTGTCCATCCCCGAACCCGTGTCCCGAACGGTCTTGAACTCAAGCTTGCCGTGGCTGGTGTCCGTGAACCCAAAGCTGTTGCTGGGGGTGCTCAGGTCGACCCCGTTGCGTTCGACCTGCGCCAGGTCGAGCTTGAGGCGATGGAGATCCAGCCGGACTTCCGGCACGGCCTGCGTGGTCCCCACCGCGGCGTCGGCGTGGGCGGCCGCGATGGTCGCCATCACCTGGGGCCCGTAGTAGTTGCGGTAGTTCGAGTTCCCGTGTCGGCCCAGCGTGGCACCCAGGTCGTAGTGGCAGGCCGCCACGGCCTCGACGGCCGGGCTTTTGAGGCGGTTGCCGGTCAGCTGCATGCCGTCGTCCCGCAGGCTGATGCCCGCGGCCAACGACGCTTTGCCGCTGCCTTCGGGCAGCGTGACGCAGCTCGTGGTGGGGGCCGCACGCTTCAAAAACTCGTCTCTATTGAACTGGTTGGCCTGACCACCCGAAACACGGCTGGCGAGGGCGTTCAAGCCCACCAGTTCGGCCAAGGCTTCGTCTCTGCGGGTGAAGTCGAGGTAGCGTTGGCTCTCGCGGGTCAAATCGACGTAGGAGGCGTTGCCGACCCCGTCGTTCAACGCCGCGCGGACGTCGTCGGAAAACCGTTGAAGCTCGAGGGTGCGGGCGTTGGCGGTGAGCGCGTGCCCCGTTTCGTGCCCGAGCGTGCTGGTGATGATGTCCAGGCGGGGCCGCTCTTTGAGCGACTTGCTGGTGAAGCTGTCCACGCTGAGGTAGACGGTGCCGCTGTCCTTGTCGTAGTGGCCGCCCTCGTGTTTCTCGGCGCTCACGCCGATGCGCTTGAGGGTTTGCTGGTTCGCCGCGTCGACCATCACGGCGGCGAGATACGGCGAACTCGCGATCGCCGCTTCGATGTCGCGCGCTGCACCCGGCGGAACGCCCGGCTGGCGGGCGAGTTCGTCGACCATCGTGCGCAGTGGCGCGGGCAGAGGCTCAGCCATGGTCGACCTCGGCGTCGTCGGCGCTGATCTCGATGGAGAGCACGCAAGGACGCCCCTTGGCTTGATCGCCACCGGTGGCTCGGTAGAGGTTCACGACCAGGTAGAAGGTGATGTTGTTGGCGGGCCAGTCCTTCCGGTAGGACCAGAACTCCTTGAGGTAAGGCGGGCTTTGCTCGCCCGAATACCCCAGCTTGGCGAGGTCGTCGTTGAGGGGGGAGAAATCGAGGCTGCAGGTGGGCAACGCGTTTTCAGGCAGGCGCGGATCGCCCTTCCATCCCTCGGGAATGAAGCGGACCTCCACCTCCTTGCCCAGCGTGTCGCGACCGGCCGATCCCACCGTGATGAAGTAGCGCCCTCCGCTTCCCAGGCGCCCTTCCACCACGTGGTGGCTCGGATCCTCCGGATCTGGTCCGAATGGGACGTCCAACGCCTTGGCCACGGCGGAGGCTTCGGTGTCGTGGGCGGTCCTCAGCCCCGCCACCAGCTTGAGCACCCGCGCCCGCAGGTCCTGGGTCTCCAGCGCGGGGCCCTGGGGCAGCGGGCGGGCGGCGACGCTGGCCGGAACGCGGGGGGCGGCTTGGGGGGCCTGGCCTGCGGCTCGATCGGATGCACTGGCGGCGGCGTCGCCGGCCTGTTCTGGCGTGGCGGGAAGGGCGGAACCGGGGGCCGTCATGGCGGGCTTCTCCTTGGGGATGGCCGGGGCCGGGTCGGCGGCAGGCCGGGCGCACGCGCTCAGCCCGGCCAAGGCCAGCGTCAGCAGGGACCAGGCGCCAAGGGGGTGGACGCGTTGAAGGCCGTCCGGGGCGCGGACAGCTGCGTTGCGTGTCACGTGGGTTCCTTCCTTCGCCGCGTCCATTGCCTGGGCGCCAGGCGATGCCAACGATGCGCAACCCTCAGTTGCGCATCAAGGCGGCTGATGTCAACGCGATCATGCGGACAACGCGACGTGGGGCGCAGATCGTGAGGTCCGCGGAGGATGTGTGGACGCCAGGCACATGGGATGTACCTGGCGTCTCGCAGGGCAGTGCGACCGGTCAGGAGCGGATCCGGGTCGCTCGGTGGATCCGGCCGATGTAACCGAACAGCAGCGGGAACACGCCGTAGCCGAGGAAGCCCACGAAGACCCAGACCATGGCGAGGAACCGCAGGCCTTCCGGCCCCACGCCCGATTTGGCGACGACCAGGGCCAGGGCCTGCAGGGCGAAGGCGGCCACCAAGCCCAGGCCGGCACCGAGCCAGAACCCGCCCTTCTGGGGCGCCGGGGCCGGGTAGCGGGCGCTGGCCCAGGCCCGGTAGCGCGCGGCCCGGACGTTCACCCACCACAGCAGCGCCAGGAGGCCCAGCAGGGCCAGGCCGCCCAGGATCGAGGCCGCCTGGGCCCCGGGGGTCGAAAACTCGCCGGAGGCGGTCAGGGCGAGGGTGCCGGCGCCACCGAGGATCACGGTGGCGGGCGCGAGGTGTGCATACGAAGCGTTCATTGCAGCTCTCCTTGGGTCAGGTCATCTGGGGAAGACCTGCCACTGGCCGTTGGCCTGGGCGAACCGGTAACGGCCCTTGAGCGGCCGGGACAGGCTCGTGCCTTGGACGTCCACGACCACGGTGCCGGCCACGTCGCAGAAGTAACCGGGGGCTTCGGCCGAGGAGGACTTCTCGCAGTGGTCCAGGCTGAAGCCGTTGGCCATCGCCCCGGTGCGGACGCCAAGCACCCGCTGGTATTCGGCGATCACGGCGGCTTCGGCGTCCTGGGTGGAGGGCGCGCCGGAACAGGCCGTCAGGCCCGCGGCGAGGGCCGCCAGCACCACAGCGCGGGGAACGTCGGGGAGAAACGGTCGGCTCATGGCGGTGCTCCAGGCGGGATCGGCGGAACTCTAAGGAAGTCTTAGACGACAAGTCCAGCGTCTTCTAAGACCCTCTTAGGCGTCGTTCACGCTTGAGAACCCTGGTTTGCCCCGAGGCACGGCCCGCGAGACCCCTGGTGTGGTCGCCCTGCGCTTACGGCAGGCGCGTGAGGCCGTGGGCCTGTCCCAACGGGGGTTGGGCATCGCTGCCGGGCTCGATCCGACGGTGGCGTCTCCGCGGATCAACCAATACGAGGCGGGCAAACACGCCCCCGATATCCGCACGCTGGAGATGCTAGGAAAAGTCCTAGGCAAACCCGTGCCATTCTTCTACGCGACCGACGACGCCCTGGCGGAGGCCATCGACCTGCTGGCGAAGATGTCGGTCCGCGCGAGAAAAAAGGCGCTCGAAGGCCTGCGTTAGATCGGCGGAAGGTGGTGCCGCCCCTGAGCTACGGGCACCGCTTCCGCGCGGCGGCGGGCAGGCGATGATATCGGTGTTTTCCCGCGGAGAAGCCCCATGGGCGATGCGCAGTCCAAGCTAAAAACCGTCAGTGCTTACAGCGATGCCTTCAGGGACATGGTCAACGATTGCGTGTCTTGGAAGGACAATCCCGGCCGTCGGCTGAAGTTGACGAACGAGCACGAGTGGAGCTTCGTTTGCGTCGCGATGGACATCTTGGGCGATGCGACAGCAGCCATCGACCATGTGCTGCGGTTTGCGTTGGATGGTCCTACAAAATACGACGACACCGGTGAGAAGTACCTGCGGCTCTATGGCGTGCTGGGCGCAGCTTACAGCCAGCAACGAGCCGCGTTGAAGCTGCATAAGCTGACGAACTGCCCCGACGTCAAAGGCGTCAAAAAGCGCGCCGACGCTCTAAAAATCACCGTACTCAGGCATCAAATCGCCGCTCACAGCCTGGACTATTTCGACACCGGCTCTGCTTACGTTCCTGTCCGCATCGCGCTGGGCGGTTTCAGCTGCACGGTGACCGAAAACCGAGGGGACGCGTGGATGGTCCATGATCTCAAGGAGGCCATCGCAGAGCACTGCGATTTCATGGCCGACCTCATGGATGCGATCTACGAAAAATGCTTGAAAACGTTCTTCAAAAACAACAAAAGCAAACAAGCTGAGCATCTGGCCAAGCTGGAGGAGCTCAGGAAAATCAGAGCTGGCTGGGTCGTCATGCACGCGGGTCCCGTCAAGATCGTCATCCAGCCTGTAAGTGCCAAACGAACGCGAACGGCGGGGCGAACCGAGGTCAGCCCAGGCAACGGCGAAAAGAACGCAGCAGACGAGGTCTGATCCCCGCCGAAAAGAAGGCGGCCCGGGGGCGGTTCATCGCAGATGCGCGGTAGTAGGATGCGGATCTCTGGAGCGATCGCCGACCGTGTGCGCCCAGTCGGCCCATGCGTCAAACACAAGGAGGTGTTGATGGCCGCCACCAAAGCCCAGGCCGCCCTGAGGGCCGCGAAAAAAGTGTTGGGCAAGGTGCCTCCGCGGGACGGCGTGCCGTGGCGGCAGTTGGTGGCTGAAACCGCTCGGCAGGTCGCCAATCTGCGTAAGCGCGGAGATCTGACCTGGACGGTGACGCTCAACGAGGCGGCGGGCATGTTGGCCATGGATCCCAACCGCCTACGCAAGCTCGTCAGCGAGCACCCGGTTGAACCGCCGTTGTTCACCCGACCTGCGCCCAAGAAGGAGCCGAGTACGCCTGCTGGTTCCCCTAAGCGCAAACCCAACACCGTCTCACGGGCCTCCATGGTGCGGTTGTTCGATTGGCACCAAGGCCTGGTCGACGCCGGGCTCATCGAGCCGATGACGGGACGGGTCGACCTGGACGCTCGGGTGGGTGGGGACGGGGTTCCCCGGGTGCGGGTCCACCCTTGGGAGACGCCCCGAGCACCCTTCGAATACAAAGACGAGGGCAACGGAACCTTCCGCATCTGCGGTGTGGCCGAACCCGGTGACTTTGCCGGCCTGCTCAGGAGCTTCGGCGGCAAGCAAATGGGTCTGATGGTGCTGACCTTCCCCGAAGCGTTGCAGCTTCCGTGGGAGGACGCTGGCGTGCGGGGGGTGTGGGCTCAGGCCTTCCACGAATGGACCGTGGCGGCGGAAGAGGACGTTCAGGCCGTGCTGGCCGAGTTGCGGCAAGCACGGCTGGAAGCGGCTTGGTCGAAGCCGGTTGGCGCTGCCGTCCCTGACCACGAGCCGCAGGCGAAGGGCCGGACCAAGCCGCGTTTGTGAGCGCCGGCTGGACGCGCGCTGAACCTTTCTGGGGGCTGCTTCCACTTCGCCCCGGCCCCGTACAGATCATCCCTATCGTGCGCTTCCTGCACCACACGGTCGCCGATGGCTCGAACCCGGGCCGGACCACGGTGGAGCCAGGAGGACACACATGCGCAGCCGTCTTTTTGAGGTGCTGATCATCGGAACCGCGCCGGCCGAGGCGACTATCGAGATCGAAGCCAACGACATGGACGAGGCATTGGAAAAGTTCGCCGCGTTGACGGCCGAGGATGTCGAGAAAATCAAGTGGGTGGCGAACGTCGATGACATCAACATGCACGTAGAGGTCCGCGACAGCAAAACGGGGCAGTCCACCGACCACCTTTGGCCGAACCACGAGCGACGCTTTCACGTCCGCTAACCAAGGAGAAACAGCTATGCGCAGTTTTACGTTTTGGCTCTACGGCGACTTCTTGGCCACCAAGCTTTTTTCGGTCAAAGCCACCTCGGAAACCGCTGCCGTGAATGCTTTCGATCATTTGAGCCTTGCCGAGCTCAACGCGGTGCGCTGGACCTTGGACGCGCTGACCATGCATGAGGTGGAGGTGGATGACTCCCTGAGCCTTGACTTGGACGAGTACGAAGAAGCGATCTCGGCGCTCCAGAACACCGAGCCGGGGGAGCTGTGAGACGAGAGGGGCGGCAACGCCCCTCTCCACTCCTTAAGGGTGGACAGGGGCAGGCGTAGGTCCGAGCTTTATGCGTTTTGAGGCTCCGCGAGGGTAAGTCGGGTTGCCAAAACATACGTGCAGGTTGGTTGTCCTGCGAACAGCTTGATGCGAACGGTTGAGCATTTGCTTCCGTCCGCTCCAGTCAAAACATCTTCTTGGAGCAGATGAAGCGCTGATCGACCGTCCGGCAAGGCATCTTGTTGTTTGGTGCATCCAACCCAGTTCTGCGCATCCACACGCTCGCCCATGATTATCGGAACCAAAGGGCTTTCCTCCATCGGGAAAACCCCGCGCATTGCTACGTGATAGCCGTGCGCGATCTTCGCCAGCATCCGTACGAACGCCCACAGATCCACTTCGTCCTCAAAGCGTGCGCCAACAGCTTGATTTCTGCCGATAAGGTCGGAGTTGTCGAGACCAAACGTGAGTGTTTCGATGGCGTCGACGTTGATGTGCTTGGTCTCCGGCGTAGGCGGCCGATCATGGTCAAGGAAATACGGCAGCGCCAAGACAGGGAGGTGCAAGACACGGATGCTTTCCTCTGTTGGCACATCGAAACGTTGGATGGTTCCGTCCGCTTGAATCAATGCTTGGGCGTTGGTTGCTTCATAGGCTCGCTTGTGGGATTTGCGGCTCTTGATGCCCAGCGCCTGACGCCCCTTGTCCATGAAACCCCGCAAAACGCGCATCTCAAACTGGGAGGTGAGCATCGCGCAAGTTGCACAACTGGCAGAGGGGAGCACCAGCGTGCCGCCCAGCCCTTTGGGAATAACATGCTCCTCGCTAAGCGGCTGCGCACGGACGCCGCAATAAATACAAGCGCCCACTGCGGCGGCGCGGAAGGTGTGGGGCATTTTCAAGGTGTTGGGTTCCATGCGGCCGTCCGCTGTCTTTACCGTCTCACGACAAACTCAAGATAAGCTGTTTCCCTCACAAAAGGAGCCAGTCATGGATGCAGGCAAGGTAGGCCGCTGGACATGGCCGAGCAGACCGACGGACCCGGCAGGATTTGAGGCGATGATGGTGGCCCTGGATCGTCACCTCGGCGACCAAGACGTTCCGCTGCAAGAGCGTTCCGGACAGGCTGTGTCGATCGTCTGTGCGGTTTTCAGCGTCCCCAACATCATCGACCTTCGTCGCGGCCCCGACCGGGGCCAAGCGTATAGCGATGATGACTTGGCGCCCCGCGTGCTGGATTGGTATGCCGAAACGTACGGCGGTCGCCTGGGGGATAAGAATCCGCTGGACGTGAGCGTAGTGAGGCTCAACGGGAGCTTGTGGCCGATCTCCATGCCGGTGGTATACGGCGAAGCTCGCATCGTAGTGAGACGTGAGCTTTCTAGCGGGCAGCGTGGTGGATTGGTATACCAACGCCCCCAGACGATCAATGCCGTGGAGTGCATCATCGGCATCACGCCCGAGTTCGCTAAACGGTTGTCGGATCAAGACTTGGATGTGTTGTTCGACGCTTTCTTGGAGGGTCATAAGGCTTCGGAGTACCTCCACGGCTTGGACGGCCATCCTTTTTTCGATCAAGCCAGAGGCGACTACCGCCACGCCGTGGAAGAGTTGATCGATCAGCGCACCCTCGGCAAGGTCCGGTGGGACACGGCCCAATGCGCGGAAAAGGTGCTGAAGGGCCTGTTAGGCAAGGCCGGGCATTCGTTTCCAACGGCCGGCCGAAAAGGGCACGACATCCCTCATCTTGGCGATTTGGTTAACAAACACTTCGGCACCGCGCTGCCGGAAGCCTTGTTGCAAGCAATCGACTGCCCGACTGGCGTCCGATACGGAGAGATTCCGACCAGCCTCGCCGTTGCCTACGACGCGCACCGATCGCTTGTGAAGATGTTGTACGAACTCGAAAGCAAGATCCGCCCGTAACCGTACAGTGTTGGTGGCACCCAGGGGATGGCATTCCAAGCCGCGTCGTGGATCGCTATTCGAGTGCCTACCGAACCTCGCCAATAAGACTCGCCGAGCCTGACTTTCGTGCATCCATTTTTCCACACCACCCCCAGCCAGATCGCCCAACTCAACGATGAGCAGGCTCGTGAGCTCCTAGCTCGGCTATGCAGGGCTGAGCTGGCCAACTTAGGACTGGAGGCGGCGGTGACCTGGAGCGGCGACCAGCGCGCGGCAGACGGCGGGGTGGACGTACGGGTGGAAGCGATGCCGGTTCGTGAGCTTCCGCTTCCGTTGGGTCGCTCTGTGGCGGTGGTACAGGTCAAAGCAGAGAACTTCGGGCCGAAGAAAATCTGGAAAGAAATGGTCATCAAGGGCGCTCTTCGACCCGCCATCGCAGAGCTGGCCCAACACGGAGGTATTTACCTGATCGCTTCCACGCGCGATAAATCGGCAGATCCAGGCGTACGAAGCCGACAAGCGACGATGCACAAGGTGCTTACCGAACATGGTTTGGCGGACCAAGTGTTCTTTCGCTACCTCGGACGACGCGCGATAGCGGATTGGGTCGAACGCCATCCCTCGGTCTGCCTGTGGGTCCGAAAGCAGGTCGCGGCACCACTGGACGGCTGGCGCGGCTACGGCGCTTGGGCGCACCGCGAGACCGATGAGCGAGCTTCCTTTGATCTGGGGAAAGAGCCACGCATTTTCTGTCCGGGCGATAGCGAAAGCGTCTCGGATTTACAGGCTCTGGGCGCAATACGACGTGATCTGCGCGCCGGCAAGGCGGTCCGACTGGTGGGTCTTTCAGGGGTTGGTAAGACCCGTTTGGCCCAGGCGCTGTTCGACCCTCAAATCCCTACAGAACCCCCCGCGCTCCCTTCAAACTGGGCGGTATACACGGACGCAGGCGACGGGCCGGTACCAACGCCGCAGGCCATGCTGAAGGCGTTAGGCGCCTATGACCACCCAGCCGTCCTGATCGTCGATAACTGCGGCCAGACTACGCATGCTGCCTTGGTCGAGTGCAAGCATGAGTTTGCGCCCTCGCTGGGGCTTTTGACGATCGAATACGACATCCAGGATGGCATCCCGGAAGACACGCGGTGTTACCACATGGAGGGCGTATCGGCCGAAACGCTGCGCTCGTTGCTGAGGGATCGATACCCGCAGCTGTCGGACAACGACCTCTCCACCGTGGTGGCCGCGAGCGAAGGCAACGCACGGGTCGCGTTTGCCTTGGCCTCCACGGCCGAGCACACGCAGGACTTGGCCTCGCTCAACGACCGCGAACTGTTTCAGCGCTTGTTCGATCAGAAAGCTGGGGGCGGCGACGAACTGCTTCGTTGCGCCCAAGCGGCCAGCTTGCTGTATTCCTTCGATGGCGAAAGTCTGGAAGTGGGCTCCGAAATGACGGTGCTCGCCGAGTTCGCGGGTGTCACCCCCCAAGTTTTTTTCCGGCATATGGCGACGATCAAGGGGCGAGGCTTGCTCCAGGCGCGCGGCAGAATGCGCGCGTTGTTGCCGCCCGCGGTGTCCAACCGGCTTGCTAGCCAAGCGCTTGAGGAAACGCCCTTAGGCCTCATCAAGAAGTGTTTGGTGGAGGATGCATCCGATCGGGTGGCTGCCTCGTTCGTCCACCGCTTGAGCTACCTTCACACCTCCCCACAAGCTCAAGCGCTTGTGGCGTCATGGCAGAGTCCGGGTGGGCGTTACGCTGACCTGGCAACCATGTCCCATCAGGAGTTTCGCGGCTTTGTACGCGCGGCGGCGGTGGTGCCAGAAGGTGCTTTGTCCGTGATAGAGCGCTTTACAGCGCAAGAAGCCATCGGCGCTCGCGGCGATGAGCATTTGGACGAGTTGATCAGTTTGTGCAGATGGATCGCCTACGATCCGGCGCTGTTCCACCGCAGCACCACGGTGCTTTGGGCCCTCATTCAGAGGGCCGCGTTGGTCGAGCTGGGTGGAAAACTGCGAACAAACCGGATGGCCTCGCTGTTCCAAGTCTGGCTTTCAGGCTCTCACGCGGGTGCTGAGCAACGCGCCAAGGTGATCGATGGGTTGCTCGGGTCGGACCGTACACCCGACTGGTCTCTCGGTGCGGAGCTCTTGAGCACGGCATTGAAGACGTCTTACCTGAGGCGTGAGTTTTTCGACCGTTTCGGTGCACGAAAACGCGACTACGGTTGGCGGCCCTCGTCGCGGGACGAGTTGCGAATGTGGCATGCGGTGTTTTTGGATCTTGTGGCGCGCTGGGGGCTCGCCGACGGTGAGCGTGGCCGCCAAGTCAGAAAGGCAATCCTGGATAACTTGGAGGGGTTGCTGACAGAGGAAGCAACCGCAGGAAGCGTGACAAAGATTGCCCTCACGTTTCGGGGCATGGACGGATGGTCGCAAGCCTGGGTTGAGGCTAGGCGCCTGAGCCGGGACCCCATGCTCTCGCAGGAAGTTCGAGTATTTGCTGAAGCCCTTGAGCAGGCGTTGGGGCCGGCCGATCTGTACGAAGAGGTCGCTGCCCGCTTCCATTCTGATCGGGATTGGCACTGGGAGTATGCGTCCGAAGTCGATGATTACGACGAGCAAGTGAGACGTGCAGCAGAGCGCTGCGAGGAGTTGGGGCGGTTGCTCGCCGCCGGAGACCGAGAGCGTCTGAAGGGGTTGTTGCCTTCGTTGCTGATCGAGGGAAACCACGAGGTCGCAGAGGCGCTGGGCCGCGGCTTGGGCCGGGCGCACCCCAACCTGGGGGCGTTTATCGACGATGTGGAAAGGCACCTTCGCTCGGCAAATCCGAATACTGTCTCAATCCGCTTTCTGTACGGCGTCGTCGAAACGTGGGCCGAGGCAAATCCGGGCCCCTTGGCAGTTTGGCTCGACCGCTTGGCGATCGATGAACAACTTGCGCCCTATTTTCCCGAGCTCCAAGCGCATACGTCTCTCGACAAACCGAGTGTGGCAAGGGTGCTGCGATCCTTAGCGGTGGGTCGCACACCGGTTGTTCGCTACGCAGCGATGGCTTGGAACAGCCTAGGCGAACAGACCAAAGCGGCCGACTGGGCCGCGATCGTGAGTGCCATCGCTGACAAAGGCGAGGATGGAGTGCGAACAGGCATTTTGCTGCTACAGCACTTGGCTCGCTGCGCGCATGTCCGAGATGGTACCGAAAGGTTGGTGCTGGCCCGCTACATGAAAGGCTTCTTGCTTCATAGGCCATGGCCGGATCTTGTCGTTCATTTAGGCATGCTGGAAAACCGTGTCGAGCGCATCCTCAAGTTCTGCGTGGCGCAGTTGCCAAGCTTTGAGGAACTGGCCGATCTTTTGCCGTTGGTTGTTGGGTTTCGTGCCGAGGAACCTCTCTATCCGCGCTCGACCATGGGCAGTTTCATCGCACCGATCCTTCAGAAGTATCCCTATGCAACGCTCACCGCCCTTCAGGGGCTGCAGCGCTGGAGCGTTGAAACAATCGGGGAGATCCTGCGCGCAGAGCGAGACACCGCTCTGGAAGGTCAAGGGCGCCCCGCCATCTCGGATGACGCTCTTTTTGATTGGTGCGCCGCGGACATGGTTGGTCGCTTGCCGTTGACGATGCAAATCGGAGATCTGGCCCCGCCCCAAACCAACAGCCCGTCCCTTTTTCAGCGCCTGTTTGAGATATCCAACGACAAAGCTAGCTTTTTTGCGCTCTTTCGCGAGCGTGGGTTGGAGGGCGATGGCCGGGGTGAACTTGCCTACCTGAAGCGGTGCATGCTTGTTCTCAATCAGCTTCAAGTAGTTGATGACGTCGATGGACAAATGGCTAAGGAGGCGGCGTTGGATGCGCTGAGGGAACGCCTATCGTTCTGGGACCACTTCGACAGAGAGGGGGTTACCCGTGCTCGACCAGAGACGTTTGAGTAAAAAATCCATGCTGGCGAGTTGAAGTTTGGGAAACTAGCGTTCGCAGCCTCTACAGCTGGGCGTCTTCAATGGACGGCCAACGACCCACCTCGGCGTCAAAGTCGTCCCACTGCTGCTGAAGCTGTTCTTCCGAGATGGGCGCTAGCCGATCCAGGAACCGGAACTGATCGTATTGGGGTGTCGGCAGGATGTTCCCAATGCCGCTGTAGCAAAACCACCGCCCGACCAGCTCAGCCGTTTCGGCCAGGGTCTTTAGGGCTTCTTTCGCTTCACCTTGTCCCCACTGAGCGAGCACCCGCCCGTTTCGGCTGGCTTCCGTGGCGGCGTGAGCGTAGTGAATGGTGGCGTGGGCAGCGACCCCGTCCAAGGGGGCCAGCCTAGCCTCCAAGCGATCGAACACTTCCTCCCGGATAAGGTCGTCCGGTGTGCTGTTGCCGGGCGTGGTACCGCTGAGCCAATCGAACTGGGCATGCCGGTCCTCAGAGGGCTCATACTCAAGCTCTCTGGGCACGTAACGAGGCCCCGGCGGCTGTGCAAGCACATGGCGCCAATAGTGGTCCTTCAGGACCTCGTAGTTGTAGGACAGCCCCGCAATGTCTTCGACGTACACCTTGCGGGTGAGGCGCTGCCGGCAGGCCCGGACGTCCTGGATGATCGCGCTTATCGAGCACACGCCGTTGGGGCCCTGAATAGGGCCCTTGTCCACCAAGCGGCGAACCGCCAGCAACGCGTTGCCCCAGTAGCCTCCGATCAGAAGATCGAAGAGCAGAGGATTGAGCGACCTACTGCCATCCGGTTCCTCCGGGCTGTTGCGAACCACTTCCACAATGGTCGAGAAGGACGCGTAGTTCCACGCGAAGTTGATCAGCGTGGGGAGGATAGCCTGATCGTCAGCTTCGAACGCTCGTTTCCAAGATGTAATGCGATCCCTCATGAAGTCTCCCGCCACCACTTAGATGCCCGCGCTTGACAAACTCGCCACTTGGGTTATGGGTACTGATAGCCGCAAAGGAGAGGGAAATGAATACTCCCAATAAAAATAAAGACAAGGTACGGGCGCCATCATTGTTTACGTGGATGGTCGGCACGACCGCAGTATCTTTCGGTATCTTTATGATTTACTCAATCTATTACAGGTAGCGCCACTTGTAATCAAGACACTTAAAACCAATCGCACTGATTTCCAGCCACGTGTGAAGAAGTATAAAACAAACAAGGACGGCTATAACAGTTTGACCTAGCAGTCTGAACTCGTCCCCGCCAGCTTCTCGCGGCCTACTGCAAGACCAGTACAAATACATTAACGAATATATCGCAATCGGTATATTAACGAATAGCTCAGAGCCCGGCCAACTACAATCGCTGATGTAAATGGTTGTTAGCAACCCAAAATAAAGCAAGACTGCTGACCACTCAAAAAGTGCCTTGTCAGTAAATCCGAATATTGTATTTCGTATCCAGCCTCCTTTGTTGCCTAGTGTCGGCCTATATGCAGCGCCTATGCCAAAAACAAGCGCAGCAGCGCATGGGAACCAATATGAAAAATAAGACAACATGAGGAAGTTGGTTCTCTTGTGGCCAATGATCCAGCCAACGCCAATAGAGCAAATAAATAAAACCAGCATCATTAAGAACGAATATTCTGGCGGTATCCCCAAAAAGCTCCCTCCCACCTGCGCCTCAGGTTTGCGCTCTGGCTCTGGCTCTGGCTCTGGCTCTGGCGCAAGCATTGATGCAGGTTCAGGTTCAGATTGAGCTTGAGGTTCAGAAGCCTGGCCAGCGAGAGTTGTCAGCGACCTTGCTTTATCCTTTTGAGCTATTATCAAACGAAAAAGCCAAGCAGCGATAATAATGCGCAAGACGTATTTCATAGCATCACTTCCTTATGCTTTTTAAAGCAAGGCTGACATCCATCACGTCGCATGAATATGCGCATCCAGGAAAGTTCGAGCACGACAAAAACAATCCTCGGCTCCCGCTCCTCTCCACCATGACCCCGTGCTTGCATTTACGGCACATCACGATTTCCGCCACCTCGCCGTCGACCCCGATGACCTCGAGCTGCTGGCTTTCCATGAGCTCGGTCAGAAACACCGAGAACTGCTTTTCGACGGTGAACATCGCCACCGATCGCCGCGCCCGCGTCAGCGCCACGTAAAACAGACGGCGCTCTTCCGCCAGCGGGAACGTGTCTTCCGAGGGCATCGCCAGCGCGAGCACAGGGTCTTCGCCACGCTCGTTGGGAAATCCTCGCCGGGTCATGTCAGGCAGAACGACGTAATCGGCCTCAAGGCCTTTTGACCCGTGGATCGTGTGGAAGGAGACCGTCAGATGGCTGCCGAAGCGCTTCTGCCAATCGCCGGGCACGAAGACACGGTTTTTTTGATAGCGTCCCAGCACAAACACGCTGACCTTGCCGCCCTTGCCAGGCGCCACCCGTCCGTCGGCCACCTGCTCATACAGATCGGCCAAATAACGATCGACCGCGCTTTTGACTTGGCGGGCGTCGGGCACCTGGAAGGCCTGCAGGACCGGTCCGTGGGCTCGGGTCGCCGAACGCACGGTCTTGGGGATCTGGTTGGGGTTCTTCGCGATGAACCCGCCGGCCGCGTCGCACAGCGCTTGAGGGCAGCGGAAGGTCTCCTCCAGGCGCAGCACCTGGCTGCGACCGCACCAGTGCTCGAACCCGGTCATGACCGACACGTCTGCGCCGGCGAAGCGGTTGATGCTCTGCCAATCGTCGCCCACCGCCAGTAGGTACCGTCCCGGTGCGTTGACCAGGGCCTGCACCAAGCGGGCCTGGGCCCAGGAGGCGTCCTGGAACTCGTCGGCGAGCACCAGCTCGTAGGGCGAGACCCACAGCCCCGTTTCCAGGTGCTCGGCCGCCCAGTTGAGCATGTCCTCGAAGTCGATCCCGTCCTCCTCGGCCAGCGCGGTGTCCCAGGCGTGGCGGACCGTCTCGTAGAGCCCCAAGAACTTCTTGTGGCGGTAGGCGAAGGCGTCCTTGTCCTTGCGCACCCTCTCCTTGAGGGCGTCCAAGGACAGGTTGTTGCTCTTCGCGTGGCAGATGAAGCTGCGCATCAGCTTCACCAGTTCCGGGTCCTCGATCGGCTTGCGCCCGTTGCTCGGGCGATCCGGCTTGGGGTCCAGCTTGAGGCCGCGCTCGGTGAGCGCTTTGGTCAGCAGATCGAACGCCTTGCCGCTGCGCAGGCTGGCGGAGGTCGTCTCGATGAAGTCGGTGCGCATGCGGGCGTGGGTCGCGCGCTTCCAATGCACGCCCTGCATGTAGTCCGGGAACTTTTCGGGCGGGTGGCCGCGCTCGTTGAGTGCGAAATGCTCGTGGTAGAGCCCGATGTCCGGGTAGTAAAAGTCCGGGTGGTATTGGACGTGGGTCCGGTCCGCGGTCGGGTGGCGGTAGCGGGGTTCGTATTGGTAGTTCACGCCGTTGTAGAACAGCCAGTCGGCGATCATGACCTCCTCGAGGCTCTTCACCACCTCGCCGTTGAGCGTCTTGAAGCCCGTCTTTCGGGTGCTGCGGCTGTAGTCCTCGTGCTCCTGCTCGACCCCAAACCCGGGCAGGCCGCGGCCAAAGACGGTGCGGAACAGGTCCCAGCGTTGGCGGAAGCCCCGGTTGCGCTTCTTGAGCGCCGCGACGAGCTCGCCCAGCACCTCGATGTCCCGATCCTTCACCCAGTTCGGCACGCGCCGGCGGTGGCTGGCCTGTCCGATCACCTTGGAGCCGAACTTGTGGAACGTCATCGCCTCCAACTCGACCTCGGGGCGGCCGATGCGCTCCATCGCCAGTTGGGCTCGGGCCTTGAGCTCCTTGGCCGCGGCGTCGTTGAAGGCCAGCATCAAGATCTTGTTGGGGGCGACCAGGCCGCGTTCGATCGCATACGCGGCCTTGGCGACCATGGTCGACGTCTTCCCTGACCCGGCTGAGGCCACGACCTGGACACGGTTGTCGAAGCACAGCACCGCGCGCGCCTGCTCGGGGTTCAGCGGTCGGCTCTCCACGCGGTCGAGCAGCGCCTTGGACGCCACCAGCTCGCGCTGGAGATGGGCCTCGTTGCGTTTGGCGATCTCCGCCGGCAGGTCCGCCCCCGCCCAGGCGACGCAATCGTAGGCGTCGCTCAAGCGCTCGCCCTCGCCACCGCCCAGGTACCCCTGGATGTCGGGCTCGGCGACCATGGCCTTCAACGCGCTGTAGATGGCGGCCGGCCGCACCGCCTCAAGCGCCTGGATGGTCTCGCGCGTAACCCAGCGCCGGCCCCGGTCGTGCTCCGCCACGGTTTCACGGATGCGGGCCCGCCAGACCTTCAGCGCGGCGACCTCCCGGTCGAAGTAGGCTCGGCGATCGACCAACCGTTCCGCCTCGCGTTGGCGGTCGATCTCGGCTTGGTTCGCCCGGAGCACGGCCTGGATCGACGCCACGATGGCTTGGCCGTGGACGTTTGGGATCCCGTCCAACTCAACCGTGGGTTGACCCGTTACCTTCAGGTGGAGCGCGGTCCAGAAGATGCCCTGCTTCGCGATCAGAGGGGAACTGAGTTTCAGCTCGTGGGTGAAGCGGCGCCCCTCAACCGACACATCCAGCCGGGCGCCGTCCAGGGTGACCACCCAGTCCTTCGATCCGGTGAAGCATTTGCCCCAGAGCGAGGGGCTCCACTCTTTGCGCGCCATTCCGTTGACCCTGCGGGGCTAAACCCTTGCAGGGAGGTTAGGGCCAATCGTCTGCGCTGTCCCGGAACATTGGTCGCTTTTTGGCCCAGCGGTGCTGAATAAATCAAGCATCGGGTTCCGGCGGCACAGTAAATATGCAAAAGAGCAGCCATGCCTTGCTGGCAAAGATTGACATGGCCGTCTTCCGTGGGAACTGCTATTGAACAAGCATCGCCCCCTAAATCACGTCAATCGCTCGCTTCGATGACGTTCTTCGCGTGGATTAGGCCCACGGCGAGCGCGTTAAAATATGATCCGCTCCACCATGCCAAAGCTGTAGATAGGGAAGAAAAGAGTTGGATGTGCTCGTTCTTTGATTTAAGGCAGCACCAACCCCAACCGTTTGAATGTGATCAGGGTTCTCTCCTTTTTCGCACTTATATCGGCATGACGTTTTTACTTCATGCAGCTGCCCCTTCTTCTTTATCTCAGTATATGGCTTAGCATACTCATCCGGAAAAAAGTGTCCTGGCAAACTGCTTGCCACGTTGACGAGCCCATCCAAAAAGCCCATAGAAGACGGAACAATGGGATCGCCTTTTTTGAAAAGGGCTTTGTCCAGCGCATCCATGTATATGAATATTCGCCCCGCGGCCGCCCTCAAAAAATTGTTATAGGAAAATGCTGTATTTACTACTCCGCGATATTTTGGATGAACCTCGGGGTCGGGCCCGCGCAGATCGTCCGCGCCCACAATGTGGCTAATATAAAACCCTAACACTTCAGCGCCGCGATGGTTCACCGCCCGAGCAAAAGCTATCTTTGCGCCCTTATGTTTTAGTGCGTTTGCCGCTAAGCGGATTGGGTCATGCAGGCTCTTCGTGCGCCCATAAAAAGCCATCCATTTATCGCGATTTGCGGCGAGTAGCGCATCCTCCAGCCTCCCGCTTTCGGTGACCGGCGGGGGTGTAAGGCATTTAAAAATAACGACCAGTTGCTCATAGAACTCGTCCAGCCTCGTTACGAGTTTGCTCGTCGCATCGGCACACTCCATATGTCCATAATGCAAGCGAAGGGTGTCTTGGAAGGCAAGGAAGCGTCGCGAAATATCCGAAGCCTCCTCACTCAAAATGTCGGCAGGATGACGAACTTTCTTTGAATGTCGCTCATGAAACAGCGAGTTTTCCGAGGCCGCGACCAGATGCCGGTAAAGTTTCACGTCTTGACCTGATGTGTATCTATACTCTTTCACAGTCCACCTTTTTTGTTTATTTTTCACTTCCTTGCATCTCCTCTTGCGTCTAAGGAGGGTCGCGGGGCGCCTTTTAGAAATCTGCTTGCTTGCTAAGCGCGCCAGTTGACCGCTGAGGCTTTGAGAAGATAACGAGAATGTTTAAAACTCAGGTCCTGCATTGTCAACACTATGCTGATCTATCGATTTCCTCTGGAGACGCCCCCGCCCCCAAGAGCAGGGCCATCATCTCCTCGTCCTCAAGCTCCGCGGCGTAGTGCAGCGGGGGCATCGTGCCCTCGTCGACGCAGGCGCCCCGATCGAGCAGCAACAGCGCCACGGCCAGCAACGACGGGTCGTCCAACTCCGGCTGGCGGTGCTGGGCGACCCAGACCAGGGGCGGCTCGTCGTCGCTGTCCTCCGTGCACGGATACATGTCCGGCCCCAGGCCCGCGTTGAGCAGCGCTTCCACAAGCTCGACGTCGCCCTGGATCGCGGCGTGGTGGAGTTCCGGGAACGCCAGGTCCCGGGCCCGCTCCCGCAGCTCCGGGTTTTCGATCCGCTCGACCGCGGCCGCCATCGCCTCCGCGGCCTCCTTCCAGGGCGTGGGCGCCGGTCCGTAGTTCGGGTCGATCCCTGGGATAGGCAGCGGCACCTTGAGGCGACGGCACAGCCGTTCGAGTTGGACAGGCATGAGGTAGCGCATGCGGTCCCGGCGCCGGCGGCGCCTCTTGCGGGGCGAGCCGTCGGGCGGGTCCGAGGGGGAGCCAAGGGTCTGATGCGGGGGCTTGGGGGGTGTACGGTCCATGCGAGGCCTGCTCTGGGGAGAGAGGGCCCAGGTCTAACGGCTGCCTGGCCTGCCAGCTAGGCCGACCCCGTCGCACTTCTAAGAAATCCTTAGTTTTTAGGACGCGTCCGAGCTGCGCTGCAACATCCGGCCGAAATGCGGCCAACACGCCGGCAACGTCCGGGGTACCTAGGGGCCTCCGACGGCTTGTTCGTTCGTCTTGCCGTGGATCTGCCTCGGTTTGCATGATGAGCGCCATGACGATCAAGCGCCGCTACGCCCCCGACACGAACTTCTTTCTGCAGTTCAAGGCCGCTGAGGAGGTCCCGTGGGGCGACTTGACCGGCGAGGCGGTCGATGAGGTCGAGTTGGTCGTCCTGATCGCAGTCGCCAGCGAGCTGGATCATCACAAGGGCGGAGGCAACGGGCGCCGGGTCAAGCGGGCGCGCAAGATCCTGTCGCAGCTTCGGCCACTGGTGTCGGGAACCGCGCCTGGAGACGAGGTCGTGGTTCGCAAGGCCAATCCCCGGGTGTCCTACCGGCTAGCGCCAGTGCTTAGCGCGGAGCGTCAGCGGCACGAGTTATTGGATCCGACGAAGGCCGATTGTCGGATCGTGGCGGAAGCCATGGCGTGCTCGAAGGAGCTATACGGCGGTGAGCTTGCGCTGATGAGCCACGACACCGGTCCGATTAGTTACGCCCGGGCGGTCGGTCTGAAATGCCACTTGCTGCCCGACGAATGGCTGCTGGATCCTGAAACCGACGAGGCCGAGAAAGAGAACAAAGCCTTGCGGGAAAAGATCAAGGCGCTCGAAAACGCCCAACCCCAGGTCACCCTGGAACTGGCCGATGAGGGGGTGCTGCTTGAGAAGACCGTCCCTGTGACGATCACCTTGTATCCGCCGATTTCGAAGGACTTCTTGGACCGCGCGATCCGAGCGGTGGCGCTGGATTACCCAGAGAAAAGAGGCCGAACTCATATGGGCGCTAGGGAGTTCCATCTTAGGCAGGCTGACACGTATAACCGCTTACGCAAGGACTGGTTGGTTGCGCTCCGTCACTACCTCAAAGTCTGTCCGAGTGCTTGGAACAAGGCACATGACCCCTATGAGGTCCATCTGACGCTGAAAAATCCGGGCACCGTTAGCGCTGACCATCTCGTGGTCGAGGTGTTCGCCCACGGCGGGCTGCGACTGGTGGATCCGGATTTGTGGGAGGACGAACGCAAGGATCCGAGCGGCGGCTTCCCCAGCCGTCCACCGCCACCCACCGTCGTTTTCGGTAGTTCTCTCGAGGACGGTGCAGTTGAGCCTTCCGAGCCAGTTTTTAGCCATGGCTCGGACGAGCCTGAGGATCGTCCACGGCTGATCGGACGACCTGGGCGGCACTTCGATTGGTGGTGGGATAGGCCACAGCTTTCCAGCATCCGACTGGAGGGTGAGTGCGGAGAGTTTCGCCATGGCATTGGGCACGAAGTCCTGGGCCTGCTGTTGAGAGCTGCTCCCGAGGTCGAGGGCTCCACGACCGGAAGCTTGGAAGTCCGCTACTCCGCTAAAAACCTGCCCGAGGCTCAGAGCCGAACTTGGCGGGTGGAGATCGAGGTCGAGCCTGGCGACAGCGAAGGGGCCATCGCGGAAATCCTTAAAGACGAACTTGGGGTCGAGCTTTAACAGCCGTCCAGTGGCCTACTTGGCTCACGCTGAACGCATTTCCTCAGAACTGCTGGGTAGTTAACAGCGGTAAATGCTGACGCGACGCCCGCTCGTCCTCACCAACACACAAGTGGGACACGAGGTTTTCTTTTGCGTGGGGTTCGGCGGGCGAGGCGGGCTGCGGACTCGGGTTGCGTCGCGGCGCTCTCCCGAAACCTCGTCCCGGCGCAGGCGGAGATCCTGGGTTTCGTCGCGGCGTTCCCCCAGAACGTCATCCCCGCGAAGGCGGGGATCCAGAGACTTCAGAGCCATACCGCGATGAAGCCCTGGATCCCCGTCTTCGCGGGGACGACGGCTTGGAAGGTTCGCGGCTCCGGCAGCGGTCGGACGAACCCGGCCGATCCCGTGCAGTAGCCGGATAATGCGTGCGCACCGAGTCGAACCGGCGCATCCTCACACAACCGCAAACCGGCGATCCAGGCAATGAACAACCGAATCGAAGGCTGGCTCGACATCGCGATCTATTGGGGTTTCTACGATTTCCCCCGCTACATACTCGCACGCGACGCGCATGGCGAGCACTGGATCTTCGACGACGCGTTCGACGACGCGACCGACGAATACAGCGATCATTTCATCATGGCGTGCGTCGGCGGCGACGCGCAGGAAGCCTTGCGGCAGTTCGAACAGCGCATCGCCATCCCGCGCGGCGCGGACCGCAGCCGGTATGAAGCGGTCGCGCTGGAAAAGATTTCGTTCGACCCGTCGCGCAGGCAGCGAATGCATATCGCAGCCTAGGCCGGCCAGCGGTGCCCGCTGGTTCGACGAACACTCGCCTCAAACGTCGCCCAGCCGCGCCGACTCGCGCCGGTCGCGCCCGTTCTCCTTGGCCCGGTACAACGCCGCATCCGCGCCGTCGAACAGCGTGCGCACATGCGTATGCGGGCTCGGCGCGCAGGTGTACAAGCCCACGCTCAGGCTCACGCGCTGGTCCTCGCGCGGGCCGTAGCGCGCGTCGAGCTTGCGCATGTCGGCGAGGATCGCGTCGGCGACGCGGGCGGCGCCTTCGACGTGGGTGTCGGGCAGGATCAGCGCGAATTCGTCGCCGCCGAAGCGCGCCGGCAGGTCGCGCGGGCGGCGCGCGTGGGCGGCGATCACCGCGGCGATCTTCTGCAGCAGCTTGTCGCCGGCGCGGTGGCCGTGGGCGTCGTTGTAGGCCTTGAAGTGGTCGACGTCGATCAGCGCCAGCGACAGCGGAGCGCGGGTGCGGCGGGCGCTGGCGAGTTCGCGTTGCAGCACGTGGTCGAAGCGGCGGCGGTTGCCGAGCTGGGTCAGGGTGTCGACGTTGGCCTGGTGGCGCCAGTGGCGCAGGTGGCCGATCAGCCACGCTAGGTAGGCCAGGCCGATGGTGGCGATGGTGCCGGCCGGCGGGAACCACAGGTCGGTCAGGCGCAGCAGCGCGACGCTGCCGGCGATCGTCAGCAACGCGGCGCCGCCGGCGATCAGGCCCGGGCGCTGCCAACGCGGGTGGATCATCGCCAGCACCACCGCCAGCAGCATCGCCGCGGCCAGCAGGCCCTGCCACAACGGCGCCAGCGGCACGATCGCGCGCCGGTGCAGCAGCATCTCCAGCACGTTGGCCTGGTACTCGGCGCCGTGCATGCGCATGTCTTCCGACATCGGGGTGAGGTAGCGCGGCGCCAGCCCGGTCGCGGTCACTCCGATCACCACCCAGCGGTCGCGCAGCAGTTCGGCCGGCACCTGGCCGCTGAGCACGTCGGCGTAGGAGACTTGGCTGAAGGTGTCGGGCGGGCCGGCGTAGCGGATGCGCACGTAATGGTCGCGCGTCCACTGGTACGGCGAGCCGCGTTCGGACGCGGGGCGGCGCAGGCCCGGCAGCGGCGCGGGCGCGGCGCCCGGTTCCAGGCCGATCAGCGCCAGCGCCAGCGCCGGCCAGCGCGCGTCGCCGAGGCCGGCCTTGAGGTAGAGGCCGCGCGCGGTGCCTTCGGCATCGAGTTCGATGTCGGTGTGGCCCAGGGTCGAGGCGGCGGTCGCGATCACCGGCGTCGGCAGCACTTCCACCGGCGGCGCGTTCTGGCGCAGCGGCGCGGTCACCACCGGCAGGGCGACGCGGCCGAGCCGGCGCATCGACGCGGCCAGGGCGCGGTCGTGCTCGGCGTCCTCGCGGTCGGGCTCGGCCAGCACCAGGTCCAGGGCCACGCCGCGCACGCCGGCGTAGCCGAGCCGGTCGAGCATCTGCGCGTGGATGTCGCGCGGCCACGGCCACTGGCCGAGTTCGTTGAGGCTGCGGTCGTCGATGGCGACCACCACCACATCGCCCTCGGGCGGATAGCCCCAGTGCGACAGGTGCAGGTCGTAGACGAAATCGTCGAAGCGCCAGGTCGCGCCGCTGACCGTCAGCAGCGCGGCCAGCGCCGCCGCGCCGAGCGCCGCGCCGATGCGCAACCATTGGCCCGGCGCGCCGGGCTTCATGCGTTCGCGCTCATCGGCTGCGGCCTCATCGGTGCGCTCGGCTTACAGCGCCAGCAGCAACAGCAAGGCGCCGGCGCCGCCGGCGGCATAGCACAGCCGGCACGGCAGGCGGATTTCCTGGGTCGGCCCGTACGGCGCGGCGTAACCGTCGTCTTCGATGGCCTGCACGCGCACGTGCCAGGTGCCGCCGCCGGGGCGGTCGAGTTCGATCTGCGGTTCATCCACCTCGCGCTCCAGCAGCAGCTTGGAGAAATCGGACTTGCGCGAAATCTGCACGCGGTATTTCTGGCCGGGCTCGCCGCGCTGCCAGCGCAGGGTCAGTTTGCCCTGCGCGGCCTGCGGCGGTTCCAGGCCGGGATCGACCGGCGCATCGCTGATCTGGAACGGCAAGGCGTTGCCGAAGCGGCCGAGCCGGCCGTCGCCGTCGCGCGAGGCGACGCGCCAGAAGTAGTCGCCGGGCGGCAGGTCGCGCTCGGGACGCCAGCGCAGGCCGCGCACGGTTTCGTCGGCCAGCGGCGCGGCGAAGCCGGCGTCGCGGGCGATCTGCACGCGGCTGGCGGCGGCGCCTTCGACCTTGGCCCAGGCGAAGCGCGGCTTGGGCAGGTGCAGGGTCTGGCCGTCGAGCGGGGCCAGGGTCAGCGGCGGCGCCGGGCCGGCGTCGACGGTGAATGCCTGGACCAGGTCGTGGCCGCCGAGGCCGTTGCCGGCGACTGCGCGCACCAGCAGGCGCTGGCGGCCCGGCGGCAGGTCGTCGATGCGCACCTGGGTGTCGGCCGTGGCGCGTTCGAACAGCAGTTCTTCCGGCGCGTCGTCGCGCACCACTTCGATGCGGTAGCCGCTGGCGCCGGGTACCGCGCTCCACGCGGCGCGCGCGGGCAATTCGTCCATGCGCGAAGCGGCGGCGTCGAACTGCGGCGCCGGCAGCAACGCGATCGGCGCGGCCGGCGCGCCGCCGCGGCCGGCGACGGTGCCGTACCCCGGCGTCACCAGCACCTGGCCGCGTTGCGCGCCGACCTGGACCTTGCCTTCCAGCACTTCGGTCGCGTCCATCGCCTCGTCGCCGCCGGCGCTGACGCGGAAGCGGGTGCCGCGCACGCTGGAGGTCGCCGACGGAGTTTCGATGATGTAGCGCGAGGCCGGCCCCTTGGCCGGAATGACCCGGTTGCTGGCGCGTCCGCGCTGCAGGCGCATGCGCGTGTCGACCATGCCGGTGGCGCCGTAGCTGCTGAGTTCGTCGAGCAGCACCGCGCTGTTGTCCTGCACGGTCATGCGCGAGCCGTCGGCGAATTCGAGGGTGGCGCTGGCCTCGGGCCCGGTTTCCAGGCGCGCGCCGATGCCCAGGCGCAGCCCGGCGCTGACCAGTTGCGCCGGCGATTTGTCCGAGCGCAGCCAGTTGACCGCGCCGCGCACCGCGACGACCCGCGCCTGCGCCGGTTCGATCCGCAGCCAGCCGATCGGGAAGCGCATGCGCGTGCCCGGCGGCAGGTGGTAAGGGTCGGCGATGCCGTTGTGCTCCTGCAGGCGGCGCCAGTCGATGCCGGCCTTGAGGTGCTTGGCGCCGAGTTCCCACAAGGTGTCGCCGGGGCGGACGCGGTAGCTCCAGTCCTGCGCGCAGGCCGGCGCGCACACGCCCGCCAGCGCCAGCAGCGCGGCGAACAGGAGCAGGGCGAAGCGCTGCGGGGGCGAACGCCGGCGCACCGCCGGCACGGCGGTGGAGAACGCGGGCGCTACGGGGGCTGCGATGGGGGACATCCGTAATCCGTGGCTGAGAAAGACGGCGGACACCGGCCGCGCGGCCGGCAGGCAAGGGGCACAGCAACCGCCAATTATGCGTCTTCAGTCACATTTTTTCTGCTTTCGGGCCTAGGCAACGGTGGATCGGGTGGGATGGGCGGTTGTTGGGGCCGGTCCGGTTCCGCTCCGGCGCGCGGTCGCGAGGCTGCGCGGGGCCGGCGCTGTTTTCGTGCCTGGCGCCGATCCTAGCGCCAGTGGGCGGGGCGGTGGAGTTCCTGGGTGCGCGAATCCTGCAGGCCGTCGTCCCGGCGCAGGCGGGGATCCGGAGACTTCAGGGCGTGGTCGCGATGGAGCCCTGGATGCCCGCGTTCGCGGGCATGACGGTAGGTGGCGGCGCGGCCGCTGTTGGATGCGGTTTGCGAGGATGCTTCCAGCCGTCGAATGCGGCTTGCGCGGATCCTTCCAGGCGTCATTCCCGCGAACGCGGGGATCCAGAGACTTCAGAGCGTGGTCGCGATGGAGCCCTGGATGCCCGCCTTCGCGGGCATGACGGTAGGGGGCGGCGCGGCGGCTGTTGGATGCGGCTTGCGAGAATGTTTTCAGCCGTCGAACGCGGCTTGCGCGGATCCTTCGCGGCTTGCGCGGATCCTTCCAGCCGTCATCCCCGCGAAGGCGGGGATCCAGAGGCTTCAGAGCGTGGTCGCGATGGAGCCCTGGATGCCCGCGTTCGCGGGCATGACGGCAGGTGATGGCGCAGCGGCTGTCGGATGCGGCTTTTCAGTTCTTCTTCGACGCGATCCACCGATCGATCTTGCGCTCCAGAATTTCGAGCGGCACCGCACCGTCCTTGAGCATCTCCGCATGGAACTCGCGCACGTCGAAACGCGGCCCCAGCGCGGTCTGCGCGCGCTTGCGCAGTTCCATGATCTTGAGCTCGCCGATCTTGTACGCCAGCGCCTGGCCGGGAATGGCCATGTAGCGTTCGGCCTCGGCGGTGGACTGGGTTTCGCTTTCGGCCGAATTGGCCAGCATGTACTCGATCACCTGTTCGCGGCTCCAGCCCTTGCTGTGCAGGCCGGTGTCGACCACCAGGCGGATCGCGCGCCACAGCTCGTTCTGCAGATAGCCGAAGTAGTCGTACGGGCTCTCGTACACGCCCAGGTCCTTGCCGAGCGATTCGGCGTACAGGCCCCAGCCTTCGGTGAACGCGGTCTCGCCGCCGAAACGGCGGAACTTCGGCAGGCCGGTGAGTTCCTGTTGCAGCGCCAGCTGGAAGTGATGGCCCGGGATCGCTTCGTGCAGGTACAGGTCTTCCGCGTCCCAGGTCTTGCGCGTCGGCAGGTCGTAGGTGTTGACGTAGAAGATGCCCGGCCGGGTGCCGTCCTCGCTCGGGCGCATGTACGAGCCGCCGGCGGCGGACTGCGCGCGGAAGGCTTCGACCGGGCGGATCTCGAACGGCGCCTTCGGCGTCAGCGAGAACTGTTCGGGAATGCGTTTGTTGATCTTCGCTTCCAGGCCGCGGTAATGCGCCAGCAGCGCCGGCTCGTCTTTGAACACGAAACGCGGGTCGGTCTGCAGGAACTTGAAGAACGCCTGGCGGTTGCCGCCGAACTTGAGCGCGGCGATGGTCTTGTCCATCTCCGCATGGATGCGCGCGACTTCGTCCAGGCCGATCTGGTGGATCTGCGCCGGCGTCATCGCGGTGCTGGTCGAGCGGCGCGCGTTGAACGCATACCACTCGCCGCCTCCCGGCAGCGCGCCGAGGCCGGCGCTGTCGCGCGCCTTGGGCAGGTAGTCGTCGCGCACGTAGTCGCGCAGGCGCGCGTACGCCGGCAGCAGTTCGCTACCGATCGCGCGCCGGTAGGCTTCGGTGAGGCGCTGCTTGTCGGCGTCGGAGAAACCGGCCGGGAACTTGTTGACCGGCGACCAGAACAAGGTCGCCTCGGGCGAGTCCTTGATCAGCGCATCGAGCTGCGACACCACCTTGACCATCAGCGCCTTGGGCTGGACCACGCCGCGCTTGACCCCTTCGCGGCTGTTGGCGATGTACTGGTCGAACACCGCCGGCACCTTGGCCGCGCGCTTGAGCCAGTTGTCGTAGTCGGCGACCGTCTTGAACGGCTGCGCGCCGGCGCCGGAGCCGAGCTGGGCGACGGTGGAGGCGAAGTTGTAGAACTGGTTCAGCGGCTGCTGCCAGTCGGGGAAGCGGTCGGCTTCCAGCTCCAGGCGCGCGTTGCGCACGAAGATTTCGTAGCTCAGCAGATCCTGCGCGGACAGGCCCTGCACGCCGACCGATTCGACCGTCTTGAGCCAGCGCTGATAGAACTCGCGGCGCTGCTGGCGGTAGTGCGCGCTGCCGAGCAGCGGCAATTGATCGTTGTAGCGCGCATCGCCCTGGAAGGTCGCGAGCAGCGGGTTGAGCTTGAGGTTTTCTTCCCAGTACTGCTCGTACAGGCGGGTCAGCTTGTCGGCCTTGGTCTGCACGGTCACGCCCGGCGGCGGCGCGGGCGCAGCGGCGGGCGCGGCGAACGCGAAGGCGGGCAGGGCGAGGGCCAGCGCGGCGGCGAGCAGGGTCGCAGCCGGGCGCGCGAGGGCGCGGGGCGAGGAGGCGGTCATGAGGTCGATCCGGACAGATGGACCGGCAGGCTCGCGCGTGGGGGGCGGGCGGGGCATGAGCCGAAGGTCATGGCGACGACGGCGCGCCCGCGGGCCGGGCGCGTTTGTGCGGATCGCGGCCGTGCGCCCGTCGGGCGTGACAAGCGCGGTGGATCGGCGAAGAATCCGCGAAGGCCGATCCGAACGCGGCGGCCGGCGTCGGCTGGAGCCGATTGCGAAAACCACAAGGAGCAGCGCGTGTCCGAGCCGATCGATGTATCCGACCTGCCGACCGGTTCGGTCAGCGACTGGGGCCGCTCTTGGCTCGGCCTGACCGGGCCGCGCAGCCATCTGCTGAGCAGGGAGGCCGGGCGCGGCAATCTGGTGATCGGCCCCGCGCGCATGGGCAAGAAGGCCGACCTGCATGTCGCGGCCGACGAGGCGATCCATTGGTCCGCGTTCGAGCCGTTCGCCACGCCCGCCGGTTCGCCGTGGCCGCGCTACATCGATTACTACGGCAACGACAGCGGATTCTTCGCCTGGTCGCAGCGCCGCGAGATCGAGCAGTTCGCCTGGGCGCCGGCGTTCGCCGATGCGCGCAGCATCGACGCCGGCGCCGCGAACATCAGCGCATTGCAAATCCGGCTCGGCGACCTGTCCGGCCATCTCACGCTGAACTTGCCCGGCCAATGCAGCCTGGGCCTGTACGGCGATCTTTCGCGTTTCACCGCCGCAGGCGACGTACCGCGTTCGCTCTCGCTGCTGCCGGCGCTTTCCCGCCGGCGCGGCGACGCGGCTTATGCGTTGCCCGAACTCGGCTTGCTCCAGTCCGTGTCGACCTTGTCGCTGCACGGCAATCCGATGGGACAGCCGATCTCGCTCAAAGGGATCGAGCGGTTCTCAGCGCTGGAAAGCCTGTCGCTGTGGGGCGGCTTCGCCGATTGGGCGGAACTGGCGAAGCTGCCGAATCTGGAGAACCTGGAAATCCGCTTCGCTCCCGAGCTGCCGGAACTGCCGCCGCTCGCTGTTTGGCCCAAGCTCGACCGGTTCATCGCCTACAACATCGACGAAGCCGTCGGGAAATCGCTGAAGGCGCAGATGAAAGCGCGCGGGAAAGTCCGCGCGTGGGAGGAGTTCGCCTCGGTCAGCCAACTGCGCAAACCCGAGTGGTGGCAGCGCGAATACGGCCGGCCGTTCGCGGCGTGGCGCGGGAGCGCGGCGAAAGCGGCGAACGCCGCCTACGACGTCGCCTTGGCCGCGCTCGAACAAGCGCGCGATGCGCAGGCGGCCCAGGCCGCCATCGTCGCGTTCGCCGAGCGCTTCAACCGCGCCAAGGGGATCGAAACGAGCGAGCGCGAGGATATCGGCGAGGCGGTGTGGCAGTTCAGCCAGCTGGCCCACGTCGCCGCGCTCGGCGTCGGCGAAGAACAGGCGATGCAGTGGTTCGACCAGACCCGCGACTACTGACCGCCTGCGCGTTGCGCCGCCCGCGATCGGGCGGCGCCGACCTTGCCCGGATGCGGTTCAGTCCGCCGCCGCCTCGTCGCGCAACTGCTGGGCGCGCGCATGCCCCAGATAGCCGTGGATCCACACCCGCAGCAGATAGATCAGCGGAATCATCGCGAACGCGGCCAGCATCTTGTAGCCGTAGTTGACCGTGCTGATCGCCAGGAACTGCGGAATCGGCCAGTGCTGCGGCCCGAGCACGAAGGCGATGTACAGCACCACGAAACTGTCGACCAGCTGCGACACCGCGGTCGAGCCGGTCGCGCGCAGCCAGATGTGTTTCTCGCCGGTGAAGCTGCGGATGCGGTGGAACACCGCCACGTCGATCAGCTGGCCGAGCATGAACGCCACCAGCGAACCGCCGATGCTCCACATGCCCTGGCCGAAGATCGCCGCGAACGCGGCCTGATAGTCCGGCACGCCCTGCGCCTGCGCGGCCTTGACCCACCAGCCCGCCGGCGCCAGCGCGATCGCGGCGAACGCGAACAGAAAACCGTAGGCGATCAACATCGCCGCCAGCCACGAGATGAAGCGCACGCCGCGGCGGCCGAAGAATTCGTTGATGACGTCGGTCAGCAGGAACACGATCGGCCACAGCAAGGTGCCGGCGGTGAAGTTCAGCGAGCCCGACTGGCCGAACAGATTCCATTGCAGCGGCGCGATGCCCAGCGTGTCTTCCAGGGCGAAGATCTTGACCCCGATGAACTCGGCCAGCGCCGCGTTCACGCAGAAGAACGAAGACAGCACGATGAACAACCGCAGCGAGCGGTCCTGCAAGGTGCGCGTGCCTTCGCCGCCGACGAAGGGGATGCTGGTTTCGCTGATGCTCACCGCTTCGGCCTCACTTTGTAGATCACGCCCGACTTGTCGTCGGTGAACAGGAAGCTGTCGCGGCCCAGCGCGAGCACGTCGCAGGGCCGGCCGACCGCCTTGCCGCCCTGGACGAAGCCGCCGACCAGATCGCCGCGCGCGCTGCCGTCGGCGCCGACCCGGACGATGCGGTAGCCGTGGCCGAGCTTGAGCTTGCTGGAACCGTGCAGCGCCACCGCGAACTCGTCGCGCAGCTGGCCTTTGTCGCTGGCGGGGAAGAAGGTCAGCCCGAGCGCCGAAGCGTGCGAGGGGAAATAGGCGAACGTCTTCGGCACCGCCGCGCAGCCTTCCTTGCGCGGGAACTTCGGATCGGCGAAGACCTTGCCGCGGCTGAAATAGCAGTACGGCCAGCCGTAATCGGCACCGTCGCGGACGACGAACATGGTCTCGTCGGGCTTGTCGTCGCCGAGGTGGTCGGAGCCCTGGTTGGTCGCGAACAGCTTGCCGTCGCGGTACAGCAGCCCGACTGCGTTGCGCAGGCCGCGCGCGTAGGTGCGCTGGCCGCTGCCGTCGGGATTCATCTGCAGGATCGCCGCGCGCACTTCTTCCTTCTCGACGCAGGCGTTGCAGCTGCTGCCGACCGCGACGTAGAGCTTGCCGCCGCCGAACGCGAGGCTGCGGGTCAGATGCCAGCCGCCGTACTTGTAGCTCAGGCCGTAGTCGGGGAAGGTCGCCAGCGTTTCGGGTTCCGACGAGGGCTTGAGGTCGCCGTTGCGGTAGCGATAGCGCAGCAGCTTGTCGGTGTTGGCCACGTACAGCCACTGCTGGCCGCCGGCGTCGGTGTGGAAGGCGACGCTGTTGGGATTGCGCTGCTTGTCCAGGTATACCGAGACCTTGGTGTAGCGCTCGGTCTTCTCGTCCCAGCCGTCGAGCGCGTACACGCGGCCGAGCTTGTTGTCGCTGAGGTCGTGCAGGTCGGTGACGAACAGCCGGCCGTCGGGGCTGCGGGCGAAGAAGCGCACGCGCTTGAGGCCTTGCGCGACCGGCACGATCTCCAGGTCCGCGGGCAGTTGCAGGTCGAAGCTGCGGCCGTCGTCGAGCTTGACCGGATGCGGCGTCAGCGCCGCCGCGGCGGCGGCCGCGAACGGCAGCGACAGGGCGGCGGCGAGGCACAGCGAAAACGCGGAACGTCGGTTCATGGCGGGGCGTCCTTGTCGGGAGCGGCCGCGGCGGGGGCGGCGGCCGCGGGCACGGAGAATGGAATCGTCGACGGCGACACCGCGCCGCCGGAGATGATGAAATTCGTCCAGCGCCGTTCGTCGGCGATACCATGAAACTGCCTATTTTCCTGACGAACGGGCATAAAAGCACCTGTTTTCAAGGGTTCGGCGCCTTGCGCCGCCGGAATCTGTGTTGTAGCTTCTTTGGTCATTGGCAAGCAACTTGTAGCCCCGTGATCGATACCAAAACGATGCCAGATTCAGCGCCCCCGGCAGCACGTAGCACCCCCGGTTCAAAAGCGGTCCACCTGGATCAAGCCAGCGTGCGCAGCCTGCCAGTGCCGCCGAAAGAGCAGGGCAACCGAGTCTATCTCGACGACGAGGTTGATGGCTTCTGCTGCCAGGTCACCTACAAGGGGACGCGCACGTTTCGCCTGCGGTATCGCCGCGCTGGCAAGTGGTACTCGGTGAAAATTGGCCGGTGGCGCGAGGGGCTTGGGGGCAAAGTCGCAGGCTCGCAGCGGGGCGTTACGGCTGCGCAAGCGCGAAAGCTTGCGGTCGAGATCCGATCCGAACTAGACCGCGGCGGCAATCCGGCCCTAGAGGCCCGGGTCAAAGCCGCCGAACAGGTCTCTGCGTCCCGCGGTGCTGTGCTGCTGAGCGCGGCCTATCGGGAGTATCTGGACTACTGCAAAACGCGCGCGAAGCCGATGGCGGATAGTTCGCGGGAGAAGATTGAGCAGAGTTTTGACCTGCATGTGTTGCCGCGTTTTTCTCAGCGGTACATGTCCAGCCTTACGTCACACGATGTTGAGACACTTGCGCGCGAGGTCGGAAAGCGGCGCAAGATTAAGGGGGCGGTGATCGGCGGGCCTTCGGCAGCGCGCCACGCGATTGCTCACTTGTCGGCATTTCTGACTTGGGCGGTCAAGCGCAAGATAGTGGCCGAGAACGCGGCGAAGCAGATCGATCGCGCAGACGTGCTTGAGCCCGAGAAGCCCAAGGCGCGATACCTGAGCCGCCAAGAGTGGGTCGCCGTCATGGCGGCGCTGGACGAACACCCCTATGTGGCGCGCCGCGGCTCACGCTACGCCGCTACGCGGACCGTGCGGCTGGACAAACCCCAAGTCCGGCAGTTGGTGAGCTGTGAGGCGCTGCGGGTGGCTTTACTGACGGGCAGCCGTAAGGGTGAGGTTTACTCGATGCGCTGGAGCGATGTCGACCTTGATTCTGGCTGGTGGCTCAAGCCCAAGGTCAAAGGCGGGAAAGAGCACGGCATTGCGCTGGCTAAGCGCGCGATCGCTAGTTTGACCACTCTGCGCGCGGCGCACGCTGATCCGATCTTCGCCTTTCCCGGCAAATACCGTCTGGACGCCATGCAGAGCGGTCGGAAGCTCAAAGGCGAAGAGGGCGGTCATGTGCAAGACGTGCATGAGCTCTGGACGCGCATCCGCGCTGAGCTTGGCTTGCCTGACGTTCGCATCCACGATCTTCGCCATACAAATGCAAGCGTGATCGTGAGCAGTGGCGGCACGCTGTTCGACGTGAGCAAGCAGTTGGGCCACAGCCAAGCCCAAACCAGCAATCGTTATGCGCACCTGTTCGAGGAGCGCAAGAGAGAGCTAGCCGGCATGGTGGATTCCTTTGCAGAGGAAGCCAGCAAGCCCCAGAAACCCCGGAGGAAAGCCGGGTAAATGCGCCGGCTCAGGCGGTTGCAGCCGCCTGGCCGACGACTTCCATAACCGTCTATCTAGGAGACGATCATGACCACACAAGTATCCACAGAAACGCCCCGCCCGACCCTGAACAGGGTCATGGAGCTCGCCCACATGACCCGCGCTCTGTGGGCTGCAACGGGCGGTGAGGGCGCTGGTGGACTGAACCCCGAAGACGCCGATTGGCTGTCGCTGCTGGGGTGCCAACTTGCCTCTGAGATGATTCAGGGAATCGAGGCCTATCAGCGGGTCGATAAGGTCACGCAGGAAGCGCCGTGGGCTGATGCGGGGAGGCGCGCATGAGCGCGTCCAAGCCTAAGCGCAGACAGCAGGACTATCGCACCCAGCCCGGCCCGTCTCGCAAGATTGACGTCGCGCTCAGGATGGCCAGGTGGTGGCCCAACGAGGTTCCGTCTGTGCAGACGCTGCAGTCAAGCTTCGGAATGAGTCTAGCGACCGCGTATCGATGGCAACGAGCTTGGAAAGACCTGTTGACGTAGCTAGTTGGGCCGGCGCAAGCCGGCCCTTTCTTTTGCTGGCGCTGCTGCGCGCCGCTCCAGCTTCGCCTTGATCCCGTCAAGCACCTGCTGGCCCTGTGCCATGAGCTTGTCGTTGGTCAGCGGCGTGCGGTCTACTCGGCCGCCTGCGGCCTGGCTCTCCAGGTAGGCATCCGCGGAGATCAGCACCCGCCCGCCGCTCTCCGCGAAGCTGTAGCGCAGTTTCATGTGCGGGTCGGTCGAGCTTGGCGAGGCCGCGAGCAGGCGCACCAACTCTGCCCTAGCGCTGTCTCCGAGCGGTTTGCTGCAGATGAGCTGATGCGGGGTGTTCTCCTCGATCACGCCGCCGGTGGACGTGCAGCGCTGCGCGACCTCAAATCGCGCGTCCTCGGTCTTAGCCCCCTCGATTGTCACCTGGGGCGCCTGAGCGGCCAGGGCGGAGAGCGGAGCGACGGCGATAGATACAGCCAGGACGATCCTTTTCATGGCTTGGGTCTCGGTCTAGTGCGGAAATATTACCCGGAATCACCCGCTTTTGGGGCGTAAGTGTGGCCGGCGGCCGCGTCCTGCCGGACTGCATCGGACGACCGGGCCGCGATTGTCGGGGTGGTCTTGACTCCCCGCGCCAGCGTGTCACTCTGAACCAGAGTGGATAGCTGTATCTGCTTGCTTCGCAAGGCGAAGTAGGTCTCCGCAAGGCGGAACCCGCCCGAGCAGTCTCGGGCCATCGAATCTGAATCCAGAACCCGAATCCGAACTCTGAACCCGAATTCCTTGCGCGGTTGCTAACCGCGCGTGTGTCTTCTCGCGTTTCGAGGAATCCCCATGCAGGTTCAAGACCTACCCCCGCTGGTTCACACCGTGGCTGAGGCGGCCAAGTACCGCCTGAAAATGGCCAAGTCCACCGTTTACGAGCACATCAACGCTGGAACCCTGGAAGCAACTCGCATCGGTGGCCGCACATACATCACCGAGCGCGCGTGCAAGGAGTTCGTCGAGCGGCATGAGAAAGCCACGCGTCAGGCGCACTGCTCCCCGCTCTCCGCCGTGCTCAACGATATGCAGAGTAAGGCCGCATGAGGCGCGCGATCGCGAAAGGCGGGAAGGTGATTCCCGCATGGCTAAACGACCACCCTGACCGGATGCTCAACACCGCGGAAGCTGCGGTTTTCACCGGCTACAGCGTCGCGCACATGCGGAAGATGCGATGCGCGAACGCGGGACCGCCGTGGATCGTGCTTCCCACCGGCTACGGCATCCGCTACCGCCTGGGCGACCTGAAAAAGTGGGCTGGCATTACTCAGGAGGCCGCATGAGCAGGCGCGAGAAACGACCCGCAAAGGTCTCATTCGAGGCGCTCAAGCCGATCCTTGCCGCGGTCGACGGACTTGCGAAGTTCAGCGAAGGTCGCCTGATCCTGGAGTGCGCCCTTCGTCAGCTTGATTTCAATATGCCCACTTGGAGCGATGCCGATCAGCTCGCGGCATGTGAATTGCGAGGGCGCATCGAACGCGCAATCAAAGGACTCCCTGCTTGAGCCGCCTTCCGACGTTTGCTGATCTGGACGAGATCCATCGCGGGGAAGAGGCTTGGAAGGTGGTTGCGCCTGTTGATGCGCGTGGATTGCTGACAGGGCACTTCATGCTCCGGCTGCCTAGCCGAAATATGCTCTGGGCGCCTCTCGCTGAATACCGAGAGTTGCGCGGGATCATCCCGCACAGCACCTACCTGTCGCTGCGCGCGTGCAAGAAAGCATTTGAAGCCGAACAGGCCGGCATTGTGGGGCGAGCGTGAGTGAGTCCGCCGATTACATCGAACACGGTTGGGCGCTGTGCCAATTCGCCAGGGGGTCGAAGGGCCAGGGGAACATCGAAGCATGGAACGAGCGCGGCAACGCAATCTGCGACGCCTCTGAGATTGATCCTGCCAAGAACATCGGGCTCCTTCACGCTTGGTCCGGAACTTGCGCGATCGACATTGATGATTTTGTCGAGGCTCGGGACTGGCTCGGGCGCGCGGGCGTCCTCCTAGATGCGCTTCTGTCGGCTGACGACGCCGTACAGATCAAGAGTGGGCGCAATGGCAGGGCAAAGCTGCTGTACCGCGTTCCTCCTGGCGTCGACCCGCTAAGCCTTCCCCATGTTCCGATCTCCGCCCCGACCGGTGGCAAGAAGTGGATTGAGCTCCGGTGCGCAACCAAGTGCGGCACAAAGAGCCTGCAAGACGTGTTGCCGCCATCGATCCACCCCGAAACGAAAAAGCCTTACGAATGGCATGGTGATTGGCGCGAGCTTCCCGAACTTCCTGCGGCTCTGCTTGAGCTTTGGCGCAAACATCAGGAATCGCCGAAGCAGCGTGCCGAGCGGGGCGCCACTGGCCCCGGAGACAGCGCTGAGGTCATGGACGCATACCACCGCCTGCAATCTGCAGGCCTCAAGCCGTACCGCTGCGGCGATGGCTTTCGATCTCATTGCCCGCATCACGGCGGCGAGAGCGGAACAAGCCTTAGCGTTGACGAGTCCAGCGACGGACGTGCCTTGTTCCATTGCTTCGCTGGCTGCACACAGCAAGAAGTGCTAACCGCCTTGAACCAAGTTGCCCCGATGGATCGCGGAATCGCACCGATTTCCAACTTCCAGCAACTCAAGGCAGCAAGCGACGCCAGGAAGGCCGCCAAGGTTGAGCAGCATGGCGGAACCATCCTCCCGCCACTCCCCGATGAACTCCTGAACCTTCCGCATGGCCTGGGGGAGATGCAGCGCTGGGTGTTGAGCTTCATGTCGCACCCGAGTCCTGCAGCCGCTGGCTTCGCGTGCCTGGCGACGCTGGCGCACTTCGCTATGGCGCACGTTGGTGTGGCAAGCCGTGACGGCCTTGGGCTCAATGAGCAGTTCTTGCTGCTGGCGCCGACCGGATTCGGCAAGGAGGCGCTGCGCAAGCCGATCGAGAAAATCGCCAAGGCGCTACCAGACTACCGACCAACCAACGCCGGCAACCTGTGGCCCAGCGGGCTGCCAGAGGTGCAGTTCAGCGCACCCGCGTCACAGCAGGGCCTTCACCGCCTGTTTGAAACGAATCGAGCACAGACGTTCCTGGCCGATGAGTTCGCCGAGTGGCTTGCCCACTCCGCCAACGACAGCCACAAGCAGCAGGCCCTAGGCCACGCCATGCAGGCCTACACGAAGGCCTACAGCACGCTCGCCGTGCCGCACATCGCCAGCCGGGAGCATCCATACACGCCTGTCGAGAACCCGCGAATGCTCGTGTTCGCGACGTCGACCGCGGAGCGACTGCTGGAGTCGATCAACGCCAGCCAAGCCGACAGCGGCGCCTTGAACCGATTTGTGATTCTCGTGGCCGAGCCTGACCGGATCCAGAAGCAGTATGGTATTAAGCCTGGGCTGTTCACCCCTCCCGCTCGTGTCATGGAGCTAATCGCCTGGGTGACCGCTTTGGGCGAGACGATCATTGACCTCAGCCCGGAGTCCGAGGAGTACCACGACCAGCACGACTCGGCTGTTATCGAGGTGCTGGCGCACAGGGATCCGCGGCTGGCGAAGCGGCTAACAGAGCAGGCACTCAAGATTGCCGGCCTGATCGCACTGAGTGAGGGGCGGACGACCATCGACGTGCGCGACCTTGCCACAGCCTTCGCCATTCGCGAGGGCCTGTACCACCGCGCTGCGGCGCTGATCGGATTCGATGGCGCACTGAGTGGTATGCACAGCACGGGGCGCGCGGTCGAACAGATTCGGGCGCTGATGCAGCGCAAGCCCTTCATCTACATATCGCACCTGCATAAGGATTCCAGGCAGTACGGAAAACTGTCTGTCTCTGAGCGGTCAGCGGTGCTCAGCGCGCTTCACTCAGAAGGCGTGGCCCGGAAGGATGGCGGTCGCCTTGTCTCGCTCATTCATGAGCAGGAGGCCGCATGATTTGGGGCGATTTGGGCACCAATTGGGCAGACACTGCCCAAGCGGTCATCAAGCATAAAAACAGGGTTTATCTCTCTCAAATGAGAGTTACTTGGGCATTTCCACACACCCACATACAGGTAGGGGATTCGGCGCGGGGGTGTGTATTGCCCAAATGCCCAAATTGCCCAAATGCCCAAGCGGAAGTAGGTGCTCGATGACGCTTCAGCCGCTCGCGTCAGTGGACGCCTTTGCGCGCTCGTGCTCGCTCGTTTGCTCGCTCATTTCCAGCAAGCGACGAGATGCTACATCTCCGGCGGGGTTGTTCCTTGACCCTAAAATTCAAGCTGTTTCAATGGAATTGCCATGAACGAACCCAGTCAATCCGGTTTTGGTAACGAAAGTGCATCGCCCGCCATCCAGCGGGCGGCGATTGCTCACTCAGCCGCGCCTGGCCCCGTGGACCGCCTGTCCTTCCTGCGCTCTACGGCACCGGTGCGCGCGACTCGCGACAGCACGCTGGTCCCGCTCAATCTGGAAGAGGGCGCCGTCGCCCCGCACGCGCAGATGCTTGAGTTCGGCGAGTGGGAGGACCCAGAGGGGATGGCCGCGGATGCAGACGTAACCGTCATGCGTGACATCCACGGCAAGGCGCTGGCCTACATGACTGTCATCTTGGGCACGATCAAGCAGGTGCGCGACGACGACGACCCGAGCCTCAACGACGCCGGGCGCCTCAAGGTGCTGGCGAAGGTGGTTGAGCCCAAGCTGGAATCGTTCGCGGTCGAGGTGGGTAAGGAGTTCAAGCGCATTGACGAGTCGATCGCGCAGGAGCGAGCCGCGATCGTCCAGGAGGTGCGGCCCACTGACCCCTACGATATCGCGATGCAGGCAGAGATCCGGAGTCACTTCGCAGCCCTGCCCGACAACAAGCGCAACGCAGAGATGACCAAAGTGCTGCTGGGCCAGGACCTGGACACCGCGACCCTGCAGGCGCTCGCCCTTGCGCCGGCCTACCTATCCAACCTGCTGCCCTCGCAACACGAGCGCGCACACGCTGCGCTCGCCAAGCGCCTGGCCCCTGAGCGGGTGAAGCGCATCGAAGCGCTACAGGCGAGCAAGCAGCGCGCAGGCAAGGCACTGGGTGCGCTGGACAAGTATGCCAATCAGCTCATCGACTTCAAGAAGGCGCGCGGCCTCATCGAGCGCGAGAACAAGCGGAGTGGGGCATGAGCGCCGACACCGACGCCATCCTGGAAGCGCTAGCCGCGTCTGCGGATAGGCGGGGTCGGGTTGTTTTCATGCGCACCCCCGAAGGTGGGGTTTCGCTTGAGGTGAAGGGCCCAACCCCCCGAGAGCTGGATGCGATGCTGACGTTGTGCCAGTGGCTAACGGGTGACTAACCCCTTCGCCCTCGACATCTCGAGGTTCGTGGCGAAGGCCAAGGCCGCGCCCGAACTGGTCGTGCGCAAGGTGGCGCTTGACCTGCTGACCGGCGTCGTCATGAAAACCCCGGTCGGCAAGCCGGAGAGGTGGAAGAGCAAGCCGCCGCCCGGCTACGTCGGCGGCCGCGCTCGCGGATCCTGGGTGCTCGGCATCGACACGCCGGCGACTACTACGACCGTAGTCGACAAGGACGGCAATTCCACCATCCTGCGCGGCCTGGCTGCGATGGGGCAATGGGGCGCCGATAAACCGTTCTACATCACGAGCAATCTCCCCTACATCCGTCGCCTGGAATACGAAGGTTGGAGTCAGCAAGCCCCCGCGGGCATGGTCCGAATCACCCTCGTCGAGTTCCAGTCCTACATCGACAAGGCAGTCAAGACGCTGCCCAAGTGAGATCAATTCAATGGCAAAGCTGAGCCTCAACCCTTCGCCGACGTTCGATCAGGTCGTCAAGATCCCCGTCCCCGCCGGCGAAGCACCGGTCAAGTGCACGTTCAAGCACCGCGGCCGTAAGGAGCTGCAAGTCTTCCTCGAAGACATCAAGGGGATGACCACCGAGGAAGTGGTGCGCGCGGTCGTGCTGGGCTGGGACTTGGATGACGCGTTCACGCCCGAGAACGTCGAGCGCCTGTGCAACGAGTATCCGGGCGCTGGGGCTGCGATCTTCAACACATACATCGTCGAGGCATCGGGCGCGCGCAAGGGAAACTGAAACGCGTCGCGCGGGCGATCTACGCCGAGCAGCCCACCGACGCGGAACTCCGAATGCTTGGCCTGGAGTGGGAGGACCTGCCCGACGATGAGTGCGAGGTCTGGCCGGACAACGAACTGGCCGCGCTCGTCTTCATTCGCATGGTGACGCAGTGGCAGGTAGGGCCGGCGGGACCTGTGGGGCTGAAGTACGAATCACTGCCTGTAGTGATGAAAATCCTGCAGGTGCCGCAAGACGAGGAATTAGACGTGTTGGACTGCATCCGAGTCATGGAGGCAGAGGTAATCAAGATGTTTGGAGAGCGCCGTGAGTGATATCGCCCAACTCGGAATCAAGGTCGCCACGCAAGGCGTGGTTGAGGCCAATCGCCAGCTAGATCAGCTCGACAGCAACGCTGGCAAAGCCGAGCGTAGCGTCCACGCGCTCGGCGCGTCGGCGGCTAAGTGGCTGAGCGGCGGCATCGCTTTGGGCATCACGGCGCTCTCCGCGGCGACGGCCAAGTATGTGCAGAACACGATCGCCGCGGAGAAGGTTCAGGCGCAGCTAGAGGCGCGCTTGAAGTCGACCGCGGGCGTCGCCGGTCTGACACTGGAAATGCTCAACAAGCAGGCGGGTGCGCTCCAGGACGTGAGCATCTTCGATGACGAGTCCATCGGCGAGGCGCAGGCCCTGCTGCTGACGTTCACCAAGATCGGGAGCGACGTATTCCCGCGCGCTACTGAGGCCGTGCTCGACATGAGTACGGCGTTGGGCTCGGATCTCAAGAGTGCCGCGCTCCAGGTTGGCAAGGCGCTGAATGACCCCGTGCTTGGTGTCACGGCACTTTCGCGCGCTGGCGTTCAGTTCTCCGAATCCCAGAAAGAGACGATCAAGAAGCTTGTCGACACTAATCGCGTTGCCGAGGCTCAGGTAATCGTGCTCAAGGAGCTCGAAACCCAGATGGGCGGCGCCGCCCGAGCCGCGCGCGACACACTGGGTGGCGCTGTCGAAGGCCTCAAGAACGCCTTTGACAACCTGCTGGAAGGCGACGCTGGCGAGGGTGGCGTGGTCGGCACCCGCGAGGCTATCGAGAGCCTTACCGCCACGCTGAACGACCCGGGCATCAAGCGGGGCGTGGATGCGACGGCAAACGGCATGATTACGATTGCCAACGCCGCGGTGCAGCTCATTGCCAAGCTGGGCGAGGCTGGGTCTGCGCTGGCGGAGTTCTTTGCATCGAATGAACGCAAGGGCGACATTAGCCTCAAGAACCGCCGCACTGACCTGGAAACTCGGCTGTTCCGAGCCCAGCGCCAGCAGACGACGTTCTTCGGCCGCGCTGCGGGAATCTTCGGCGATGATCCGGCTGATCTAAAAAAAGAGATCGGCGACATCGATCGCATCCTGGCGCAGCGCGAGTCTGCCCGCCTGTTTGACGACGTGCGCAGCGGCGTGTCGGGGCAGATTCGGGGCAAGGGAGCCGCCACCGCCTCGGACGATGACGAGAAGCCCAAGAAGCGCGCGGCGGCGGTCAAGGAACTCAGTGCGGCCGAGAAAGCACTGCAAGACATCATGCAGGTCAACGCCCTTATCGATGAAGAGGCGGCTGACTCTGCCCGCTCCCTGTTCTTCGAGCGCCAGGCTGCCGCCGAGAAGGCCGCGGAGGAAGCCAAGCAGCGGATGGAGTTCAACACCTCGCTCGTGACCGATATGCAGTTCGAGCTGAGCCTGTTGACGATGACGAACGAGGAGCGCGCGAAGGCGATTGCGCTGCGCCGCCTGGAGGCTGGCGCCACTGAAGAACAGCGCAAGGCCGTCGCGAATCTGGCAGTGAGCCTGGAGCAGGCAAACGAGCGCAAGCAAGAGGTCGACCGCATCAAGGCCGATCTTTCCGAGCTGTTCGTGGATGTCATTACGGGTGCTAAGTCCGCTACCGATGGCATCAAGGAGTTCTTTGACACGCTGGCAAGACGACAACTGCAGCGGATCGCCAACAAGTGGATTGACCGCCTTGTTGATGGCTTGTTCAGCGGTGGCGATGGTGGCGGGAGCCTGCCTGGCTTCTCCTCCGGGGGCTACACCGGCGACGGCGGCAAGTACGAGCCCGCTGGCATCGTGCATAAGGGCGAGTATGTGCTTGACGCGGACACGACGCGAATGCTCGGTCGTGGATACCTGGACCGCCTGAGTTCCGGCGGTACGCCTGAAAGCTCGCAGCCCAAGCGGGTCAATCAGCATCTGACGCAGACATTCATCGTACAGGGCACCCCTGATCGTCGCACACGTGAACAGCTTGCGCGTGAGGCCGGGCGCGAAGCTCGCCGCGGAATGGCGAGGAGCGGCTAATGGCAAGCCGCTGCAAGGTCTGCAACCACCCTGAGCGCGACGTGATTGAGCAGCTCCTGGCGAACAACACGAGCGCGCAGGGGCTCGGCGGCGTGCAGACGATTGCGGCCCGCTTCGGGCTCAAGCGCGCGTCTGCACAGCGCCACCTCAAAAATCACATGAAGCAGGAGCAGGTCGCGCGCCTGCGTCACGGCATTCCTGACAATATCGAGATCAACATTGAGGAGATCACGCGGCAGGAGGGCGAGGGGGCAGTGCTAGGCCTCAAGCGGCTTCGGCTGGAGCTCCAGGAGCTTGCCGCTCGGGCCGACAAAGTGGGCGACCTACAGAGCGGAATTCGAGCGCGCCAGGCGCAGCAAAGAGTCTACGAGGAGCAGGCCAAGCTCGGCGCCATGTACCCCGGGCGCAAGCAGGTGACGAACAACAACCTCGTGATTGCGGACGGCCGCGAGCTGTTCCTGATCGTGGATCGCGTTCTGTCTGTGGCCCCGGACGTGGCGAGTGCACGCAAGATGCTGGCGCAAGAGTTCCGGGCGGCTGCGCTGCCAAAGCCGGCCGAGGTAGCAAGTGAGCAGTAAGCGAGCACGCGCCTATATCGCCGAGAGTTGGCGGCATGACCCTGCGCAGATGATGCGAGATGCCGGCTTTGAACCTGACCCCCATCAGTTGCGGTTGCTCGAAAGCCAGGAGCAGAACGAGCTGGTCCTGTGGCCGCGGCAGCAGGGGAAGTCTCGCGCTATTGCTACTAGGGTGCTTCACTGCGCGTACTTCACGCCGGGAGATATTGTGATTCTCGCTGGCGAGAAGCAGAAACAGGCCCGCGAGGTGTTTGATCGAGCCTGCGACATGCATAACACACTACGAGAGCTTGGTGACGTTCCCGAGTTCAACATTGTTGGCGATGAGGCAACCCTGGAAAACAAATCGCGCATTCTGGCTTTGCCCTCCACAGTCGAGTCGATTCGTGGCTACTCAGCCAAGCTAGCCGTCGTTGATGAGGCAGCGTTCACTGAAGATGGGACGCTTAAGAAGGTGACTCCCATGCTAAGCATGACGAATGGTCGCCTGATCGCCTCTAGCACTCCTAATGGCGCAGCCGGTTGGTTCCATGACGCATGGCATGGTCAAGCTGTCGTCGACGACGATGACGACGAACCGCTCGACTGGTTTCGCCACATGGTCACAGTCGATCAGATTCTCGCTTACGAGAAGCCGAGGCTCACGCGCAAGGAGCTCAAGCGCCAGCGGCTGGCGATGACTCCGATTGAGTACCGCCAGGAGTGGCTGCTTGAGTGGTTGGATGGCGAGCAACAGTTCTTCCCAACCGAAGTCATCAAGGGCGCCGTGCGCGACGACATCATTCCTCTGTTTAAGCGTCTGGAGACGGCGTGAGCAACTTTGTCAACTTCGAGAAGCGGTTCTTCGCCGGGATCGACATCGGCCAGGTGAATGACTGGACTGCCATTTCGATCATCGAGCGGATTCGGGCTGTGCCGGCGCTCAAGGAGCTGCACCACGCATTCCACCAACAAGCGATAGATGATGCTAAGCGGATTCCTACTAGACTCGATCTTGTGCACCTGGAGCGCATCCCATTGGGGACGCTGTACCCGAAACAAGTAGACATCATCTTGTCGCTTCTGCGGCAACCGTTGCTTGGCGAAGTCGAGACGTACGTCGATCTGACCGGAGTCGGCCGCGGACCCTACGACATGCTCAAGACGGCCAAGCTTCGGCGCCTCAAGGGAATCATGATTACTGGTGCCCAGGGGGCTGCCACACGGCAGCCCTATGGCTGGAGCGTGGGCAAGGCCGAGCTGGTCAATAACGTCCAGATCGAGATGCAGTCGGGGCGACTTTGCTATTCGAGCGGGCTTGACCTGGCGAAGATGTTTGAAAAGGAGCTGATGGACTTCAGGGCCTCAGTCAACTCCGGCACTCATCGCATGACATTCAACGCGCGCGAGGGCGAGAACGACGATCTCGTGCTCTCCGTCTCCTATGCGGTGTTCGGCGCCCTGCGTCCGGCACCTGCTACTAGCATTCCCGTGGAGTTCGTTAAATGAACGAGATCAGCGACTACAAACACCCTCTGTACTTGAAGTTTGCTCCGCTCTGGCAGCGCGTACGCGACGCGTGCGAGGGCCAGGAGGCGGTGAAGGCGCGCGGTGAGACGTACCTGCCAAGCCCGGACGAATCGGAGGAGGACAGGAAGCGCTATAAGCGATACCTGGAGCGCGCGACGTACTACAACGCAACCGGCCGCACTCTATCCGGCCTGGTTGGGATTGCGTTCGCCACGTGGCCCAAAATCGAGACGACGGATGCAGAACTGCTCGGCGACGCTGACGGCTCTGGCGTTGGGCTCATAAACCAGTCACAGACAACGCTTTCCGACGTGCTGCAAACGGGGCGCGCAGGAATCCTGGTCGACTACACGGCCAGCAATGCGCTTCGCAGCGAGGCCAGGACGATTGCCGCAGCGCGTGCCGCTGGATCGCGCCCGTGGATAATCAACTATTCCGCAGAGCAGATCCTGGACTGGGAACACAGTGGGGCATCTCTGAAGAGGGTTGTTCTGCAGGAGTGCAAGGAGGAGCGCTCGGGGGGTGAGGTCAAGCCGCTGAGCCAGCTTCGCGAGCTGGAGATGGTCGACGGCTCTTGTGTGATTCGCGTATGGGTGCAGCACACGCCCAAAGGCAAGTTCCTTTTGGACTTGGAAGTTGCGACAAAGCTCCCGTTCATTCCCTTCGCGTTCGTTGGCGCCATCAACAACGACAGCCTTCCGGATCTTCCGCCGCTGATGGACTTGGCGGACCTGAATCTGGCGCACTGGCGAAACTCAGCGGACTTCGAGGAGAGCGCGTTTCTACATGGGCAGGCGCAGCTCGTCATCACTGGGGCAACCGAGGAATGGCGGCAGGCGAACGGGGGCGGGATCAAGTTCGGCGCGCGCAGCGCGATCGTGCTTGATTCCGGCGCGGACGCGAAACTGCTGCAGGTCGCCCCGAACACGATGGCTCAGATGGCGATGAAGGACAAAGAGGAAAAGATGCAGGCGCTGGGGGCGAGGCTTGTCACCCCCACCCGAGCCGCCATAACGGCCACGCAGAGCGCGTCTGAAACGAAGGCCGCCTATAGTCCGCTGTCGCTCGCTTGCGACAACGTGAGCGACGCCTACACCAAAGCACTGCGATGGGCGTCTGCGTGGATCGGGCGCGAGGTAAAAGACTCGTTTTCGATTGACACGCGATTCAACGACCTGGCTCTGGACGCTAATGCGATCCGCGAGACGGTCGCTGCCTGGCAGGCGGGGATCGTGCCCAAGTCCGACGCGATCGCTGTATTGCAGCGCCTGGGCGCCATCGATGAGGGCAAGACCGTGGAGCAAGTCTCCGCGGAGATCGAGTCAGAAGGCCCGCCGCTCAACCTGGACGAGGCCGCGTGATGCTGATCGTTGAAGATGGCACCGGCCTGCCTGATGCCGAGAGCTATGCCAGCGCGGCCACCGCGAGCTCGCACTTCGCCAAGCGAGGGGTCGACGCCTGGGGCGAACTGAGCGAGGACGCCAAGGACGCGGCGCTGCGGAACGCGACCGACTACATGGAGGCTGTGTTCGGCCTCCTGTGGCGCAGCGTGCGCAAGACTGAGGAGCAGGCGCTGAGTTGGCCGCGGGTCGGCTGGGGCGGCGTTCCTGAGCCGGTCATCCGCGCCTGCTGCGAACTGGCGCTCAAGGCGTCGACTGGCCCGCTACTGCCGGACCAGGCCGCACAGGTCAAGCAAGAGACCGTGGGCCCAATCACGGTGGTGTATCAAGATGGAGCACGGCAAGGCACGTACTACGCGTATGTGAACGAGATGCTTCGTCCGTTGCTTCGATCGGCCGACTCGCTAGATGTCGTGAGGGCCTAATCATGCCTGCGCTCATCAACGAGAGTATCCGTCTGCAGGTGCTGCTGGAACGAGTCAAGGCCGGCGAGGACCAGAAGGTCGACGAGTTCCTGCGCTCAGTTGACCGTGACCTGCGGGAACGCCTAACGCGGGCTGACGTGTCGCCAGGCCAGCGCAGCCGAATCGAGGCGCTGCTGCGCGAGGTTCGTAGCTCGCTGTCGGTGCTGTACGACCGGCAAAGCTCCGCCTACCTGGGCCGGCTGGAGGAACTTGGGCAGCTCGTTGCCGACACAGAGGGCAAGAGCGTAGCCGCGGCCCTGGAAGGCGTCCGCGTCGAGACGCCAAGCCCTGAAGTCCTGCGGGTGGCCGTGAACAGCACGCCGCTAAGCGTGCGGGGCGCTGGCGGCGGCATGCTGCTGGACTCGTTCGTCTCCAAGTGGGGCGAGGCTGACGTCGGGCGAATTGAGGGCGTCATTCGCCGAGGCTACTTCGAGGGCCGGACCACGGATCAGATCGTGCGTGACCTGCGAGGCACCAAGGCCGCCAACTACGCAGACGGCGAGCTCGCTGTAAGTCGCCGGCACGCGCGGACGGTCGTGCACACGTCGGTGCAGCACATGGCGTCCGTGGCGCGCATGGAGACGATGAAGGCCAATAGCGACATCCTGGAGGGGTATCGCTGGGTTTCCACACTGGACGGCAAGACGAGCGAAATCTGCCAATCACTCGATGGCCGCGTGTTCCAGTTCGGCGAGGGGCCGGTCCCGCCGGCACACCCCAACTGCCGATCCACGATCGTGCCGGTGACGAAGAGCTTCCGCTCCCTGGGGCTCGATGTAGACGAGATGCCGCCGAGCACGCGCGCGAGCGAGGACGGCCAGGTCTCGGGCAGCTTGACCTACTTCCAGTGGCTCAAGACCCAGCCGGCCGACTTCGTGGACGAGGCCCTGGGGCCGACCCGGGCCGCCGTGTTCCTCAGGGGCGGGATCAGCGCCGACGAGTTCGCTGCGCTACAGCTCGGCAAGAACTTCCAGCCGCTCACAATCGAACAGATGCGGCAGGCCGCGCCCAAGGTGTTCGCGCAAGCCGGTGTGTAGCCAAAGCGATACACCGAAAAGTGAATAGGAGTTCGTGTCGAGCTAGTCAGTCTCGGCTGTTATCGTTCAAATCATTGATTTTACTGGTCGGCACGGAGAACGGAATCGTCGCCGGCGACACCGCGCCGCCGGAGATGATGAAGCTCATCGCCTGGTCCACGCTCCAGTCGGTCGGGGTGATCTTCTCGACCGGCACGATTTCCAGATAACCCGAGGTCGGGTTGGGCGTGGTCGGCACGTACACCGCGGCCAGCTCGCGTCCGCTGCCTTCTTCGCGCATGACCTTGGTGACGAAACCGATCGACTTCATCTCGGTATGCGGGAAGTCGACCAGCACCACGCGCTGGGTGCCGTCGGGCTTGGTCTGCAGGATGTCGAGCAACTGCCGCGCGCTGCCGTAGATGGTGCTGGCCAGCGGGATGCGCCGGATCAGCGATTCGAACCAGCGCAGCAGGGTCTGGCCGACCACGCGCCGGGCCATCGCGCCGGACAGCAGGATCACCGCGACGGTGGCGACCAGCGCCAGGGCCGTCTGTACCCAAGCGGCGCCGAGCCAACCCAGCGCCTGCGGATGGGCGAGCGCCAAGTCCTGCAACAGCGGCCCGATCAGCGGCCGGCTGATGTCGGACAGCAGCACGAACACGAACTTGACCACGACCCAGGTCAGCCAGATCGGCAACAGGGTCAGCAGGCCGGTGAGGAACAGGCGTTGCAGGTTGGGCGGGCGCATGGCGCGGATTGTAGGCGAGCGCGGCGGCGTCGGGAGGTGCGCGGCGGTGCGGGCCTTGGCCGATGCGGGTCCAGAAGCGTCGCGCTCGGGCTTCCCTCTGTAGGAGCGGCGCAAGCCGCGACCGCGGGGTCGCAAGCTCGCGCCGTATGCGTGGTGTCGCGGTCGCGGCTCGCGCCGCTCCTACAGGGAGGGCTGCGGCCAAAAACAAAGCCCTCCGCGAGGGAGGGCTCGATGGCATCGCCGGCGCCGCCGCGCCTCAGCGCTCGCGCACCAACCGGAAGCCGACATCGTCGTAACCGCGCCCCGAAGTCAGCGGCCGCTGCGCCTGCGCGCTGCGCCAGGAGTTGCCGCCGACCTGGCGCTGCTGGCAGTTGCGCCCGCAATCGGCCGACCACATCGACAGCGAACGCCCGCCGTTGACCGGCATGCGCTGCGCTTCCTCGGCGGTCGGCAGGCGGTAGCGGCGGCCGGTCTGCTGGCTGTACCACTGCGCATAGGCTTCCGCGTCGGTGACCGACACGCACACCACCGGCTCGGATTCGGTCTGGCCGAAGCCGGGTTCCTTCCAGTCCTTCGGCGACAGCACGCGCAGCAGCGACACGCGTTCGCGGCACAGCGCCGGCGCGCGCTGGCTGGCGCTGGCGAAGCGGGCGTATTCGCCGCGGCTGACCGGGCGCGGGTTGAAGCTGACCGCCACGCTCGCCGCCGGCGCATTCGCGGCGCTGGCGACGACCGTGCCGCGCGCGACCGTGCCGTCGCCGGCGATGCCGCGCGCCTGCGCGACCAGCTTGGTCGAGACGGTGCGCGGCAACGCGAATTCGTCGGCCAGCGCGATGACCTTGCCGGCGTCGCCGCCGTCGCCGCGGCGCGCGGCCTGATCCAGCCGCGCCTGCAAGGCCTGCGCGGCCTTTTCGCGCAGCGCGCGCTGCGCCGGCGAGTCGGCGGTGCCGGTCTGCTGGCCCAGCGCGGTGGCGTTGACCAAGTGCTGGCGCGCCTGCGGGTCGCGGCCTTCGCGCAGGTCGCGCGCGAGCGCGTCGCCGAAGGCCTGGGTGAGTTCGTCGACCACCACCGCCACTTCCGGATTGGTGCTGTCCAGATGCCAGGCGGTCAGAAGGCTGTTGTAGGCGTTGGCGTCGGCCGGCGCGGCCAGACGGCCTTCGGCGATGTAGCCGCGCGCGGCCTGCAGCGAATCCTGCAGCGGCGCCTGCGGCAGCGGCGCCATCATCGCCTGGGTCGGGTCCGGTGCGGCCGGCGCCGCGGCCGCAGCGCTGGCCGCGGGCTTGGGTTCGACCCGGAAGAAACCGTCCTTCTCGACCCGGTTGAGGCCGAAGCCGACCGCGACCACGCCGACCGCGGCCACCGCCAGCCCGGCCCAGGCCGGGGTGGCCCAGCGCTTGAGCGGGCGCAGCGTGGCCAGGGCCCGGCCGAAGCCGCTCATCTGCCCGCGGTGCTTGATCTCGTCGACCGCCGCGGCCATCTCGGCGGCGTTTTCGAAGCGCTGGTCCGGCTGCTTGGCCAGGGCGCGGTTCATGAAGCGCTGCCAGTGCTTGAGCGGCGGCGAGATCTTCGGAATCGGGTCCTGCGCGTGCATCACCGCCATCGACAGCGCGTCGGGCGCTTCGAACGGCAGCCGGCCGGTCAGCATTTCCCAGATCAGCACGCCGAGGCTGTACAGGTCGGCGCGGCCGTCGACTTCCTCGCCGCGCGCCTGCTCCGGCGCCATGTACGCGGTGCTGCCGACGGCCAGCCCGGTCGCGGTCATGCGCGCGCCGAAGCCGCGCCGCAGGGCGATGCCGAAGTCGGCCAGCAGCGGCCGTTCGCTGTTGTCGAACAGCACGTTCTCGGCCTTGACGTCGCGGTGCACGACGCCGCGGGCGTGGGCGTATTCCAGCGCCGCCAGCAACGGCTCGACGATCGCGATGACGTCGGCCTCGCCGCGCGCGAAGCCCTGCTCGATGCGCTTGCCCAGATGGCCGCGCGGCAGGTACGGCATGGCGTAGTAGGGCAGGCCGTCGCGGGTGCGGCCGACCTCGTGGATGCTGACGACGTGCGGATGCTCGAGCCGCGCGATGGTGCGCACTTCGTTCTCGAAGCGGCGCCGGCTGACCTCGTCGGCCAGCGCGTGCGGCAGCATGATCTTGATCGCGACTTCGCGCCCCAACGCGCTTTGCTCGCCCAGGTAAACCGTGGACGAGCCGCCGTGGTTGATGATCTCGCGCAGTCGGTAGCCGGAGATTTCCGGCATCGGCGCGCGATAGGCATCGCTTGGAATTGTGTGGTTGGACATTCGCGGCCCCGTGTCGCGACTGCGCAGCATAACGCCGCAGCAGTGCCCGCGTGACGACTAGTGTGGCTTTTAAGTGCCCGCGTTTACAAGCCTGAGCAGGGCCCAGGCATGGTTTTTGACAGTGCTTCCATACCGCAGCGGCGCGGAAGGAATGGCGACGCGGGTCTCAAAGCCGCAGCGGCGCGGCCGTCCGCGCTCAGCGGTCGCGCTTGCGCCGCACGTACAGCTGTTTGCGGACTTTGGCGACGACTTCGCCGCTGGCGTCGAGGACGTCGGTGTCGAACCAGCGCAGGTACTTGTCGCCGCCGGCGGTGGCCGCGCGCAGTTCCTCGAGGATGTCGTCGTCCAGATCGAACTGCGCGCGCACCGTGCCGCGGCCGGGTTTGACGAATTCGATCGCGCCGGCGCGGTCCCAGACGATGTAGTCGCGGCCCAGCGCCTGCATCGCCAGCAGCATCCAGAACGGGTCGGTCATCGCGAACAGGCTGCCGCCGAAGTGGGTGCCGACGTAGTTGCGGTTCCACGGGCGCATGCGCAGTTCGACCGTGGCGTGGCGGTAGTCCGCGGCGATCCGGGTCACGTGGATCCCGGAAAACAGGAACGGCGGCCACAGATTCAGGCCGATTCGCAGGGTGTTGGCTTTCATGCGCGCGGGGGTGGGGAAGGGCGCGGCCAGTCTGCCATACGGATGCGTATTGTTGAAGCGGGCCAGGTGGCGGGCGCGCAACCCGGCGCGTCCGCCATTCCCCGTCCCCTTATCGCCTTTGTTCCCTGGCTCCGGGAATCAGAACAGCAGCGCCGACATCTTGCGCCGGTACACCCCGACCAGATCCTCGTCCGCGACGACCCGGAACGCATCGATCAGCGCCTTGCGCGGCAAGCCTTCCTGGAACGCGCGGTCGCGGCGCAGCAGTTCGATCAACTGCTCCAGCCCGGCCTGGTCCTGGCCGGCGGCGATCAGGCGCGCGCCGAGCAGGTAGCGCGCCTGGGCGTCGTCCGGAGTCGCGGCCAGGGTCGCTTCCAGGGTCGCGGCCGGCGGCGCGTCGCGCACCACCTTGAGGAAGCCGAGCTTGGCGCGGGCGCGCACGCTGCGGTCGTCGGTCGCCAGGTTCGCCGGCAGCGCGTCGAGCAGCTGCTCCGACTCGGCTTCCGCGCCGGTGGCGAGCAGGGCCAGGGCGAGGTCGAGCTTGAGTTCGGGCTTGTCGGGCTGCTCGGCGCTTTCGCGGCGCAGGCGCACGACTTCGGCGTGCGGGTCGACCGGCGCGGCTTCGGCCGGGGCCTCCTCGGCGGCCGGCGCGGCCGGCTCGATGCCGTGCTGCTTGAGGAATTCGCGCACCACGCTTTCCGGCAGCGCCTCGGCGAAACCGTCGACGAGCTGGCCGTCCTTCATCAGGAACACGGTCGGGATCGAGCGGATCTGGAACGCGGCGCCGAGCTGCTGCTCGGCCTCGACGTCGACCTTGGCCAGCACGAACGCGCCGTTGTACTCGCCGGCGAGCTTTTCCAGGATCGGGCCGAGGGTCTTGCACGGCTGGCACCACTCGGCCCAGAAGTCGATCAGGACCGGCACTTGCAGCGACTTTTGCAGCACGTCCTGCTGGAAGCGCTCGGCGGTGGCGTCGAATACGTGGGGAGAGGCGGCAGTGGCGGTCATCGGCGGGCTCATGGATGCGAAAGCGGATTCGTCCGAAGTGGGGACGCAGGCGGCGCGAGGCAAGCGCGCCGCAAGCCGCGCACGCTAGCATGTCGCGATGAAGGCCTCATCCCAGTCCGCCGCGGCGGCGCGCCGCGCCCATCGATCTTCCTTCGTCGTCGCCCTGGCCGCCGCGTTGTGCTGCGTGGCCGCGCTGCTCGGCTTCGGCGCGGCGCTCGACGGTTATTCGCATTGGCGGCATCCGCCCGGCCTGCTCGGCGCGCACGGCATCGAGCGCGCGCTGGCGTTCAACCTGCTGGGTTACATCGGCCCGGGGCTGGCGCTGGCGTGGGTGGCGTGGACGCTGATCGAGGCCGCGCGCGGGCAGCGCGCGACGGCGCGGATCGGCGCCTGGCTGTGGCTGTGGTCGGCGTTGGCGTGGGCGGCGCAGGGCGTGGCCACGCTCGATCCGCAGGACCTCGACGCGCAGGCCAGCCGCCTGCACGCGTTGGCGTGGATGCTGTGGTGGCTGGCGTTCGCGCCCGGCGCGGCGTTGCTGGCGTATGCGTCGCTGGCGGCGCCGGCATGGCGACGCTTCGGCGCGATCGCGCTGTTCGCCGCGGCGGTGGTGGCGCTGGCGGTGCTGGCCGCGGACTGGCGGCTGGTGCCGGGCGCACCGGCGCAGCGGGTGGCGTTGCTGGCGTGGTTGGCGGCGTATCTGGCCGCGGCGCGCGTGGCACGAGGCTAGAAGGGCTGGAAGCGAGCGCAGCGAAGTCAGCGAAAGCGGCTTGCGCTTTTGCCCGCTCCTCGCTTCTGCACGCACGCTTCTGCCCCTATGGCGCCGGCGCCGCAGCAAGGTCAGTCGGAATCGGCGCCTGCCGCGGGCGCACCCGCGGCGGACCTTGCTGCGGCAACGGCATGGAACGATCGCTCAGCGCGCGGGCCCGTCCTGGCTTGGAGTCGCGCCTGCGGCGGCGCGGAGCGGCGGGGTCATCGGCGAAATCCTTTTCTCGGATGGACGCGTTGCGAAAGGCGCGCTTTGCGAGGGCGGGCCCGGAAATCCCGGGCGTTGCGCAGCGCGCGTTGCGGATCGAAGCGGCGCGTACGGGGGAGGCGGCGGACGCGAGCCGGGACCGGTTATGGCACGAGCCCGCGGCGGTCGCCGTGACCGGGCTCACGCGGCGGGCGCCGGTGTCGGCGCAGGCGGCACGCGATTGCTGGAACTGGGATCGGGGGTGTGAAGCCGGTGTGCAGTCGCAGCGGCTGCGTGCGGCGATGGGTGGTGTCGGTTCCCACGCTCGCCATCCTTGCGACGGCGTGGGTCCAGAGACTTCAGGGCGGTGTCGCGATGAAGCCTTGGGTTCGCGCTTTCGCGGGAACGACGGTAGATGGGTTCGCCGCGCCCCTCTCAAGTCGTCATCCCCGCGAAGGCGGGGATCCGGAGACTTCAGGGCGGTGTTGCGATGAAGCCCTGGGTTCCCGCTGTCGCGGGAACGACGGAAGGTGGGCTCGCCACGTCTCTCCCAAATCGTCATCCCCGCGAAGGCGGGGATCCAGAGACTTCAGCGTTATGCCTGGATGAACCCCTGGATTCCCGCGTTCGCGGGAATGACGATCGTGAGAGCGGCGATGCGTTTGTGGTCCGACTCGGTTCGCGGTCCCGACGCGCGAAGACGCCGCGCAAACGAAAAACCCCGGCCGCCTGCGCGACCGGGGTTCGCATCGGACCCGACGACGCCGAACGCGTTTACAGCGCTTGCTTGTACACCGCGCCGTCCTTCATCACGAACGCCACGTCCAGCACCGTCTTGATGTCGGCGATCGGATCGCCCTTGACCGCGACGATGTCGGCGCGCTTGCCGGTCTCGATCGTGCCCTGGTCCTCGACGCCGAGCACTTCGGCCGCGCGGATCGTCGCCGCCTGCAAGGCCACCGCCGCCGGGATGCCGGCTTCGACCATGTAGACGAACTCGCGCGCGTTGTCGCCGTGCGGGCCGACGCCCATGTCGGTGCCGAACGCGATCTTGACCCCGTTCTTGTAGGCGTTGGCCGCGGTCTGCTGGATCATCGCGCCGATCCGCGCCGCCTTCGGCCGCACCACGTCGGGGAAATAGCCGTCGATCTTGGCCTTGTCGGCGACGAAGCGGCCGGCGTAGATGGTCGGGACGTACCAGGTGCCGCGCTGCTTCATCAGCGCCATGACCTCCGGGCTCATGTAGGTGCCGTGCTCGATGCTGGTGACGCCGCCGAGCACCGCGCGCTTCATGCCTTCCTCGCCGTGCGCATGCGCGGCGACGCGATAGCCGTAGTCCTTGGCGGTGTCGACGATGGCCTTGACCTCCTCGATGGTGAACTGCGGCGCGTCGCCGGACTTGGCGTACGACAGCACGCCGCCGGTGGCGGTGATCTTGATGACGTCGCTGCCTTCCTTGTAGCGCTGGCGCACCGCCTGGCGGGCGTCGTCGATGGAATTGATCACGCCCTCGGTCGGGCCGGGCGGGCCGATCAGGTGCGACAGCGCGTCGTTCATGCCGTTGGTGGGATCGGCGTGGCCGCCGGTGGTGGCGATGGACTTGCCCGCCGCCCAGATGCGCGGGCCGCTGACCAGGCCCTGGTTGATCGCATCGCGCAGGTGCGGGCTGACTTCGCCGCCGAGGTCGCGCACGCTGGTGAAGCCGGCCATCAAGGTCTTGTTGGCGTAGCCGACCGCGCGGAACGCGAAGTCGACCGGGTCGAGGCGGAAGCCTTCGGAATAGCTTTGCGCGCTGGACTGTCCGCCCAGGTGCACGTGCAGGTCGGTCCAGCCCGGCGTGCAGGTGTGCTGCGACAGATCGACCGCGCGCGCGCCGGCGACGTCGTTGAGGCCGGCCTGGACGTCGGCGATCTTGCCGTCGCGCACGGTCACCGTATGCGGGCCGAGCAGCTTGCCGCTGCGCGCGTCGAACAGTTTGCCGCAGCGCAGCGCGGTGGGTTCGGCCGGCGCCGGCGCGGCCTGCGCGGGCGCGGCGAGCGCGCAGGAAATCGCGGCGACGGCGAGGGCGAGCGGTACGGCGGCGTGCGGTCGGGTCATGGTCGGTTCCGGCGTTGGCGGGCGGACGCCCGGAGCGGCGAGGCGTCGTCCGTGCCGCGTCGCGCGAGGAGGGTGTGCAGCGGTGCGGCGGCGTCGCGCAGTTCCCCCTGTCGCGGCCGCCGGGCCGGGCCAGCATGCAAGCCGCGCACCGCGCCGGTCAACGTGACCAATGCACTAGACGCGTCCCGCCGCCGCTGCGGCTCGCCGTCCGTCCGAGCCTGCTTGCCGCCGTCGCGGCGCGCGCTCAGGCTCAGCGCTTCGCCGCGCGGATGCGGCTTTCGAGGGGAAGGGACATGCGCGACAAAACGATCTTGGCCGCTGCGCTGCTGATGTTGGCGATCTGCGGCGCGGCGATGGCGGAAGGCCAGGGCAACAGCGGCACCGACCGCAGCAACAAGCCCAAATCGGCGGCGGTCTGCGGTGCCGGCGAGCTGGCGGTCGCCGCCGCGCAGAGCGACGGCCGGATCGTGTGGACCTGCGTGCCGGTCGAAGCCGCGCGCTGAGCCGCCGCACGCTGGCGTAGGGTTTGCGCGCGGCGTCGCGACACCTGCTGCGATCAACGCCGAGGTTGCGAATCCTTAACCGGTTTGGCCAAAAAAACGCCACCGCCCGCGCGATCGCACTTGCCAGCCCGGCGCCCCTTGCGCATGGTGGGCCCCGGCAGGATTCCGTACGGACCGGGGTTTCCACTGCCTTCGCCACCACATTGCCGGTTCGCCCAGCGAGTCGAACCACCCATGAAGAAATCGCACACCTTCGCGGCCTTGGCCGCCGCCGGCCTGTTGGCTTTCGCCGCCCACGCCGCCGCCGACATCTTCAAGCCGATCCCGCAGCCGTGCCCGAGCGGCAAGGTCGAGAAGCTGCTGTACGACAAGAGCGGGCGCCCGGTCGGGCGCGTTTGCGTCTGAAGCCGGATGTCGCACCGGCCCGGGGCGGCGTTGCCGCCCCGGGCTTTTTTGTGAAAGAAGTTGCTCTGGCGGGAGGGACTGTTGTTGTGCGAGGGACTTCAGCCCCGACGCTCTCGTTTCAGATCGCGCCATCGCGACCGCGCCGCTGATCGCCCTGCACGACAGGCTCCGGCGCGAGAGATCGGAAGCGCAATCGACGGGTTCCGGCCTTGCTCCGGAACGGCGGCGCAAGCGACGGCGCCGTTACTCCACGGCGCCCGCCGCACGATCGCCGCCGACCACCCGATCGCGTCCCTCGGCCTTGGCCCGATACAGCGCCGCATCGGCGATCTGCAACAACTGCTGAGGCGTATCGCGCTCGCCCGACGAGGTGGCCACGCCGATCGAGCACGTCGCCGGCCCGAAGGTCTGGCGCAGGTGCACGATGGTCGTCGCGGCGATCGCCGCGCGGATGCGTTCGGCGCGTTGCGACGCGGCTTCGGCGTCGGCCTCCGGCAGCACCAGGGTGAATTCCTCGCCGCCGTAGCGGCAGGCGATGTCCTCGTTGCGCACCAGTTCCTGCAGCAACTGCCCGATCCGCGCCAGCAGCGCGTCGCCGGCGGCGTGGCCGTGGGTGTCGTTGAAGCGCTTGAAGTGGTCGACGTCGAGCATCAGCACCGACAGCGGCAGGCGCCGGCGCTGGCAGCGCAGCAGTTCGCGCTGCAGGTTTTCTTCCAGGTAGCGGCGGTTGAACAGGCCGGTCAGCGGATCGCGCAGCGACTGCACGCGCAGGGTTTCGCGCAGCTGCAGGTTGACGATGGCCAGGCTCAGCTGCTCGGCGATGGCCTGGACCAGGGCCAGGTCGGCCTCGCGCGCGGCCCGTTCGCCGCTCAGGCACAGCAGGCCGAGCGAGGTGTTCTGCGCCATCAGCGGTACGCACAGGCTCCAGCGCGGATCGTCGTCGCCGGCGGCTGCGCGCTGCGGATCGGCGCGCTCGAGATGGGCGCAGCGCACGCCGCCGTCGTGGGCCTGGCTGCGGTGGACCTGGCCGCGGCGCAGCGCCCAGCAATCGTTGGGCTGCAGCAGGTCGGCGCTGAGTATCGCTTCGCGGCCGAAGCGCGCCGCGGTTTCGGCCAGGTTCTGCGAGGCGCGCAGGATGTAGCAGCGCCCGCCGAGCTCCGGGATCAGGTCGGCGATGACGTGCGCGGTCATGTCCATCGCTTCTTCCAGGGTCTGGCAGCTTTGCAGCAGGCCGGCGTAGTGGCTGAGGCTGCGATGGCGCTCGGTCAGGCGCTGGCGCTCGGCCGCGGACGCCTCCAGTTCGGCCAGCGCCTGCCGGCTCTCGCGTTCCAGCGCGCGGCTGCGCTTGTTTTCCTGCCACAGGCTCAGCATCAGCAGCGCCAGCAGGCTCAGCGCCAGCAGCAGGCCGCCGACCACCAGCGCGGTCAGCAGCGCGGCGTTGCGGTCGGTGCGCAGGTCGCGCGCGGCGAGCAGGGCGCGTTCGTTCTCGCGCATGGCGTCGGCGACCGCGGTCAGCGCGCGCATCTGCTCGGTGCCGGTGCTGGTGCGGCCGCTGATCAGGGATTGCTGCGGGTCGCGCGCGTACAGCTCCATCAGCCGGTCGATCTCGGCCAGCCGCAGCCGCATCCGCCGTTCGACATCGCGCGCCAGCCGGTGTTGTTGCGGGTTGTCGCGGGTCAGCGCGATCAGTTGCGCGGAATGGCTCAGCGCCGCCGGAATGCTGGCCAGGTATTCGGCGTGCAGGGCGGGGCGGTCGGTGAGGCGATAGCCGCGGGCGCTGGATTCGACCGTGCGGGTCGCGGCCAGGGTCGATTCGATCTCGGCGATGACCTGATACGAGTGTTCGACCCATTGCGCGCTCTCGGCGAAGCCGCGCAGCCCGACCACGGTGGCGATGCCGACCGCCGCCAGCAGCAGCGCGGCCAGCACGAACGCCGGCAGGCGATAGGCGCGGTAACGCGAGGCGGCCCGCGCCGGGCTCGGCGATGCGGGCGGCGCAGCGGGGGACGCGGGCGGCGAAGGCTGGGCCAAAGCGGGCTCGGGGGAGGTCCGACCCGGGCATCTTCCCACACCCGGGCGCGGCCGCCGTCGCGGCGGCGCGCCGGCGGTCGCGGCGGAATCGCCGTTCGCCCGTCGCGCCGCGCTTGCGGCGCCCGATCCGCGGGCGCGGGCATGCGGCGGCGTCGGGCCGCCGTCCAGCGCCGCCGGACGGCCGGCGCCGCCGCGCGCGTAGCGGGCTTTTGTGCGCTGCGGTAGGCTTGCCGGTCCTGCCCCATCGCCATCGCCACGCCTGTGTCCGACGCTGCCGCCCCCGCCCCGAACGATTCCCCGACCGATCCCAAGGCCTTCGAGCCCGGCGCCCTCGAGGCCGCCGCCCAGCGCTACTGGGACGAAACCCGCGCGTTCGAGGTCGACGAGCGCTCGGCCAAGCCCAAGTACTACTGCCTGTCGATGCTGCCGTATCCGTCCGGCGCGCTGCACATGGGCCACGTGCGCAACTACACCATCGGCGACGTCATCAGCCGCTACAAGCGCATGACCGGCCATAACGTGCTGCAGCCGATGGGCTGGGACGCGTTCGGCCTGCCGGCCGAGAACGCCGCGATCAAGAACAAGACCGCGCCGGCCAAGTGGACCTACGCCAACATCGCCCACATGAAGGCGCAGCTCAAGACGATGGGCTACGCGATCGACTGGTCGCGCGAGTTCGCCACCTGCACGCCGGACTACTACGTGCACGAGCAGCGCATGTTCGTGCGGCTGATGAAGCAGGGCCTGGCCTACCGCAAGAACTCGGTGGTGAACTGGGACCCGGTCGACCAGACCGTGCTGGCCAACGAGCAGGTCATCGACGGCCGCGGCTGGCGCACCGGCGCGCTGGTGGAAAAGCGCGAAATCCCGCAGTGGTTCCTCAAGATCACCGACTACGCCCAGCAGTTGCTCGACGGCCTGGATTCGCTGCCGGGCTGGCCGGACGCGGTCAAGACCATGCAGCGCAACTGGATCGGCCGCAGCGAAGGCCTGGAAATCCGCTTCGACGTGGTCGAGGGCGACGGCCGGCCGGTCGACGCCGCGCTGGACAATCTGGTGGTGTTCACCACCCGCCCCGACACCTTGATGGGCGTGACCTACGTGTCGGTCGCCGCCGAGCATCCGCTGGCCGCGCACGCCGCGCAGAGCGATCCCGATCTGGCCGCGTTCATCGCCGAACTGCGCCAGGGCGGCGTCTCGGAAGCCGAACTGGAAACCCAGGAAAAGCGCGGCCGCGACACCGGCCTGCGCGCAGTGCATCCGGTCACCGGCGAACACGTACCGGTGTACGTGGCCAACTTCGTGCTGATGAACTACGGCACCGGCGCGGTCATGGCCGTGCCCGGCCACGACCAGCGCGACTGGGAATTCGCCAAGCGCTACCAACTGCCGATCAAGACCGTGATCGTGCCCGACGCGGTGCGCGACGCGCTGACCGAGATCGGCCGCGACGTCGCCGCCCACGCCGATCCGATGCGCAGCGCGCTCGGCGGCGCGCCGGCGCTGGACGTGTACGACACCACCGCCGCGGTGCAGGTGGTCGAGGAGTTCCAGAACGGCATCGACGAACAGGGCCCGTGGACCGAGCGCGGCTGGCTGGTCAATTCCGGCGAGTACGACGGCCTGGACTTCCAGCAGGCGCTCGACGCCCTGGCCGCGCGCTTCGAAGCCGAAGGCCGCGGCAACCGCCGGGTCAACTTCCGCCTGCGCGACTGGGGCGTGAGCCGCCAGCGCTATTGGGGCTGCCCGATCCCGGTGATCCTGTGCCCGAAGTGCGGCGACGTGCCGGTGCCGGAAGACCAGTTGCCGGTGGTGCTGCCGGAAGACGTCGAATTCAGCGGCGTCGCTTCGCCGATCAAGGCCGACCCGAACTGGCGCAAGACCACCTGCCCGAACTGCGGCGGCGCGGCCGAGCGCGAGACCGACACCTTCGACACCTTCATGGAGTCGAGCTGGTACTACGCGCGCTACACCTCGCCGGGCGCGGCCCAGCAGGTCGACGAACGCGCCAGGTACTGGACCCCGGTCGACCAGTACATCGGCGGCATCGAGCACGCGATCCTGCACCTGATGTACTTCCGCTTCTATCACAAGCTCATGCGCGACCAGGGCCTGGTCGACAGCGACGAGCCCGCGGTCAATCTGATGACCCAGGGCATGGTGATCGCGGAAACCTACTATCGCTCGCTGCCCGACGGCCAGCCCGACTGGATCAATCCGGCCGACGTCGAGGTCCAGCGCGACGAGCGCGGCCGCATCGTCGGCGCGACGCTGAAGGCCGACGGCCAGCCGGTGCAGATCGGCGGCACCGAGAAAATGTCGAAGTCGAAGAACAACGGCGTCGACCCCAGGCTGATGGTCGACAAGTACGGCGCCGACACCGTGCGCCTGTTCTCGATGTTCGCCGCGCCGCCGGACCAGTCGCTGGAATGGAACGAGGCCGGGGTCGAAGGCATGGCGCGGTTCCTGCGCCGGCTGTGGACGGCGGTGCAGAAGCACGCCGACGCCGGCGCCGCGCCGGCGCTCGACGCGGCCGCGCTGACGCCCGCGCAGAAGACCCTGCGCCGGCAGATCCACGAGACCGTGCAGAAGGTCGGCGGCGACTACGGTCGCCGCCACAGCTTCAACACCGCGATCGCCGCGGTGATGGAATTGCTCAACCACCTGTACAAGTTCGACGACGCCAGCGGCAACGGCCGCGCCCTGCGCCAGGAAGCGCTGGAAGCGATGGTGCTGCTGCTCAATCCGATCACCCCGCACACCAGCCACGCGCTGTGGCAGACCCTGGGCCATGCCGAGACCCTGCTGGAAGACATCGCCTTCCCGCAGGCCGACGAGACCGCGCTGACCCGCGACGCGGTGACGTTGGCGGTGCAGGTCAACGGCAAACTGCGCGGCACCATCGAGGTCGCGGTCGCCACGCCGAAGGACGAGATCGAGGCGCTGGCGCTGGCCGAGCCGAACGCGGTCAAGTACCTGGAAGGGCTGACCGTGCGCAAGGTGATCGTGGTGCCCGGCAAGATCGTCAACATCGTCGCCAGCTGAGCGACGCCCGCCGAGCGGCATCCACCGAGCGGCATCCACCGAGCGGCAGCGCCGCGCGCCGGACCGGCGCGCGGCGAATGCGCAGGCGGCCGCGCGACGCGCCCGCTTCGCGCCGCCCGCGTCCGCCGCGCGCAGCGCACGGGCAGGGGAGGCCGCCGCTTCCGTTTTCCCGAGACCCGAACGCCATGACCGCGATCCTCTACTGCCATCCCGACTCGGGCTTCAGCTACAAGGTCGCGCTGGCGCTGCGCCTGCTCGAGGTCGAATTCGAACAGCGCCACGTCGACATCCGCAGCCCGCGCGAGCAGCGTTCGCAGGAATTCCGCGACATCGCCGCGCACGGCGAAGTACCGGTGCTGCGCATCGACGGGCTGACCCTGTGCCAGTCCAACGTCATCCTCGATTACCTCGCCGCGCGCCAGGACGCGCACGGCGGCCCGCGCCGCCTCGACGGCGCCGATCTGCAAGCGCGGCTGCACGTGCGCGAATGGCTGTCGTGGGAAGCCAACCGGGTCAGCCTCAACCTCGCCCATTCGCGCTACGGCCGCCAGTTCGGCCAGTACGACCCGGCCCTGCTGGCCTGGTACGACCGCCGCAGCCGCGCCGACCTCGACCGGCTGCAGGCGCAATTGACCCAGACTGCGTGGCTGGCCGGCGCGCAGCCGACCATCGCCGACGTCGCCTGCATGGGCTACCTGTGCTTCACCGTCGAACCCTGGGCGGAACCCGCCGGCGTCGCCCACGCCGACTGGGCGCAGCGCTGGCCCGCGCTCAAGGCCTGGTACGACCGCGTGCTGGCGCTGCCGGGCGCGCACAGCGCGCAGGCGCTGTTCGCCGGGCACCCGATCCGCTACTGAGCGCGGCCGCCGCCGCGCCGCCGCGACCGCGACGCGCACCGCGTCGCACGGTTCAGCCTTCGCTATTGATGCCCACGGCCGCCTCGTCCAGACTTCGCCCCATGACGCCTCGCTCCCTTTTCGCCCGCACGTCGCTTGCGGCTCTCGTGCTGGCCCTGTCGGCCTGCGGATTCCAATTGCGCCAGGCCCTGACCCTGCCGCCGGACATGGGCCCGGTGCGCGTGGTCTCCTCCGACCGCTACAGCCCGCTGGCCGAATCGCTGGCCCAGGCGCTGACCCGCGCCGGCGCGGTGCCGGCGCCGGAAGGCGCCGCGGAAGTGGCGGTGCTGGACCTGATGTCCGAACGCTGGGGCGACACCCCGGCCGCGCTCGACGAACTCGGCCGCGTGCAGGAATACAGCCTGCGCTACGCGGTGGTGTTCGAACTGCGCAAGGCCGACGGCAAGCCGCTGGTGCCGCGCCAGAGCATCGAGCTGTCGCGCGACTACGTGTCCAGCCCGACCAACGCCATCGGCACCGAGGGCGAGCGCGAGATCCTGATGCGCGAAATGCGCCGCGAAATGAGCTCGGCGGTATTGCGCCGGATCGGCGCGGTCAGCGAGCGGCGCTGAGCCGCCGCGGGTCCGCATCGCATGGAACTGACCCCCGAGCGCCTCGTCGCCCAGCTCGAACAGGAACCGCTGCGCCCGGCCTATCTGATCGCCGGTCCCGAGCCGCTGCGCGTGCTCGAAGCCGCCGACGCCGTGCGCGCCGCCGCGCGCGCCCAGGGCATCGGCGAGCGCGAAGTGTTCGAAGCCGAAGGCAACCAGCGCGAACCCGACTGGAACGCGCTGTCGGCGAGCTTCCGCGCGCCGAGCCTGTTCTCGAGCCGGCGCCTGCTGGAACTGCGGCTGCCGAGCGGCAAGCCGGGCAAAGAGGGCGCCGAGGTCATCGCCGATTTCTGCGCCGACCCGCCGCACGACGCGTCCTTGCTGATCTCCTGCGGCGAATGGAGCAAGCAGCACGGCGGCAAGTGGAGCGAAGCGATCGGCCGCATCGGCCACATCGCCGTGGCCTGGGCGATCAAGCCGCACGAACTGCCCGAATGGATGGAGCGCCGCCTGCGCCAGCGCGGCCTGCGCGCCGACCGCGACGCGGTGCAGAGCCTGGCCGACCGGGTCGAAGGCAATCTGCTCGCCGCCGCGCAGGAAGTCGACAAGCTGGCGCTGTTGTCCGACGGCGAAACCCTGACCGTCGAACGCATGCAGGCCCTGGTCGCCGACGCCGCGCGCTTCGACGTGTTCCGGGTGCTGGACGCGGCCATGAACGGGCAGGGCGCGCAGGTCTCGCGCATGCTCGCCGGCCTGCGCGCCGAGGGCGAGGCGGTGCCGGCCTTGCTCGGCATGGTGGTGATGGAATTGCAGCGCACCGCCGCGCTGGCGCGGGTGTCGGCGCGCGGCGGCAACCTGAGCTCCGAATTCAAGGCCCAGCGGATCTGGGATTCCAAGCAGCCGATGTACCGCCGCGCCCTGCAGCGCCACGACGCGCGCCGCTGGGAAGCGCTGCTGGTGCAGGCCGGACGCGTCGACCGCATGGCCAAGGGCCGCGAGGCCGGCGACGCCTGGACCGCGCTGGAGCGCTTGCTGCTGGCGGTGGCCGAGCCGCGCGCGCTGCGCCTGCTCGCGCTCGGCGCGGGCTGAGCGGCGGCGCCCGCGCATGAGCCTGCTGGTCTTCTACGGCGGCACCTTCGACCCGATCCACGACGGCCACCTCGCCGTCGCCCGCGCCGCGCGCGACGCGCTGGCCGCGCAGGTGCGGCTGATGCCGGCCGCCGACCCGCCGCACCGCGCCGCGCCCGGCGCCGATGCGCAGCAGCGCGCGCACATGCTCGACCTGGCGGTGGACGGCGAGGCCGGTCTGGTCGTGGACCGGCGCGAACTGCGCCGCGAGGGCCGTTCCTACACCGTCGAAACCTTGCGCGAAGCGCGCGCGGAGTTCGGCCTGGAGCGTCCGCTGGCGCTGCTGGTCGGCGCCGACAGCTTCCTCGACCTGCCGCAATGGCGCGAATGGCAGGCGCTGTTCGGGCTGGCCCATTTCGTCGTCGCCGAACGGCCCGGCAGCCCGCTCGACGCGGCCCGCATCGCCGCTATCGCACCAGGACGCGAGACGGCCGACCCGGCCGACTTGACCGCCGCCGCGGCCGGCCGCGTGTACCGGCTCAGGCAGCCGCTGCAGGCCGAATCGGCCAGCCAGGTCCGCGAGCTCATCGCCGAGGGCCGGCCCTGGGACGATTTCGTGCCCGCGCCGGTGGCCGCTTATATCCGCGCCTGCGGCCTGTACGGCGTCGTCGCCGACCGCGGCGCGACGACCGCCTGAACGCCCCGCCGCGCGGTCCGCCGCGCCGCCGCGAGGGCCTTGGGTATAATCGGCAGATAACTTCCGAACGACGAGCCGCATCCTCTTGACCAGCCAAGCCCAAGTCATCAAGACCCAGTTGCCGAACCCGCCGCCGCCGACCGAGCTGTTGCTCAAGACGGTCCACGCAGCGGTCGAAGAGCTCAAGGCCAAGGATGTCGTCGAAATCGACGTGCGCGGCAAGAGCAGCGTCACCGACTACATGGTGGTCGCCTCCGGCACCTCGACCCGTCACGTCAAGTCGATCGCCGACGAAGTCGTCAAGTTCGCCAAGAACCTCGATGTCATGCCGCTCGGCGTGGAAGGCGAGCGCGAGGCCGAGTGGGTGCTGGTCGACCTCGGCGACGTCGTCGTGCACGTCATGCTGCCGCGCGTGCGCGAGTTCTACGCGCTCGAGCGCCTGTGGACGGTCGGCGACCAGCCGCCGCCGCCGGAGGGCGTGGAAGGCCGCGAGTCGCGCGACGACGAGCGTTACTGATCGTCCGCATCGATACGAAAAACGGCGCCCCAGGGCGCCGTTTTTTTCGATCCCGACTGTAGGAGCGGCGCAAGCCGCGACCGCGCCACCGCGCATACGGCGCGAGCCCGCAACCCCGCATCCGCGGCGGCTCAACTCAACGCCAGCTTCCCCGCCGCCGCCGCGATCAACCCGCCGGCGACGCCATCGATCCAGCGCCGCCGCCGCCCGCCCAGCTTCGGTTCGCCGCCGCCGCGCGCGCCGCGCCCGAGCAGCAGACTCAACGCCGCATACACCAGCGCGCAACCGGCGACGAACAGCGCCGACAGCGCGATCGCCTGCGGCGCCGCCGGCGCATCGGCGCGCATGAACTGCGGCAGGATCGCCAGATAGATCATCATTCCCTTGGGATTCAACACCGCGGTCAGGAAGCCGCGGCGCAACGCATCGCTGCGCGCGCCGGCCGCGCGCAGCTCCAGCCCGCCGGGCCGCAGTGCCGCGCGCAGCAGCTTGAACGCCAGCCAGGCCAGATAGGCCACGCCGATCCAGCGCAGCGTCTGGAACAGCAGCGGCGAGGCCGCGACCAGCGCCGCCAGCCCCAGCGCCGCCAGCAGCGAATGCAGCAGATAGCCGGCGCAGACCCCGGCGGTGGCGCGCAGCCCGGCCGCGGCGCCGCCGCCGAGGCTTTGCGAGGCGACGAACAGCATGTCCGGGCCCGGCGTGCAGATCAGCGGGAGCACGGTGGCGCAAAAGAGCAGGGCGGTGTGCAGGTCCATGAACGCCATGATCGGCCAGGCGGGCCGGCACAGGGTTGCGTGAGTGGCGCATTCGTCGGAATTATTGGCAGGGTCTGCCACTGATTCGCCGGAAATCCGGCTGGAGATTGCCATGAGACTCGACGAGACCGATCGCCGCATCCTGCGCGCCCTGCAGCGCGACGGCCGCCTGCCGAATGCCGAGTTGGCCGAGCGGGTCGGCCTGTCGCCGTCGCCGTGCCTGCGCCGGGTGCGGCTGCTGGAGGAGGCGGGGATCATCGAGCGCTACGTCGCCGTGCTCGACCCGGCCCGGCTCGGCCTGCGCATGACCTTGTTCACCCGGGTCTGGCTGCTGACCCAGGACGCCGAGACCATCGACCGCTTCGTCGCCGCGATGCGCGGCCTGGAGCAGGTGATGGAGTGCTACATCGTGCTCGGCGAATGCGACGCGATGCTGCGCGTGGTGGTCGCCGACCTCGACGATTACCGCCGCTTCCAGACCACCCACCTGACCCGCGCCAACGGCATCGCCAACGTCAAGACCGACCTGCCGAGCCAGGTGGTCAAGCGCAGCTACGAACTTCCGCTGTAGCCGCGCGAACAAGAGCCGCGCGGACGATCGCCGCGCAAACGAAAAGGGCGCCCGGAGGCGCCCTTTCGCGTAGGTCCCGCGCTGCGGTCAGTTGCGCGACTGCAGCTTCGACAGCAGGCGCAGGAACTCGATGTACAGCCACACCAGGGTGACCATCAGGCCGAACGCGCCGTACCACTCCATGTACTTCGGCGCGCCTTGCTCGACGCCGGTTTCGATGAAGTCGAAGTCCAGCACCAGGTTCAGCGCCGCCACCACCACCACGAACAGGCTGAAGCCGATGCCGATGATGCCGGACTGGTGGATGTAGGGGATTTCGATGTTGAACATGCGCAGCACGATCGAGGCCAGATAGACCAGGGCGATGCCGCCGGTGGCCGCGACCACGCCGAGCTTGAAGTTCTCGGTGGCCTTGATCAGGCCGGTGCGGTAGGCCGCCAGCAGCGCGAACAGGGTGCCGAAGGTCAGCATCACCGCCTGGATCACGATGCCCGGGAAGCGCGCTTCGAAGATCGACGAGATCGCGCCGAGGAAGAAGCCTTCCAGCAGCGCGTACATCGGCGCGGTGATCGGCGACCACTCCTTCTTGAAGGTGGTCACCAGGCTCATGATCAGCCCGCCGATCAGGCCGCCCCACAGGTACAGGCTGGCGCCGGAGACCTGGCCGCGCGGGCCGATCTCGATCTGGTTCCAGGCGAACGAAGCTGTCAGCACGGTCAGCAGCAGCAGGAAGCCGGTCTTGTTGACGGTTCCGTTCAGGCTCATCGCCTGATCGCTGCCGCGCACGACCGCGCCGCTGCCGAGGTCGAGGAAGGTGGATTCCTTGAGGGCGGGGTTGCCGCTGCGCATCATCGGTGTAGCTCCTTTTCGTAGCCAAGCGCCGGTTCTGCCGGCGCTTTGAGAATGTTTTCGACTGGCCGAAGCATACACGCGGCCCCGCGCGGCCGGCCGCGGCAGGATGTTTCCAAGTGTGCTTGCCGCCGGGCGCGGACGGGCGGGGCGCGGCGATTGCGCGACAGGATTGACAGTTCAGGAAGCGGCGACGAAACTATGCGGCCTTTCGCGGCGTTGGCGCGCTACGAGAGTCCCGGTTCCGGGGTATAGCTCAGCCTGGTAGAGCGCCAGCTTTGGGAGCTGGATGTCGTGGGTTCGAATCCCTCTGCCCCGACCATCCATCGTCCAGGCCGGCCGTCAGTTAAGATTCGCTTTCCTGGCGCCCGTAGCTCAACCGGATAGAGCACCGGCCTTCTAAGCCGGTGGTTGCAGGTTCGATTCCTGCCGGGCGCGCCAAATTCGCAAGCGCTGTGCGGTACAATGCGCAGCTGGTAATTGTTTCTACGGTGGCTGTAGCTCAGCTGGTTAGAGTACTGGATTGTGATTCCAGATGTCGGGGGTTCGAGTCCCCTCAGCCACCCCATTCAAATCGTTGCGACGGAAGATGGTTGTAACGAAAGTGTTGTGCGGAGCGAAGTTGTTGTGTAAGATTCGCTCCTCGGTTTTACCGGGCCGTTAGCTCAGTTGGTAGAGCAGTTGACTCTTAATCAATAGGTCCAAGGTTCGAATCCTTGACGGCCCACCAAACAAGAAAAGGACTCGGCGAAAGCCGGGTCCTTTTTCTTTTCCGGCGGATATTCGTCCGCGCGCAGCGGCAAAAGGATTGCGGCATGGAGTCGAGCGACAGCAAGGTCGCGGGCATGGATTGGAAACGCGTCGCCCGATATTCGTTGGCGTTGCTGCTCGCCGGCGCCGTCGTCGGTTTGGTCAGCGGCTTGTTCGCCGTCGAGAGCGTGCGCGATGCGGCGCGGATCGAAGCGATCGGCACCGTGGCGGTGTTCGCGATCTATCTGGCGGTGTTCGCGCGCATGGCCGCCGGCGCCGCGGCGCGTCCCATCGCAGGCGCGGTGGCGGCCGCGTTCTTCGCGATCGTGCTGTCGTTGACCTTGTCGTGGGCCTTGTCCGCCGCATGGCCGCAGGTGTTTCCCGTCGCTATCGACGCGCTAGCCGCCGCTGTGGAGGCGTCGCTGCTGGCATTGGCGGCGACGTTCGGCGTCGGCTTGGGCGCTTATCTGCGCGACCGGGCGGCGGCGCTGGCGAAGGTTTCGTCGCGGGAATCGCGCTGAGCTGGCGCGATCCGCGGGAATTGGCTGCTTCTCGAACTGCCGCCGAGATTTTTCCCCGACCGCGATCGCAGCGCCGATTTCGACGGATGCGTGGCGCTCAGCCGCTTCGGCCAGCCTCCTCTCGTCGTCGACGTGAAACGCGGCGGATCGCGCCGAAACGCGAGTCCCTCACGTTCGATTCGATCCGCGACTTACTTACGCGCGCGTTCGACGTCCAGACGCGCGCGCGACTTCGCATCGCCCAGCGCCGCGCCGCGTTCGAGCAAGGCCATCGCCGCTGCGCGGTCTGACGGGTTCGCGCGTTCCAGCCGCATGATCGCGGCGTTGTAAGCGGCAACCGCGCTGCCCTTGTCCGCGGCATGCTCGAAGCCCTCCAGCGCCTGGTCCGGACACAGGAAGAAAATCTCCTGGCCGGCGGCGGCGCGCATCAGCATTTCGGCATTGTCCTCGGGGATCTGGTCCTGGACGAAGGCGGGCCAGCCGGCGACGAGAGGGACGAACAGTTCGGCGCCTTTGGGCAGGAAATACGAACCGCCGCCTTCGCGCATGGTGAACGCTTGCCGCGTGGTGCGGCGGGCGCCGTTCTTCTTCAGCCACAGGAAGCCGTTCTCGCCTTTGACCGGGAAGCCGTCGAGGGCCTTGGACAGGCGGTCGGCCAGCGACGGCACGCCCGGTTTCGGCGACACGCCGGTCCACGAGCCGATCAGCTCGACGCGCTTCACTTTGGCGTCGAGGCGGGGCTTCACCGTGGCGGCGATGTCGTCGGCGGTGAGGATGCGCATGTCGCCGTCGTACATGTGCCACGGACTGGACTGCAGGCCGATGGAGAAGACCGAATCGTCGTCCGGCACGGCTTCGATGTAGGCGTGCAGCGTCGAGCTCGAATCGACGCAGTCGGTCGCGCCCGGTTTCGGCGAGCAGGTCTTTACGCTGAGCCCGCCCGACAACGACAGGTACGAGGTGTCGCAGGCCAGCGCGGCGGGGCTGAGCAGGCACAGGGCGAGCAGGGCGGTTTTCATGCGCGCATTAGGAAGCCAAGCGCGGGCGAAAAGCAAAGGCTCGAATGGACGCAGGCAGTGCGCGCCGGACGGACGGCCGCTGGGCGCATCGCCGCGTCCACAAGCCGAAATCTGCGTGCCGTCGGCACATTTTTCGTGTGACGGTTACGCCGGGTCGCCGGACACGGCAGCGGAAATCGGTTATCCATAACCCGCGAGGCCGCCGCAACCGCAACTCCCGGCTTCCGCTGTCGCACCTCTCCCCCATGAAACGCCGATTTTCCGAGCAAGGGCAGAATCGCTGGCTGCCCGTGCCGCCTTGCGCCGCCGCAGGTGTCCGCCCGCGTCTGCGCGAAGCATCGGAGCGAATCCAGCGACATCATCATCAAAAGGAGAGGTACATGAAGCGGACCATGATGAAGGCGGCGACGGCTGCGGTGTTCGTGGCGGGGCTGGTCGTCGGCGTCGGCGCGGCGAATGCGCAGGTGGCCGGGCAGTACTGCAGCCCGAACGGCGCGGCGACCACCATCGTGCAGAACGGGTGGCGCTACTACTACACCTGCAGCAAGAACAAGTGGGTGTTCGTGCGGGCTTGCCCGGTCGGCGGCGGCCATTGCATCGAGTGATCGCGAGGTTGCGATAGCGATGATCGGTTTGCGCGGATCGTTCGTGTCTCGATGATGCGATCGCGCAGCGTCGAATACGCATACGAAGACCGACGCAAACCGAAACTCCGCGAAAAACGGCGGCCTTGCCGGCCTTCGGGCCGGCAGGGCGCGTCTGCAGTGCGCGCTGTGGCGGAATGGGTGCGAGCGTCAATCCGGCCTGAACGATAGCGCTGTGGCCGGCGGCGCGGTCGTACGCTTTCTCGTATCGTCCTGCCCGGTGGCGACGCGCAGCCTGCGCGTTCCGCACGCTACGCCGGGACTCGCGTCCGCGGCGCCGACCACAGGGATTGGGACATGCCGCGCTCGCGAAACCGTTCGTTTTTGTACGCCTTTGTCTTCTCGCTGGCCTTCGCCGGCACCGCCGCGACGGCGGCCGAAACCGCAACGCCGGCGACCGGCGACGCCGACGTCGACCGCACCATCGAGATGGCCAGGCAGCGCGCGCTCAACGCCGACCGGCCGGACTGGCCGGCGGTGCAGGCGCGCGCGGCCGAACTGGTGCGCGCGCAGCCCGGCGAAGCGGGGCGCACGGCGGCGATCCGCCATGTGCTGGCCTCGCTGCGCGACGGGCATTCGTTTTACATGAGCGCCGAACAGCTCTCTGCCCGCCAGAGCGGGGCCGCGGCGGCGGGCCGGGGCGGCGCGGCAGGCAAAGGCGGCCCGCGTCCGCCGATCGCGGCGGCTCAGCCTGCGGTGGCCGGGTTCCCGCGCTTGTCGGTCAATGCCTGGGTCGGCGACAGCGACGCGGCGATGACCGATGCGGCGCTGCAAGTGCGGCGCGAATTGAGCGCGGCGCTCGGCGGCGGCGCGTGCGGCCTGGTCGTCGATCTGTCGGCCAACGGCGGCGGCAATATGTGGCCGATGATGGGCGGGCTGGCGCCGTTGTACGACGAGGGCCTGATCGAGGCTTACGACAACGGCCGCGGCCGGCGCACCGAGCTGATCGTCAAACGCGGCGCGTTGTACTCGGGCGATACGCGCCTGCCCGATATCGACCTGCCGCCGTTGCCGGCGCGGCCGCGCTACGTCGCCGTGATCCTCGGCGCACGCACGGCCAGTTCCGGCGAAATCACCGCGCTGGGCTTCAAGGGGCAGGGCAATGTGCGCTCCTTCGGTGCGCCGACCGCCGGCGCGACCAGTTCCAACCAATCGATCCGCCTGCCGTCGGGCGGCCTGCTGGCGCTGACGACTTCGCGGCTGGTCGACCGCAACGGCGGCGTCCAGCACGGGCCGTTGCAACCGGACGAACGCAGCGAGCAGCCGCTGGACACTGCGGCGCAATGGCTGACGCGCCAGTGCGGCGCCGGTCCGGCGCCGCAGGGCGGGCAATAAAGTTAGATGCGGCGCCGGTTGCGAGCCGGCGCGCGCAGCCGCTCAGCGCGCGCCGAACCGCTCCGCCAACCCATCCGTCGCCGTCACCAGCGCATCCACGATCGCCGGATCGGCCGCGCTGTGCCCGGCCAGCACGATGCGCAGTTGCGCTTCCGGCCACGCCGCGGCCAGATCGGTCGCGCTCTTGACCGGGCAGATGATGTCGTAGCGGCCGTGCACGATGGTCGCCGGAATATGGCGCAGGCGGCCGACGTCGCGCAGCAGCTGGTCGGGTTGCAGGAACACGTCGTGGCGGAAGTAGTGCGCTTCGGCGCGCGCCACGCTGACCGCCGAACCGACGTCGCCGTGGACGCCCGGCTCGTTCGGGTCGTGCAGCAGCGTGGTGCTGCCGCCTTCGCAATCGCTCCAGGCCATCGCCGCTTCGATCCGCACCTGCGGGTCGTCGCTGTCCAGGCGCCGCCAATACGCTTCGACCATCTGCCCGCGTTCTTCCTCGGGGATGTAGTCCAGATAACGCTGCCAACGCTCGGGGAAGATCCAGCGCGCGCCGCCGTCGAGTTCGTTGAACCAGCGCAGTTCCGCCGGACGGCCGAGGAAGATGCCGCGCAGCACCAGCGCCAGCACCGGTTGCGGGTGGGTCTGCGCGTAGGCCAGGGCCAGGGTCGAGCCCCACGAGCCGCCGAACACCACCCAGCGTTCGATCCCGAGCAGCGCGCGGATGCGTTCGATGTCGGCGACCAGGTCCCAGGTGGTGTTGTCGCGCAACTCGGCGTGCGGCGTGGACTTGCCGGCGCCGCGCTGGTCGAACAGCACGATGCGGTAGCGGCTGGGGTCGAAGAAGCGGCGGTGGTACGGCGACACGCCGGCGCCGGGGCCGCCGTGCAGGAACAGCACCGGCAGGCCGTCGGGGTTGCCGCATTCCTCGATGTGCAGCTCGTGGATCGCATCCACGGCCAGACGGTGGGTGCGGTAAGGCTCGATCTCGGGATACAGCTCGCGCATGGCGGTCGCAGTCGGGAGGGGAGAGGCCGCAGCATAGCTGCGCGCGCCGGTCGGCGGCTTGCCGGCGCTGGCGTCCGGTGCGGCCGCACGAGGGCTCGCGCTTTTGCGCCGTCGCGCCGTTAGAATGCGGACCCGGCCGCGCGCCGGCGCAATGCGAAAGTGGCGGAATTGGTAGACGCACTGGATTTAGGTTCCAGCGCCGCAAGGCGTGCGGGTTCGAGTCCCGCCTTTCGCACCAAGGCGTCCGGCAGAAAAAACAGCCGCCTCGCCCGGCATCAATGGCTGGCCGCTCCAGCCGGCGCTTTTCTGCCGCCGAGCCCGCCGCGACAAACCGACTCCGGCTGGTCCTTCACACCCGTCGCCGAAACCGAGCCCCAACCCGCCCCGCGAAACTGGCCGGGGCCAGGGGCAAAGCGCCTCGCCCCGTGCGCAGTCCCCGGCGTACGTACTGCCCCAAAGCCGCCCCGATCCGTCCGGTATGCCCCGAACGCACCTCCAGCGGCCCTGATCGACGCCTGCGCGCCACCGAAATCCCAGCACCTTCTGCGACAACCCCCGCAAAACCCGCCAACGACCCCAAAACCCGCCGCCCACGGCCCGCGCAGCGTTCGCGGCGCTGGCAGCCCAGCGCGTAATCCGCCAAACTAGCAAGTTCCGCCGCCCGGCGAGCTTCATTCCGGGCCGGGCCGGACCGGATCAACAACATCGTCGCCGCGGCGGGTGCCGCGGTCGCAGGAGTGGATATGCAAGTTTCGCTCGAATCGCTGGGCTCGCTGGAGCGCCGACTGACCTTCAGCCTCCCGGCCGAAAACCTGGAAACCCAGGTCGGCGGCCGCCTGCGCGAAATCGCGCGCGGCGCCAACATCAAGGGCTTCCGCCCGGGCAAGGTGCCGGCCAAGATCATCGAGCAGCGCTTCGGCGCCCAGGTCCGCGCCGAAATCCTCGACGGCATGCTGCGCGAGAGCTTCGGCGACGCGATCCGCAAGGAGCAGCTGCAGATCGCCGGCAACCCGGCGATCGAGCCGGCCGGCGAAGCCGACGGCACCCTGTCGTACGTCGCCACCTTCGAAGTGGTGCCGGACTTCGGCGACATCGACGTCGCCAAGCTGGAGATCGTGCGCCACACGGCCGAGGTCTCCGACGCCGACATCGACGCGATGATCGAGAACCTGCGCCTGCAGCGCCGCACCCTGAATCCGGTCGAGCGCGGCGCCCAGGAAGGCGACGTGGTCGAAGTGGAGACCTGGACCGAAGTCGACGGCCTGCGCCTGCCGGCCGAAGGCGCCGAGTACGGCAGCACCCAGATCGGCTCCGGCGCGATGTTCAAGCCGCTGGAAGACGCGATGGTCGGCGTCAAGGCCGGCGAGGAGAAGGTCGCCCAGGTCGAGTTCCCGGCCGATTGGCGCGCCGCCGACGTCGCCGGCAAGACCGCCGACGTCCACCTCAAGCTCAACCACGTGTCCGAGCCGGTGCTGCCGACGGTCGACGCCGAGTTCATCAAGAGCTTCGGCGTGCGCAGCGGCGATGCCGAGCAGTTCCGCGCCGACATCCGCACCAACCTGGAGCGCGAGCTCAAGGGCGCGCTGATGAACCGCCTGCGCCAGGAAGTCGGCGAGCAGCTGGTCAAGGCCTACGAGTCGGTCGAAATGCCGCCGAAGCTGGTCGAGCAGGAAGCCCGCAACATGGTCTGGCAGACCGTCGAGCAGGCGCGCCGCCAGGGCCGCCAGATCGCCGCGCCGGACGACGCGCACCTGAACTATATGGATTCGGCGCGCAAGCGCGTGCTGGTCGGCCTGCTGGTCGGCGAGATCGCCCGCCGCAACGACCTGCGCCTGGAACCCAAGCGCGTCAACGAGACCCTGCGCCTGATCGCCTCGACCTACGAGGAGCCGCAGCAGGTGATCGACCTGTACCGCAACGACCAGCAGCTGATGGCCGGCCTGCAGAACCGGGTGATGGAGGAGCAGGTGATCGACTGGATCGCCGAGCGCGCCCAGCACACCGAGCAGCCGCTGTCGTTCAGCGACGCGATCCGTCCGAACTGAGCGATCGCAACGGCCCGCGGCCACCGCCGCGGGCCGCTTGTTTTGGCAGTTCCGTTTCTGCAGTGCGTCGCATCAGCCAGCTTCGCCAGCGCGTCCGTCCGAAGGCCCTCCCGCGGGGCCTTCGCTGCGAAAGCCGCCCGTATCGGCCAGGGTCGCTGCAAGCGCCGGCCGGAATGGCCGCCAGCCGGTCGAGTCAGCCGCCCGGACGCGCCGCTTGCAGCCTGCGCCGCGTTTTTGGCAATCGCGCCTCTTGCGCTGCGCCGCGGCCGGCCCCAAGTTGGGCGGAACCGCGCACGCAATCCCGCGCCCCCTATATCAGCCACAGGTGCCGTTTAACTCATGGATAACCTAACCAAAGCCCTGAACCTGGTGCCGATGGTGGTCGAACAGACCAGCCGCGGCGAACGCGCCTACGACATCTATTCGCGCCTGCTCAAGGAGCGCGTGATCTTCCTGGTCGGCGGCGTCGACGACCACGTCGCCAACGTGATCGTGGCCCAGATGCTGTTCCTCGAGGCCGAAAACCCCGAGAAGGACATCAACTTCTACATCAACTCGCCGGGCGGCGTGGTCACCGCCGGCATGGCGATCTACGACACCATGCAGTACATCAAGCCCGACGTGAGCACGATCTGCATCGGCCAGGCCGCCAGCATGGGCGCTTTGCTGCTCGCCGCCGGCGCCAAGGGCAAGCGCCTGGCGCTGCCGAATTCGCGGGTCATGATCCATCAGCCGCTCGGCGGCTTCCAGGGTCAGGCCACCGACATCGACATCCACGCGCGCGAGATCCTGACCCTGCGTCAGCGCCTCAACGAAATCCTGGCCAAGCACACCGGCCAGTCGCTGGAGACCATCGCCCGCGACACCGAGCGCGACAACTTCAAGAGCGCCGAGGCCGCGCGCGATTACGGCCTGGTCGACCAGGTCCTCGAGCGCCGTCCCGACGAGACCGTCCAGGCCTCGTAAGGACGCCGCTGGGCGGGCCGGCAACACGCGCAAACCCTTGATCGCGCTGAACTATGTCGACGGCGGCGGGTTCGAGGGGATGGCCCGGGAGGCTGTGCTATTCTCGGGCCGAGCCGCCTGAACGAGCCTCGGCGGCGCTTGCCGCCCAGGCCTTTTGGGCATATTAAGAAGCCAACGCGCACCACAAGACTGAGCACCAACGGGCCAAACCAAGCATGACCGACGAACGACAAGGACGCAGCACGGGCGACAGCAACAAGATCCTGTATTGCTCGTTCTGCGGTAAAAGCCAGCACGAAGTCCGCAAGCTGATCGCGGGCCCGAGCGTGTTCATCTGCGATGAGTGCGTGGAGCTGTGCAACGACATCATCCGCGAGGAACTCGAGGAGAAGGCGCAGTCGGCGCGCAGCCACCTGCCCAAGCCGCGCGAGATCCTCGAGGTGCTCGATCAGTACGTGATCGGCCAGCAGCGCGCCAAGCGCACGCTCGCGGTCGCCGTGTACAACCACTACAAGCGCATCGAGAGCCGGCAGAAGAACGACGACGTCGAATTGTCGAAGTCGAACATCCTGCTGGTCGGCCCGACCGGGTCGGGCAAGACGCTGCTGGCGGAAACGCTGGCGCGCCTGCTCAATGTGCCGTTCACCATCGCCGACGCCACCACGCTGACCGAAGCCGGTTACGTGGGCGAAGACGTGGAGAACATCATCCAGAAGCTGTTGCAGAAGTGCGACTACGACGTCGAGAAGGCCCAGCAGGGCATCGTCTACATCGACGAAATCGACAAGATCTCGCGCAAGAGCGACAACCCGTCGATCACCCGCGACGTGTCCGGCGAAGGCGTGCAGCAGGCGCTGCTGAAGCTGATCGAAGGCACCATCGCCAGCGTGCCGCCGCAGGGCGGGCGCAAGCATCCGCAGCAGGAATTCCTGCAGGTCGACACGCGCAACATCCTGTTCGTGGTCGGCGGCGCGTTCGCCGGTCTGGACAAGATCATCCAGCAGCGCAGCACCGAGGCCGGCGGCATCGGCTTCGGCGCCAAGGTCAAGAGCAGCGAGCGCAAGATCGACATCGGCAAGATCCTCGCCGACGTCGAGCCCGAGGACCTGATCAAGTTCGGCCTGATCCCCGAGTTCGTCGGCCGCCTGCCGGTGGTCGCCACGCTCGAGGAACTCGACGAGCCGGCGCTGATCTCGATCCTGACCGAGCCGAAGAACGCGATCACCAAGCAGTTCCGCAAGCTGTTCGAGATGGAGAACGTCGAGCTGGAGTTCCGTCCCGACGCGCTGTCGGCGATCGCCAAGAAGGCGCTCAAGCGCAAGACCGGCGCGCGCGGCCTGCGCACCATCGTCGAGTCGGTGCTGCTGGACACGATGTACGAACTGCCGTCGCTGGAGAACGTCAGCAAGGTGGTCGTGGACGAGTCGGTCATCGAACACAAGTCCGAGCCGTACCTGATCTACCAGACGCCGCCGGCGCAGCCCAAGGTGGCTTCGGCCGAGTAAGCCGGCCGAACGACGCAAGCGCAACCTTCGCCCCCGCCGAGTGCGGGGGCGATCGTTTCCGGGGTTCGGTTTGCGTGCTTGCGCGAACTGCGGTGCTTCGCGGACGTCCGGAGAGATTTCCGGCCCGAAGCGCCGCGCTTTTGTGGCAGGGTTTCAGTCCCGACGCGTTCCGCCCGAGTCGCTGCGATCCGGCACGACAGCGTCGGGACTGAAGTCGCGCCGACAAACGCTTGAGCTCGCGCTCAGCCGGCCGCGTCGTCCGTCCCGTCGCCCTGCCATTCGATCATCGTCAGCCGCGCGCGCTCCACGCCTTCGCACAGCACGTCCTCCAGCGACGCCCGCGCCGGGCTGGCAGCCAGCATCGCGCGCAACGCGCGCTCGACGGCGCCGAACGAATCCTGGTCGTAGTACAGCGCGCCGAAGCGGCCGTCCTCGTCGGCGTACACGTACCACGCGCTTTCCGACACCGTGTCGGTGCGGTACCAGCCGAAGCAGCGGTAGCGCGCGTTGAGCGCATCCAGCTCGGCCTGCGCGAACGCCGCGCCGGCCTCGAATTCATGGCGGTCGTTGCACCAGCTGTACACGATCATGTCGACCAGGCCGAGCGAGCGGATCCGCTGCCACGGGTCGGCCTGCGCCAGGCCGTCGGCCAGCCCCGCCGGGTCGGGCAGCTCCAGGCAATGCGATTCGGTGTTGTCGAGGTTCTCCAGGCCGCCGAAGCGGCCGTAAAAGGCCTCCAGGTCCGCCGGCAAGGGCCGCGGTTCCAGCGCCTGCAGCCGGGCCAGATCGGCCGCCGCGGCCGGGCCCGGGGCGAGCAGGGTGTTGTAGTCCTCGTCCCAGAACCGGGCCCGGCTTGCGTTGTACTGATCGATGACGGCCTGCAATCGTTGCATCGTTGGCGTCCTGGCGGCGGGGGCGGGCGGAATGCTCTGTCCTGGGGGCGGATTTTTACCACAAGACGATGATTTAACAGCGGTTTTTATCGATTTTGCGGGTCCTCCGGCGGGCTTTGCTTGCGCTCCCGCGCCGCCACCCCCATAACGGGAGCCTGGATGCCCCGGCATCTCACCCCACGCTGTCGAGACCCCCCCGATGACACAGTCTTCCGCCGAATCCATGACCCTGCCGGTGCTGCCGCTGCGCGACGTGGTCGTGTTCCCGCACATGGTGATCCCGCTGTTCGTCGGCCGCGACAAATCGATCCGCGCCCTCGACCTGGCGATGGAATCGGACAAGCGCATCCTGCTGGTCGCGCAGAAGTCCGCCGAAACCGACGATCCGGGCGCCGAGGATCTCTACGAGATCGGCACCCTGGCCCAGGTCCTGCAATTGCTCAAGCTGCCCGACGGCACCATCAAGGTCCTGGTCGAAGGCGTCTCGCGCGTGCGCGTGGACGAGGTGGTCGAGCGCGACGGCGCGCTGGCCGGCCACGCGGTCGCGGTCGAGCCGGAAATCGATCGCGAGGAGCGCGAGATCGAAGCGATCGCGCGCTCGCTGATGGGCCTGTTCGAACAGTACGTCAAGACCAACCGCAAGCTGCCGCCGGAGCTGATGCAGACGCTGGCCGGCATCGACGAGCCCGGCCGTCTGGCCGACACCGTCGCCGCGCACCTGGGCGTGCGCATCGGCGACAAGCAAAAGCTCCTGGAGACGCACGCCATCGGCGCGCGCCTGGAGCAGCTGGTCGGCCTGGTCGACGGCGAAATCGACGTGCAGCAGCTGGAAAAGCGCATCCGCGGCCGGGTCAAGTCGCAGATGGAGAAGAGCCAGCGCGAGTACTACCTCAACGAGCAGATGAAGGCGATCCAGAAGGAGCTCGGCGAGATCGACGACGCGCCCAACGACGTCGACGAGCTCGCGCGCAAGATCGCCGAGGCCGGCATGCCCAAGCCGGTCGAGACCAAGGCCAAGAACGAGCTCAACAAGCTCAAGCAGATGTCGCCGATGTCGGCCGAAGCCGCGGTGGTGCGCAACTACCTCGACTGGCTGCTCGGCGTGCCGTGGAAGAAGCGCAGCAAGATCCGCAAGGACCTCAAGGCCGCGCAGGACGTGCTCGACGCCGACCACTTCGGCCTGGAGAAGGTCAAGGAACGCATCCTGGAATACCTCGCGGTGCAGTCGCGGGTGAAGAACATGAAGGGCGCGATCCTGTGCCTGGTCGGTCCGCCGGGCGTCGGCAAGACCTCGCTCGGCCAGTCCATCGCCAAGGCCACCAACCGCAAGTTCGTGCGCATGTCGCTCGGCGGCGTGCGCGACGAGGCCGAGATCCGCGGCCATCGCCGCACCTATGTCGGCTCCATGCCGGGCCGGATCGTGCAGAACCTCAACAAGGTCGGCAGCAAGAACCCGCTGTTCGTGCTCGACGAGATCGACAAGATGTCGATGGACTTCCGCGGCGATCCGTCCTCGGCGCTGCTCGAAGTGCTCGATCCGGAACAGAACAACGCGTTCAACGACCACTACCTGGAAGTCGACCTCGACCTCAGCGAAGTGATGTTCGTCGCCACCTCCAACTCGCTCAACATTCCCGGCCCGCTGCTGGACCGCATGGAAGTGATCCGCATCCCGGGTTACACCGAGGAGGAGAAGCTCAACATCGCGATGCGCTACCTGCTGCCGAAGCAGATCAAGAACAACGGCCTCAAGCCCGAGGAGATCAAGATCGCCGAAAGCGCGGTGCGCGACATCGTGCGCTACTACACGCGCGAGTCGGGCGTGCGCAACCTGGAGCGCGAGATCTCCAAGATCTGCCGCAAGGTGGTCAAGGAAATCGCGCTGGCCGGTCCCGCTCCGAAAAAGAAGAGCAAGGACGGCGCGGTCAACGTCAGCTCCAAGAACCTGGAGAAGTACCTCGGCGTGCGCCGCTTCGACTACGGCCGCGCCGAGGAGCAGAACGAGATCGGCCTGGTCACCGGCCTGGCCTGGACCGAAGTCGGCGGCGACCTGTTGCAGGTCGAAGCCACGCTGGTGCCGGGCAAGGGCCAGCTGATCCTGACCGGCCAGCTCGGCGACGTGATGAAGGAATCGGTGTCGGCGGCGCTGTCGGTGGTGCGCGCGCGCGCCGAACGCCTCGGCATCGACGTCGAGTTCCTGCAGAAACACGACGTACACGTGCACGTGCCGGAAGGCGCCACGCCGAAGGACGGCCCCAGCGCCGGCATCGGCATGGCCACCGCGCTGGTGTCGATGCTGACCAAGAACCCGGTCAAGGCCGACGTGGCGATGACCGGCGAGATCACCCTGCGCGGCCGCGTGCTGCCGATCGGCGGCTTGAAGGAGAAGCTGCTGGCCGCGCTGCGCGGCGGCATCCGCACCGTGATCATTCCGGAGGAGAACCGCAAGGATCTGGCCGACCTGCCCAAGAGCGTGACCCAGGGCTTGAAGATCATCCCGGCGCGCTGGATCGACGAGGTGCTCGACATCGCGCTGGAGCGTCCGATCGCGCCGGCGCCGGCCTCCGGCGAAGGCGAAATTCCGGTGCGCGAAAGCGGCAAGAACAACCCGCAGCCCGACGTCAAGCATTGACTCGGGCCGCCGGTCGGACGCGGCCGAAAGGGGATGCGAAAAAGCGCTGAAAGCCGCGCCACTGCTGGCTTTCGCGCTTGCGCCCCCCATAGGCCGCTGGTATAACGACCGCAACCGCGCAGCCCCAATCCACACGCACAACTTCTGCGCGGCACACTTGATCGGACGCACGCCTCCTGCGGCGCAGCGCCGATTCTCAGAACACGCGGTCGCAACCGCACAGGGAGTCAAAAAAATAATGAACAAGGCCGAACTCGTAGGCGCCGTCGCCGAAACCGCCGAGCTGTCGAAGACCGACGCTACCGCCGCCGTCGATGCGCTGATCGACGTCGTCACCAAGGCGCTGAAGAAGGGCGACACTGTCACGCTCGTAGGCTTCGGCACCTTCCAGGTGCGCAAGCGCGCCGCGCGCCAGGGCCGCAACCCCAAGACCGGCGAAACCATCAAGATCCCGGCTTCGAAGAATCCCTCCTTCAAGGCTGGCAAAGCGCTGAAGGATGCCGTAAACTAACCAACTCGGCGGCGATGCAGTCATCGCCCACGAAACCCAAAGCAGTCTGCCCAAGGTATTCGGGTGCTTAGCTCAGCGGTAGAGCGTCTCCTTTACACGGAGAGGGTCGGGGGTTCGAAACCCTCAGCACCCACCAGAGTCGCTGGTCTTTCTGTCGGTGCTGTCCTTGGATCGAGTCCGTCTCGCAAGAATCGGCCTTCGAAATGCAAGTTCAGCGAGTGAAACGGGTTTTCGAAAACGAGTTTTGGTAGTAAAGTTTCAAAATACGCGGAGTGGTAGTTCAGTCGGTTAGAATGCTGGCCTGTCACGCCGGAGGTCGCGGGTTCGAGTCCCGTCCACTCCGCCAGTTTTGCCGAAGGCGCCGGAAACGGCGCCTTCGTTTTTATATAAGTGAGGGCTCTCGATTTTGTCGCGATGCGGCACGCATCGAAGGCCGGAGTTTCAAAGCGCGGAGTGGTAGTTCAGTCGGTTAGAATGCTGGCCTGTCACGCCGGAGGTCGCGGGTTCGAGTCCCGTCCACTCCGCCAGTTGTTTGAAAGGCACCGGAAACGGTGCCTTTTCTTTTTTCCGCGATCCGGTTTTGGCCGCCCGGGTTTTCCGCGATGCGATCGTTCGCGTTCGCCGGCCCGGTTCGCCGCTACCGTCCGATTCGTGCGGACTCGTAACGCGAACGGGCGTGCAGCGAGGCGCGGCCGCCACGGCCAAGCAAAACCGCTGCCGTCGCGCCCCGGGGCGCCGACCCGCCGCCGCGCCGCACAGGCCCGCGACCCGGGTCCGGCCGCCGCCGAATGCGACGACCGTCGTCCCGGCCCGCCCAGGCCGCAGAACCGCGCTAAACTGTCCGGCTTACGACTTAACCCGACCCGGACATGCTGCAGACACTCCGCGACAAGACCTCGGGCTGGATCGCCACCGTGATCCTCGGCCTGCTGATCGTTCCCTTCGCCTTCGTCGGCATCGAGCAGTACATGGTGCAGCGCACCGACAACGCCGTCGCGCACATCGAAGTCGCGCCGAAGTGGTGGCGCAGCGCGCCGTCGTGGTGGCCGGCGTCGATGGTTTGGAAGAAGGAAGCGATCGAGCGCGGCGAATTCGACGAGCGCTTCAACCGCGCCCGCGACCAGGCCCGCGCCCAGCAGGGCGCCAACTTCGATGCGCGCGAATTCGAGAAGCCGGAGAACAAGCGCAAGGTGCTCGATGCGCTGATCGACGAGCGCGTGCGCAAGCTCGTCGCCGAAGTCGACGGCGTGACCGTCAGCGATGCGCTGGTGGTCAAGACCATCCAGTCGGTGCCGGACTTCCAGGACGGCAGCGGCAAGTTCAACCAGGAGCGCTACATCCTGGGCTTGCAGATGCGCAATCCGCCGCAGACGCCGACCCAGTTCGAGCAGTTCGTGCGCGACCGCCTGCAGGAAACCCTGCTGCCGGCGAGCCTGGCCGAAAGCAGCTTCGTCACCCCGGGCGAAACCGACCGGCTGATCAAGCTGCTCGGCGAGAAGCGCGACATCAGTCTGGTCGAGCTGCCGGCGCCGGCCGCCGACACCGCCGAAGTCGGCGCCGCCGACATCCAGAAGTGGTACGACAGCCACGGCAAGGATTTCCGTTCGCCCGAGAGCGTCAGCATCGAGTACGTCGAGCTCAACGCCGCGGCGATGCCGCCGCCGGCCGCGCCGACCGAGGAAGCGCTGCGCAAGCGCTACGAGACCGAGAAGAACAAGTTCCTCGCCGCCGAGCAGCGTTTGATCTCGCACATCCAGGTCAACGTGCCGGCCAATGCCGACGCCGCCGCGCAGAAGGCGGCCGAGGCCAAGGCCAAGCAACTCGCCGCCCAGGCCAAGGCGCCGGGCGCCGACTTCGCCGCGCTGGCGCGCGCCAACAGCGACGACCTCGGCTCCAAGGCCGCCGGCGGCGAGCTGGGCTGGATGAACAAGGGCGACATTCCGGGCGCGTTCGACGAGACCGCGTTCGGCAAGCTGCAGGCCGGCCAGGTCAGCGATCCGGTCAAGGCCGAAGGCGGCTGGCACATCATCCAGGTGCGCGAGATCAAGAGCGGTTCGCAGCAGCCGTTCGAAGCGGTGCGCGAGACCCTGGCGCGTGAGGAGACCGAAGGCGCGCGCGAACGCGCGTTCAACGAGTTCTCGGCCAAGCTGGTCGATCTGGTCTACAAGAACCCGACCACGCTCGACGGCCCGGCCAAGGCGGTCGGCCTGCCGGTGCAGAAGATGGCCGTGGTGACCCGCAACGGTGCGGCCAATACCGGCATCGCGCAGAATCCGGCGGTGGTGCGCGCGGCGTTCACCGAGGCGCGGATCCAGGACAACACCGTCAGCGATCCGATCGACGTCGGCCAGGACCATAGCGTGCTGATCCGTGTGGTCTCGCACACGCCCGAACGCGCCCAGCCGCTGGCGCAGGTGCGCGACAAGGTCATCGCGGCGATCCGCGCCGACCGCACCGGCAAGGCCGCGGAGAAGGACGCCGACGCGCTGATCGCGCGCATCAATGGCGGCGAAACGCTGGCCGCGGTGGCTACGTCCAAGCAACTGCCGCCGCCGCAGGACCTGCCGGGCGTCGCCCGCGGCATGCCGATGCTGCCGCCGGAAGTGACCGAGGCGATCTTCGCGGTGCGCGCGCCGGCGCAGGGCAAGGCCGCCGGCGGCAAGGCCAAGATGCCCAACGGCAGCTACCTGCTGTTCGCGGTGACCAAGATCGCGCCGGGCGACAAGTCGGTGTTGAAGGCGCCGGAACTGGACATGCTGCGCACGCAGTCGGCGCAGGCCACCGCGGCGGACGAAGTGACCGAACTGACCTCGACGCTGCGCAAGCGCGTGACGATCAAGGTGCGGGAGGAGAATCTGCGCTGAGGCGCGGGTTCTTTCGCTGTCCGACGAAAAGGCCCGGCGTTCGCCGGGCCTTTTCGTTTGTGGCGGTTTGGGTGAGGCGAGGGTAGGCGTTGATTGCGCAGTGGGCGTGGCGTCGCGGTCGCGGCTCGCGCCGCTCCTGCAGTCGCTCCGTCGCGGTTGCGCCGCTTCCTGTAGGAGCGGCGCGAGCCGCGACCGCGACACCGCGCTTGCCGCGAACGCTGCCTGCCGCAATCGCCGCTCGCGCAGCCCGCGCTACCATGCCCGCATGAAAAGCAAACTCATCGCCGTCGGCGAACGCGCCCCGCGCTGGGTCGCCGAGGGCTTCGGCGAGTATCAGAAGCGCCTCTCGCACTGGCTGCCGCTGGAACTGGTCGAAATCGAGCCGGGCCTGCGCGGCAAAGGCCGCGACGCGGTGCGCGCGACCGCGGACGAGGGCGCGCGGGTACTCGCGGCGCTGCCGAAGAACGCCTGCGTGGTGGCGCTGGAAGGGCGCGGGCGGCTGTGGACTTCGGAGCAGTTGGCGCAACGCCTGGAGCACTGGCGCGGGCAGGGGCGCGATCTGGCGTTCCTGATCGGCGGGCCGGAAGGACACGCGACGGAGGTGCTGGCGCGCGCCGACGAGCATTGGTCGCTGGGGCCGCTGACGCTGCCGCATATGCTGGTGCGTCTGGTCGCGGCGGAGCAGTTGTATCGGGCTGCGGCGTTGCTGGCGAATCATCCTTATCACCGCGCTTGAAGCGCGGTGGGTGGAGTAGCCGCGATTCTGCGGTTGCTGTCGGTTTTGCGATCGTCGCAGGGTTTGTCGTGGTTGCGGATTCGCGGTCGCGGCTCGCGCCGCTCCTACAGGGGGAAGCGCAACTGCGCGATGCGGTGCGAGCGGCGCAAACGCAGACCCTCGCCGGGGCGAGGGTCTGGGTGGGGCTTTGCTCGCCCTCGCAGGCGAGCGATTCGGCGGATTACTGGTCGAGCTTGAACTCGATCGGCACGCGGCCGCGCGCCTGCACGGGTTGGCCGTTGTCGGTCGCCGGTTCGAAGGTCCAGCGTTGCAGCACGACCCGGCGCGCGGCCTGGTCGAGCGCGCGGTGGCCGCTGCTGCGCACGATCAGCACGTCGATCGGCTTGCCGTCGACGCCGACCAGGATTTCCAGCTCGACCGTGCCGGTGATGCCGGCGCGCACCGCTTCGGGCGGGTAGCTCGGCGGCGGGTTGCGCAGCACGCGCAAGGTCGCGCCTTCGATGATCTGGCGGCCGACGGTGGTCGGCGGCGGGGTCACGACGGCGACCTGGTCGGCGACCTGGAAGTCCGTCGCCATCGGCGGCTGGTCGACCACGACCTCCGGCTGGATCTGCTGTTGCGGCTGCGGCAGCACGGGCTGGGGCCGGACCTGTTCCTGCACCACCCGGCGGATTTCCGGCCTCGGCGGCGGCGGGGGCGGCGGCGGGAGCGGGCGCCGGTCGACGAACTGGATGTCGGGCAGCCGTTCCAGCGGGTCCTTGACCAGCTGCGGCGCGCTCAGCGGCGCCAGCATCAACATCAGCATGGCGGTGTTGAAGGCGATGGCGCCGGTGTTGGCGGCGATACGGGTGCCGTCCAGTGGCTGGCGGGCATGGGAGTGGGACGGGAGCGTGCGGACCATGTGCATCCTCCTTGAGTGTGTCGTACTGCTCTGACAACGGCCCGGAACCGCCGACGGGGTTGCGCTCGAAAGCGGTGCCGCGTCTCAAAAATGCGCTTGGTGGCGGAGGGGATGCAAGCGGTTCTCGTTTGCGACTTTGGTGGGGTGGCGGCTGCGGGCGAGGCCGGTCTTTAAGTTCGCCCGAGCCCGCATCGTCCGGCTTCTTGCACGGATCGACGGCGATTTCGACGCATGCGGGTCGCGAGGCCGCCACCGCCGCCGCTGCCGTTCTGGCTGAATGAACGACAACGTTTTGCCCGCGGCCGTGCGGTTGGCCACTTGCCGTGACCGACAGCATCTGCCGGGTGCGTCGACGCAAGCCTCGCCGCGGTCGCAGAGGCTGCGGGCGCGGGCCGGTCAGCCATCGACTGGGACGAAGCGGCGGCGACCCGACGCCCGAAAACGACGAGGCCCGCGCAATGCGGGCCTCGTCTTCGCTGCCTCGGTGCCGGCGCAGCCGCCGGCCTCAATCGCCTTTCGGCCCCTTCTCGGGCTCGCGCTCCAGCCCGCCCTCATCGGGATCGGGCTTGGGCCGCGGCGGCCGCTTGGCGTCCTCGCTGTCCTGCGGCTGCGGTTCCGGATAACCCGGCGTGCGGCCCGGGCGCGGGTCGGCAGTGCCCGGCGTGCGCGGCTCCTTGCTCATCTCACTTGCCCAGCTCGAACACGACGTCGAGGTTCATCGACAGGCTGTTTTCGCCCGGCGACACCGAGGTGTCGGCGGCGGCGCCGGCCTTCTCCATGCGCATGGCCATCATCGGCATCGGCATCGGCGGGGCGAAGCGGCCGCCTTCGCTGACGCTGACGATGCGGCGCACCTTCATGCCGAGGGTCTTGGCGTACATGTCGGCGCGCGCCTGGGCCTTTTCGATCGCGCCGCGGCGGGCTTCGTCGAAGGCGGCGTCCTTGTCCTTGTCGTCCAGGTCGAAGGTCGGGCCGTTGATCTGGTTGGCGCCGGTGGCGACCAGCGAGTCGAGGATCTTGCCGACCTTGGCGATGTCGCGGATCACGATGTTGACGTTGTTGCTGGCCTGGTAGCCGGTGATCTGCGGCGGCTGGTTTTCCTGGTAACGGTACTGCGGGTTGAGGTTGATGCCGCTGGTCTGGATGTCGCGCTCGGCGATCCCGGCGGCCTTGATCGCGGCCACGACCTTGGCCATCTGCTCGGCGTTGGCGCGCATCGCGGCGTTGGCGTCGGCGGCCTGGGTGACCACGCCGGTGGACACGTTGGCGATGTTCGGCGTGCGCTTGGCGACCGATTCGGCCGAGACCGAGAGCAGGGTGCCGTCGGTGGCGACGTAGGACGCGGGCTGGGCGGACGCGGTCATGGCGGTGGCGGCTCCGAAGGCGAGAACGGCGGCGAGCGCCAGCGGGCGCAGCGAGAGGCGGGACGGGCGGGACGAAGGCGACAACCGGGTCATGTGCAACTCCTTGAAGGGCGAGGTAAGGGTCTTGCTGAATCGGTTAACGAACCGTGATTCGGTGCGGGGTTTGCGTGCCTTGGCGTCGGCCGGCGCTCAGTCAGCGCGGGTTATGCTTTCGCGCATGCTCTATCTAGCCTCCCAGTCGCCGCGGCGACGCGAATTGCTCGGCCGGCTCGGCCTGGCGTTCGGCCTTATCGATCTGGACGTGCCCGAACAGCGCCAGCCCGGCGAACCGGCGGCCGATTATGTGCGCCGGGTGGCGCGCGAAAAGGCCGGCGCCGGCCTGCTCAAAGTGGTCGCCAATCCGACCGCGGCGGTGCTCGGCGCCGACACCGAGGTGGTGCTCGACGACGAGGTGTTCGGCAAGCCGCGCGACGCCGAGGATGCCCGCGCGATGTTGCGGCGGCTGTCCGGCCGCACCCATCAGGTCGTCAGCGCGGTGTCGCTGGTCTCGCCGGCGCGCGAGGTGCAGGCGGTATCGGTGTCGCAGGTCAGCTTCGCCGCGCTCGACGAGGGCGAGATCGAGCGTTACGTCGCCAGCGGCGAGCCGATGGGCAAGGCCGGCGCCTACGCCATCCAGGGCGGCGCCGAAGTGTTCGTGACCCGGCTCGACGGCAGCTATTCCGGGGTCATGGGGCTGCCGCTGCACGAAACCGCGCGGCTGCTGCGCCAATTCGGCCTGATCGCCTGAACCGCGGCGAACGCCGGCGCGCGCGCGGTCGAACTCGGCCGGCCGCGCGCGATCCATAGCCACCCGCCACCGCTGTCCCGACCTCGCTCCGATCCCGCGCGCTTTACCCTTCACCCGCCCCCTCATTCCCGCTTCATCGCGCCAACGGACCCGCGCCCGCTCATGACTGAAGAGATCCTGGTCAACGTCACCCCGCGCGAAACCCGCGTCGCCGTGGTCGAAAACGGCATGCTGCAAGAGCTGCACATCGAGCGCGGCTGGCGCCGCGGCGTGGTCGGCAACATCTACAAGGGCAAGGTGCAGCGGGTGATGCCGGGGATGCAGGCGGCGTTCGTCGAGATCGGGCTGGAGCGCGCGGCGTTCCTGCACGCGGCCGACATCGTCCGCCCGCACCAGAGCGGCGAAGGCGAGGGCGAGGAAGCGCCGCTGCCGCCGGCGCCGACCCGGCCGATCGCCGAGCTGCTGCGCGAAGGCCAGGAAATCGTGGTGCAGGTGGTCAAGGACCCGATCGGCAGCAAGGGCGCGCGCCTGACCACGCAATTGTCGATCCCTTCGCGTTACCTGGTGCTGCTGCCGCGCACGCGCGTGGTCGGGGTGTCGGCGCGGATCGAGGACGAGGGCGAGCGGGCGCGGCTGAAGGCGCTGGTGAGCGCGCAGGCGCCGTCGACCGAGCAGCACGGCTACATCGTGCGCACCAATGCCGAGGGCCAGCCGGAGGAAGCGCTGGCCGAGGACATCGCCTATCTGAGCCGGGCCTGGGCGCTGATCGCGGAGAAGTCGCGCAGCAGCAAGGTCGGCGAGCGCGTGTACGAAGACCTGAGCCTGCCGCTGCGCGCGGTGCGCGACCTGATCCGGCGCGACGTGGAGAAGGTCAAGGTCGACTCGCGCGAGACCTGCGAGCGCCTGCGCAGCTTCGCCGCGGCCTACATGCCCGGGCTGGCGGAAAAGATCGAGCACTACACCGGCGCGCGGCCGATCTTCGACCTGTACGGGGTCGAGGACGAGATCCAGCGCGCGCTGGACAAAGAGGTGCCGCTGAAGTCCGGCGGTTACCTGGTGATCGACCAGACCGAGGCGATGACGACGATCGACGTCAACACCGGTTCCTTCCTCGGTCAACGCAACCTCGAGGAAACCGTTTACCGCACGAACCTGGAAGCGGCCCAGTCGGTCGCCCGGCAATTGCGTCTGCGCAACCTCGGCGGGATCATCATCATCGACTTCATCGACATGACCGACCCGGAGCACAAGCGCCAGGTGCTGCGGCAGTTGGAGAAGGCGCTGACCCGCGACCACGCCAAGACCACGGTGTACGAGTTCTCGCCGCTGGGGCTGGTGGAGATGACCCGCAAGCGCACCACCGAGAGCCTGGAGCGCCAGCTCAGCGAAGCCTGCCACGAGTGCGGCGGACGCGGCACGCTGAAGACGCCGGAGACGGTCACCTACGAGATTTTCCGCGACATCGTCCGCCAGGTGCGCCAGTTCGACGCGGCGCGGCTGCTGGTGATCGCCTCGCCGAAGGTGGTGGCGCGGATCACCGACGAGGAATCGGCGGCGGTGGCGGAACTGGAAGAATTTTTGAGCAAGTCGATCCGGTTTCAGGCCGACGATCAGTATGCGCAGGAGCAGTTCGATGTCGTTTTGCTTTGAGGCCGGGATTCGGGATCCGGGATTCGGGATTCGCGCAAGCGGGTTCGCGGGCGACCGAGGCTTCGCGGGTGCCAGGGCCAGCGCGCTTTTGACTTTCCGAATCGCGAATCGCGAATCCCGAATCCCGGCGGACCGCTGATGCCCACTCCGCTGCGCCGCCGCCTGCGCCTCGCCCGCCGTGCCGCGTTCTACGGCGCGGCGGTCGTGCTGGTGCTGGTGGCGTCGTTGCTGGCGGTGGCCAGCCAGTTGCTGCCGCTGGCCGAGCGCCATCCGGACAAGGTCGCGGCGTGGCTGAGCCAGCGCGCCGGCCGGCCGGTCGCGTTCGACCGGGTCGAAACCCAGTGGACCCGGCGCGGCCCGCTGCTGCGCCTGGACGGGCTGCGCATCGGCGAAGGCGCGCAGGCGTTCAACATCGGCGATGCCGAGATGCTGGTGTCGCTGTATGCCGGCGTGCTGCCGGGACAGGCGTTTTCGGAACTGCGCCTGCGCGGCCTGGACTTGACCCTGGAGCGCGCCGACGACGGCGTGTGGAAGGTGCGCGGGCTGCCCGGACAGGAACAGACGCCGCAGGGCGATCCGCTGTCGGCGCTGGAAGGGCTCGGCGAATTGCAGGTGATCGACGGCAAGCTGGCGGTGATCGCGCCGAGCCTGGGCCTGGACGCGCGCCTGCCGAAGATCGACCTGCGCCTGCGCGTCGACGGCCCGCGCGTGCGCGCCGGCGCGCGCGCCTGGCCGAGCGTCGGCGTCGCCGGCGCGCCGTCGGCGCCGCTCGACGTGGTGCTGGATTTCGACCGCAAGCGCGGCGACGGCCGCGCTTACGCCGGCGCGGTGCGCGCGGATCTGTCGGGGTGGTCGTCGCTGCTGAAAGTCGCCGGCATCCGGGTCGAATCGGGGCAGGGCCGGGCCGAGGCCTGGGCCGATCTGCGCGGGCACCGCATCGCCGGGGTGATGGTCGCGGCGGCGCTGGACCGGGTCGGGCTGCGCGCCGAGCGCACCGCGCCGGCGTCGGCGCCGGCGACCGCGGCGTCGACCTCGGTGCCGACCGCGATCGCCGCGGCCGCGGCGCCCGTGGCTGCGGCGGTGACAGGACCTTCCGCTCAGCCCGGCGCGAACGCAGCGCAAGGCGTCGGCGCTCAAGCGCCTGCGGCACCGGTGGTTTCCGCCAAGACCCCGCCGCCGGCGCGGATCGAATTCGAACACGTCGAAACCCTGGCCCATTACCGCCTCACAGACAACGGCTGGCGCCTGGACGCGTCCAAGCTGCGCATCGGCAGCGGCAAGAACGTGCAGACCCTCGACGGCCTGGCCGTGGCCGGCGGCGAGCGCTACGCGCTGCGCGCCGAGCGCATCGACGCCGGTCCGCTGATCGCGGTCGCCGCGCTCAGCGATGCCTTGCCCGAACGCTTGCGCCACTGGTTCGAAACCGCCAAGCCGCGGCTGTCCCTGAGCGACATCGCGGTCAACGGCCATCGCGACGGGCCGATGTTCGCCAGCGCCCGGGTCGATGCGCTCGGCTTCGACCCGGTCGGCCATTCGCCGGGGCTGCAAGGCCTGGCCGGGCGTTTCCAGGCCGACGGCGACGGCTTCGTGTTCGATCTCGACGACCGGTCGCCGATGCGCTTCGACTGGCCGTCGGGTTTCGGCGTCGCGCATACCTTCAAGCTGCAAGGCCGCGTAGGCGGTTGGCGCGAAGGCGCCGGCTGGCGCGTCGGCACCACCGCGCTGCGCATCGACGGCGACGTCAGCCTCAGCGCGCGCGGCGGCCTGTGGTGGCAGGGCGACGGTTCGCGGCCGTGGATCGACATCGCCGCCGATCTGGATCCGATCAAGCTGCCGACCGCCAAGGGCTTCTGGGTCCGCAGCGAGATGTCCGAGCGCTTGGTGAACTGGCTCGACACCGCATTGGTCGGCGGCACCCTCGTCGACGGGCATGCGGTGGTGTCCGGCGATCTCGACGATTGGCCGTTCAACCGCAACAACGGCCTGTTCCACGCCGGCGGCAAGCTGCGTGGCGCGACCGTGAAGTTCCAGCCGGACTGGCCGGCGGTGGATTCGCTCGACGCCGACATCGCCTTCGTCGGCGACGGTTTCAGCGTCGACGGCGGCGGCAGGATCGCCGGCGTCGGCGTGCGCAAGGTGCAGGCTGGGATCGAGCGCTATCACGACGGCGTGCTGTACGTGAAAGCCGACACCTCGTCCGAGGCCGGGCAGTTGTTGAACCTGCTGCGGCAGAGCCCGCTGCACAAGGAACACGCCGACACCCTCGACAACCTGCGCGCCAGCGGCCCGGCCGCGGTCGCCTTCGACATGCAGCTGGCGCTGCGCGAGGGCGGGCGCACCACGCTCAACGGCGGGGTCGAACTCAGCGACGCCAAGCTCGCCGACCCGCGCTGGAAGGTCGCGTTCGAACAAGTGCGCGGCCGCGCCGAGTTCGGCCGCAGCGGATTCCGCGCCGAAGATCTGGCGGTGCTGCACGAGGGCGCGCCGGGCAAGCTGTCGCTGCGCGCCGGCGAGGACTACGTGCGCGACAAGGGCAATGCGTTCGAGGCCGGGCTGGATGCGATGTCCGGCGCCGACGAGTTGATCGCGCGCGGGCCGGACAATCTGGCCTGGCTCAAGGACTATCTGGACGGGCGCTCGCTGTGGACGGTCGGCATCGCGATTCCCAAGAGCGCGCCGGCGCAGGCCGGCAAGCCCGCGGTGGCGGCCACGACCATGCTGCGCCTGCAATCGAATCTGGTCGGCACCGCACTGACCCTGCCGCCGCCGTTGAACAAGGCCGCGGCCGCGCCGCTGGCGGCGAGCATCGAAACCCCGTTGCCGCTCGGCAGCGGCGACGTGCGCGTGGCCCTGGGCAACACCCTGGCGCTGCGCGCGCGCAACAGCAACGGCAAGACCGGCGTGCGCGTGGTGTTCGGCAGCAACCGCGTCGACGACCTGCCGCCGGCCAACGGCCTGGCGGTCAGCGGCCGGGTCGACACGCTCGAAGCGATCGACTGGATCGCGCTCGCCCACGGCGACGGTTCCGAAGACGATCTGCCGTTGCAGCGCGTCGACGTGACCGCGCAGCGCCTGCAACTGCTCGGCGGCGTGTTCCCGAACACCCGCCTGGTGGTGGTGCCGGCCGCGCGCGGCGCGACCGCGGTGCGCGCCGAAGGCGCGGCGCTGGAAGGCGCGGTGATGATTCCCGGCAACGACGGCGGCGCCATCGCCGGCAAGCTCGCGCGCGTGCACTGGAGCACGTCCGACGCGGGCGCCGCCGCGGCGGGCGGCAACAACGGCAACAACGGCGCCCACGCCGCGGCCGCCAGCGCCGCGCCGGCCGCGGCCAAGCCGGGCGATGCGTCGATGGATCCGGCCAAGATTCCGGCGCTGACCCTCGACATCGCCGACCTGCGCTTCGGCAGCGCCGCGCTCGGCAGCGCCACCGTGCGCACCCGGCCGACGCCGGCGGGCATGCGCATCGACCAGATCAGCACCCGCGGCGACAAGCAATTCATCGACCTCAGCGGCGACTGGACCGGCCGCGGCGCGGCCGCGCGCACCCATTTGAGCGCGACCGTGGACAGCGGCGACGTCGGCGCGCTGATGGCCGGCTTCGGTTTCGGCGGCCAGATCGGCGGCGGCAAGGGCAAGGCGCGGCTCGACGCGGGCTGGCCGGGCGCGCCGGCCGGCATGGCGTTGGGCTCGCTCGAGGGCACGTTGAACCTGGACGTGCGCGACGGCCGCCTGATCGAGATCGAGCCCGGCGCCGGGCGCATGCTCGGCCTGCTCAGCGTGGCCCAACTGCCGCGCCGGCTGACCCTGGATTTCCGCGACCTGTTCTCCAAGGGCTTCGCCTTCGACCGCATCGGCGGCAGCGTGCGCTTCGGCAACGGCAGCGCGCGCAGCGACGACCTCGCCATCGACGGTCCGGCCGCGAGCATCGCCATCCGCGGCGCCGCCGACCTGCGCGCGCAGAGTTACGACCAGACCATCGAAGTGCGGCCCAAGGCCGCCAACGTGCTGACCGCGGTCGGCGCGCTCGCCGCCGGGCCGGTCGGCGCGGCGATCGGCGCGGCCGCCAATGCGGTGCTGCAGAAGCCGCTGGGCAGCCTGACCTCGCGCACGTACCGGGTGACCGGGCCGTGGAAGGAGCCGAAGGTCGAGGTGGTGACGCGCGAGCAGACGCGGGCGGAGGCAAAGCCGGCGCCGCCTGCGGGGTAGGGCGTTGTTGCGTCGTGGGGGTGTTTTCTGCGGCGACCTGGGCGAACGGCGTCGGGCCTGAAGGCTCTCCCACAGCAGTTCGGACCGGGCCGTAGCGAGCGGCTGAACGCGTTTCTGCGGCTTCCGGTCCCGCGCGGGCGAGTGGGCCGCACGGGACAACCTCACGGGCGAGCCGGCCGCACGGGCAGGCAGCCACGCGGACGAGCGTTCCCGCACGGGCGGCCCAGAGGCGTTCGCGCGCCGCCCCCGCGCGAACCGACCGATCCGGACCGCCGCGGCCCATTGATCCGAGCTGCGGCCGCCACTATCTCGTTATCCGTCCCAATCCCGCTCGCGGCGCCGTCACAGCCGCGCCGCGCCGGCCTAAGATGCCCTTTCCCCGCTGCCACGGTTCGCTCATGACCCTGCCGATCCAGATCGCCGAATCCCGCCTCCTCCTGCCCGCCGGGCTAGACGCCAGCGGCCTGGAGCGCAGCTTCGGCACCCTGCTCGGGCCGGGCATCGATTTCGGCGACCTGTACTTCCAGCATTCGCGCCGCGAGAGCTGGACGGTCGAGGACGGCATCGTCAAGGACGGCGGCCATTCGATCGAGCAGGGCGTCGGCGTGCGCGCGATCAGCGGCGAGAAGACCGGCTTCGCCTATTCCGACGAAATCAACGGCGAGGCTTTGCTCGGCGCGGCCAAGTCGGCGCGCGCGATCGCCCGCGACGGCGGCGCGCAGGCGCCGCGCGCGCTGGTGCGCGGCGGCGGCCGTTCGCTGTACCCCAGCGACGATCCGATCGATTCGCTGTCCAACGAGGCCAAGGTCGAGGCGCTGCGCAAGATCGACCAACTGCTGCGCGCGGCCGATCCGCGCGTGCGCCGGGTCGTGGCCAGCCTCAGCGGCACGCTCGACACCGTGCTGGTCGCGCGCAGCGACGGCGTGCTCGCCGCCGACGTGCGCCCGCTGGTGCGCTTGAACGTGCAGGTCATCGTCGAACAGGACGGCAAGCGCGAAAGCGGCTACGCCGGCGGCGGCGGCCGTTGCAGCTACGCCGACCTGCTCGACGGCGGCAAGCCCGAGCGGTTCGCGCGCGAAGCGCTGCGCCAGGCGCTGGTGAACCTGGAAGCGGTCGACGCGCCGGCCGGGGTGATGCCGGTGGTGCTCGGCGCCGGCTGGCCTGGCGTGCTGCTGCACGAGGCGGTCGGCCACGGCCTGGAAGGCGATTTCAACCGCAAGGGCACCTCGACCTACGCCGGCCGCATGGGCCAGCGCGTCGCCGCCCCGGGCGTGACCATCGTCGACGACGGCACCCTGGAAGGCCGCCGCGGCTCGCTCAACATCGACGACGAAGGCACCCCGACCAACTGCACCACGCTGATCGAAGACGGCGTGCTGGTCGGCTACATGCAGGACACCTTGAACGCCCGCCTGATGGGCATGGCGCCGACCGGCAACGGCCGCCGCGAGTCGTTCGCGCACCTGCCGATGCCGCGCATGACCAACACCTACATGCTCGCCGGCACGCACGATCCCGAAGAAATGATCCGCTCGGTCAAGAAGGGCCTGTACGCGGTCAATTTCGGCGGCGGCCAGGTCGACATCACCAGCGGCAAGTACGTGTTCTCGGCGACCGAGGCGTATCTGATCGAAGACGGCAAGGTCACCGCGCCGGTCAAGGGCGCGACCCTGATCGGCAACGGCCCGGAGACGATGCGCAAGGTCAGCATGATCGGCCACGACCTCGCCCTGGACGAAGGCGTCGGCGTGTGCGGCAAGGACGGGCAGAGCGTTCCGGTCGGCGTCGGCCAGCCGTCGTTGCTGATCGATGGGCTGACGGTGGGCGGTACCAGCGCGTGAGGCCGGCGCGGCTTACTGCGGCGGGTGCGCGCCCGCCGCATCGTCCAGCGCGCGGATGTAGCGCAGCGGCTTGCGCGGCATCTGGTGCTGGTGATGCATCGATGCGGCTTCCTGCACAAATCGCTTGAGCAGCTTGCGGTCCGCCCGCGGATACGCAGCGACGAAGGCTTCGATCGCGTCGAAGCCTTCGTCGATCAGGCGCGTCCGCCAGCGTTCGATGCGCAGCAATTGTTCGCTGATCGGCATGACCGGAGGTTCGGCCGAGCGCGCTTATTCGTCGTCGGCTACGAGTTCTTCGTCGTCGCCGTCAGCGGTCTTCTCGCCGAACACCACGGTCCGCAGCTCGCGGTACAGCTCGCGGAACGAATGCGGCGGCTTGTTGCGCTTGCGCTCCTCGAGCGTGTTGCGCACCAGCTGGCGCAGGCGCTGGCGGTCGGCCTGCGGGTATTCGTCGAGCAGTTCGGCCAAGGCCTGGTCGCCGTTGTCGAGCAGGCGTTCGCGCCATTGTTCGACCCGGTGCATCGCCGCGACTTCGCGCCGCGCCGCTTCGCCGTTCTCGTCCATCGCGTCGCGCAGGGTTTCCAGCGCGTCCTCGTCCTCGCGCCGCATCTGCTTGGCCAGGAACGCCAGCTGGCGCTTGTGGGCGACGTGGGCGGTGATGCGCTTGGTCTCGCGGATGTGCGGCAGCAGCGCCTCGGGCACCGGCAGCTTGGCCAGCTGGGCCTCGGTCAGGGAAACCAGTTTTTCCGCCAGCGCCAGCACCTCCAGCGCCTCGCGCCGGTTCTGGCTGCGGCTGGGGCTGAAAAATTCGCCGGTGTCTTCGTCTCTGCCGCGCATCGCACTTACCTCGATAAACTGAACATTACGACGGCGGCGCCCGCGGCGCCGCCACTGACTAGGATAAGCCATTGAACGCGCAAGCCCTCACTCCCGCCGTCGCCCACACCTTCGCCGACCCCGAGGCGCGCCTGGACGCGCTGGCCGAGCTGTCCCGGCGCATGCTGGACGCCTGCCGCGCGCGCGGGGCGACCCAGGCCGAGGTGTCGTGTTCGGAAGACGCCGGGCTCAACGTCAACGTGCGCATGGGCGAGGTCGAGACGGTCGAGTCGACCCGCGACCGCGGCATCGGCGTCACCGTCTATTTCGGCAAGCGCAAGGGCAGCGCCAGCACCGCCGACTTGCGCGAGGAAAGTCTGGAGGCCACGGTCGCCCAGGCCTGCGCGATCGCCGGCTACACCGAGGACGACCCGTTCTCCGGTCTGGCCGATGCCGAGCGCATGGCCCGCGGCGAGCGCGACTTCGACACCTGGCATCCCTGGTACATCGACGCCGACCAGGCGGTCGAGCTGGCCCTGGCCTGCGAAGCGGCCGGGCGCGAATTCGACGCGCGGATCGAAAACTCCGGCGGCGCCTCGGTCGGCACCGGCGCCAGCCTGGCGGTGTACGCCAACTCGCACGGCTTCCTCGGCCGCGAGCGCAGCACCCACCACAGCCTGAGCTGTTCGCTGATCGCAGGCCGCGGCGACGACATGCAGCGCGAGGGCTGGTACACCACGGCGCTGGCCGCCGAGGACCTGGAAGCCGCGGCCGCGGTCGGCCGCAAGTCCGCCGAGCGCACCGTCGCGCGGCTGGCGCCGCGCCAGCTCGCGACCGGCGAATACCCGGTGCTGTTCGCCGCCGAAAGCGCCAGCTCGCTGATCGGCCATCTGATCGGCGCGGTCAGCGGCGGCGCGCTGTACCGCCGCTCCAGCTTCCTGCTCGACAGCGTCGGCGAGAAGCTGTTTCCCGAGTGGTTCTCGATCCGCGAAAACCCGTTCCAGATGCGCGGCCTGCGCTCCACCGCCTACGACGGCGAAGGCGTGGCCACGCGCGAGTCGATGCTGGTCGAAAACGGCGTGCTGCAACGTTACGTGCTCGGCAGCTATTCGGCGCGCAAGCTCGGCCTGCAGAGCACCGGCAACGCCGGCGGCGTGCACAACCTGGAAGTCGCCGCCAACGCCGGCGATTTCGACTCGCTGCTGCGGCAGATGGGGCGCGGCCTGCTGGTCACCGAGCTGATGGGGCAGGGCGTCAACGCGGTCACCGGCGATTACTCGCGCGGCGCCGGCGGCTTCTGGGTCGAGAACGGCGAAATCCAGTACCCGGTCGACGGCATCACCATCGCCGGCAACCTGCGGCGCATGTTCGAAAGCTTCGAAGCGGTCGGCACCGACGTCGACCCGCGTTCGCACGTGGGCACCGGTTCGATCCTGCTCGGCAAGATGATGGTGGCCGGCGAGTGAGATTTTCGGCCGCGGCGTGAGGCCGCGGCGGCGACTGGCTCGTGCCGTCGTTCCCGCGAACGCGGGAACCTGGGGTTTCATCGAGGCATGACTCTGAAGTCTCTGGATCCCCGCGTTCGCGGGGATGACGGCCCGGAGCTGCGCAATGCCGGCTGGGGTGCGCGACGCAACCGCCTATCGTCGTTCCCGCGAGCGCGGGAACCCGGGGTTTCATCGAGGCATGACTCTGAAGTCTCTGGATCCCCGCGTTCGCGGGGATGACGGTTTGGTGGAGACGCGGTGCAGCCCACCTATCGTCGTTCCCGCGAACGCGGGAACCCAGGGCTTCATCGAGGCAAGACTCTGAAGTCTCTGGATTCCCTCCTTCGCGGAGATGACGACTCGAGGCTGCGCGATCGCGGCTGCGGCACGCGACACAACCGAGCCGCCATCGTTCCCGCGAATGAACAGGCGCCCCGGCCTGTCAACCCGAGCCGCACCCGGCCGTTGGTAAGGGTCAGTCCACCGCCGGGAATCCCGATGAGCGCCAGCAAGGCTACGGCCGCCAACCGTTTCGGGCTGGGCGCGCGCCCGGGCGAACTGGAGGGCGGCGCAGGCGACGGGCGCGAGCGGCTGCTCGCGCAATTGCGTCGCCCGCCCGCGCTCGACGCGTTCGCCGGCTTGCCCGGCAGCGTCGAGACCATGCGGCTGGAGTTCCGCCAGCAGCAGCTCAACCGCGCCGAGCGCGCGCAACGCGGCGAAGCCAAGGCCGCGCCGGCGAACGACAACGCGATGGCGATGGGCGCCGAGCCGGCGATGACCGCTGCGCCCGCCGCCGACCCCGGCGACGACGCCCGCGCGCGCCGCCGCGCCCGCCTCGCCGCGCAGGACCCGGGCCGCCCGGCCGCGCGCGGCGCCGCCGATCCCGCCGACGGCCTGCGCCGCGAACTGCGCCGGCAGCAACTGGCCGAATTCGCCGCGCGCTACCGCCACGCCGCCGACACCGACGCGCCGTTCGTCGAGCGCCTGACCCAGTTCTGGTCGAACCACTTCGCCGTCTCCATCGACAAGGGCAACGCGCGCCTGTACGCCGGCTCGATGGAACGCGAGGCGATCCGCCCGCACGTGCTCGGCCGTTTCGAAGACATGCTGGTGGCGGTGGAAAGCCATCCGGCGATGCTGCGTTACCTCGACAACGCGGCGTCCATCGGCGACGACTCGCGCGCGGCGATGCGCGCGCTCAAGCTCGGGCGCGACAAGCGCGGCCTCAACGAGAACCTGGCGCGCGAAATCCTCGAACTGCACACGCTCGGCGTCGACGGCGGCTACCAGCAAAGCGATGTGATCGAACTGGCGCGCACGATCACCGGCTGGAGCACGCCCGGCCCGCGCGACGAAGACGCGGCGCAGGCGTTCGTGTTCCGCGCCAACGCGCACGAGCCCGGCGCGCGCCGCGTGCTCGGCCGCAGCTACGCCGAAGGCGGGCAGGAGCAGGGCCGCGCGGTGCTGGCCGATCTGGCCCGGCATCCGGCCACCGCGCGCCATCTGAGCTTCAAGCTGGCGCGCCATTTCGTCGCCGACCAGCCGCCGCCGGCGCTGGTGGAACGCATGGCTCAGGCTTACCTGCGCGAGGGCGGCGAGCTGCGCGCGCTGTACCGCGCGCTGGTCGAGTCCGATCAGGCCTGGTCGGCCGACGCGCGCAAGTTCAAGACCCCCAACGATTTCGTGATCTCCGCGCTGCGTGCCGGCGAACTGGCGGTCGACGATCAGGCGCGCGCCCTGGTCGGCCTGCTCGCCAGCCTCGGCCAACCGGTGTTCACGCCGCGCTCGCCGGCCGGTTTTCCCGACACCGCCGCCGACTGGAGCAGCCCGGACGGGCTGTTCAAGCGCATCCAGGCCGCGCAGATGTTCGCTGCGCGGGTGGCGTCGGACGGCGTCACTCCGTACCAGCGCGCGCTCGAAGTGCTCGGCGATGCCGCGGTCAGCGGCGATTTCGCGATCGGCCTGCGCCGCGCCGGTTCGGCCAGCGACGGCTACTCGCTGTTATTCGCCAGCCCCGCGTTCCAGTGGAGGGTGTGAGATGCGGCGCGACGATCCCACGATGGCGACCAGCCCCATAGATCAACAGCGCCGCGGCCTGCTCGCCGGCTTCGGCGCCAGCGCGCTGTTGACCTTGTTCCCGCGCGTCGCTGCCGCGGCCGGCGGCGCCGACACGCGCTTCCTGCTGGTGCTGCTGCGCGGCGGCCTCGACGGCCTGCACCTGCTGCCGCCGTACGCCGAACCGGCCTACGCGGCGCTGCGCCGCGACGGCGCGGTCGCCGACCCGATCCGCATCGACGGCTTGTTCGGCCTGCATCCGGCGATGCAGCAATCCGCGGCGATGTACCGCGCCGGGCAATTGCTGCCGCTGGTGGCGGTGGCGCCGCCGTACCGGCAGCGCTCGCATTTCGACGCCCAGGACTGCCTGGAGAACGGCACCGCCACGCCGAGCGGCGCGCGCGACGGCTGGCTCGGCCGCTGCGTGCGGGCGATGCCGCGCGAGCAGGCGCTGGCGGTGGCGGCGGTGATGCCGTTGGCGATGCGCGGCAGCGACCGCGCCAGCAACTGGTGGCCGCCGCTGCCGCGGCCGGTCGATCCGCAACTGCTGCAACAACTGCAACCGCTGTACGCCGCCGATCCGCGTTTGAGCGAAACCTTCGAGCGATCCGCGAGCGGCGCCGGCATGCAACGCGACGGCAAGGGCGCGTTCGCCCTGCCCGAAGCGATGCGGGTGGCGGCGCAGCGCATGGGCGCGGCCGACGGCCCGCGCATCGGCTTCGTCGAGGACAGCGGCTGGGACAGCCACCGCAACCAGGCGCCGCAGCTGCAGCGCAAGCTGGCCGAACTCGACCAAGGCCTGGCCGCCGCGCGCGACGGCTTCGGCGCGGCCTGGCCGCGCACGGTCGTCGCGGTGGTCACCGAATTCGGCCGCACCGCGGCGCTCAACGGCACCGAAGGCACCGACCACGGCACCGGCGGCATGGCCCTGCTGTGCGGCGGCGCGGTGCGCGGCGGCCGCATCGGCGGCGACTGGCCCGGGCTCGGGCCGTCCCAGCTCAACGAGGGCCGCGACCTGCGCGCCACCACCGACCTGCGCGCGGTGTTCAAGAGCGTGCTGGCCGAACACCTGGGGCTGGCCGAGGCGGCGCTGGACACCCAGGTGTTTCCCGACAGCCGCGCGCTGCGGCCGCTGCAGGGCTGGCGCCGGGCCTGACGGCCGCCTGCCGCCGCGCGCGGCAGGCTTTCGGCACAGGGCAGCGCTTTTCCGATACCGAAACCCGCCGGGCCGGCGCGTGGCCGCGCCCGGCGCCGCTTCGCGTTGCGCGGGCGGCTGCGAAACTTGCGCTCCGGCGTGGTTAATCTGTGATGAAAGCGGTTTATGATGCCCGCCAAGGGGACCGGGGCGAGACCGCGGGAAACTTCATCCACCACTCCATCCAATACACGTAGGGGAAGCGTAATGAACGATATCAGTCAGGACGAAAAGACTTGGGGCATGCTGGCTCACCTGAGCACGCTGGTCGGTTTGATCGTTCCCTTCGGCACCATCCTCGGCCCGCTGGTGGTCTGGCTGATCAAGAAGGACACCATGCCCTTCGTCGCCGACCAGGGCAAGGAAGCGCTGAACTTCAACATCACCGTGATCATCGGCATGATCATCGGCGGCATCCTGACCCTGGTGCTGATCGGCGTGCTGGTCATGATCGCCGTCGGCATCGCCTGGCTGGTGCTGACCATCATGGCCGCGCTGGCCGCGAACAAGGGCGAGACCTACCGCTATCCCTTCACCCTACGTCTGGTGAAGTAAGCGCGCGGCTTGCGCTGCGGCAATGCGGAAAAGGCGGGCTTCGGCCCGCCTTTTTCTTTGCGCGGACGATGAGCCCCTGGATGCCCGCGTTCGCGGGAACGACAGTGGGTGGCTTGCGTCGTGCTTGCCCTGTCACCGTGTTGATTCAGGAGCGTCATCCCCGCGAAGGCGGGGATCCAGAGACTTCAGAGTCATGCCTGGATGAAGCCCTGGGTTCCCGCGTTCGCGGGAACGACGGTAGGTGGGTTGCGTAGCGCTCGTCCTGCCACCGCATCGCTTCAAGAGCATCATCCCCGCGAAGGCGGGGATCCAGAGACTTCAGGGTCATGCCTGGATGAAGCCCTGGGTTCCCGCGTTCGCGGGAACGACGGTAGATGAGTTGCGTAGCGCTCGTCCTGCCACCGCGTCGCTTCAAGAACGTCATCCCCGCGAAGGCGGGGATCCAGAGACTTCGGAGTCATGCCTGGATGAAGCCCTGGGTTCCCGCGATCGACGGTGGGTGGCTTGCGTCGTGCTCGTCCTGCCACCGCGTCGCTTCAAGAGCGTCATCCCCGCGAACGCGGGGATCCAGAGACTTCAGCGTCATGCGGCGCAGTGCGCGCCGCTCAGCGGTCGCGTTCGATCGCCAGCCGTCCCAACGCATGCAGCGCCGCGGCGCGCGGGCCGAACGGCTCCAGCGCTGCGCGCATCGCCGCGCCGAGCTCGTGCAGGCGCGCGCGCGAGGCGTCCAGGCCGATCAGGGCGGGGAAGGTCGACTTGTCCTGGGCCAGGTCCTTGCCGGCGGTCTTGCCGAGGGTCTGGCTGTCGCCTTCGATGTCGAGGATGTCGTCGCGCACCTGGAACGCCAGCCCGAGCGCTTGCGCGTAGCGGTCCAGCGCCGCCAGCGCGGACGCGTCGGCGCCGCCGCACAGCGCGCCCATGCGCACGCTGGCGCGGATCAGCGCGCCGGTCTTGAGCGAGTGCAGCCGCTCCAGCGCCGGCACGCTCAGCTGCGTGCCCGAGCCGGTGGCGTCGATGTCGAGCGCCTGGCCGCCGCACATGCCGGCGACGCCCGCGGCCTGGGCCAGCGTGCGCAACAGGTCGACCCGGATCGCATCGCTGCTGTCGGTGTCGGCGAGCACGGCGAACGCGAGCGATTGCAGCGCGTCGCCGGCGAGGATCGCGGTGGCTTCGTCGAAGGCGACGTGCACGGTCGGCTGGCCGCGGCGCAGGGCATCGTCGTCCATCGCCGGCAGATCGTCGTGGACCAGCGAATACGCGTGGATCAGTTCGACCGCGGCGGCCGGCGCGTCGAGCACCAACGGGGCGACTTCGAACAGCGCGCCGCTGGCGTAGACCAGCAGCGGCCGCATGCGCTTGCCGCCGAGCAGCACGGCGTGGCGCATGGCCTGGTGCAGGCGGCGCGGCTCGACGCCGATGCTGGCATCGGGCAGGGCGCGTGCCAGCGCGGCGTCGGCGCGCTCGCGCCAGCCGGCGAGCACCGCGTCGAGCGCGCGCGGGTCGGCGTCGGAACGGTCCGCGCCGGGCCCGGCGTGCGCGGCGGCGCGCAGCTCAGGCATCGACTTCGCTGCCCGGCGGACCGGCGTTGCCGAACGGTTCGGCGCCAGCCGGATCCTGCGGATCGGTGAGCAGGCGCACGCGCAGTTCGGCCTGTTCCAGCGCGCTCTGGCAGCGGCGGTAGAGGCCGACGCCGCGTTCGTACGCGGCCAGCGACTCTTCCAGGCTCATCTCGCCGTGTTCCATCTTCTCGACCAGTTGCTCGAGCGCGTCCAGCGACTGCTCGAAATCGGCGACCGGCGAGGCTTCGGTAGTGGTTTTGCGGGGCATGGGGAAAGTGTGAGCCGGGGGGCGGGCGGGGTCAATGCGCGCGGGGTGAAGAGGCTGCGGCGATGGGTCGCGGCTGCGATGGTTGCGCGGGACGGCGTGGGTTCGCGGTCGCGGCTTGCGCCGCTCCTACAGGTAGATCGCGCGGCTACGGACTCGCCCTGTAGGAGCGGCGCGAGCCGCGACCGCGAAAACGCAGCAACGACGCAAACCCCAGTCGCCTACGCCACCCACACCAACCGCGCCCCACGCTCGCGCAACCACGTCTCCATCCGCGCCGAATACAACAGATCGCCCGCCGCCCACACCTCGCCGCCGCCATCGCTCAACAACGGCAACCGCTCGCGCTCCCACGGCGGCACGCCCAAGGCCTGCAACGCATGCTTGAGGCTGTGACGGTGCGTGCGCCCCGGCAAGGCGATGCGTTCGCCGCCGCTGCGAGCATGCGCGATCAGCGCCGCATCGAAGCCGGGCGCGCCTTGCAGCCGCCATTGGCCGCCGCCGGGCAGCGCCAGCGGCGCGCGTCCGTCCCAACCGGCGCGCCAGTCCGGCGGCAACGGCGCGCGGTGTCGCTCCGCGTGCAGCAGGTCGCGCCAAGCGCGGACCACCGCGCCGTTCCAGGCGAATTCGGCGGCCGCGTCGGCGCGCGCGTCGAGCAGTTCGGATTCGATCCGGGCCACGCCCTGCGCCGGCAACGGCGGCAGATCCAACGCGGCGATCCAGCGCCGCAGCACCCGCGCGCGCCGCGCCGGCGCCAGCGCGCGCAGGCCGCTGCGCGACAGCGCCTGCGGGTCCAGGCTGCGCACCTGGGCCAGCGCCGCCGCGTCGTCGGCGTCGAGTAGCGACGCGGCTTCGTCCTGCAGACGCGCCGATTGCGCCAGCGCCGCGCCCGCCTGCGGCCAGCGTTCGCTCAACAGCGGCAATACGCGATGGCGGAGGAAATTGCGGTCGTAACGCGTTTCGTCGTTGCTCGGATCGTCGATCCAGTCCAGCGCATGCCGCTGCGCATACGCTTCCAGCGCCGCACGCGGCAGCGCCAGCAACGGCCGCCACAGGTGGCCGCGGCCGCACTCGCGCCACGGCCGCATCGCCGCCAGGCCGTCGGGGCCGGAGCCGCGCAACAGCCGCAGCAACACGGTTTCGGCCTGATCGTCGCGGTGGTGCGCGAGCGCCAGCACCTCGCCGTCGCCCAGGCCGGCGGCGAACGCGGCGTGGCGCGCGGCCCGCGCCGCGGCCTCGGGGCCGTCGCCGCCGTCGCGCGCAACCGATACCCGCGCAACGGTCAGTTCCAGGCCGTAGCCGGCGCAGACCTGCGCGCAGTGCGCGGCCCAGGCGTCGGCGTCGGGATGCAGGCCGTGGTGCACGTGCCAGGCGCGCAAGCCGCGCGCGCGCGCGGCCGGCGCGGCCGCCAGGGCGTGCAGCAGCACGCTGGAATCCAGGCCGCCGCTGTAGCCCACCCACAGCGGCGCCGACGGCAGTTCGGCGAGCGCGGCGGAGATCGCATCGGCGTGAGATTCGGGCATGCGCGCATGGTGCCACGGCGACGGGACGCAGCAACCCATGCGTGGTGCTGCCTGCGCCGCGCGGCGCCTATACCTTGATTCGCAGTCCCCGTCGTGAGAATCCCACTGTGTCCCGGCTTTTCGCTCCGCTGCTGCAACGCTCGCTGACCTTGCGCAACCGCCTCGCGGTCTCGCCGATGTGCCAGTACTCGGCGAGCGACGGCCTGCCCAACAACTGGCATCTGGTCCACCTGGGCAGCCGCGCGGTCGGCGGCGCCGGCCTGATCCTGACCGAAGCCTGCGCGGTGTCGCCGGAAGGCCGAATTTCCGCGGCCGACACCGGTTTGTGGAACGCCTCCCAAGCCGAGGCCTGGCACCGCATCACCTGCTTCCTGCGCGCGCGCGAGGCCGTGGTCGGCGTGCAGCTGGCGCATGCCGGGCGCAAGGCCAGCGTCGCCGCGCCGTGGCTCGGCGGCCAGCCGGTGCGGCCCGAGGACGGCGGCTGGACGCCGGTCGCGGCCTCGCCGCTGCCGTTCCGCGACGGCGCGCCGCAGCCGCGCGAATTGCAGCCGATCGAGATCCGCACCGTGGTCGACGATTTCGCCGCGGCCGCGCAGCGCGCGCTGGATTCGTGTTTCCAGTTGGTCGAGATCCACGCCGCGCACGGTTATCTGTTGCATCAATTCCTGTCGCCGCTGTCGAACCGGCGCGACGACCGTTACGGCGGCAGCTTCGAAAACCGCACGCGGCTGCTGCGCGAAGTGCTGGCGGCGGTGCGCGAGGTGTGGCCGGAACGCCTGCCGCTGTGGCTGCGCATTTCCGCGACCGATTGGGCCGAGGGCGGCTGGGACATCGAGCAGAGCGTGGCGCTGGCGCGCATGGTCAAGGACCTCGGCGTCGATCTGATCGATGTGTCGAGCGGCGGGCTGGTGCCGAATGCGCGCATTCCCGCGGACGAGCCGGGTTATCAGGTGCCGTTCTCCGCGCGCATCCGCCGCGAAGCCGGCATCGCCACCGGCGCGGTCGGGCTCATCACGCGCGCGGCGCAAGCCGAGAGCATCGTCGCGCAAGGCGAGGCCGATGTGGTGCTGCTGGCGCGCGAGCTGTTGCGCGACCCGTATTTCCCGCATCGCGCCGCGCGCGAGCTGGGGGCGGCGACGCATGTGCCGGAGCAGTATCAGCGCGCCTGGAACTAGCCGGGCGCGTCTTCGCTGAGCGAAAGCGTCGGGCCTGAAGACCCTCCCACGAGAGCATCGGTGCTGCGGCGCCGGCGATGTTCTTGCGGGAGGCGCTTCAGGCCCGATGCCGTTGCGACAAGGCCTTCAGGCCTCTGACTTTGCGAGAGGGCCTTCAGGCCTTATGCCGTCCGCTCAGCCCGTCGCGATGTTCAGCTTTCCGACTAGCGCACGCACACGCAGCTTTTTTCCCGATCTGTGCAAGACATCACGCGCCTCCGCGCGATCCGTGGCGCGCGCCGGAACACGCGGCCAACGCATTCGCGATGATCGACGCACGCGATGCGCGCGCCGGCGCCGCCGGCCGCATCGCGCGCAAGCCGAGCGATCCGGTCCTGCCGTTCGCGGCGTTTGCGAGGTTCCGCGGAGTTTGGATTTTTCCGCGTTTTTTGGACGACGGAAAACCCGCGACGCGATGTCTGCGCAATCCAGTCAGCGTCCGCGCAATCCCGCGCGGCCGTCTCGTCCGGCGTTCACCTCATCGGGAGGCACCATGCGTTCGAAAGCGCGATCGGCAGTGTATCGGCGGCATGCGCAATGGACGGCGTCCGCCGCCGGCGTGTGCCTGTGCCTGGGATTCGCCGGCGCCGCAGCGGCCGCCAATCTCGCCTTGAACAAGCCCGCGACCGGCTCGGCCTCCTGCAACGGCAACGAAACCCCGGCCAAGGCGGTCAACGGCAGCGTGTCCGGCGGCAATGCCGACAAGTTCTGTTCGTCGGCGTCGAGCAAGTGGCTGCAGGTCGACCTCGGCGCGAGCAAGCGCATCGCCAGCTTCGTGGTCCGGCATGCCGGCGCCGGCGGCGAGCCGGCCGCGTTCAACACCCGCAACTTCAACATCCAGGTGTCCGCCGACGGATCGGCCTGGACCACCGCGGCGACGGTCAGCAACAACACCGACAACGTCACCACCCACAACGTCGGCGCGGTCGACGCGCGCTATGCGCGGCTCAACATCGCCACCCCGACCCAGGGCAGCGACAGCGCCGCGCGCATCTACGAATTCGAGGCGCACGACGCCGCGGCGCCGGCCGAACGGGTGGTGCTGGTGCTCGACCAGGTGCCGCAGTTCGGCATCTACCGCAGCACCGAGCCGACCACCTACACGCCGCCGCCGGGGCTGCTGATGTGGAAGCGCGGCACCGAGTTCGCGCGCAAGCTCAGCGATGCGGAAAAGGCCGGCATCGGCGACGACGTCGCCCTGCGCATCACCTATCACGCCCAGTGCGATCCCTACGACCGCTTCGCTTCGGCGTTCTTCATCAACCTGCCGAAAGGCCAGACGCCGACGGTGGACACGCCGCGGGTGACCTTCACCGACTTCATTTCGCCGTTCAGCGACATGTGGCAAGGCGCCAAGGCCACGCGCGTGTATCCCGACGCGGCGATGGATCCGTACGCGGCGGCGCTGGCCAATCCGGACCGCGACATCTGGGTCGGCATCAGCGGCGGTTCCAACCCGCAGTACGGCAGCGACGCCTGCCAGCAGCACGGCGTCACCGATCCGGCGATCGCCGAGGTCGGGTTCAAGTATTCGCTCGCGCTGGTGTCGAAGAAGCCGCTCAGCGCCGGCGGCGACCCGGACGTCATCAGCCTGCTGTCGCGTTCGCCGGAAACCGACGACAGCATCGCCACCGGCACGGTCTCGCACACCGCCAACCTCGGCATCGCCACGCTGGCGGTCAGCATCGCCGGTTACGGCGCATCGTCGGGCGGGCAGGAGTACACCAACACGAATGTCAGCGTGAAGTTCAACGGCGCGCAGATCGCCACTTTCAGCACCAAGATCGATTGCGCGAGCTACGAGCAGTACAGCCCGCGCGGCAATCCCGGGATCTTCCGCAACAACAACACCAGCAATCCGCGCAGCTGGTGTCCCGGCGCGCTGGTGCCGATGCGGTACTTCGATCTCGGCGACATCAGCGGCAAGACCTTGCAGTTCACGCTCGGCGTCGGCAATCGTTCACCGTGGACGGCCGATTCGGTCTACAACACCAGCATCAGCGTGCTGGAGCACTGAGGTCGGCAAGCGTTGAAGTCCGCAAACGACGACGGCCGGGCAGAGGCCCGGCCGTCGTGGTGCGGATCGCGCGTTTCAGGGGCGCGGCTTCGTGCCGCTGCGCTTCTCAGGCGGCTTCGTACGCGCCGTAGCCGCGCAGCCGCTCGTAGCGGCGCTGCAGCAACTCGTCGACCGGCACGTTGTCCAGCGCTTCGAGTTCGTTGATCAGCACGGCCTTCAGGCGCGTCGCCATCTGCTTCGGGTTGCGGTGCGCGCCGCCGATCGGCTCGCGCACGATCTTGTCGATCAGGCCGAGCTCGGACAGGCGCTTGGCGGTCAGGCCGAGCTGTTCGGCCGCGTCCTTGGCCTTGTCGGCGGTCTTCCACAGGATCGAGGCGCAGCCTTCAGGGGTGATGACCGAGTAGGTGCTGTATTCGAGCATCAGGGTGCGGTCGCCGACGCCGATCGCGAGCGCGCCGCCGGAGCCGCCTTCGCCGATCACGGTGCAGATCACCGGAATCTTGAGCCCGGCCATCTCCATCAGATTGCGCGCGATGGCTTCGGACTGGCCGCGTTCTTCCGCGTCGATGCCCGGCCACGCGCCGGCGGTGTCGATGAAGGTCAGCAGCGGCAGGCCGAAGCGCTCGGCCAGCTTCATCAGCCGCAGCGCCTTGCGGTAGCCCTCCGGGCGCGGCATGCCGAAGTTGCGCTTGATCTTGCTCTTGGTGTCGCGGCCCTTCTGGTGGCCGACCACGACTACGCTGCGCCCGGCGATGCGGGCCAGGCCGCCGACGATGGCGTTGTCGTCGGCGAAGGCGCGGTCGCCGGCCAGTTCCTGGAACTCGTCGCACATCACCCGCACGTAATCGAGCGTGTACGGCCGGGCCGGGTGGCGGGCGAGCTGGGAAATCTGCCACGACGAGAGGTCGCGGAAGATCTGCGCGGTGCGCAGGCGCAGCTTGTCCTGCAGGGCGTGGATTTCGGTGTCGATGTCGACCGCCGGGCCGCTGCTGGCATGGCGCAGCTCCTGGATCTTGGCTTCCAGGTCGGCGATGGGCTGCTCGAAGTCGAGGTAGTTCGGGTTCATGCGTGGGCCGTGGGCCTTGGAAGGGCACAGTCTAGCCTAGGCGGCGCGACCGTACCGATAGGCATGGGACAGGTACGGAAACTGCGAAGCGGTTCGCGCGGCAACGGCAACGGGGTTGCGCCCGGGCGCTTGACTCGTTGCCGCTTTCGCCGAACCGATGCGACGCAGCGCTCAGTCTCCGCCGCCGCCGGACGCGCGCGCCCACGGCTTGGACAGGGTCAGCTTGACCGCCTTGACGCCGGGCTGGGCGCGCAGCGAGCCGGTCAGTTCGGCGTCGATGCGCACCGATTGCGGGCCGTTGAGGTCGAGCATGCCGGCCGCGCCGTCGCGCAGCAGGTCCAGGCGGATCGGGGTCGGGCCGGGCCGCTGCTTGGCGAGCAGGGCGTCCACCCGTTGCCAGGTGCCGGGCACGCGCAGGTCCAGGCGCAGGGCCAGGCGCTGGGCATGCTTGGCGCAGACCGCGTTGTAGTCCCAGCAGCGCGCCGCGCGCAGGGCGAAGCCGCCGCTGAAGGCGTCCTCGCGCAGGCCGCCCTGGATCACCAGCAGGCGGTCGCGCGCGAGCATCGCGGCGAATTCGCTGTAGGTCTCGGAGAAGAACGCGCACTCCAGGCGGCCGCGGCCGTCCTCGATCTGCACGAACATCTGGCTGTCGCCCTTCTTGCGCAGGCCGACCACTTGCCCGGCGACGATCACTTCCAGTTCCGGACGCCAGCCGCTGCGCGCGCTTTCCGGGCGTTTTTCCCAGATGCCTTCGAGCTCGCCGAGGTCGGTGCCGACCAGCGAACGCAGTTCGTCGCGATACGGGTCGAACGGATGGCCGCTGAGGTAGTGGCCGAGGGTCTCGCGCTCGCCGTGCAGGATCTGCGCCAGCGGCCACTCGTTGGTTTCGGTCAGGTCCAGGTGCAGCGCCGGGGTCGCCGCTTCGAAGCCGCCGAACAGCGAGACCTGGCCGGCGGCGCGCTCCTTGGCCATCTGGTCGGTGGCCTTGAGCACTTCCGGCAACTGCAGCATCAGGCTCGCGCGGTTCTTGCCGAGGCCGTCGAGCGCGCCGGCGTGGGTCAGCGCTTCCAGCGCGCGGCGGTTGAGCTTGCCGCTGTCCACGCGCTTGCAGAAATCCAGCAGGTCGACGAACGGGCCGGCGCGGCGCGCCTCGACGATCGATTCGCACACGCCGCGGCCGACGCCCTTCACCGCGCCGATGCCGTAGCGGATGGTGTCGGCGTCGATCGCCTCGAACATGTACTCCGATTCGTTGACGTGCGGCGGCAGCACCTTGATGCCCATCACCCGCGCTTCGTCGAGGAAGTTGACCACCTTGTCGGTGTTGTCCATGTCCGACGAGCAGGTCGCGGCCATGAACTCGGCGCCGTAGTGGCGCTTGAGCCAGCCGGTCTGGTACGCGACCAAGGCGTAGGCGGCCGAGTGCGACTTGTTGAAGCCGTACTCGGCGAACTTCTCCATCAGGTCGAAGATCGGGCTGGCCTGCTTGGCCGGGATGTCGCGCTCGGCGCAGCCGGCTTCGAACTTGGCGCGCTCCTTGGCCATTTCCTCCGGCTTCTTCTTGCCCATCGCGCGGCGCAGCATGTCGGCGCCGCCGAGGGTGTAGCCGGCCAGGACCTGGGCGATCTGCATCACCTGTTCCTGGTAGACGATGACGCCGTAGGTCGGCGCCAGCACCGGCTCCAGCGAGTCGTGCGGATAGGTGACCTCGGCGTTGCCGTGCTTGCGGTCGACCCAGTCCTTGTCCATCCCCGAGCCGAGCGGGCCGGGACGGAACAGCGCGGCCAGCGCGATGATGTCTTCGAAGGTGTCGGGCTTGGCGCGCTTGAGCAGCTCGCGCATGCCGCGCGATTCGAACTGGAACACCGCGACGGTGTCGCCGCGCGCGAACAGTTCGTAGGTCGGCTTGTCGGTCAGCTCCAGCGCGTTGACGTCGAGCGGTTCCAGGCCTTCCTTGGCGCGGCGCTTGTTGATCGCGCGCACCGCCCAGTCGATGATCGTCAGCGTGCGCAGGCCGAGGAAGTCGAACTTGACCAGGCCGACCGCTTCGACGTCGTCCTTGTCGAACTGGGTCACCGGGTTGCGGCCGCGGCCTTCGCCGTCGTGTTCGGCGAACAGCGGGCAGAAGTCCGACAGCGGGCTCGGCGCGATGACCACGCCGCCGGCGTGCTTGCCGGCGTTGCGGGTCAGGTCTTCCAGGCTGCGCGCCAGGTCGAGCAGGTCGCGCACGTCGTCTTCGTTGCGGTAGCGCTGGATCAGGTCGGCCGAGGCCAGGTCCGGATTCTTCGCCGCGGCTTCCGATTCGCCGAGCGCGTCGTCGAGCGAGATGCCCAACGTCATCGGGATCAGTTTTGCGATGCCGTCGACGAAGCCGTACGGATGGCCGAGCACGCGGCCGGCGTCGCGCACCACCGCCTTCGCCGCCATCGTGCCGTAGGTGATGATCTGCGAGACGCGGTCGCGGCCGTACTTGCGCGCGACGTAGTCGATGACCTCGTCGCGGCGGTCCATGCAGAAGTCGATGTCGAAGTCGGGCATCGACACGCGTTCGGGATTGAGGAAGCGCTCGAACAGCAGGTCGTACGGCAGCGGGTCCAGGTCGGTGATGCCCAGCGCCCAGGCCACCAGCGAGCCGGCGCCGGAACCGCGGCCCGGGCCGACCGGGATCTCGTGGTCCTTGGCCCAGTTGATGAAGTCCGCGACGATCAGGAAGTAGCCGGGGAAGCCCATCTTGATGATGACGTCCAGCTCGATTTCCAGGCGCTGGTCGTACTCCTCGCGGGTCTTGCCCGGGGCGAGCGGATTCTTCTCCAGGCGCTTGACCAGGCCCTCGCGCGACTGCGTGCGCAGCCACGATTCGATGGTGTGGTCGCTCGGCGTGGGAAACGCCGGCAGCGCGTATTCGCCGAGCTTGAGCTCGACGTTGCAGCGGGTGGCCAGGGCCAGCGCGTTGTCGATCGCGTCGGGCGCGTCGGCGAACAGCGCGGCCATTTCCTCGCTGGTCTTGAGGTATTGCTCCCCGCTGTATTCGCGCGGGCGCTTGGGGTCGTCGAGCACGCGGCCCGAGGCGATGCACACGCGCGCCTCGTGCGCCTCGAAGCCGTCGCGGTCGAGGAAGCGCGCGTCGTTGCTCGCGACCACCGGCAGGCCGCGCTTGCTCGCCGCGTGCAGGGCGAAGGCGTTGAACGCGTCCTCGCCGTCGCGCTGGGTGCGGGTCAGTTCCAGATGCAGGCGGTCGCCGAACACGCCGTGCCAGTCGACCAGCCAGGCGTGGGCGAGTTCTTCGCGGTTGCTCGCGGCCAGGCGCCCGGCCAGGCTGCTGCGGCCGGCCAGCGCGAACAGGCCGTCGTTGTCCTCGCGCAGCCATTCCGGGCGCAGCACCACGCCTTCGGTGCGGTGGCCTTCCATCCAGGCGCGGCTGAGCAGGCGCGACAGGCTGAGGTAGCCGCCGCGGTCGCGGCACAGCAGGGTCATGCGCGTGGCCGCTTCGTTGCCGTCGGCCAGTTGCACGTCGGCGCCGATGATCGGCTTGATGCCTGCGCCTTCGCAGGCTTTGTAGAACTTGACCGCGGCGAAGATGTTGTCGAGGTCGGTCACGGCCACGGCCGGCTGGCCGAGGGCGACGCAACGCTTGACCAGGTCGCCGATGCGGATGGTCGAGTCGGCCAGCGAGTACTCGCTGTGCAAGTGAAGATGAACGAATGGAGCGGACATGCGTACCGGGTCTGCGGCCGTGCCGGGAAGGGCCGCGCCGGGACGTTCGCGCCTTGGCGGCGGGAGCCCGGGACGGCGGTGGGCGCGGCGGGGAAAGTGCCGGATTGCAGGGTATCAGCCCGGCGGCGCGGGGCAAGGCTTGACAGCGGTCGATGGCGGGCGCGCGGCGGATTTCGCCGCATTGGGAATCGTGCGGCGGTGCGAACGGTGCGCTCGCGCGTCGCGGCGCGTCCAGACACCGCGACGGTGCGATGTTTCGACTGTAGGAGCGGCGCGAGCCGCGACTGCGGGGTAGCCGGTCGCGTCGCAGGCGCGGTGTCGCGGTCGCGGCTCGCGCCGCTCCTACAGGGGGCGTGCCTGGCTTACGTGACCCGGAACACCGGCTCGGGCGTGCGGCCGTTGGCGTAGTGGCTGTCGCTGATGCGCGCGTGGTGTTGCAGCAGGGCCAGCTCGGCGAGACGGTCGCGCACCCACGCGGCGCGCTGCGCGGCGGCGTCGCCGGGGGGATGCTCGAGCCGGCGGTAGGCGCAGAAGTCGCGGTAGTCGTCGGCCTCGGCGGCGAACGCGGGCCAGGTCAGCTCGATCAGCAGTACGTCGTCGAGCAGGCCGAGCAGCGGCACCCGGTCGGGGATCAGGTCCTCGTCCTGTTCGACGTAGGCGAACAGGCGCTCGAGCCGCCGGCGCAGCGCCGGTTCGCAGTCCCAGGCCGGGTCGTGGGCCATCGCGCGCAGGTCCTGCAGGCATTGCAGGCGCTCGTCGACCACGCGCCGGGCCTGGCTCGGCGGCAGGCCGGCCAGCCACGCGGCGAGCCGCTGCAGGCGGTCGGCGTCGACCCGGGCGGCGTCGGGGTGGAGCTCGTGGACCAGCGCGTCGAACGCGGCGATCGCCGCCGGGCGCAGCGTCATCGCCGGCTCGTAGGGTTGCTGGTGGTGCGGCGGCGGAGCGCGCTCGAACGGCAGCGGCTCGGCGGTCGGGGTGGGGTGAGGCATGCGCATGGAACACCTCGTATCCGGCCCGTCGCGGGGCGGGGAGGTTCGCGTCGCGGGCCGGAATACGACGCGGACCGGTGCGTTGGGAGTGTGGCCGACTGTGCGCCTGGCGGCAGTCTGCGCGCGCGGGTCTGAAGTCGTTGTGACCTGTGGCACGCCTGGGCGTTCAGGCGCAGGGGCTCGCCTGGGAGCCGGGAGCTGGGCTGTTGTGCGAGGGCCCTCCGGCCCGACGTTTTTGTTTCAGACCGCAGCGAGCCGGTGGAAAAGCGCCAGGCCCGAAGGCCCTCGCACAACACCCGCCGAGCGCAGCGGCAGAGCGCACCGCCTCAGAACAGCGAACGCTGCTCCGCCTCGATCCGCACCGGCGCGAAGCTGCGCCGGTGCTGCGGGCACGGCCCGTGCGCCTGCAGCGCGGCCAGGTGCGCGGCGGTCGAATAGCCCTTGTGGCGGTCGAAGCCGTACTGCGGCCAGGTTTCGTGCAACTGTTGCATCAGCCGGTCGCGCGCGACCTTGGCCAGGATCGAGGCGGCCATGATCGAAGGCTCGATCGCGTCGCCGCCGACCAGCGCCTCGCCGCGGCACGGCAGGCCCTCGGGCAGATGATTGCCGTCGACCCGCGCCAGTTCGGCCTGCGGCGTCAGCGCCAGCAGCGCGCGGCACATGCCGGTCATGGTCGCCTGGAAGATGTTGATGCGGTCGATTTCCTCGACCTCGACGAACTCGATCCGCCACGCCAGCGCGCGTTCCTGGATCAGCGGGAACAGCGCCTCGCGCCGCGCTTCGGTCAGTTTCTTGGAGTCGTCCAGGCCGTCGATGCGGCGGCGCGGATTCAGGATCACCGCCGCCACCGCGACCGGCCCGGCGAGCGGGCCGCGGCCGGCTTCGTCGACGCCGGCGATAAGGCGCGGCCTGGCGCGCGGGCGGGGTGCGGCGGGGGCGTCGGTCGGGAGCACGGAGAGCGGCGGATTCGGAGTAGGGAGGGCGAGGTCAGCTCGCGCCGGCATTCTCGCCGATCAGCTCGGCGATCGCGTCGGCCGCGCGCGCCGAGGCGTCGCGCTTGAGCTCCAGGTGGATGCGCTGGAACTTCGGCAGCAAAGCCGCGCTCGCGGCCGGGTCGCGCAGCCAGCGCAGGGTCGCGCCGGCGAGATTTTCCGGGGTGCAGTCGTGCTGCATCAGCTCCGGCACCACCGCCTCGCCGGCGAGCACGTTCGGCAGCGCGTAGTGATCGACCTTGAGCATGCCCAGCCGCTTGACCAGGGTGTAGGTCAGCGGCGACACCTTGTAGGCGACCACCATCGGCCGCTTGGCCAGCATCGCTTCCAGGGTGGCGGTGCCCGAAGCCAGCAGCACCGCGTCGCTGGCGACCATCACCGTACGCGCGCCGCGGTCGACGATGCGCAGCGCGCGGCGCACGCGTTCGCCGTCGGGATGCGCGGCGAGGATGCGCTCGAACGCGGCGCGCGCGCGCGCGCCGGCCATCGGCGCGACGATGCCCAGGCGCGGCTCGGCCGCCAGCAGCAACGCGGCGCAGGCGATGAAATCGCCGGCCAGGGTTTCGATCTCGCCGACGCGCGAACCCGGCAGCATCGCCAGGATCGGCGCCTCGTCGTCCAGGCCCAGGGTCATGCGCGCGCCGTCGCGGTCGGGCTGCACCGGCATTTCGTCGGCGAGCGGATGGCCGACGAAGCGCGCGTCGACGCCGTATTCGGCGTAGATCGGCGGCTCCATCGGGAACAGGCACAGCACCCGGTCGGCGCTGCGCCCGATCTTCTGCGCGCGCTTGCGCCGCCACGCCCACACCGACGGGCTGACGTAGTGCACGGTGCGCACGCCGCGCTGCTTGAGCCAGCGCTCCACCCCGAGATTGAAGTCCGGCGCGTCGATGCCGATGAAGGCGTCGGGCTTCCAGTCGAGGATGCGCTGGCGCACGTCGCGGCGCAGGCGCAGCAGCCGCGGCAGGTGCTTGAGCACTTCGCTGAGCCCCATGACCGCCAGTTCGCCGGCGTCGAACCAGGTGTCCATGCCGGCCGCGCGCATCTGCTCGCCGCCGACGCCGACGAACTCGGCGCCCGGGTAGCGGCGCTTGAGTTCCTCGATGAGTCCCGCGCCGAGCAGGTCGCCGGAGGCTTCGCCGGCGATCAGGGCGAAACGCGGCGGCGGCGGGGGCGCGGCGGGAAAGATTTCGTCGATGCGGGCGGGGTCGACGGCGGCGGGCTTGGCGGCGTTCATTGGGCGAAATGACGTTCCAGTTCGGCCTGGTATTGGGCGCGGTCGAAGACGAAGCGCTGCGGACCATTCGGGGGAAACAGGCTGTCCGCGGGATCTTCGTGCGGATCGCGTTCGAGCATGGGGCCGTCGTCGCTTTCGTAGGTCAACCGATCCCATACAACGTGATCGCCGTCGAACTTCAGCTCGCAGGACACGACCCCGCAGTAATCGCAGCCGCAGTGGCAACGGTACAGCACCAGCCGGCCGCTTTCGTTCTGGTTGTCGGCGGGCGCGAGGCCGAGATAGATGGCCCGCGCCGCTTCGCGGCGCTTGGCGGGAGTGCGCGGGTCGAGGTCGGTGTGGCAGTTGCCCATATGACGGACATCGCCGAGCCAGTGCGCGAGCGGACGTTCGTCGACGAAGATCTCGCCGATCTCGATTCGGTAGTCGCGCGCTTCGATCGTGTATTCGAACCCGACCGAACCGATGCGCAGCCGCCGCACCGCGTCCATCTTCGCGCGCTCAGCGCAGCAGCGGGCGCTCGCCGCTGCCGATGAAGTCCAGCAACGCGCGCACGTCCGCGCTGTCGGCGGCCAGCTCTTCGAGCTTGGCGCGCGCATCCTCGAGCGAGGCGCCGGACATGAACACCGCGCGGTAGGCGCGCTTGATCGCGGCGATGCGCTCGGGGCCGAAGCCGCGGCGCTTGAGGCCTTCGGCGTTGATCCCGCGCGGGCGGCCGTAGCCGTCCTGGGCGACCATCAGGAACGGCGCGACGTCGCCGTTGACCAGCGCGCCCATGCCGATGAAGGCGTGCGCGCCGACCCGGCAGAACTGATGCACGCCGGAGAAGCCGCTCATGATGACGTGGTCTTCGACGGTGACGTGGCCGGCGAGCGTGGAGTTGTTGGAGAACACGCAGTCGTTGCCGATATGGCAATCGTGGGCGACGTGGGTGTAGGCCAGCAGCCAGTTGCGGTCGCCGATGCGGGTGACGCCGCCGCCGTTGCCGGTGCCGCGGTTGACGGTGACGAACTCGCGGAAGTGGTTGCCGTCGCCGATGACCAGTTCGGTGCGCTCGCCGGCGAACTTCTTGTCCTGCGGATCGCCGCCGATGCCGCACTGGGCGTGGAAGCGGTTGTCGCGGCCGATCCGGGTCGGCCCTTGGATCGTGCAGTGCGGACCGAACGCGGTGCCGGCGCCGACTTCGACTTCGGCGCCGATGTAGCAGAACGCGCCGACCACGACGCCTTCGCCGAGCGTCGCGGCGGGATCGACGAAGGCGGTGGGGTGAATCGTCGCGCTCATCGGATCATTCCTTGGCTTCGGCGCACATGATCTGGGCGCTGGCCACGACTTCGCCGTCGACCCGGGCGACGCCGTCGAACAGCGCCATGTTGCGGATCATGCGCTTGAGGTTGACCTCGAGTTCGAGCCGGTCGCCGGGCACGACCATGCGCGAGAAGCGCGCGTTGTCGACCTTGACCAGGTAGAACGAGCGGCCGTCGGCGAGGCCGCCGTGCGAGACCTGGGTCAGCAGGCCGCCGGCCTGGGCCAGGGCCTCGATCACCAGCACGCCGGGCATGACCGGGTTGCCGGGGAAGTGGCCGTTGAAGAAGGGCTCGTTGCAGCTCACGCCCTTGATGGCGAGCACGCGCTTGTGGGGTTCCAGTTCGAGCACGCGGTCGATCAGCAGGAACGGATAGCGGTGCGGCAGCAGTTGCTGGATCGCCGGCACGTCGAGCGGGAGTCGCAGGGTCTGGCTCATCTTGTCTTTCGTCCTTTATCGCACGTCCTGTGCTCGCGGCCGCCGTGCCTGGCGACCCTTGTGGTGTGACGCGGAGCGCCATTGTCCCGCAGTTTCCGCGGCGGGTGTGGCGCTACCGTATGGACCGCGCGGGGCCGGGCGGCTGGGGCGCCATTGTATGCGCGGCGCGGGGCCGGGCAGGGGGCTCAGCTTTCTTCGCCGCCGCCGCCCGCGCCGCGGGTGCGCCGGGCGATCGCGTCGAGCTGCTTGAAGCGCGCGGCGTTCTTGCGCCAGCTGCGGTTGTCCATCAGCGGGGTGCCCGAGGAATATTCGCCGGGTTCGCGGATCGAGCTGGTGACCAAGCTCATCGCGGTGACGGTGACCTTGTCGCAGACCTCCAGATGGCCGAGCACGCCGGCGCCGCCGCCGATCAGGCAGTAGCGGCCGATCTTGGCGCTGCCGGCCGCGGCCGAGCAGCCGGCCATCGCGCTGTGCGCGCCGATGCGGACGTTGTGGCCGATCTGGATCTGGTTGTCCAGGCGCACGTCTTCCTCGAGCACGGTGTCCTCGATGGCGCCGCGGTCGATGGTGGTGTTGGCGCCGATCTCGCAGTCGTCGCCGATCTCGACCCCGCCGAGCTGCGGCACCTTGAGCCAGCGCCCGGCTTCCATCGCCAGGCCGAAGCCGTCGGCGCCAAGCACCGCGCCGGGATGGATCAGCACGCGCTTGCCCAGGCGCACCCGGGTCACCAGGGTGACCCGCGCGACCAGTTCGCAGCCTTCGCCGACCGCGCAGTCGTCGCCGATCACGCAGCCCGGGCCGAGCATCGCCCCGGCCTCGACGCGGCTGCGCGCGCCGATGCTGACGAACGCGCCGATGTGGGCGAGCGGGGAGACCTCGGCGGTCGGGTCGATCGCGGCCGAGGCGTGGATGCCGGGCGGACGTTCGGGCCTGGGCTCGAACAGCGCCGACATCTTGGCGAACGCGGCGTAGGGATCGCGCGCGATCAGCGCGGTGCCGGCGTAGCCGGCGGCCGCGTCCTCGCGCATCACCACCACGCCGGCGGCGCTGCCGTCGAGCTGCGAGCGGTATTTCGGATTGGCCAGGAACGCCAGCTGGCTCGGCCCGGCCTTGGCCAGGGTGCCGACGCCGTCGATGCGGACCTCGCCGTCGCCGTGCAGGCCGAGCGCGAAGCGCTCGGCCAGTTCGCGGGCGGTGTAATGGCTTGCGTTCACGCCAGGGTGCGGCCGCGAGGCCGCGCTCAGAACGTGCCGCCGAAGGTGAACTGCAGGCGCTCGAGTTCGTCGCCGCGGCCGGTCTTCTTGCCGTTGACGTCGAGCACGTCGTCCTGCTTCTTGAACGGGAACGCGTAGCTGATCGAGATCGGGCCCATCGGCGAGCGCCACATCAGCGCGATGCCGGCCGAAGCGCGCAGCTCGTTGGCCTCGAACGAGTCGTAGTCCTTGTACACGTTGCCGAAGTCGACGAACGCCGACACGCGCGCGGCCGGGGTGTCGAGCAGGGTCGGGAAGTACATTTCCAGCGAGCCGGTGGTCTTGAACGCGCCGCCGAGCGGCTGCGCGTAGGTGCCGTTGAGCGAGGCCTCGCGCGGACCCAGGGTGTTGTCGGTGAAGCCGCGCACCGAGCGCACGCCGCCGGCGTAGAAGTTCTCGAAGAACGGCAGGCCGGTGGCGGTGATCTTCTCCGGCGGCAGCGGGCCGTTCGGGCCGTCGCGGTCGATGATGCGGCTGGTGTCCTTGCCGTAGCTGTCGCCGTAGCCGAGTTCGGCGCGGGTGTTCAGCACCAGGTGGCGCGACAGCGGCCAGAACTTGGAGAAGCTGTAGTTGATCTTGTAGTACTCGACCGTCGAGCCCGGCAGGGTCGCTTCCAGCCACAGGCGCTGCTGGGTGCCGGCGGTCGGCGTCAGCGCGTGGTTGAGGCTGTTGCGGCCCCAGCCGATCTGCGCGCGCCAGGCCTTGAAGGTCTGGTGGCCGAGCGCGTCGAGGTAGTCGACGATGCTCTGCGGGGTGTAGCTGCGGCCGATCAGGATCTCGTTGCTGTCGATGCCGACCAGGCCGGTGATGGCGTCGGTCTCGGTCAGCGGAATGCCCAGCACGACCTGCGCGGTGCCGTTGGTGGTGGAGTACTGCGCGGTGTTGAAGTCGGAGTAGTCGAGCTTGCGCCACGACAGGTTGTAGCCCAGCGAGACGCCGTCGTCGGTGAAGTACGGGTTGGTGTAGGAGAAGTCGAAGCGCTCCTGGTAGTAGCTGCGCTGCGCCTGCACCGACACGCGGTTGCCGCTGCCGAGGAAGTTGTTCTGCGACAGCTGGATCTGCGTGGTCAGCTTGCCGAGCTGCGAATAGCCCAGGCCGAACACGAAGCTGCCGGAGGTGGTTTCCTTGAGGTTGTAGGTCACGTCGACCTGGTCGTTGCTGCCGGGCACCGGCTTGCTTTCGACGTCGACGGTCTCGAAGTAGCCCAGGCCCTGCAGGCGGATCTTGGAGCGGTCGATCGCCGCCTGCGAATACCAGGTGCCTTCGAACTGGCGCATCTCGCGGCGCAAGACCTCGTCGCCGGTGCGCGTGTTGCCCTTGAAGATGATCCGGCGCACGTTGACGCGCGGGCCCGGCACCACCTGCATGTTGATGCCGACGGTCTTGTTCTCGCGGTTGATGTCCGGGATCGGATTGACCTGGGCGAAGGCGTAGCCGACGTTGCCCAGGGTCGCGGTGATCGCGTCGGAGCTGATTTCCAGCAGGCGCCGCGAGAAGATCTGGTCGGGCTTGACGATGACCAGCTTCTCGATCTCCTCCTTCGGCAGGATCGTGTCGCCGGTGACCTGCACGCTGGAGATCTTGTACTGGTCGCCCTCGCTCAGGCCGGCGGTCAGGAACATGTCCTGGCGGTCGGGGCTGATCGAGACCTGGGTCGAGTCGATGGTGAAATCGACGTAGCCGCGGTCGAGGTAGTAGGCGTTGAGCTTTTCCAGGTCGCCGGACAGCTTCTCGCGCGAGTACTGGTCGTCGCGGCGGTACCAGCTGAGCCAGTTGTGCTCGCGCGATTCCCAGCCGTTGAGGATGTCCTTCTGCTCGAACTTGTCGTTGCCGATCAGGTTGATGTGGCGGATCTTGGCCGCCTTGCCTTCCTTGACGTTGATCGTGATGTCGACGCGGTTGCGGTCCAGCCGCGACACGGTCGGGGTGATCTCGACGTTGTACTTGCCGCGGTTGTTGTACTGGCGCGCCAGGTCCTGGGTGACCTTGTCCAACGCCAGCCGGTCGAAGGTTTCGCCTTCGGCCAGGCCGATGTCCTTCAGGCCCTTGAGCAGGTCGTCGGACTTGATGTCCTTGTTGCCGCTGAGGGTGAGCTTGTTGATCGCCGGACGCTCGGTCACGGTGACGACCAGGATGGTGCCCTGGCGGTCCAGGTGCACGTCCTCGAAGAAGCCGGTCTTGTACAGCGCGCGGATCGCGTCGCCGGCCTTGGCGCTGTCCATGGTGTCGCCGCGTTCGACCGGCAGGTAGGTGAAGACCGTACCGGCGGAGATGCGCTGCAGGCCGTCGATGCGGATGTCGCTGACGGTGAACGAGCCCGGCGCCGGGGTCTTGGCGCCGCCTCCCAGGGCGAACGGATCGGCGGACTGCGCCATCGCGGGAATCGCCGGGGCCGAGGTCATTGCCGTGGCAAGGGCGAGGGCGAGCAGGCGGCGATTAGGAATTCGCGTCATCATTACGTCCGTTGGGGGCTGGTTTGCCGCGCTAAGGCGCTGGCAGGGGGTGCGGAGCGGGCTTTGAGGGTGTGGGCGTAGCGTTGGAGCGAGCGTCAGGCCGGCATTCAGCGCACCAGGTTGTTCAAGATGTCGTTGTAGAACGCCAGGCCCATGAGGCTCGCGATCAACGCCAGGCCGACGAAATGCCCGGCCGCCATGACTCGCTCGCTGACCGGGCTGCCCTTAACAAGCTCGATAAGGTAATACAGCAGGTGTCCGCCGTCCAAGATCGGGATCGGCAGCAGGTTCAGAATGCCCAGGCTCAGCGACAGCATCGCCAGCAATTGCAGGTACCAGGCCGGGCCGTTGTTGGCGTAGGCGTTGGCGGCGCGGCCGATGGTGACCGGGCCGGCCACGGTGTTCTGCAGCGACACCCGGCCGCTGAAGGCGCGGCCGATCATCGCGTACAGCTCGCCGGCCTGGTGCCAGCTCTCGCGCAGCGCCGCCGGCACCGCCGCCAGCGGGCCGTAGCGCAGCACCGCGTCGCGCTTGGGCGGGGCCGGGGTGGCCGGCTCGATGCCGAAGCCCCAGAACTCCTTGCCGTCCACGTTCAGCCGGCCCGGCTGGATTTCCAGCGCCAGGCGGTCGCCGTTGCGCTGCACTTCGATCATGGCCTTGCCGCCGCGCTCGCCGAGCCGGGCGACCGCCGCGGGCAGGTCGTTCCAGCTCGGGATCGGGTCGCCGTCGAGGGCGGTGATGCGGTCGCCCTCGGCCAGCACGCGCCAGGCGGGCTTGTCGGGCAGGACCCGGCCGATCACCGCCGGCACCAGCTCGTGGCGCCCGCTCAGGCCGATCGCCTGGACCGCGCGGCGCTGGTCGAATTCGGCCGGCAGCCGGGTCAGGCGCAGGGTCCGGACCAGTTCGCTGCCGTTCTCGGCGCGGACCTTGACCGGCAGGTCCTGGCGGTCGAGCGCGCCGAGGGTCAGCGCCATCTGCACCTCGCTCCAGGTCGGGGTGGCGCGCTCGCCGACGGATTCGATGAGATCGCCGCGACGCAGGCCGGACTCGGCCGCGATGCCGGTGCTGGCGCCGACCACCGGGGCGAAATCCGGCCGGCCGATCACGAACATGCCCCACAGGAAGGCCACGCACAGGACCAGGTTGGCGACCGGGCCGGCAGCCACGATCGCGATGCGCTGCCACACCGGCTTGCGGTTGAACGCGTAGGGCTGCAGCGCTTCGCCGATCTCGTACTCGCGCTCGTCGAGCATCTTGACGTAGCCGCCGAGCGGGATGCGCCCGATCGCGTATTCGGTGCCGTCCTTGCCGACCCGCATCCACAGCGGCTTGCCGAAGCCGACCGAGAAGCGCAGCACCTTGACCCCGCAGCGGCGGGCGACCCAGAAATGGCCGAATTCGTGGAAAGTCACCAGCAAACCGATGCTGATGATGAGCCACCACAGGGAGCCCAGGATTTCGCTCATGGCCGGATCAGGCTCGCAAGGGTCGGGCGGCGCGGCCGATCGCCTGCTCGGCGTGGCGGCGGGCCTGGACATCGGCCTCGCGCAGCGCCGCCAGCGAGCTGGCCGGGGTGGACGGGAGCGCGGCGAGGGTGTCCTCGACCAGCGCGGGTATCGCTAGGAAACCCACACGGCGCTGAAGAAACGCTGAAACCGCCGCTTCGTTGGCGGCGTTGAGCGTGGCCGGCGCGGTGCCGCCGGCGGCCAGGGCCTGGAAGGCCAGGCGCAGGCAGGGGAAGGCGTCCAGGTCGGGGCGCTCGAATTCGAGCTTGCCGTGGGCCAGCAGGTCCAATCCGGCCACGCCCGATTCGATCCGCCGCGGCCAACCGAAGCCGACCGCCAGCGAGGTACGCATGTCCGGCAGGCCGAGCTGGGCCAGGGTCGAGCCGTCGACGAATTCGACCAGCGAATGGACCAGGCTTTGCGGATGCACCAGCACCTCGATCGGCAGCGGCGCGGACGGGTCCGCGCGGCCGAACAGGTGGTGCGCCTCGATCACTTCCAGGCCCTTGTTCATCAGGGTCGCGGAGTCGACCGAGATCTTCGGGCCCATCGACCACTTCGGGTGGGCGACGGCCTGTTCCGGGGTGACTTCGCCCAACTGCGAACGTGTACGCCCGCGGAACGGCCCGCCCGAGGCGGTCAGCAGGATGCGCTTGAGCCCGGCGTGGGCGTGGGCGTCGGGCAGGCACTGGAAGATCGCGTTGTGCTCGCTGTCGATCGGCACGATGGTCGCGCCGGCCTCGTGCGCGGCGCGCATCAGCAGCTCGCCGGCCAGCACCAGCGATTCCTTGTTGGCCAGCAGCAGGCGCTTGCCGGCGCGGGCCGCGGCCAGGGTCGAATCCAGGCCGGCGGCGCCGACGATCGCGGCGACCACGGTGTCGCAGGCGTCCGAGCCGACCAGCTCGACCAGGGCCTGGTCGCCCTGGTGCGCCTGGGTCGCCAGCCCGCGCGCGCGCAGGCCCTCGCGCAGGGCGTCGAAACCGGCCGGGTCGGCGATCACCGCGTGTTCGGGACGATGCCGCTCGCACAGCGCCAGCAAGGCTTCGACCTTGCCGCCGGCGGCGAGCACGCTGGCGCGCAGCGCCTGCGGATGGCGGGCGATCACGTCCAGCGCCGAAGCGCCGATCGAACCGGTGGCGCCGAGCACGGCGACGTTGCGTTGCGGCAGGGTCATCGGCTCAGAACCCGAAAATGGCCTTGCCCAGGGCGAACACCGGCAGCGCCGCGAGCACCCCGTCGATGCGGTCGAGCACGCCGCCGTGGCCCGGGATCAGATGCCCGGAGTCCTTGACCCCGGCGTGGCGCTTGAGCAGGCTTTCGAACAGGTCGCCGACCACCGAGAACAGCACCGCGACCAGCGACACCAGCGCGACCCACGGCAGCTGGGCGGCGCTCGCGCCGGCCAGCAGCGACAGGCCGACGCCGACCGCGACGCCGGCCACGGCGCCGCCGATCAGGCCTTCCACGGTCTTGTTCGGACTGACCCGCGGGGCCAGCTTGAGCATGCCGAACTTGCGCCCGGCGAAATACGCGCCCGAATCGGCCGCCCACACCACCGCCAGCGCGGTCAGCAGCCACCAGTGGCCGTTGGGGCCGTCGGCGTGGATCCAGGTCAGCGCGCACCAGGCCGGGATCACGCTCAGCGCGGCCGCGGCCAGCTTGAACATGCGCGCATAGGTGCGGTGGTCGCTGGCGAAGTTGAAGCGCTGCAGCCACAGCAGGGCCAGCAGCCACCAGATCACCCCGACCAGCGAGGCGATCTTGAACAGCACCATCGACGGCGGCTGGGCCGGATCGCCGGCGCCGCCGCCGCGCGAGGCCCACACGATCGCCACCATCAGCGCCATGTGCACCACCAGCAGCACGGTGCGCGAGAGGGTGTCCTCGATCTCGGCCAGATCGAACCACTCCCACAGCCCGGCCAGGAACACGACCGCGGCCGCCGCGATCATCCACGGGGTCGGCAGCAGCAGGATCGCGGCGATCGCCACGGGAGCCATCACCAGCGCGGCAATCAGGCGGGTTTGGGTCATTCAACGGTCTCGTTGGTCTGGGCCGCGATCTGCGCCCCGGTCAGGCCGAAACGGCGCTCGCGCCCGGCGAACTCGTCCAGCGCGCGTTGCAGCATCGCCGCGTCCAGTTCCGGCCACAGCGCTTCGGTGAACCACAGTTCGGTGTAGGCCAGCTGCCACAGCAGGAAATTGCTGATGCGGGTGTCGCCGCCGGTGCGGATGAACAGGTCCGGCGCCGGCAGGTCGGCCAGGCACATGCGCGCGGCCAGCAGGCGTTCGTCGATCGCGTCCGGCGCGAGCCGCCCGGCGGCCACGTCCTGGGCCAGCGAACGCGCGGCCTGGGCGATGTCCCAGCGGCCGCCGTAGCTGGCGGCGATGGTCAGGTGCAGGACGGTGTTGGCTTCGGTCTGGCGCTCGGCCGCGGCCATGCGCTCGCGGATCTTGTCGGAGAAGCGGCCGCGCTCGCCGATGAAGCGCACGCGCACGCCGCGCCGGTGCAGTTCCTCGACCTCGCGCTCCAGCGCGTTGAGGAACAGCTTCATCAGGCCGCCGACCTCGTCCTCGGGCCGGCCCCAGTTTTCGCTGGAGAAGGCGAACAGGGTCAGCGCCTGGACGCCGCGCTCGATGCAGAAATCGATGCACACGTTGACCGCGCGCGCGCCGGCGCGGTGGCCGATGATGCGCGGACGGCGCCGGCGCTCGGCCCAGCGGCCGTTGCCGTCCATGATCACGGCGAGGTGGCGCGGGATGCGTGCGGGCGCGGCGGTGGCGGGCTCGGAAGGCATGGCGCCGATGACGGAAACCTCAGGCGGGAAGGGCGGGAAGCGGGTCGTGCGGGCTAGGTTCGTGCCGGCTCGGGCCGCGCAGGCCCGGATCGAGCCGGCGCGCCGGCCGTCGGCAGCGGCGAACCGGGGAACTGGACCCGCGCGCGGCGCGGAAGTTCAGTGCCGGATCGCCGCGTCGGCTCAGACCGCCATCAGTTCCTGTTCCTTGGCCTTGACCACGCCGTCGACGTCCTTGATCGCGCTGTCGGTGACCTTCTGGATGTCGCCTTCGAAGCCGCGCAGCTCGTCTTCGGTGACCTTCTTGTCCTTGAGCAGTTCCTTGGCCTGATGGTTGGCGTCGCGGCGGATGTTGCGGATCGCCACCTTGGCGTTCTCGCTCTCGCTGTGCACGACCTTGGTCAGTTCCTTGCGCCGTTCTTCGGTCAGCGCGGGCAGGTTGATGCGGATCACCGTGCCGGCGGTGTTCGGGGTCAGGCCGAGGTCGGAGGCGAGGATGGCCTTCTCGACCGCGCCGACGATCTGCTTTTCCCACGGGGTGATGGTGAGGGTGCGCGCGTCGCTGACCTGGACGCTGGCGACCTGGTTCAACGGCATCTCCGAACCGTGGTAGTTGACCTTCAGGTGGTCGACCAGCGCGGCGGAGGCGCGGCCGGTGCGGACCTTGGTCAGATCGTGGCGGAACGCTTCCACGCTCTTGGCCATGCGGTTCTGTGCGTCTTTCTTGATGTCGTTGAGCATCGCCGGCTCCGGTCCAGTAACGGTAATCGCGGGATTATATGGGCTGCGGCGGGTTTTGCGGACCACGCCGGCCGCGGCCGGGGGCGCGCGGGCCGCGTCCGGGGGCGGCGCGGACGCGCTGCGGGCGCTGCGGGGAAGGGCGAAAAGCGTGCGCAGCGGCGCGGCGTCGTGCGCCGGGCGGCGGGATTTTCAGGCGCCGGCGCGATCGCCGCGGATGGCCCGCGGCGCGTTCGCGATCACGTTTTTGCGCGCGCCGGGGCGCGGCCTGGGTTCAGCCGCCGCGCCCGATGCGGCTTGCGCTGCATTGCAGCATCGGGGTTCAGCCGTGCGGGGCGTGGCTGTGCTGGCGCGGGTGGTCGTGGCGCTCGAGCTCGCGCTCGCGCGCATCGGCGGCGCGGGCGGCCTCGTCGTGGTCGGCGGCGGCGTGATCGTGGCCGGCGCAGGCGTGGGCGCCGGCATGGCTGTGGTCGTGCCGGTGATCGTGATCGCCGTGATCGTGGCCGTGATCGCCATGATCGTGACCGCCGTGGCCATGATCGTGGCGGCCGCCTGCGGCGCGCCCGTGCGGCGCGCGGTCGTGGCGGTCGTGCTCGCAGGCGCTGCCGTGTTCGACCTGCAGGGTCGGGTGGTTGATGTTGAAGCGGCGGTCGAGCTCGCGGTTGAGCGTGTCGATGAAGACGTCGTGGTCGCGGTCGTCGGGCCGCACGATGTGCGCGGTCATCGCGATCTCGCCCGCGCCCAGCGACCAGATGTGCAGGTGATGCACGGCCAGCACCCCGGGCTGCGCGAGCAACAGCGATTCCACCTCGCGGCGGTCGATGCTCGCCGGCACCGCGTCCATCGCCGCGTTGAAGCTCTCGCGCAGCAGGCCGAACGCGCCGACCGCGACCACCGCGCCGATCAGCAGGGCGATCGCCGGATCCAGCCATTCCCAGCCGGTCAGCCACATGCCGGCGCCGGCCAGTACCGCCGCCAGCGACACCGCGGCGTCGGCCATCAGGTGCAGGAACGCGCCGCGGCGATTGAGATCGTGCTCGTGGCCGGCGCGCACCAGCCACGCCGCGCCGAGATTGACCGCGATGCCGAGCGCGGCGACCACGATCACCGGCAGCGCCGGAATCGCCGGCGGCGCGTCGAAGCGGCGGATCGCTTCCCACGCCAGCGCGCCGGAGAAGCCGACCAGCAGCAGCGAATTGGCCAGCGGCGAGAGCAGGGTGGCGCGGCGCCAGCCGTAGGTGTGGCGGTCGGTCGGCAAGCGCTTGGCCAGCACCGCCGCGCCCCAGGCCAGGCCCAGGCCGACCACGTCGCCGAAGTTGTGCAGCGCGTCGGACAGCAGCGCCAGCGAGTTGGTCCAGAAACCGTAGCCGGCTTCCAGCGCGGTGTAGGCCAGATTGATCAGGGTCACCACGGCGAACGCGCGGGTGCCGCTTTCCAGGCCGTGGTGGTGGCCGCCGGGGCCGTGGTGGTGGCCGTGGCCGCCGTGGGAATGGCTGTGCGAGTGCATGCGCGAATGCTGTCACGGCCGCCGCCGCGAACACTATTACAGGGCCGCGGCGCGGGCGGCTTAAACCATGATCGGCTTCGACGAATCCCAATCCCGGACGTCGCAGCGGGCACGGGCGGACCGCCCGGCCCATGACTTCAGTCACGTTGACGACAGTTGTAGTCATCGGCACAGTGACTACACGTGTAGCTAAGAGGGAAGGCGATGGCGCGCAAGTCGATCGGCGACCAGGAACTGGCGCTGCTGAACCACATCTCCGAATCCGGCGACGCCTCCGTCGGCGAGGTCGCGGCCGATTACGGCGAGGCGCGCGGGCTGGCCCGTTCGACCGTGCTGACGATGATGGAGCGGCTGCGCGCCAAGGCCTACCTGCGCCGGCGCAAGGTCGGCGGCGTGTACCGCTATTCCACCCAGACCCCGGCCGACGACGTGATGCGTTCGGCGGTCGGCAGCTTCGTCGCCAACACCCTGCAAGGCTCGCTGTCGCCGTTCGTGGCGTGGATGTCGCAGCGCGCCGACGTCAGCGACGAAGAACTGGCCGAGCTGCAAGGCTTGGTCGCCGATCTGAAAGCGCGGCGCAAGGAGGATTGACATGACGCTCCAGTGGATCGGCGAAACCTGGTTGCCGCGGCTGCTCGCGGCCGGATTGCAGTCCTTGTTCCTGGTCGCGGCGATCGTGCTGCTGGTGCGCTGGCTGCGGCCGAGCGCGGCGGTGCGCTGCTGGCTGTGGTGGTGCGCGTCGTTGCAGCTGCTGCTCGGCGCGCTGTGGCCGGCGCCGCTGGAACTGCCGCTGTTGCCGGCGCAGTGGCGGCAGGCGGCCGAAGCCGCGGCCGCGCCGGCGGCGCCGCAGCTGTCGCCGACCGCGCAGCTGCCGTTCCTGGTGACGCGCGAGCTGGCCACGCGCAGCGAAGCCGCCGCCGCGCCCGCGGCCGCGCCGATCGCGATCGAATGGCTGTCCTGGCCGGCGGCGTTCGCCGCGTTGTGGCTGGCCGGGCTGATCGTGCTGGCCGCGCTGGGCGCGCGCAGTTACCTGCGCATGCGCCGCCACGTCGCCGGCGCGCGCGATTGCGAACACGCGCCGGCGCTGAGCGCCTACCGCGCGCTCGGCGCCAGCCTCGGCCTGGGCCGGCTGCCGCCGCTGCGGGTGTCGGCGCAGATCGATTCGCCGCAACTGGTCGGCCCGCCGGCGACCGTGCTGCTGCCGCAGCGGCAACTGGCCCAGCTCAGCGACGACGAGCTGGCGATGGCCCTGCACCACGAACTGACCCATCTGCGCCGCCGCGACCTGTGGTGGGGCTGGGTGCCGGCGCTGGCGCGCTGCCTGTTCTTCTTCCATCCGCTCGCCCACCTGATCGCGCGCGAATACGCGATCGCCCGCGAGCAAGCCTGCGACGCGTCCGTGCTCGACAGCCGCCGCTACGCCGCCCACGACTACGGCCGGCTGTTGCTGCGCCTGGGCGTGGCGCCGCGGCCGGCGGCGGCCCTGGCCGGCGCGTCGCCCACCTATACCGTTCTGAAACGGAGATTGCTGATGCTGCAGAACTCGACCTCCCCCGCGCGTCTGGGCGGGATCGCGCTGGCCGCCGCGGTGGCGCTGCTGGGGCTGGTGCCGTACAAGGTCACCGCGGCCGCCGCGGACGCGGCCGCGACCACGGCGGCAACGACGGTGATCGTCGCGCCGTCGATCAGCGTCGCCGCGAGCGGCGCATCGACGGTACGCGAGGATTCCAAGGTCACCATCCACCACGGCAAGTCCGCCGACGGCGAACAGCGCATCACCGAGATCAACAACGGCGATCCGCGCGTGTGGGCGGTCAAGAACGGTCAGTACTTCCGCGTCTACGACGACGGCCGCTACGAGCCGGTGCGCGACGCCGCGACCCGCGCCCATCTGGACGGCCTGCAGCGCGATGCGGCCAAGGCCGAAGTCGAAGCCGCCAAGGCCATGCGCGAGGCCGACAAGGCGATGCGCGAAGCCGGCGTGGCCAGCGGCGAGGCGCGCGCCGAAGCGCGCCGCGCCCAGGCCGAGGCGGCGCGCGCGCGCGAAGAAGCCAGGCACGACCGCGAGCAGGCGCTGCGCGATGCCGAGCAGGCCCGCCGCGACGCCGAGCAGGCCCAGCGCGATGCCGAGCAGGCGCGCGCCGAAGGCCGACGCGCCCGCGAGGAAGCCCAGCGCGAGGGCGCCCGCGCCCGCGAGGAAGCCCAGCGTGAGGGCAAGCGTGCCCGCGAGGAGGGCTTGCGTGAGGCCCAGCGCGCTCGTGAGGAAGCCCAGCGCGAAGGCGAGCGTGCCCGCGCCGAGGGGCAGCGCGCCCGCGAGGAGGCCCTGCGCGCCGGCGAGCGCGCCATCGCCGAAGGGCGACGCGCCCGCGAGCAGGCCGTGCGCGCCGGCGATCGCGCCATCGCCGAAGGGCGACGCGCCCGCGAGCAGGCCGTGCGCGACAGCGAGCAAGCGCGCCGTGCCGGCGAGGACGCGCGCCGCGCCGGCGAGCAGGCCCGCCGCGACGCGCAGGAGGCCCAGCGCAACGGCGAGCGGGCCCGTCTCGACGCGGAACAGGCGCGCCGCAACGGTGCGTTGGCGCGCCGCGATGCGGAGCGGGCCCGGCGCAACGACGCACAAGCACGGAGCAACGACGAGCAGGCCCGCCGCAACGACGAGCGCGCGCGGCGCAACGACGAACAAGCCCAGCGCGATGCCGACAAGGCGCAGCGCAATGCAGAAGCGACCGGCCGCCAGGCCGCGCTCGCCGCCGCGCGCTTGCGACTGCTGGCGTCGGCGGCGTCACAGCGCGATATCGCGCAGGCCGTGCGCGAGACTCAGCAGGCGCATCGCGACATCGAGCAGGCGCATCGCGAGGGCCGCATCGCCGCGTCCGATCGCGCCCGTCTGCTGGCCCTGGCCGACACGGCCCAGCGCGCCGCGCGGGCGATGGGTACGGACGCGACCGGCCGCGAGGCCGAGCGCGCCGTGCGGGCGATGGGTGCGGCCGCGATCGGCCGCGAGGCCGAACGCGCCGTGCGGGCGATGGGTGCGGCTGCGATCGGCCGCGAGGCCGAGCGCGCCGTGCAGGCGATGGGTGCGGACGCGATCGGCCGCGAGGCCCGGCGCGCTGTGCAGGCGATGGATATGGACGCGATCGACCGCGAGGCCAGCGCGGCCGCGCAAGCGGCGACGATGCAATAAGGCGGGACGAACCGGCCGTAGCCGGCGTCCGGGCCGCGGGTCGCGGCTGTGCGCGGTCGAACCCCGGCGCAGCTTGAGCGCTACGCGTATCTGAACTTCGAATCCCCTGGTCGCTGACCCGGCGCGCCGATCCTGGCGGGCGCCGCCAAGCGACTCTTGCCCGATGCGCCCCCGCATAAGGCAACGGCCCCGGTCGCAGCGCGCCCGAGGCCGTCTCTTTATCCGCTCGCCGCGACGCTGTCGCGCGCGGCCCGCCGGCTTCAGCCGCGGCCCTGCACCAGGGTGCCGATGTCGGCGCCGCGCAGGATGTTCAGCAGCACGCCCGGCTGGCTCATGTCGAAGATGCGCAGCGGCAGTTCGCTGTCGCGCGCCAGCGCGAACGCGGCGGTGTCCATCACCTGCAGGTCGCGGCTGATCACTTCGTCGTAGCTGAGCTTGTCGAAGCGCACCGCGTCGCTGTGCTTCTTCGGATCCTTGTCGTACACGCCGTCGACCTTGGTCGCCTTGAGCAGCAGGTCGGCGCCGATCTCGATCGCGCGCAGCGCGGCGCCCGAGTCGGTGGTGAAGAACGGGCTGCCGACGCCGGCGGCGAAGATCGCGATGCGGCCCTTTTCCAGATGGCGGATCGCGCGGCGGCGGATGTAGTCCTCGCACACGTCGTTGATCTTGATCGCGCTCATCACCCGCACCTTGGCGCCGAGCTTTTCCAGCGAATCCTGCATCGCCAGGGCGTTGATGACCGTGGCCAGCATGCCCATCTGGTCGCCGGTGACCCGGTCCATGCCGCCGGCCGCCAGGCCCGCGCCGCGGAAGATGTTGCCGCCGCCTATCACCAGCGCCACTTCGGCGCCGGCCTGCTGCACTTCGATGACTTCGCGCGCGAGCCGGCCGATGACCTTGGGATCGATGCCGTAATCCTCGTCTCCCATCAACGCTTCGCCGGAAAGTTTCAACAGGACACGGCGATAGGCGAGCTGGGACATGGGATATCTCGGGGGAGGCGGAAAACGGGCGGAATTGTAGCTTATGCCCGGCGCCCGCGGCGTGCGGGAATGGGCCGGCCGCAGCGCTTCGGGCGGTTCGCGGCGCGCCCGGCCGGCAAGATCCAGCCTGTATGATCGCCGCGGCAGGTCCGACCAGGAACCGCCGCGGCCGGCGCCGCCCCCGGCGCGCCGCGCATTGTCCAAGGAGATGGCTAGTGACGATCAAGAACCTCAACGAATTCCTCGAGAGCTCCAAGCAGAAGGACCTCAGCGCCGAAACCTTCGAGCTGGAAAGCTCGCACCTGCTCGAGGTCAAGCTCAACGGCCGGGTCTGGGCCAAGGCCGGCTCGATGGTCGCCTACCGCGGCGGGGTCAAGTTCGTGCGCCAGGGGCTGATGGAGCAGGGCCTGACCAACCTGCTGAAGAAGGCGATCAGCGGCGAAGGCACCCAGCTGATGAAGATGGAAGGCCAGGGCCGCGTCTACGTCGCCGACGCCGGCAAGAAGATCACCCTGCTGCGCCTGAACGGCGAATCGATCTTCGTCAACGGCAACGACGTGCTGGCTTACGAGGACGGCATCGCCTCCGACATCAAGATGATGCGCAAGGTCGCCGGGATGGTCTCGGGCGGCCTGTTCAACATCAAGCTCAGCGGCAGCGGCGTGGTCGCGATCACCTCGCATTACGAGCCGCTGACCCTGGCGGTGACCCCGGACCAGCCGGTGTTCACCGACCCCAACGCCACCGTGGCCTGGTCGGGCGGGCTGAGCCCGGACATCGTCACCGACATCTCGCTGGGCACGCTGTTCGGCCGCGGCTCGGGCGAGAGCGTCCAGCTCAAGTTCGCCGGCACCGGCTGGGTGGTGGTGCAGCCGTACGAGGAGGTCTATTTCCAGGGCGGCGAGTAAACCTGGCGGCGCCCTCGCGCGCGTGCCGCCGCGGCGGCGCGCCCGTGCGGGCGGCGAGGCCGGGCAGGTCTGCAAGGAGCGCAGCGATGAATCGAACGATGGCGATGTGTCTGGGCGGCGCGATGGCGCTGTTCGCGATTGCGGCCGCGGCCGAGCCGCCGGCGTCCACGCCGGTGGGCGACATCGGCGCGGGCGGCCCCTGCGAGTCGATCGGCGAAGTGGTCGGGCTCAAGGCCGGGCGCGATGGCTTCCTGGCCGTGCGCGAGGGGCCCGGCACCGGCCATGCGCAGGTCGGCTCGCTCGGCGACGGACGCCGGGTCCGGCTGTGCCGCAGCGAAGGCCGCTGGGTGTCGGTGATGTTTCCGCCGCCGGGCTCGGGCATGCGCTGCGAGCCCGACTCGGCCGATATCCGCCGCTACCGCGGGCCGTGCCAGTCCGGCTGGGTGCACTGGAACTGGATCCGGATCGTCGCCGGCTGACGCCGTCCGTGCGCGGCATCGGATCCCGAAAATTTGCGCAGCGATAAAGGAGTATTGCGATGAAACCGATCGAAGCGGCGTTGCTGACGATAGCGCTGGCGTTGCCCGCGGTTCCGGCCGAGGCCGCGCCGCCGCGCGCGGTGCCGGTCGAAGTCGGCGGCAGCGAGGAATGGGACGCCTGCGGTGCGACCGGGCGGGTGCGCGGGCTCAAGGCCGACGGCGACGGTTTTCTCGCCGTGCGCGCCGGTCCCGGCGCCGACCACCGCATGCTCGACAAGCTCGGCAACGGGCGCCTGGTCTATCTGTGCGGAAACCGCGGCGGCTGGACGTCCGTGGTTTACGCGCCGACCGACGCGGACCCCAGCGTATGCGGCGTGAGCTCGGCCATCGCCGAGATCGAGGTCTACCGCGGCCCGTGCAAATCCGGTTGGGTCAATACGGCCTGGATCGAAGTGGTCGCCGGTTGAGGCGTTGCGGGGAAAGCGCGATGAAAACACGCAAATCGGCGCCGATCGCGGTGACCTTGGCGTTGGCGTTGTGCGCGAACGCGAGCGTGGCCGCGCCGCCGCGCGCGGTGCCGGTGACGGTCGGCGGCGACGCGGTGCTCGACGCTTGCGGCTCGCTCGGTCGCGTGCACGGCCTCAAGGCCGATGGCGACGGCTTCCTGGCGGTGCGCGCCGGTCCCGGCGCGGCGTATGCGACGACCGACAAGCTCGGCGAAAACCGCGAAGTGATGATGTGCGGCCAGCGCGGCGAATGGGTCGCGGTGGTCTACGCCGATTCGCGGCTCGGCCGCTGCGGCGTGAGCGCGCCGATCGCCGAGCGGCAGCCGTATCGCGGGCCGTGCAAGTCGGGCTGGGTGCACGGCCGCTGGATCGAGCTGATGGCCGGCTGAGCGGTCGAGCGGTCGATGGGCAATGCGGACCGCGGCCAACTCCTGTGGGAAGGCCCTCAGGCCGACGCTTTTGTCCCGGATCGCTTCGAACCGGCGGAAAAGCGTCGGGGCCGAAGGCCCTCCACATAAGCTAAGGTCTCGGCCTGAGCCCGATGCCCGCTCGCGCGCTCCGGCAAAGAATGCTCGCTCCAACAAAGAAAAAGGCCGCGGAATCCGCGGCCTTTTTCGTACTGCAAGCTGGAACGCGGCGGCTTACGCCAGACCGGCCTGCTTCATGACTTCGGCGGCGAAGTCGTCGGTCTGCTTCTCGATGCCTTCGCCCACGACCAGACGGGTCATGGTGATCACCTCGGCGCCGGCGGCCTTGACCGCCTGCTCGACGGTCTGGTCCGAGTTCAGCACGTACGGCTGGCCGTACAGGGTGACTTCGTTGACGATCTTGGCGATCTTGCCGCTGATGATCTTCTCCAGGATGTCGGCCGGCTTGGCCTTGTCCTTCTCGGACATCTTGGCCAGCTCGATTTCCTTTTCCTTGGCCACGAACTCGGCCGGGACGTCGGACGCCTTGATGTGCGGCGGGTTCATCGCCGCCACGTGCATCGCGATGCCGCGCGCCAGCTCGGCGTCGCCGCCCTTGAGCTCGATCAGCACGCCGATCTTGCCGCCGTGCACGTAGGCCGCGACGTTGTTGGCGCTGTCCAGGCGGACCAGGCGACGCACCTGCAGGTTCTCGCCGACCTTGGCGATGACCGCGGCGCGGGTTTCCTCGACGGTCTCGCCGCTCGGCAGCTTGGCCGCCTTCAGCGCTTCCGCGTCGGCGGCGCCGGAGGTCAGCGCGACCTGGGCGACGGCGTCGGTGAAGGCGAGGAAGTTGCTGTCCTTGGCGACGAAGTCGGTTTCCGAGTTGATCTCGACCAGCACGGCCTTGCCGCCGTCCTGGGCGACCGCGATGCGGCCTTCGGCGGCGACGCGGTCGGCCTTCTTCTCGGCCTTGACGGCGCCGGACTTGCGCAGCCACTCGACGGCGGCTTCCAGGTCGCCGGCGGTTTCGGTCAGAGCCTTCTTGCACTCCATCATGCCGGCGCCGGTGCGCTCGCGGAGTTCCTTGACTAGGGAAGCGGTGATTTCAGCCATGAGATTACCTCGGGTATTCGTGTGGCTCGTCGCAGGAGCGGCGTAAGCCGCGACAAACCGAAGCGGCGCAATGCGCGAAATCGGCCGGAGCGATGGTGTCCGGCCAGCCTTTCGCTCCGATGCGCGCGCCAGAGCCGGATCGGGCTCTGATGGTTCGCGCGCGGAGCTTCGTTCTGTCGCGGCTTACGCCGCTCCTGCGGGAGCGGATGCGGGGTGTCGCAGCCGCGCAGTGTCGCGCGGCTGCATGACGGTGCGGCGACTGCGGGCCGATTACTCGGCCGCAGCGGCGTCCGGCTTGCCGGCCGGCTTCTTGGCCGGAGCGCGGCCGCGCGGAGCCTTGCGGTCGTCCTTGCCGGCGTCTTCGCTGCCGGCTTCGGCGGCGAAGTCTTCTTCGCGCACGCCACCGGCGGTCGGCGAAGCGGCCTTGCCTTCGAGCACGGCGTCGGCGGCGGCGCGGGCGTACAGCTGCACGGCGCGGATGGCGTCGTCGTTGCCCGGGATGGCGTAGTCGACCAGTTCCGGGTTGTAGTTGGTGTCGACCACGGCGATGACCGGGATGCCGAGCTTCTTGGCTTCCTTGATCGCGATGTCTTCATGACCGATGTCGATCACGAACAGCGCGTCGGGCAGACGGTTCATGTCCTTGATGCCGCCCAGCGAGGCTTCCAGCTTGTCGCGCTCGCGGCGCAGGCCCAGCACTTCGTGCTTGACCATCTTCTGGAAGGTGCCGTCGGTTTCGCCGGCTTCCAGTTCCTTCAGGCGCGAGACCGACTGCTTGACGGTGCGGAAGTTGGTCAGGGTGCCGCCGAGCCAGCGCTGGGTCATGAACGGCATGCCGCAACGCTCGGCTTCTTCCTTGATCGACTCGCGCGCCGAGCGCTTGGTGCCGATGAACAGGATGGTGCCGCGCTTCTGGGCGATGCCCGAGATGAAGTTCATCGCGTCGTTGAACAGCGGAACGGTCTTCTCGAGGTTGATGATGTGGATCTTGCCGCGCGCGCCGAAGATGTACGGACCCATCTTGGGGTTCCAGTAGCGGGTCTGGTGGCCGAAGTGGACGCCGGCTTCCAGCATCTGACGCATGGTGATCTGGGGCATTGCAAAACTCCGAAGGCAGTGGAACCGCGCCGCGAAAGGTGTGGGCGCTGCGTCCGCGGCGAGCGCGGGCGCGTGGTTCCGGGGTTGGGCCTCCCCGACGCTTCCGTGTCCGAACCGCTGCGGGGCGGAGCCTGCGGCTCCGGACCCTGGGCGGCACCCCGGCACGGGGGATGGCGTCAGGTGTGAATTCGCCGGTGACGTCCGGCGTGGACGGCTGCGGTCGGGTCCCGATGAAGGGCGGTCCGGTCGCAGAGCCGCGGAATTGTAGCCGCGACGGGGGCTTGGAGCAAATCGGCGGTTTCGGCCGGGCCTCGGGGCTTGCGCAGAGGGCCTCCCGCGAGCGCTGGCGAGGTCTCTAGGAGGCGTGAGACCGTTTCAATGGCCCGCCGCGGCACGCTGCGGACCGTGCGCTGCGGTGATCCTGGCAGCCTGAATGAGCGATAATGCCGGCATGGCCATTTCCATCAAGACCCCCGAAGAGATCGAGAAGATGCGCGTCGCCGGCCGCCTGGCCGCCGAAGTGCTCCAGGTCGTCGCCCCCTACGTCAAGCCGGGCGTCAGCACCGGCGAGCTGGACCGCATCTGCTACGACCATATCGTCAACGTGCAGAAGGCGATCCCGGCCAACGTCGGCTACAAAGGTTTTCCCAAGACCGTGTGCACCTCGGTCAACAACGTCATCTGCCACGGCATTCCCAGCGATTCGAAGATCCTCAAGGACGGCGACATCGTCAATATCGACGTGACCGTCATCAAGGACGGCTGGCACGGCGATACCAGCCGCATGTACTACGCCGGCACGCCGTCGGTCATGGCCCGGCGCCTGGTCGACGTGACCCGCGAGGCGATGTTCCGCGCGATCCGCTTCGTCAAGCCCGGCGCGACCCTCGGCGACCTCGGCCACATCATCCAGACCTACGCCGAAGCCGAGCGCTTCAGCGTGGTGCGCGATTACTGCGGCCACGGCATCGGCCGGGTCTACCACGAAGAACCGCAGGTGCTGCACGTCGGCCGTCCGGGCGAGGGCATCAAGCTGGTTCCCGGCATGACCTTCACGATCGAGCCGATGATCAACGAAGGCACCTACCGGCATAAGACCCTGCCGGACGGCTGGACCGTGGTGACCAAGGACCGCAAGCTGTCGGCGCAGTGGGAGCACACCGTCGCGGTGACCGAAGACGGGGTCGAGATCCTGACCCGCGTGCCCGGCGACGACAACGACCTATGACCGGCCCCGTCGCCGACGAACGCTCGGCGACGCCCGCAGCGGCGGCCGCTGCCGCCGCCGTCGCCCCCGAAGCCGCGCCCGGCAGCCCCGCCGCGATCCGCGCCGCGCTCGCCGCGGTCGACGCGGCGCTGGCCGAACGCTTCGACAACGGCGGCGACGCCGACATCGACAAACTGCTGCGCGCGCGCGCCGACGCGGTCGACGCGCAGGTGCGCGCGGCGTGGCGCGCCTGCATCGCCGACGGCGCGCCGCTGGCGCTGTTCGCGGTCGGCGGCTACGGCCGCGGCGAACTGTTCCCGCAATCGGACATCGACCTGCTGGTGCTGGCCGAACCCGAGGCCCAGGCCGCGCAGGCCGAACAGCTGGGCTGCTTCTTCGCCAGCCTGTGGGACGCCGGCCTGCCGGTCGGCCACGCGGTGCGTTCGGCCGCGCAATGCACCGAGGCCGGCAGCGACCTGACCGTGCTGACCGCGATGCTGGAAGCGCGTCCGATCGCCGCCGACGCGGTCGCGCGCATGGCGCTGCAGGCGTCGATCGCGCCGTCGCAGGTGTGGCCGGCGCGCGAGTTCTTCGTCGCCAAGCGCGACGAACTGCGCCAGCGCCACGCGCGCTACGGCGACACCGCCGACAACCTCGAGCCCAACCTCAAGGAAGGCCCCGGCGGCATGCGCGACGTGCAGACCCTGCACTGGATGGCGCTGCGCATCATCGGCACCTCCGACCTCGAATCGCTGGTCTCGATCGGCCAGCTCGGCGCCGACGAATGGGCCACCCTGGAACGCGAGCGCCGCGCGCTGTCGCGGCTGCGCTTCGGCCTGCACCTGGTCGCGCGCAAGCGCGAGGAGCGGCTGCGCTTCGATTACCAGAAAGTGCTGGCCGAACGCCTGGGCCACGTCGACAGCGCCGACAACCTCGCCGTCGAGCAGATGATGCAGGGCTTCTACCGCAGCGCCGCGCTGGTGCAGCGGGTCGGCGAGCGCCTGCTGCAGCGGTTCGAGGAACAGATCGAAGGCGAGGCCGCGCCGGTGCCGTTGGGCGCGCCGTACGAAGCATTCGAATTGCGCCGCGATTACATCGCCGCGCGCGACCCGCATTGGCCGAACGACGCCGCCGACGTGTTCGCATTGTTCGCGGCCTGGGCCGCGCACGACGAGATCCGCGGCCTGCACTCGCGCACCGCGCGCGCGCTGGCCGAGGCGCTGGCCAAGGTGCCGGGCTTCGAACAGGCCGAACCGGCGCTGCGCGAGCGCTTCCTGAAGATCCTGCGCGGCCCGCATCCGGTGCACGCGCTCGAACGCATGGCCCGCCTCGGCGTGTTGGGGCGCTGGATTCCGGCGTTCTCGAAAGTCTCGGGGCGGATGCAGTTCGATCTGTTCCACGTCTACACCGTCGACCAACACACCCTGGCGGTGCTGCGCAATCTCGCGCGCTTCGCCTCCGGCGTGGCCGACGAGCGTTTCAGCATCGCCCACGAAGTGTGGCCGCGCCTGCGCAAGCCCGAATTGCTGCTGCTGGCCGGCCTGTTCCACGACATCGCCAAGGGCCGCGGCGGCGACCATTCCGAACTCGGCGGCGACGATGCGCGCGCGTTCGGCACGACGATGGGGCTGAGCGAGTCCGATACCGCCCTGGTCGAATGGCTGGTGCGCCAGCACCTGTTGATGTCGGTGACCGCGCAGAAGCAGGACATCGCCGATCCCGAGGTGATCCACCGCTTCGCCAGCAAGGTCGCCGACCGCGAGCATCTGGACCATCTGTACCTGCTGACCTGCGCCGACATCGCCGGCACTTCGCCGAAGTTGTGGAACGCGTGGAAGGACCGGCTGCTGGCCGACCTGTACACCGCCACCCGGCTGGCCCTGCGCCGCGGCCTGGAGCATCCGGTCGCCGGCGAGGAGCGCGCCGCGGAGACGCGCGAGGCCGCGCACGCGATGCTGGCCGCGTTCGGCGCGCGCGACGAGGACATCGCCGCGCTGTTCGCGCGCATGCCGCAGATCGCGTTCCAGCGCGGCCGTCCCGATCAGATCGCGTGGCAGGCGGCGTCGCTGCGCGGCGTCGCGCTCGGCGACACCCGGGTGCGCGCGCGGCCGGTCAGCGCCCACGGCGGCGCGCATGCCGGCGCGCTCGAAGTGTTCGTGCATTCGCCCGACCGCGACGGCCTGTTCGCGGCGATCGTGGCCACGCTCGACCGGCTGGGGCTGGCGATCCAGCAGGCGCGCGTGCTCGACGGCCCGCACAACGCTATCTTCGACACCTTCGAAGTGGTGCCGACCGATCCGCGCCAGCCGCCGAGCGCCGAAGACGTCGAGCGCCGCCTGGCCGCGACGCTGGCCGGCGCGCTCGACAAGATCCGTCCGGCGCGGCGCGCGCAGCCGCGCCACCTGCGCCATTTCCGCATCGCCCCGCAGATCGAGTTTTCCGCCTACAACCAGGACGACCAGGCCAGGCCGCGGACCACCCTGAGCCTGGTCTGCACCGACCGCCCGGGCCTGCTCGCCGACGTCGCCCAGACCCTGCGCCGGCAGAAGCTGCGCGTGTACGACGCGCGCATCGCCACCTTCGGCGAACGCGCCGAGGACGTGTTCCAGATCACCGACGAGCGCGATCTCGCGCTCGATGCAACGCAACAGCAGGCCCTGCGCGACGCGCTGCTGGCCTGCCTCGAAGGAGAAAACCGATGAGCCCGCCGCCCAAGAGCCCCGCCGCCAAGAAGACCGCGAAGAAGGTCGCCAAGAAGAAGCCCGAGGCGCCGGGTCCCGACGAACTCAAGTTCATGATCGACAGCGCGTTCGAGCGCCGCACCATGCTGACCCCGGACGAGGTCGAAGGCTCGACCCGGCCGACCGTGGAGCGGGTGATCTCGGGCCTGGAGCAGGGCGAGTTCCGCGTCGCCGAGCCCGACGGCAAGGGCGGCTGGAAGGTCAACGAGTGGCTCAAGAAGGCCGTGCTGCTGTACTTCCGGGTCAACGACATGCAGGTGGTCGAAGCCGATCCGGCGCCGTTCTGGGACAAGGTCCCGGCGCGCTTCGAAGGCTACGGCGAAGCCGATTTCCGCAAGCTCGGCGCGCGCGTCGTGCCCGGCGCGATCGCCCGCCGCGGCGCCTACATCGGCAAGGACGTGGTGCTGATGCCGAGCTTCGTCAACATCGGCGCGCACGTCGGCGAAGGCACGATGGTCGACACCTGGGCCACGGTCGGTTCGTGCGCGCAGATCGGCAAGCACTGCCATCTGTCCGGCGGCGCCGGCATCGGCGGCGTGCTGGAACCGCTGCAGGCCTCGCCGACCATCATCGAGGACCACTGCTTCATCGGCGCGCGTTCGGAAGTGGTCGAAGGCTTCGTCGTCGGCCACCACAGCGTAATCGGCATGGGCGTGTTCCTCGGCCAGAGCACCCGCGTCTACAACCGCGCGACCGGCGAGATCAGCTACGGCTCGGTGCCGCCGTACAGCGTGGTGGTGTCGGGCCAGCTGCCGGCCAAGGACGGATCGCATTCGCTGTATTGCGCGGTGATCGTCAAGCAGGTGGATGCGAAGACGCTGTCGAAGACCAGCATCAACGAGTTGTTGCGCGGATTGGCGGACTGAGCATGGGCTCGCCGGCTGCGTCCGTCCTCTCGCATTCGCTGATGACCCGGTGGGTGAAGCAGCCGTTTCCGGGCATGGCCTTGGTCGTGCTCGCGGCGATGCTGGTGGGCGGGGTGTTCAACCGGCCGTGGAATCCGCTCAGTCTGATCTTCGCCGCCGGCGTCGTCGCGCTGGCGGCGGCGATCCAGCGGGCGATGGCGCGGCACTTGGTCGATGAAGTCGTCGACGGCGGCGACCATCTGCTCGTGCGCTCGGGCGGCGTCGAAGAAAAAGTGATGCTGCGCGATGTCGCGACGATCCGCCGCGGCTTCGGCCACAACCCCGAGCGCCTGATCCTGACCCTGCGCAAGCCGGGCCGGCTCGGCGATACGATCGTCTTCATCCCCAGGCGCATCCGCTGGTTTCCCTACGTCGAGCATCCGCTCGCCAATGAGCTGATGGCTCGCGCGCAGATGCTGCGCCTGCATGCGTGAGCGCTGCGCCTGGCCGGCGAGTGCGAAGGCTCGCGTTCGCTATTGCCGAGTCGGCGCGTTCGCACAAGGAATAGCCATGCGCAGGATTTCGACGTCGATGACGGTTTGGCACAAGCGCGCTTTCCCGGCGATCTGGTTCGGCCTGCTTGCCGTGTATTTCTTCTTCGCCGTGCGCCACAGGCCGTTGCAGCTCGTCCCGGTGGCGCTCGCCCCGGCGCTGATGCTGTTCGGTTTTTTCGTCATGCGCGCCTATGTGTGGGACCTGGCGGACGAAGTGCTCGACGACGGCGACCGGCTTGTGGTGCGCAAGGGCGCGCTGGAGCAGGCGCTGTTTCTGCGCGACGTGGTCGAGGTGCGGATCACCCGAAATTCCGACCCGACCCGCCTGACCCTGGTGCTCGCCGCTCCCGGCGTGCTGGGCGACAAGATCGTTTTCGCGCCGGCGTTCGCTGCGGCGAGCCTGGTTCCGTTCTCGCGGCATCCCTTGGCCAAGGAACTGGAAGACCGCATAGCAACGCTCAAGAACAATCGATGAGGCAGTCATGACCACGCTGTACGGATTGAACAACTGCGACACCTGCAAGAAAGCCCGCAAGTGGCTCGACCGCTTCGGCGTCGCCCACACCTTCGTCGACTACCGCGACAACCGGCAGACGCCGGAGACGCTGATCGAGTGGAAGACCCAGCTCGGCGGCTGGGAATCGCTGATCAACAAGTCCTCGACCACTTGGCGCACGCTGCCGCCGAACCGCAAGGAACCGGCGTCGGACGCGGAGTGGAAGCTGCTGCTCAAGGAATACCCGCAGCTGATCCGGCGGCCGGTGGTGGTCACCGACGACGGCAAGGTGACCCAGGGGTTCAGCGACAACGGCTTCAAGCAGCGGTTCGGGATCGGCGCATGAGCGCGTGCAGCGAGGTGCTGGCGTTGACCTGCGACCTGATCGCGCGCGCGTCGGTGACGCCGGCGGACCTCGGTTGCCAGGATTTGATCGCGCAGCGCCTGCAGCGCGCCGGTTTCGCGTGCGAGCGTCTGCGCTACGGCGAGGTCGACAATCTGTGGGCGACCCACGGCGACGGCGACGGCGACGGCCCGACCCTGGTGCTGCTCGGCCACACCGACGTGGTGCCGTCCGGCCCGGTGGAGAGCTGGGCCAGCGATCCGTTCGCGCCGGAAATCCGCGACGGCGTGCTGTACGGCCGCGGCGCTGCCGACATGAAGGGCAGCGTGGCCGCGTTCGTGGTCGCGCTGGAGCGCTTCGCCGCGGCGCATCCGCGCCATCGCGGCCGCGTCGCACTGCTGCTGACCTCGGACGAGGAGGGCGATGCCATCGACGGCGTGCGCCGCGTCGCCGAGACCTTCCGCGCGCGCGGCGAGCGCATCGACTGGTGCGTGACCGGCGAACCCTCGTCGACGCGCAAGCTCGGCGATCTGTTGCGGGTCGGGCGCCGCGGCACCTTGTCGGCGACGCTCAAGGTGATCGGCGTGCAGGGCCACGTGGCCTATCCGGACAAGGCCCGCAACCCGATCCATCAGGCGATGCCGGCGCTGTCGGAACTGGCGGCGCGGCGTTGGGACGAGGGGTACGAAACCTTCCCGCCGACCTCGCTGCAGATCAGCAACATCCACGCCGGCACCGGCGCCAACAACGTAATCCCGGGCGAACTGCAGGTGCTGTTCAACCTGCGCTTCAATCCGAGCTGGAACGCCGAGCGGCTGGAGCGCGAATGCGAAGCGGTGCTGCAAGCGCATGGCTTGCAGTACGAACTGGCGTGGTTCCGCGGCGGCGAGCCGTTCTATACCCCGGAAGGCCCGTTGCGCGCGGCCGCGCGCGACGTGCTGGCGCAGTTCGCCGGCGCGGCGCCGGAGGAGAGCACCGGCGGCGGGACGTCGGATGCGCGTTTCATCGCGCCGCTGGGGGCGCAGTGCATCGAGATCGGGCCGGTCAATGCGAGCATCCACAAGGTCGACGAGAACGTGTCGGTGGCGGATCTGGAGGCGTTGCCGGATCTGTATTTGACGTTGATCGAGCGGTTGATGCTTTAAGCGGGGTTGCTACCTGTAGGAGCGGCGCGAGCCGCGACTGCGACAACACAGCTACGATGAAAGTTGCGGCGTAGTTGTGTTGTCGCAGTCGCGGCTCGCGCCGCTCCTACAGGGAGGCACCGAACTTACTTCGCCGGCTCCAGGGTCATCGTGTACTTCGCCGGCCCCGGCAGGAACGGCGTCGGCCGGCCGTGCACCCAATCGTCGTGCCCCGCGCCCCAGAACGGCGACAGCGGGTGGCCGCTCTGGCCGCCGGGCATGTGCACGATGCCGTCGGCTTCGTGGCCAGGCGAGACCACCATGCGTTCGGACGCGCCGAAGCCCGGCCGCTGCACGCGCGGCATCGCCGCGTCGCCGGGCAACTGGTCCGGCGGCATGCACAACGCCGAACGTGCGAAGCCGGGCAGGGCCGAGGCCAGCGGGTGGCAGATCGAGGCGGTGTTGTGTTCGCCCCAGGTGTGCTTGGCCAGTTGCGCCGCCGCGTCCGCGCCGGGCCGGACCTTGAGTTCGGCCAGCACGTCCTGCGCGGCGTGTTCGAGCAATCCGTCCCACGACTGTTCGTTGCGCGGCAGCAGGTGCGCCGGGCGCTGGGTCAGCAGCGGCCAGACCACGCCTTCGGTCTGCTTGAGGTCGGGCATTTCGAACTGCGCGCCGAGCGCGACCTGGGCCGGCGCGGTCAGGCCGTTGACGATGCGGGTGAACACCGCGCGGCGCCAGTCGCGGACCAGGCGGTAGCTGACCGAGCCGGGCTCGGCGCGGCCTTCCCAACGTTCCGATGCTTTCGCCAGCGCGGCCAGCGCCGGCAGGTCCGGGCGCTTGCCGGCGAGCGCGCCTTCTTGCTGCAGCAGGTCCCACCAGTGCTTGAGGAACAGCGCGCGGTCGTCGAGCTGGATCGCCAGCAGGTCGCGTTCGGTGAAGCGCTGCTTGGCGAACAGGCCGTCGCGGATCTGGCCGGCGCGCGCGCCGAGCACGTAGTCGCCCTGGCCGATGCGCTCGAGTTCCAGGCCGTCGAGCGTGCGCGTGTTCGCGGTCCACAGCCGGCCCGACGGCGGCGCGACCAGGTTCGGCGCGTCGGCGGTCTGGATCGCCCACGGCGGGCAGGTCGGCGTCGGCAGCGGGCCGCCGCCGGCGTCGGCGTTTTCGACCAGCGCCGCGGCCGAGCATGAGCCTTCGCGTTCGGGGATCGGGCCGAGCAGGCGCCAGGCGATCTTGCCGTCGCGGTCGCCGACGACCAGGTTCTGCACCGGCAGCGCGACCGTGCGCGCGACCTGCAGCGCGTCGTCGACCGAGCGCGCGCGCAGCAGGTCGGCCAGGCCCATGTTGAGCGCGCCGGGCAGGTGCGCGCTCCAGCGCAGCGCCAGCGCGCTGCCGTCGGGGTTGTCGTGCAGCAGCGGACCCCAGTCGGTCTCGCGCACGATCATCTTCTCCGGCGCGCGGCCGGCGACGGCGATGGATTCCTCATACGTCTTCAGGCCGGCGCAGGCGTCGGGCTTGGCCAGGCTGGAGCAGCCGGGTTGCAGCGACCAGTCGGCCCAATCGCCGTAGCTGTTGGTGAAGGCCCAGGCGACATGGCCGTTGCTGCCGACCACCAGCGCCGGCAGGCCGGGCAGGGTGAAGCCGGCGGCGTCGGTCTTGCCGTCCGGCGCGCGCGGGTCCGGGTAGCGCAGGCGCGCGCGGAACCAGATGTTCGGCGCGCGCAGGCCCAGGTGCATGTCGTCGGCGACGATGGCGCGGCGGTCGGCGGTGAGGCTGCCGGCGACGGCGAAGTTGTTGCTGCCGATTTCGTCGAGGAACGGCAGCGGCACCAGCGTGCCCGCCGGCGGCGCCGGCAGCTTGCGCAGGTCCAGCGCGTCGGGGCCGGGCAGGGCCGCGTCGCCGAACGGCGCGCCGTACAGCGGCGCGTCCCAGGTGCTGCCGGGATTGGTCAGCAACGCGAACAGCGCCGGCGGCACGTGCGGCTGGATCCGCCACAGGGTCAGTTCGCGCGCGTTGTCGCCGCCTTGCAGGTCGAAGTACATGGCATAGCCGACCAAGGCCGAGTCCGTCACCGTCCACGGCTCGGGATCGCTGCGCAGCAGCAGGTACGGCCACGGCTTGCGCGACAGCGCTTTCAGCCCGGCGTTGACGCCGTCGGCGTACGCCTGCAACAGCGCGGCCTTGTCGCCGGAGAACGCCGGCAGCTGCGCCTCTACCCGCGCGCGCAGGCGGTGCACGCGATGGCGGCGGTCGTAGTCGAGCGCGCGTTCGCCGAACAGCGCCGACAGCTCGCCGGCGGCGGTGCGGCGCAGCAGGTCCATTTCGAAGTAACGCTCCTGGCCGTGGACGTAGCCGAGCGCGCGCATCGCATCGATCTGGCTGGCGGCGTCGATGGTGACCACGCCGATCGCGTCGCGTTCGACCTTGGCCGGCGCCGACAGGCCGCTCAGCGCGGGCGTTCCGTCCAGTTGCGGCAGGCTGCCGCGCAGCAGCCACCAGGCGCCGCCGGCGACGAGCAGGGACAGGCAAAGCAGCGCGAGTACGACGCGCTTGATCCATTTGGCCATGAGGGTCCTCCGTGCCGGCGAGCTTAGCCGATGCGGAAGCGGTGTGGCCTGTGGCTGTAGACCTGTCGTTTCCGGGCAAGCCTTCGAATGCTTTGGGCGAAAAGGAGTCGCCGAGGACTTTTGCGGGAGGGCCTTCAGGCCAGAATGCTCTTGTCTCAGATCGCGGCGATCCAACAGATCGGCGTCGGGCCTGAAGGCCCTTCCACAAAGTCCGCAGGCGTTCCCGCGAAACCCGCGAGCGCGCTCCCACAACCGCATCGAAACCGCAGCGCCTGCCGCCGATTCGACCGGCGGCGCTTGCATCCGGCCCGATCCTCAAGCAGGATCGGCCCATGACCTGTGTCACCGCCACCGCCGGTATCCGCAGCGCCGCCTTCGCCGGCCGCTCGCGCGCAGCCGTGGCCAACCCGCGCGCCAACAACAATAACCGCAATAACGCCAGCCTCCCGCGGGCCGGCGATTAGCGCGCGCAACACACGCTAACTCGCACCGAAGCCCGCGCCGACCAGCGCGGGCTTCTTCGTTTCTGGCTTCCGAAAACTCCCAACCGCCGCTGCAAACCCTCTGGAGATTCCCCGATGTGCTCGATCCTCGGACTGTTCGACCTGCGACCCGGCGCCGACCTGCGCCCGCTCAGGCCCCTGGCGCTGTCGCTGTCGGCGCGGCAGCGCCACCGCGGCCCCGACTGGTCCGGCGTGCACGCCGAACCGCGCGCGATCCTGGTGCACGAGCGCCTGGCCATCGTCGACCCCACCGGCGGCTCGCAGCCGCTGCGTTCGGCCGACGGCGAACTGGCGCTGGCGGTCAACGGCGAGATCTACAACCACCGCGAGCTGGAGCAGCAACTCGCGCGGCCGTACGAGTTCCAGACCAAGTCCGATTGCGAAGTGGTCAACGCGCTGTACCGCGAAGGGCTGGAGCCGGCCGAACTGCTGAACCGGCTCAACGGCATCTTCGCCTTCGCCTTGTGGGACGGCGCGCGCGGCCGTTACCTGATCGCGCGCGACCCGATCGGCGTGTGCCCGCTGTACTGGGGCCACGACGCCGACGGCCGTTTGTGGGTGGCCTCGGAAATGAAGGCGCTGGCGCGGTTGTGCGACGACGTCGCGCCGTTCCCGCCGGGCCACTACTACGACAGCGACGTCGGCGCGCCGGTGAAGTACTACCAGAAGCCGTGGCGCGACTACGACGCGGTGCGCGGCGTGGAAGCCGACAAGCGCGAGCTGCGCGAAGCCTTCGAACGCGCGGTGCACCGGCAGATGATGAGCGACGTGCCCTACGGCGTGCTGCTGTCCGGCGGCCTGGATTCCTCGCTGGTCGCCGCGTGCGCGGCGCGCTTCGCCCGGCGCCGGATCGAGGAGGACGACCAGTCCGAAGCCTGGTGGCCGCGCCTGCATTCCTTCGCCATCGGCCTGAGCGGATCGCCCGACCTGGCCGCGGCCGAAATCGCGGCGCAGGCGCTGGGCACCGTGCACCACGGCTTCACCTACACCTTCGAGGAAGGCCTGGACGCGCTGCCGGACGTGATCGCCCACATCGAGACCTACGACGTCACCACCATCCGCGCGTCCACGCCGATGTTCCTGCTGGCGCGGCGGATCAAGGCGATGGGGGTCAAGATGGTGCTGTCGGGCGAAGGCAGCGACGAAATCTTCGGCGGCTATCTGTACTTCCACAAGGCGCCGAACGCGCGCGAATTCCACGAGGAACTGGTGCGCAAGCTCGACGCGCTGCACAGCTTCGACTGCCTGCGCGCGAACAAGTCGATGATGGCCTGGGGCGTGGAGCCGCGGGTGCCGTTCCTCGACGTGGAGTTCCTCGACGCGGCGATGCGCATCGACGCGCAGGCCAAGATGATCGACAAGGCCGCCGGCAAGATCGAGAAATCGGTGCTGCGCGAAGCCTTCGAAGGCTATCTGCCCGATTCGATCCTGTGGCGGCAGAAGGAGCAGTTCAGCGACGGCGTCGGCTACGGCTGGATCGACGGGCTCAAGGCGCATGCCGAGGCCCACGTCAGCGACCGCGAACTGGCCGCGGCGGCGGTGCGCTTCCCGATCAACACCCCGCAGACCAAGGAAGCGTATTACTACCGAAGCATCTTCGAGCGCCATTTCCCGGGCGATGCCTGCGCCAACACCGTGCCGGGCGGCAAGTCGATCGCCTGTTCCTCGCCGGCGGCGATCGCCTGGGACGCGGCGTTCGCCAACGCGGCCGATCCGTCGGGGCGCGCGGTCGCGGGGGTGCATCAGGCGGCGTTGGCCTGAGCTCTGCGTCGGGGCGCCGCCGCAGCCGGCGGCGCCCGCGCGAATCCCGGCTTACAGGCCGCAACCGTCCCAACTGCGGGTGAAGGTCTTGGTTTCCAGGGCCGCGCTGCCCGGGCACTGCACGGTGACCCGGGCGGTGCCGACCAGCTTGCAGCCGGCGTTCTTGAACACGACCGTGCCGACCTGCGCCGGCTCGTCCGTGTAGCTGTCGTAACCGTCGCGCTCGCGGCTGTCGCTGGTCCAGTTCGGGTGCACGTCGCTGCGGCTGGAGACTTCGGCTTCGACCAGGTAATAGGTCGGATTCGGGAACGAGCCGTGAGCGAACGGGTTGCGTGCGACCCCGGCCTCGCTGCGCACGCCGGCGGTGGTCGCGGTTTCATAGAAGGTGTGCTTCATCTGCGCGCTGTATTTGCCGTTGCACAGCGGCGCGTTCTGCCAGTCGCTCGGCGGCGGCGATGCGAGCGCAACCGACGGCGCGGCGGCCAGGATCGCGAGGAACAGGGGAAGAGTGCGGGTGAGGCGCATGGGAGGTTCCTGGTAGTGATGATCGGCCCGCGCCCGGCCGCCGGCTGCGCGGCGGTCGATCGCGGAACAGGCGCCGCATAGGGCGCGGCGCCACTACCTCACTCGTAAAACCCGGGCCGACCGGCTCAGTCCGCGCCGCTTACTGCGGCAATGGATAACGCCGGCAATCCAGCCACTGCACCCCCGCGCCGCGGGTCTGCCGCAGCACCCACGGCAACGCCACGCGGGCCTTGTCGTGGATGTCGTGGAACAGGATCGTGCCGTGCCGCCACAACAGCATCAGGCTCAGCAAGCGGCCCTGCACTTGGCCGGCGTCGACCTTGGCGTTCCAGTCCTGCGAGTCGATGGTCCACAAGACCACGCGCAGCCCTTGTTCGCGGAAGAATGCGCCGCTGTCGGCGCGGCGCTGGCCGTAGGGCGGACGGAACAGCGGGCGGTACAGCGCGCCGGTCTGTTCGCGCACCAGCGCGCTGCTGCGGATCACCGAGTCCTGCCATTGCGGCCAGCGCGAATGCGATTGGTGTTCCCAGCCGTGCGAGGCCACGCACATGCCGGCGTAGGTCTTGGCCGGCGCTTCGGATTTCATCCGCGGCTGCAATTGCTGGCCGAGCACGAAGAAGGTCGCGTTGAGCTTGTGCTCGCGCAGGGTGCGCAGCAGCGCGTCGGTGTTGCCGCCGGGCGCGCTCGGGCCGTCGTCGAAGGTCAGCAGGAACTGGCGGTCGGGCAGTTCGCTGCCGTCGATTTCCTGCGCCGAGTAGGTGTCGATCTCGCTGCTGGTGCGCGGGAACAGCGCGGCCAGGCGCAGCTGTTCGTCCAGGTAGATGCGGTGGAAGCGTGCCGCGTCGGCGCGCCAGGCCGCATAGGCCGGCGCCGGCGCGGCGTCGAAGCCGGCGGCCAGCGCGCGCAGCGCGGCGGCGTCGCCGGCCGGCGCGCAGAACGGTTCGCGCGGCGCGCAGGCGCGCGAGGCCAGGCGGTAGTTGTCGGCCAGGCGCTGCCACAGGCGCGCGCGGATCTTGTCGACGCTGGCGCGGTCGACCTGCCTGAGCCGCAGGCGCTGGGCCAGGGCCGCGTCGTCGAGCGGTTCCGAGCCGGCCAGCTCGTGGGCGAAGGCGAGGATTTCGGCGCGCGAAGCGCGGTCGAACGCGGCCGGCGTATCGATCGGCTGCGGCCACGCGGCGCGGTCGGCGCTGGCGATCTCGGCCGGGCCGGCGGCGCGCAGCGGCGCGGCGGCGAGCAGCCCGGCGACCAGCAGCGCGCATGCCGCAGCGAGGCCGGCGCCCGCGCGCAGGCGGGCGCCGGGCGCGAGCGCCGGCGTCGCGATGCGCGGCGGCGCGCGATGGCCGGCGTGCGCCGCCGCGGGCGCCGGCCGCGAAGCAACGCTGCGTTGCGCCGGTTCGCTGGATTGCATCGGTTCCATGATCGTCCTTGCGCCTGTTCGATTCGTGCGTTCGCGCGCCGCCGCGGCGTCGGCGGCTTCAGTAGCCGCTGACCCGCTGCAGCGCCTCGTCGTAGCTCTTGTCCGATTTCTCGCGCCGCGCCGCCAGATAGTTCGACATCGCCCGCTCGTACTGACCGTCGAGCTCGTACAGCTTGCCGATGTTGTAGTACGCGCCGGCGCGGATGGTCGCCGCGCCCGCGCCCTTGGCCAGGGCGATGGCGCGGCGCGAGGCCCAGATCGCCTCGGCGGCGCGGCCCTTGCGCACATACGCCAGGCCGAGGTTGCTGAAGGCCAGCGCGTAGTTGGGATTCAACTCAATCGCTTGTTGGTAGGCGGCGATGGCGCCGGGCAGGTCGCCGCTGCGGTACGCCGTCTCGCCGCGTTGGTTGGCCGCGGCCGCGTCCTCGCCGGCGACCGCGGCCGGCGGTGCGGCTTGGCCCGGCGCGCGCGCCAATTCGGCGCCGAGCGCGTCGGCGCCGGCGCGGCTGGCGGCGATGCGGTCGATCTCCTCGAAGCGGCCTTCGCCGTTGATGCGGAACACCGTCCAGACGTTGCCGGCCTGCACCGGCGCCGCGTAGGTGCGCACCAGCGACTGGCCGACGTAGACGTAGACCTTGGCGCCGCTGCGCGCCAGCGCGTCGGCCTCGGGCTGCTGGCGATGGCCGAAGTCGTGCACGGCGTAGGTGTAGGCCGCGCCGGCGCGGCGGCGGGCGATGGTGACGGTCTCGGGGCGGCGACGGTCGGCCGCGTCGAGGTCCAGGCGCGCGTCGGCGCCGCGCGGGCGCTGGAAGTAGACGTGGTTGCCGGGGAAGCTCAGGTGCGCGTCGAGATCGACGCCGGGCGCGTCCCAGCTCAGCACCACGCGCAAGCCGTCGAGGCTGGCCAGCGCCGGGCTCAGCGCGTAGCGGCGGTCGCTGCACGGGCATTGCGCCAGCAACTCGGCGTAGCCGGGCTTGCGGATGCTCAGGCGCGCGGCCGGATCGGCCAAGGCGGCCGGATCGAGCCCGGCGCGGCCTTGCGCGTCGCTGCTCGCGGCCAGCGTCGGCAGGCCGTCGCGGCGCAGCTCCACGCTCGCGCCTTCGATGCGCTGGTCGGCGACGGTGGCGCTGAGCACGACGACCGCACCGTCGCCGGGTTCGGCCGCGCAGGCCGAGCCCGGCGCGAGGCAGGCCAAAGCGGCGGCCGCCGCGAGGGTGCGGCGCAGCGGGGAAAATCGAAGGGAGAGGGCGGTGCGCGGGCGCATCGCGCGGATGATAAAGCAAGGCCGCGCGCGGCCGCGCCTGCGCATCGCCGTGCGCCCGCGCCTGCTAGGCTGTGGCCCCGGCGTCGCGGCCGGCCGTGCGGACCGATGTGTCCGAACCGCGACCTACGAATCAGGCTTCAATGAACCAGGCGCCGGCGGCGCGGTAAGGGAGAGTGCGATGGCGGCCGAAGCGCAAGGCGGCAGCGAGTTGGTCAACGTGGTGGTGCTGTTGGCGGCCGGCGTGATCGCGGTTCCGATCTTCAAGCGCATCGGCCTGGGCTCGGTGCTGGGCTATCTCGCCGCGGGCCTGTTGATCGGCCCGTTCGGGCTCGGCTTCTTCGCCGACCCGCAGGCGATCCTGCACGTGGCCGAGCTCGGCGTGGTGATGTTCTTGTTCATCATCGGCCTGGAAATGCGGCCTTCGCACCTGTGGAGCCTGCGCCGCGAGATCTTCGGCCTCGGCACCGCGCAGATCGCGCTGTGCTCGACCGCGATGACCGGGGTCGGCCTGCTGTTCGGCTTCCCGCCGGTGGTCGCCTTCATCGGCGCGATGGGCTTCGTGCTGACCTCGACCGCCATCGTCATGCAGATCCTCGGCGAACGCGGCGACCTGGCGCTGCCGCGCGGCCAGCGCATCGTCTCGATCCTGCTGTTCGAAGACCTGCTGATCGTGCCGCTGCTGGCGCTGGTGGCGCTGATGGCGCCGCCCGATCCCACCGCCGCCGCCGCCGCGCACTCGCGCTGGGCCGACGTCGGCATCGCCCTGGCCTCGCTGGCGGCGCTGATCGGCGCGGGCGTGTGGCTGCTCAATCCGATGTTCCGCATCCTCGCCGCGGCCAAGGCGCGCGAGGTGATGACTGCGGCGGCGCTGCTGGTGGTGCTCGGCGCAGCGCTGCTGATGCAGGTCGGCGGCCTGTCGATGGCGATGGGCGCGTTCCTGGCCGGCGTGCTGCTGTCGGAATCGAGCTTCCGCCACCAACTCGAAGCCGACGTCGAACCGTTCCGCGGCATCCTGCTCGGCCTGTTCTTCCTCAGCGTCGGCATGTCCCTGGACCTGAAGGTGGTCGCGGCGAACTGGCCGCTGATCGTCGGCGGCGTGCTCGCGCTGATGCTGGTCAAGGCGCTGTGCATCTACATCGTCGCGCGGCTGCTGAAGTCCTGCCACACCGAATCGCTGGACCGCGCGGTGCTGATGGCGCAGGGCGGCGAGTTCGCCTTCGTGCTGTTCTCCGCGGCGGTCAACGCGCGCCTGATCCAGGCCGAGGTCGGCGCCAACCTCACCGCCATCGTGGTGCTGTCGATGGTGCTGACGCCGCTGGCGATCATCGCCCTGCGCAAGCTTTCGCCGAAGACCGCGCTGTCGCTGGAAGGCGTGGACGAACCCAACGGCCTCAGCGGCAGCGTGCTGCTGATCGGCTTCGGCCGCTTCGGCCAGGTGGTGTCGCAGTCGCTGCTGGCGCGCGGGGTCGAGGTCGCGATCATCGACACCGACGTGGAGATGATCGAAAGCGCGCAGACCTTCGGCTTCAAGGTGTACTACGGCGACGGCACCCGCCTGGACGTGCTGCACGCCTCCGGCGCGGCGACCGCGCAACTGATCGCGATCTGCATCGACGACCGCGCCGCGGCGACCACCACCGCCCAGCTGATCCGCCACGAGTTCCCGCAGGCGCGGGTGCTGGCGCGCAGCTTCGACCGCGAGCACGCGTTGGAGCTGGTCCACGCCGGCGTCGACCTGCAGGTGCGCGAGACCTTCGAATCGGCGATGCGCTTCGGCGAGGCGGCGCTGATCGAGCTCGGGGTGACGGCCGACGACGCGGCCGAAGTCGTCGCCGAGATCCGCCGCCGCGACGCCGAGCGCTTCGAGCTGGAACTGGTCGACGGCGTGCGCGCGGGCGTGTCGCTGCTGTACGGCAACATGCAGCAGACGCCGCTGATCGCGCCGAAGCCGCGCCAGGCCAGGCCCGAGAACGAAGAAGAACACGTGCCGGGCATTTCCGCGTGAGCCGCGTGCGGCCGGGAGGCGACGGGCGATGAATTTCAGCGTCTGGAACGTGTTGTTGCCGCTGGCGTTCGTGGCCGGGCTGATCGTGCTGGGACGCGTCGTTCCGTCGCTGATGCGGCTGATCGACAAAGCCGTCGTCGCGCGCGTGCCGGCCCGCAGCGGCGAGCGCCTCAGCGTTCCCGCCGGCCGTTACGACCTGTGCGTGGAGGGGCGCACCTTCAGCGCCGATTTCCTCGGCGTGCGCTACGCGCTGCACGACGCCGGCGGCGCGCCGGTCGTGGTGCACCGCAAAGTGCTCAGCCGCACCAAGACCAGCGGCATGGACGGCTCGACCCGGATTTCCACCGGCTGGTTCGAGCTCGCGTGCGATGGCGAGCTGAGCCTGAGCGTGGAAGGCATGTCGGCCGAGGCGCAGCAGCGCGCATGGATCGTGGTGCAGCGGCCGGTCGGCGCGGGCATCGCGGTGCGGGTGGTCGCGTTGGTGTTGGGCGGGATCGCGACCATCGGCGGCATCGTCGGCAGCGTGCTGGTCTGGTTGCCTAAATAGACTGCGGCCGGCGCCGCTCAGCGGGTCGGGCAAGCGGGCGGCCAGCTGCGGTCTGCGCCGGGCTTGAGGTCGATCACGAAGAACTCGCCGGAGCGCTCGCCGTCGGCCTGCGCGAACAGCAGCCGGTCGCCGCGCGGCGACAGCAGCGGGCCGACCTGGAACACGTCTGCGCGCGCGGCGATCTGGCCGAGCTCGCGCCAGCGGCCGCGTTCCAGCCGATAGCGGTACAGATGCGAGCGCACGCCGCGGTCGGCGACCGCGATCAGCTCGCGCCCGTCGCGCGACATTTCCGCTTCGTATTCGTTGGCCGCGCTGCTGACCGGCGCGCCGAGGTTGCGCACCCGCCAACGGCCGTCGGCTTGCGGCTCGGCGCGATACACATCGCCCTGGCCGAGCCCGCCCGCGCGCGCCGAACCGAACAGCAGGCCGCCGCCCGGCAGCGTGCGCGGCAGCAGTTCCGAGGCCGGCGAATTGACCGGCGCCGGCAGCCGCACCGGCGCGCCCCAGCCGCCGTCGGCGCCGCGCTCGACGTAGTAGATGTCGAGGTCCTCGCCTTTGGGATCGTGGCGCGCGGAGACGAAATACAGGCGCCGGCCGTCGGCGCTTACGAACGGATCGGCATCGAGTCCGGGCCGCGCGGCGGCGAAGGCGGGCGGCTGCGGCGGCGACCAGCCGGCATCGGTGCAGCGCGACTGCAGGATCCGCCAGTGGGCGAAGTTGCGGTCGCTGCGCATGAAGTAGAGCTCGCGGCCGTCGGGCGAGAACGTCGGCGAGGATTCGTATTGATTGCTGGCGATGCCGGCCGGCGCCCAGCGCTGCGCCTCCGCCGGCGCAGTGGCGGGTTCGCGCGTATATGCCAGCGCGCAGGCGCTGGCGCACGCGGCCGCGAGCATCGCCGTCGGCAGCCAACGCGCGGGTGATTCGGCCGGGATGGGCGTGCGCAAGCGTTGGAGCAGGCGAAGCATCGGCGTCTCCGGCAACGGTGGCGGTCGCAGCAGCGGTCGTTCGCGGCGGTGGGCGTTCGAAGCTGCGGCGGGTCGAAGCCGCGGCTGGTCGAGTGGCGGCTGGTCGAAGCGGCGAGTCGCGGCGCGCGCGCCGCGACGGTTCAATGCTTGTGGCGCGCGCTGAAGCGCTTGGCCTTGGCGACGTTGCCGCAGGTCGCCATGTCGCACCAGCGCCGCCGGCCGCTCTTGGACGTATCGACGAACACCCAGCCGCAATCGCGGCCGTCGCACACGCGCAGCCGGTCGAGGCGCGCGTCCCTGAGCAACTCGATGGCGTAGGCGGTGACCGTGTGCGCGACCAGGTCCAGCCCGGAGCCTTCGACCGACCACTGCGTTTGCAGGCGTCCGCCGCGCGACACCAGCCGCGCCGCGCGCGACGCGGCCAGACGCGCCTGATCCAGCGTCTCCAGCTCGGCGTCCGCCGGCTCCGCGCCGGCGGCCAGCGCATACAGCGCCGCGCACAAGGCCTCGCGCAATTGCTTGCAGCGAGCCAACGCCGCGGCGGCCTTGACCGGCGCGGCCTGCGCCTGAGCCGCGAGCGCTTCGGCGTCTTGGTCGGCCAACAGCGATGCCTTGCGCGCCCAGCGCAGCAGGGCGGGGTAGTCGTCGAGCCAGTCGCGCGGCTGGGTGTCGCGCGCGGTCACGGTATTGACCAGGTCCAGCGCGGGATCGCCGCCGACCAGGTCCATATCGCGGAATTCGTGGTGTTCCAGCCGCATGCGTAGCCCTTCGGATTGCCGAGGGCAGGCTAGGCCAAATCCACCTAACCTGCAATAACGCGATAAAGGGTTTGCGACGAACGGTCCCTGGCCCCTGCAGGAGCGACGCGAGTCGCGACTGCGTCCTCTCCCGTTCGCGCCGTCACCCCGATGCCGCGCTCACGATCCACACCGTCGCGCAAAAGCAAAACGCCGGCCATCGCACAAGGCGACAGCCGGCGTTTGCGAAAACCAAACGCTTACGGATTGAAATACTGCGACACGCTCGAATAGATATCGGCGAAGCGCGAGTAGTAATCCGGATCGCGCGGCGCGCTGCAGTACGACAGCCCGCCGTACAGGCCGCCGCGCAGCTGGTAGCCGCCGCTGCTGGTCACGGTGAACAGGCCCGAGCCCGAGGAGCCGCCTTCGGTCACGCCGGTGTTCCAGACCACGCGGTACAGCGGCGACTTGCCGTCGATCGAGGTCGACAGGCCGGTCACCGAACCCAGCGAGTACTTCTTCACGTCGCCGGCCGGATGGTGGATGCCTTCGATGGCGGTGCCGGTCGCGGCGATCGCCGCGCTCGACCAGCCGGCGTACACGGCGCCCGCCGGCGGCGCGGTCTTGAGTTCCAGCAGCGAAGTGTCGCGGGTGGTGTTGGCGTGGCGCAGGAACGCGCCGCCGCTCAGCGTGGTGTAGGCCGGATTGACGACGCTGCCGTTGCAGGTGGTGGCGTCGTAGAACCAGTAGGTCTGCAGGGTGTTGGCGACGGTCTGGGTGCTGATGCAGTGCGCGGCGGTCCAGAACAACCGCTTCTTCGGCGAGAAGTTGTTGTTGAGCAGGGTGCCGGTGCACAGGTAGGTGCCGCCGGAGGTCGTGAAGGTCATGCGCGCCACCGACTTGGCGATGGAGACGAAGCCCGACGGCGGGCTGGTGCGGCAGACGATGTCGCGCTCGCACGAATCGCTCTCGCCGATCTTGGCCTGGATCTGGCGCTCGCTCGCGGCCGGGCTGATGTCCAGGTGCGAAAGCTGCGGCAGCTTCAGCGACAGCGACTTGGCGCTGACGCCCTTGGGCAGCACCAGTTCGACGGTCAGGGTGTCGCCTTCGACCACCGGCGACCAGCCCAGTTCGTTGCCGGCGAAGTCGGCGCCGCTCTGGGCGAACACGCGGCCGTCGCTGCCGGCGAAGTGCAGCGTCGCCGACTTGGCGCCGGCGCCGCGCAGCGACAGGCCCGCGCGCAGCGCGACCGCGCCGGACGAGGACACTTCGAAGCGCGCGGCGCGGCCGCCGTCGGCGAGCGGCTGCCATGCCAGGGTGTTCAGGTCCACCGCGCTGCGCGCGATGTTGCGGGCGAAGCCAATTTCCAGCGGCTGGCCGTGCTTGTCCTGGGCGACGCGGCGGTCTTTCAGCGCGGACGCGTCCAGGCTGGTCGGCTGGCCCAGGCTGACCACGCGCGGCACGCTGGCCTTGGCGCTGGACGCGAATTCGGCAGCGCCCATGGCGCCGGCCGAGGGCGCGCCGACGACCGGCGCCGAATCCATTTCGGCGACCGGCGATTTGGCGGAAGCAACAGAGCAAACAGCGGACAGCCCGGCGACGAGCGCCAGGCACAGCGCATTCTTGCGGATCATCGTGCGTTTCCTTGTCGGAGTGGCAATGGGAGGCGGCATCGCGCCGCGGCGCCCGCGTCGATGCGGACGACTGCAACCTAAGCCGCGCACGGCGGGCGTTTTGTGCGGTCGGGCGGGCTTCTCGGAAGAGCCGCAAGTACAAGCCGTTGCATGCGAAACCGTCGCGGGCAAGCGCGGATGCGATCACAAATGCGCGGATCGGTACGCGATGCGCGCGAAGCGCCGATCGGCGCGCGCGGATGCGCCGCGTCGCAGTTCGCGGCCGCGCATCGCGAGAGTGCGTTCGCGCGATGCGGGCTTGCGTCGCGCGGGTCGGCGCGGCCGGTTCGGTGGATGCCGATCGCGCCGGCGGCGGTTGCCGCATGCGCGCCGCGAGCGGCGGCCAGCGCCCCTGCGCACCGCGAGCGGCCGCGCCGTGCCGTCCAGACGCCGCTTTCATGGCGATGTGAGACCATAACGGTCATGACCAAAAAAACGACTAAGAACAACAAGACCGGAAACACCGGCTCCTCCGCCTCCACCGCCGCCCCGGCCGGCAAGAAAGGCGGCCGCAAGGCCCCGGCGCCGCGCCCGGCCTGGCTGCCCGACAACCTCCAGCACGGCCCGGCCAAGGGCCCGCGCGGCAAGGCCAAGCCCGCGCCGGCCGGCGCTGCTCCCCGCTCCGGATCGCCCGGCGCCCCCGGCAAGCCGTCCGCGGCCGCCGCAGCGGCGGTTGCGGCGGCCTACCAGGACCCGCACGCCGAGCGCGAAGCCGCCCGCTACGCCCAGCCCATCGCCAGCCGCGAGCTGATCCTGCAGACCCTCAGCGGCGCCGACGGCCCGATGCGCGCCGAGGAACTCGGCCATCGCCTGGAACTGACCGACCCCGACCGCGCCGACGCGCTCGGCAAGCGCCTGGCGGCGATGCTGCGCGACGGCCAACTGCTGCTGAACCGCAAGGGCGAATTCGCCCCGGCCGCGCAGATGGACCTGATCCCGGGCGTGGTCATCGCCAATCCCGACGGCTTCGGCTTCCTGCGCCCGGAATCCGGCGGCGGCGACGACCTGTTCCTGCCGCCGTTCGAAATGCGCAAGGCCATGCACGGCGACCGCGTGCTCGCCAGCGTCACCGGCGTCGACCGCCGCGGCCGCCGCGAAGGCGCGATCGTGGAAGTGCTCGAACGCCGGCTCAACCGTTTGATCGGCCGCTTCACCCTCGAGCAGGGCATCAGCTACGTGGTGCCCGACGACCGCCGCATCCAGCGCAACGTGCAGATTCCGCCGGACGCGCGCATGGACGCGCAGAACGGCCAGTTGGTGGTCTGCGAGCTGGTGCAGGCGCCGGACCACCACCGCCCGCCGATCGGCCGGGTGCTGGCGGTGCTCGGCGAAAAGCTCACCGCGTCGCTGGCGGTGCAGGCCGCGATCCACGGCCACGAAATTCCCGATGTGTTCCCGCAAGAGGTGCTCGACGAAGCCTCGGCGGTGCCGCTGACGGTGCCCGCAGCGGTCGCCGCGCAGCGCGTCGACCTGCGCGCGATGCCGCTGGTGACCATCGACGGCGAAGACGCCAAGGACTTCGACGACGCGGTCTATTGCGAGAGCAACCGCAAAGGCTTCCGCCTCGTCGTCGCGATCGCCGACGTCTCGCATTACGTCCGTCCCGGCACGCCGCTGGACGACGAAGCGCAGAAGCGCGCGACCTCGGTCTACTTCCCCGGCTTCGTCGTGCCGATGCTGCCGGAGACGCTGTCCAACGGCATTTGTTCGCTGAACCCGAAGGTCGACCGCCTGTGTTTCGTCTGCGACATGCAGATCGATCACCACGGCGAGGTGACCGGTTCGAAGTTCTACGAAGCGGTGATGAATTCGCATGCGCGCCTGACCTACACCACGGTCTGGAACGCGGTCGGCGACGTGCCCGAAGAAGCCAAGGCCGAAGCGCTGGCGCAGATCGGTTCGCTGCTGCCGAACATCCAGCGCCTGCACCAGCTGTTCCAGGTGCTGGTCAAGGCGCGCCAGCAGCGCGGCGCGATCGAGTTCGAATCCAGCGAGGTGCGTTTCGTCATCGGCAAGGACGGCGAGGTCGTGCAGGCCGGCATGCTCCAGCGCAACGACGCGCACAAGCTGATCGAGGAATGCATGATCGCGGCGAACGTCGAGGCCGCGAAGTACCTCATGGAGCAGCAGGTTCCGGCGCCGTACCGCGACCACGAGCGGCCGCCGGAGCAGAAGTACGCCGACCTGCAGGAGTTCCTCAAGGAATTCAAGCTGCGCATGCCGGCCTGGAACCAGGTCGAGCCGCGCGACTTCACCCACCTGCTGAAGAAGATCCGCGACCGGCCCGACGCGGCTTTGCTGGAATCGGTGCTGCTGCGCAGCCAGAGCCTGGCGGTGTATTCGCCGGAGAACACCGGCCACTTCGGCCTGGCGCTGCACGCCTACGCCCACTTCACTTCGCCGATCCGGCGCTATCCCGACCTGCTGGTGCACCGCGCGATCAAGCACGCGCTCAGCGGCGCCAAACCGTCGGCGTACCTGTACTCGCCGAGGCAGATGGCGGCGCTGGCGCTGCAATGCTCCGAACGCGAGCGCCGCGCCGACGAGGCCGAGCGCGAGGTCGACGAGCGCTACCGTGCGGCATGGATGGAACAGCACGTCGGCGGCCAGTTCGACGGCGTCATCAGCGGCGTCACCAGCTTCGGCCTGTTCATCGAACTCGACGGTTCCAAGGTCAACGGACTGGTCCACGTGACCCAGCTGCCGCACGACTATTACCACTTCGACCCGATCCGCAAGACCTTGTCGGGCGAACGCACCGGCCGCGAATACCGGCTCGGCGACAAGGTGCGCATCGTCGTGCTCAAGGCCAGCGTCGAGGACCGCAAGATCGACTTCAAGCTGGTCGACGAGGAGCGCGGCGCCAAGCCGCTGCCGCCGCGCGGCCAACCGGCCAAGCGGACCAAACAAAAGTACTGACGCGGCCCCGGTAGCCCCCTGTAGGAGCGGCGCGAGCCGCGACCAACCGAAAAGATTGACGTCAGTGCAGTAGCCGAAGCCCAGACAATCGGCGGACTGCTGCCGTAGCCCGCTTGCTCGGGCTCCGGCGGGAGTTGTGGTATCGATCGCTTCGGTTGGTCGCGGCTCGCGCCGCTCCTACAGGGGCGGTCGGGGCTTCGGCGGCCCCATGGCGTAGAATTCCCGCCCCACGCCTCACCGGGCCACCCAGCCCACACGGACCACCCATGAGCCAGAAACAATGGATCGCCGGCATCAACGCCGTCTCCGCCTCGATCGAGCACGACGCCGCCAACGTGCGCGAAGTGCTGATCGAAGCCGGCGCCAAGAACCCGCGCCTGACCGAGATCGAGACCGCCGCGCGCCGCGCCGACATCGACGTGCGCCGGGTCGCGAGCCAGGCGCTGGAAGGCGTGGTCGGCAACTTGCGCCACCAGGGCGTGGTCGCGCGCTACGCCGCGGCCAAGACCTGGAGCGAGAACGAACTCGAAGGCCTGATCGAGGCCGCCGAAGGCCGCGCCCTGGTGCTGATCCTCGACGGCGTGCAGGACCCGCACAACCTCGGCGCCTGCCTGCGCAGCGCGGCCGCGGCCGGCGCGACCGCGGTCATCATCCCCAAGGACAAGGCGGTGCAGGTCAACGCCACCGTGCGCAAGACCTCGGCCGGCGCCGCCGACAGCGTGCCGGTGATCCCGGTGACCAACCTGGCCCGCGCCCTGCGCGACCTGCAGAAGCTCGGCGTGTGGATCTACGGCCTGGCCGGCGAGGCCGAGACCTCGCTTTACGCGCTGGACCTGCGCGGCAACGTCGCGCTGGCGCTCGGCGGCGAAGCCGACGGCCTGCGCCGGCTGACCCGCGAGACCTGCGACCAACTGGTCAAGATTCCGATGCCCGGCGGCGATGCGGCCGGCGGCGTGGAAAGCCTGAACGTGTCGGTCGCGGCCGGCGTGACCTTGTTCGAAGCGGTGCGTCAGCGCGGCTGAGCGGGGCGCGGCTGTTTGGCCGCAACGCGTCGGGACTTCAGTCGCGACGCGTTCCGCTCCGACACAGCGATCCCACGCTGCTGTGAAGCCGCAAAGACCTATGTAACCCCCGGCTGACCCCGAGACCCGCGCCACGGCCCCAGCGCCGACCGCGCCGATATAATTCGCCGCGACCGACCCGGGACGGCCCGGGTCCGCGCAGCCCGATCCGCTTCTCGACGGCGCGCGTTACACGCGGGGACGGCCCCATCGATCATGGGAGCTGCATCATGCCTTGGGTTCTTCTCGTCTTCGCCGGCCTGTTCGAAATCGGCTGGGCCATCGGCCTCAAATACACTGAAGGCTTCACCCGCCTGTGGCCGTCGGTCGGCACCGTCGTGTCGATGGTCATCAGCGTCGGCCTGCTCGGTCTGGCGATGAAGTCGCTGCCGGTCGGCACGGCTTACGCGATCTGGGTCGGCATCGGCGCGGTCGGCACCGTCATCCTCGGCATGGTCTTGTTCAACGAACCGGCCACTGCGCTGCGCATCGCCAGCATCGTGCTGATCGTCGCCGGACTGGTCGGCCTCAAACTGGCCTGAGCCGCTGGCGGCTTCGCCCGCGCGCCGGCATCATCGCTACCCGCGGCGCCGCACTGCGGCGCCGCGCTCGTTTCCAGGGAAGAAACCGCCATGCCGATCCGCGAACGCCAAGCCGCCGACCATCCGCAGCTGCTCGAACTGTGGGAGCGCTCGGTGCGCGCCACCCACGACTTCCTCAGCGAAGCCGACATCGCCGAGCTGCGCCCGCAAGTGCGCGACATTTACTTCGATGCGGTCGACATCTGGATCTACGAAGACGCCGAAGGCCTGGCCGGTTTCATCGGCCTGGCCGACGCGCAGGTGGAAATGCTGTTTCTGGAGCCCGCGCGCCGCGGCCAGGGCATCGGCACGCGCCTGCTCGACCACGCGCGCGGCCTGCGCGGCGCGCTGACGGTCGACGTCAACGAGCACAACCCGCAGGCGCACGGCTTCTACCGGCGCTACGGCTTCCTCGACACCGGCCGCTCGCCGCTGGACGGGCAGGGCCGTCCGTTTCCGCTGATCCACATGGCGCTGCCGCGCGACGCGTCCGGCTGAGCCGACGCGCGCGCCTCACTCCAGCGCGTTGACCAGCAACTCGTCGAAGCGCCGGGCGATGTCGGCGATGGTCTGCGCCTTGTCCTGGCCGTTGATGATCCGCCGCGCTTCTTCGTAGTTCGGCAACTGCCCCGGCTTGAAGTAGTTGTCGAGCTTCTTGCCGGTGAACCAGCCCTGCTTCATGCCCTGCATGGCGATGGCGTAGGCGATCTCGGGTTTCTTCGCGTCGTCGGGCTTGTTGAGCAGGTCCACGCCGAGGAACTTGCCGGCGCGGTCGTAGTTGGTGCGCCCGGTCAGCTGCACATAGCCGCGGCCGTGGAAGCGCGCGCCGTCGCCGCGCTTGGTGTTGCCGAGCGCCTTGCCGATGCGGGTGTCGGGGCCGTACAGCTTTTCGAAGCGCTCGTCGCTGCCGAACTCGTCGATCGGCCGCAGCGTGTGCGCGGTTTCCCACTTGAACGTCGCCAGGCAATACGCGATCTGGTAGCGGTGCACCGGATTGGCGCTGAAGCTGGCGTCCTGCTCGATCCGGCCGATCAGAAAACGCAGCGCCTGGGCGAGATCGTCGCGCAGCGGGCCGAAGCGTTTGCGGTAGCCGTCGAGAAACTGTTCGTCGTCGAAAGCGAACATCCTGTCCTCCCATCCGTGGATCGCGGCGATGGCGCCGCGCGCAGCGGGGGCCGCGCATTCCATCGAACGGGGGCGCCCGTGGCGGGCGGCCAGGGCGGGGATGTTGCGTGGGCGCAACATTCCTGCGGAGCTGTCATTCCAGCCGGTAGCGCTCCAGCGCGCCGCGCGCGGCGACGGCGTATTGCCGGCGGGCGCAGTCCAATTGCCCGGGATAAGCTTCCGAGGCGGACAGGGCGTGCGCCCACTGTTCCAGCCGGCCGCGGCCGAGCAGGCTGCGCAGGGCTGCGACGAAGGCGTGGCGATTGTCCGGGTCGATGAAGGACGGCGTGTCCTGGCCGGGCACGCGCACGCAGGCCTCGCGCTTGATCGTATGGCTGTTTTCCCAAACCGCCAGACTCGATTCGCGTGCGCTGTGGGGATTCCATTCGCCCAACTCGTCCGGATCCAGTTCGTCCGGATACGCCCCCTCCAGGATCATCGGCGCGGCCGCATGCAGACACACCACCCAGGCCGCGCGCCAATGCGGATCGTCGATCGCCAGCGCCGAGGCCAGCCAGCCTTGCAACTGCGCCGGCTCCAGCAGCTTCAGCGCCAGCGCGCAGGACGCGGCGAAGGTCTGATCGGGTTCGATCGTGTCGCCGTCGATCGTGCCGACGCGGAACGGCCGGCACCACGCCTCCTCGCGCATGCGGCCTGCGTGCCAGAGCGACGAGGCGAACATCGCGCGGCCGAGCGTGTCGAGCAGATCGCGCGGCACTTGCGGCGGCAGCCGCGGGAACGCCGGCTGGGCCAGATTCATCAGCGTCGCGGTGACCAAGGCCGGATGCAGATGCCGCGCGGAATAGGCATCGAGCGCCGGATCGAGCAGCTCCAGCGACCGCGGCAGCAGGAACGCGCACCACAACTGCCATTCGCGCCGCGGGCCGAAACAGGAAATGCCGGAAGAGATTTCGAACAATGCCGTGCGCAAGTCCATCTCGGGCCATTGCCGCGGATCGTCGTGCATCAGCGAGAAGAAGCGGCCGCGATGCTCGCCCATGAACCAGGCTTCGCCCACCGCCTGCTTCGGCAATCGGGTCAGCGCGCGCAAGCGCTGCAACGCGCGCGGGTCCGGACCCGCGCCCGGCGCCCAGAAATAGGGGAGAGAAGTCGAAGCCTCGATCACGACTGCGTCCCTGCAGCCCGGCGGATCAAGCGCCGCGCGCCGGCCAGGCGTTGACGATCTTGCAGAACAGCTCCGCCGTGCGCTCGGTGTCGTACACCGCCGAATGCGCTTCCTCGCCGTTCCAGACGAAACCCGCGGCCTGCACCGCGCGCGCCAGCACGGTCTGGCCGTAGGCGACGCCGGCCAGGGTCACGGTGTCGAACACGCTGAAAGGGTGGAACGGGTTGCGCTTGTGGCCGCTGCGGGCGACCGCGGCGTTGAGGAAGTTGAGGTCGAAGTGGGCGTTGTGGCCGACCAGGATCGCGCGTTGGCAGCCGTGGCGCTTGACCGCTTCGCGCACCGGCGCGAACACCGCTTCCAGCGCCTGCCGCTCGGGCTTGGCGTCGCGGAACGGGTGGTCGATGTCGATGCCGGTGACTTCCAGCGACTTGGGGTCGATCAGGGTGCCGGCGGCGGGCACCACGTGCGCGCTGGCGATCTCGCCGGGCACCAGCAGGCCGTCGGCGTCGAGTTCGATCGGCTGCACGGCGATTTCGAGCAGCGCGTGCTTGTTCCAGTCGAAGCCGCCGGTTTCCACGTCCACGACCACCGGCAGGTAGCCGCGGAAGCGGGTGGCGAGGGTGGCGGGGATGGGCGCGGCGGGGGCGGCGTTGGGGGTGGGGCCGGGGTCGATCATGGCGGGAAGCCTAGCAAATCGAGGCTCGCCGGTCGCCGGAGACGCGGTTGCCCCCTGTAGGAGCGGCGCGAGCCGCGACTGCGACAATGCAGCTACGCCGAAACCGGCGCCGCAGTTGCGTTGTCGCGGTCGCGGCTTGCGCCGCTCCTACAGGGGGCTTCGGTCAGAAGTAGACGACGCCGTTCGCGCGCATCTGCCGCAGCAGGCCGGCGCCCATGTCCACGAACGCGGCCGCGTCGTCGCTGCCGGCTTCGGCCGCCAGCGCGCGCAACTGCTCGCGGCCGCTGAGCTGCGGCGCTTCCTCCAGCCGTTGCAGCAGGCGGAACGCCAACGGGCTCAGTTCGGAGAAAAGCACCTCGCCGTCGGCTTCGCGCCGCAACAGCAGCAGGGTCGGCGCCGCGGGCGGCTGCGTCGGCTGGAACTCGGGGCCGATCCGGTGCACCGGCCAGGCGTAGGCCAGCGGCCAGGCCAGCGGCGACAGCTGCGGCGGGCGATCGAGCAGGTCGGCGTCGGCGAGGCTGCCGTCGTCGCGCGGCGCGGCCGCCTCGCTGAACTGCAGGGCCAGCTCGACCCATTCGTAGTGCGCCAGCTCCAGCAGGAACGGCGGATCGAGCGCGTCCAGGCCTTGCAGGTAGCGCTGGAACTCGCGCGCGATCTCGGGGAACAGCGGCGTGTGGCTGCGGTGGTCGCGAAAGAAATCGCGCACCAACCGCGGCCAGCGTTCTTCGCCGAGGACGCGTTCGATCACCGGGAAGTTGCCCGACAACAGGCTCAGGATGTTGTTGAACAGCAGGTCGCGGTAGACGCCGAGGCGGCGGTCTTCGATGCCGGCCGGGGCCGGGCTCGCGGCTGGATCGCGCAAGTGCTGGGTCAGTTCGAACTGTTGCGCGCGCAGGCGCGAGACGGCGTCGCTCATGGGCTCAGGCGCGCGCCTGGCGCGAGGGCTCGCGCGCGGCCGGCGCCGCCGATTCGCGCAGGATCCGCCGCACCAGGCCGAGTTCTTCGACCAGTTCTGCGTACGGCGGAAAGTTGAAGTCGCGTTCCAGCAGGGTCGGGCGCGGCCCGAACAGGCGGTAGGCGTCGCCGAGCAGGTCCCAGACCTCGCGCTTGACCGGCGCGCCGTGGGTGTCGACCTTGAGGTCGTCGGCTTCGTCGTAATGGCCGGCGACGTGCAGATAGGCGATGCGCTCGTGCGGCATCGCGCGGATGAATTCCAGCGCGTCGTAGCGGTGGTTGATCGAATTGACGTAGACGTTGTTGACGTCCAGCAGCAGGTCGCAGTCGGCTTCGGCCAGCACCGCGCGGGTGAACTCGATCTCGCTCATTTCCTGGTGCGGCGCGGCGTAGTAGGACGCGTTTTCCACCGCGATGCGGCGGCCGACGATGTCCTGGGCGCGGCGGATGCGCGCGGCGACGTGGTGCACGGCTTCCTCGGTGAACGGAATCGGCAGCAGGTCGTAGAGATGGCCGTCGTCGCTGCAATAGCTCAGGTGTTCGCTGTAGCAGGCCACCTCGTGTTCGTCGAGGAAACGGCGCACGCGGGCGAGGAAGGTCTCGTCCAGCGGCGCGGTGCCGCCGAGCGACAGCGACAGGCCGTGGCAGACCAGCGGATAGCGCGCGGACAGCTCGCGCAACTGCTCGCCGTAGGCGCCGCCGACGCCGATCCAGTTCTCCGGCGCGAGTTCGAGGAAATCGAAATCGCGCGCGGCGCCCGGCGCGTGCGGCGCGGACTGCAGCGGGCCCAGCAGGGCCCGCCGCAGGCCGAGACCGACGGCATCCGGAGTCAGCGAATGCGTGCCGTTCATCGATTCGCCGCGATTACACCGAACCGCCGCACTTGCCTTCGCCGCACTTGCCTTCGGCCTTCTTCTTGTCGCCGCCGCACTTGCCCTCGGCCTTCTTCTTGTCGGCGCCGCACTTGCCTTCGTGCTTCTTCTTGTCGCCGCCGCACTTGCCTTCGGCCTTCTTCTTGTCGCCGCCGCAGCTGCCTTCGGCCTTCTTCTTGTCGGCGCCGCAGCTGCCTTCGGCCTTCTTGGCCGCATCGGCGGCCTTGGCGTCGGCGGCCTTCTCGGCGGTCTGCGCCTGCTGGGCGCCGAGCAGATAGCCCTGCGACAGGTCGTTCATCGCGAACGCGGAAGCCGACAGGCCCAGGCCGCCGAGCAGGGTGGCGCCGAGGGCGAGGGCGACGGGTTTGTTGATGTGCTTGGACATGCGTTCTCTCCAGGTGGCGACGGGCAGGTGCTCCGCCGGTGTAGTTCGAGCGGGCGGGGCCCGTTCGGGAAACGAGAATGGTGCGGAGCTTAGATCGATTGCGGGGCGTTGCGGGGTGACATAGGTAACGGCCTGGGCGGTTGCGCTCGCCGGCGGCGGGTTGCGGGACACACAAGCCTGGAATACGGCGCCCGCGGCGCGGCGGATGCAGTCATGGCGACAGATACTCGCGCGCCAGCACGCGGGCGCGGTGCAGGCGCGACTTGACCGCTTCCCGGGTCATGCCGAGCTCCTCGCCGATCTCGGCCACGGTCAGGCCTTCAAGATCGCGCAGCAGGATGATCTGGCGATAGTGCGCGGGCAGCGATTCCAGCGCGGCGGCGACATCGTGGCGCCATTCGGCCGGTTCAGGCGTGACGACCGGCGCGATCTCGTCGGTGATCGGCTGGCCGCTGAGCATCCGGCGGCCGCGCTTGAGCCGGTTGCACTCGCGCTTGACGATGCGGAACGACCAGGAGACGAAGCACTCGAGCACGCGCAGGTCGCGCAGCTTGCGCGAGACCGCGATCAGGCTTTCCTGCACCGCGTCCTCGATGTCGTTGATGACGCAGTGGAATTCGGCGTAGCGGCGCAGGTCCTGGCGCGAGTGCCGCAGCACCCGTTCCAGGGCAGCCGTGTCGCCCGCGCGGGCGGCGGCCAGATCGCCATTGGCCAGTGACGGCGTCATCTCGCGGTGGTCCTCTCCAGATTCGTGAAAATACACCCGGCAAGGGGTGCGGGCATGGATCAAGAGAGGGGCGGGGGGCGCGAGGGTTCGCGGCGGGGGCTTGCTATGGCGGCAAGGTTCACAAGGCGTTCAGCGCGGCGGCGCCTGTAACCGGTTGCAGGCCAGGCCGAGACGCCGCGGCCGGTAAGCGCCGCCGACGGGCGGCGCGGCGGTCGGCGGCGCTGTGTTGCGGTGCAGCGCGGCCCCGTCGCCGGCGCCTGAACGCAAACGGCCCGCCGGAACGCGGCGGGCCGTGGCGTGGACCGGTGCGGGCGCGCGCGGCGCCCGGGCTTCAGACCGAAGCGGTGGTGTTGGTGGTGTCGCGCTTGTCGCGCGGCGGCAACGGTTCGTCGCCCTTGACCAGGAACCACACGTTCTCGGCGATGTTGGTGGCGTGGTCGCCGACCCGCTCGATGTTCTTGGCCATGAACAGCAGATGGGTGCAGGCGGTGATGCTGCGCGCGTCTTCCATCATGTAGGTCAGCAGTTCGCGGAACAGGCCGGTGTAGGCGGTGTCGACCTCGGCGTCGCGGTCGCGCACCCGCTGCGCCAGCTCGATGTCGTTGTCGCGGTAGGCCACCAGCACGTCGCGCAGCTGCTTGACCGCGAGGGTGCCCAGCGCGTGCAGGCCGGCCACGTGCGGCAGCGGCGGCGACAGGTTCAGCGCGGTCGAGCGCTTGGCCACGTTGGCGGCGTAGTCGCCGACGCGTTCGATGTCCGAGGCGATGCGGATCGCGGCGAGGATCTCGCGCAGATCGCGCGCCATCGGCCCGCGCAGCGCCAGCTTCATCACGTCGTGGCTGATTTCCTGCTCGAGCGCGTCGATCGCTTCGTCGTTGGCGATGATGCGCTCGGCGGCCTTGTCGTCGCGGCGCTGGACCACGTCGAGCGCGGATTCCAGCTGCGCGGCGGCGATCTCGCCCATGCGCAGGGTTTCGTCGAGCAGGCGGCGCTGCTCGTCGTCGTAGCTTTTGACGATGTGGTCGTGCATCTGGTTGCTCATGAGTGGTGTCCTGATCGCGTTTTTCCTTCTCGCGCTGGCGGGAGAAGGTGCCCGCAGGGCGGATGAGGGCGCGCGTCGGCGTCGCCCTCACCCCAACCCCTCTCCCGCGGGCGGGAGAGGGGCTCGTAGGGATGAATCAGCCGAACCGACCGGTGATGTAGTCCTCGGTCTGCTGCTTGGTCGGCTTGGAGAAGATCTGTTCGGTCGGGCCGTGTTCGATCAGGTCGCCCAGGTACATGAAGGCGGTGAAGTCGGACACGCGCGCGGCCTGCTGCATGTTGTGGGTCACGATCGCGATCGTGTAGTCCTTCTTGAGCTCCTCGACCAGTTGCTCGATGCGGCTGGTCGAGATCGGGTCCAGCGCCGAGGTCGGCTCGTCGAGCAGCAGCACCGACGGGCGCAGCGCGACCGCGCGGGCGATGCACAGGCGCTGCTGCTGGCCGCCGGACAGGCCCAGCGCGCTCTGGCCGAGCTTGTCCTTGACCTCGTCCCACAGCGCGCCCTGGCGCAGCGCGTGCTCGACCCGGTCGTTCATTTCCGACTTCGACAGCTTCTCGTGGTGGCGGATGCCGTAGGCCACGTTCTCGAAGATGGTCATCGGGAACGGCACCGGCTTCTGGAACACCATGCCGACCTTGCTGCGCAGGCGGTTCATCGGGTACTTCGGGTCGAGGATGTTGTCCCCGTCCAGCAGCACCTGGCCGCGCGCTTCCAGTTTCGGGTACAGCGCGTAGATGCGGTTGAAGATGCGCAGCAGGGTCGACTTGCCGCAGCCCGACGGGCCGATCAGCGCGGTGACCTGCTTTTCCGGGATTTCCAGATTGATCGACTTGAGCGCGTGGAACTTGTCGTAATAGAAGTTCAGGTCGCGCGCGGCCAGCTTGACCGGATTGGCGCCGACCGCTTCGCGGCTGGGCGTGGCGACGGACAGGCGGGCATCGTTCATAACTGGGTTCCGGACAGCGGCGGGAGTGGTGGACAGGTCAGTCATTGGGGATCCGATTGCGCAGCACCAGCGCGCGCGCGAGCAGGCTTACGACGAGGACGAAGAAGGTCAGCACCAGCGCGCCGGCCCAGGCCAGGGTCTGCCAGGTTTCGTAGGGGCTGCCGGCGAACTGGTTCATCACCACCGGCACGCTCGCCATCGGCTGCAGTACGTTGTGGCTCCAGTACTGGTTGCCGAACGCGGTGAACAGCAGCGGCGCGGTTTCGCCGCTGATGCGCGCCAGCGCCAGCAGCACGCCGGTGACGATGCCGGCCGAGGCGCTGCGGTAGAGCACCTGCATGATGACCTTCCACTGCGGCACGCCGAGCGACAGCGCCGCTTCGCGCATCTGCGGCGGCACCAGACGCAGCATTTCGTCGGTGGTGCGCACCACCACCGGCAGCACGATGAAGGCCAGGGCGATCGCGCCGGCCAGCGCGGAGAAGTTGCCGCCGGTCTGCATCACCACCAGGGTGTAGACGAACAGGCCGAGCACGATCGACGGCGCCGACAACAGGATGTCGTTGACGAAGCGCACCACCGTGCCCATCTTGCGCCCGGCGCCGTACTCGGCCAGCCAGGTGCCGGCGGCGATGCCGAGCGGGGTGCCGATGACGATCGCGATCAGGCACATCACCGCGCTGCCGAAGAACGCGTTCATCAGGCCGCCTTCCTGCATCGGCGGCGGCGTGTTCTGGGTGAACAGCGCCAGGTTGATGCCGCCGATGCCCTTGGCGATCAGGGTGTAGAGGATCCAGCCGAGGAAGAACAGGCCGAACAGCGCGGCGCCGCAGGCCAGCACCACCGACACCGCGTTGACCACGCGGCGGCGGCGGTACAGCGAATCGGCGGTGCGGTGGCGCGCGGCTTCGGCCGCGTCGTGCTTGCGGGCGACGGCGCTCATCACTTGCCCTCCTTGCGCGCGAGTTGCATCAGCATCAGCCGCGCCGCGGCCAACACCACGAAGGTCACGATGAACAGCACGAAGCCGAGCAGCAGCAGCGCCGAGCGGTAGGTCTCGGTGGCTTCGCCGAAGTCGTTGGCGATCAGCGCGGCGATGGTGGTGCCCGGTTCCAGCAGCGAGGCGGAGAAGTTGACCGAGTTGCCGATCACGAACGCCACCGCCATGGTCTCGCCGAGCGCGCGGCCCAGGCCGAGGAACACGCCGCCGATGACCGCCGAGCGGGTGTAGGGCAGGACGATGTCCCAGCTGACTTCCCACTTGGTCGAACCCAGCGCGTAGGCCGATTCCTTGAGCCGGGTCGGCACGGTCAGGAACACTTCGCGCATCACCGAGGAGATGAACGGGATGACCATGATCGCCAGCACGATGCCGGCGGTCAGCATGCCGATGCCGAGCGGCGGGCCCTGGAACAGCGGGCCGATCAGCGGCCAGGTGCCGACGTGGTCGTTGAGCCAGGGCGTGACGTATTCGGTCATCACCGGCACCAGCACGAACAGGCCCCACATGCCGTAGATGATCGACGGGATGCCGGCGAGCAGCTCGATCGCGGTGCCGATCGGACCGCGCGCCCAGCGCGGCGCGACCTCGGTCAGGAAGAAGGCGATGCCGAAGCTGACCGGCACGGCGATGACCATCGCGATCAGCGCGGTGACGATGGTGCCGTAGATCGGCACCAGCGCGCCGTAGTGGTTCTCGACCGGGTTCCACTGCGCGGTGATGAAGAAGTCGATGCCTTCTTCTTCGAGCACGTGGCGGCCGCCCCACAGCATCGACAGCGCGGCGCTGGCGAGGGCGATCAGGACGAAGACGACGGTGGCGGTGAGGGCGTAGCGGAACAGGCGATCCTGGCGCGCGTCTTTGACGTCGCGGGCGGAGGGGCCGGTTTGGGCGGGTAGGGCGGTCGCGTTCATTTGCGAGAGATATCCGGCGGGGCCACGCGTGGGAAGGAGGCTGGCTGTCGGGTGATGCGTTGGATGCTCGCGGTTTTCTTCGGCGCGGAGCGGTAGGTGCCGAAGCCGATGAACAGTCAGGTGTTGCGTTTCTTACCTACCGTCATCCCCGCGCAGGCGGGGATCCAGGGCTTTATCGCGACGTGGCGTTCCGGGTAGGAGGCATGGCGCTGAAGGCTCTGGATTCCCGCTTTCGCGGGAATGACGCATCGGCAAAGCCGCGCCCGCTTTCGCGGGCGCGGGCCGATGCGTCACTTGAACTCCGCCCCCCAATACGCCTCGATCTGCTTCACCAGCTCCGGCGGCAGCGGCACGTAATCCAGCCCCTGCGCCTGGCCCTGGCCGTTCTCGAAGGCCCACTTGAAGAACGCGCGGGTGTCGGCGCTGCGCTTGGCGTCCTTCGGCGTCTTGTACATCAGGATGAAATTGGTCGCGGTGATCGGCCAGGACTTCTCGCCGCCGGCGTTGGTGATGACCAGGTTGAAATCCTTGGCGCTGGCCCAGTCGGCGGTCGAGGCCGCGGCCTGGAACGATTCGGCGCTGGGCTGGACGAACTGGCCGGCCGCGTTCTGCAACTGGGTGTGGGCCATCTTGTTCTGCAGCGCGTAGGCCAGTTCGACGTAGCCGACCGAGCCCTTGATCTGCTTCACGTACGAGGCCACGCCTTCGTTGCCCTTGCCGCCGACGCCGCCCGGCCACTGCACCGAAGTGCCTTCGCCGACCTTGGTCTTCCACTCCGGGCTGACCTTGGACAGGTAGTTGGAGAAATTGAAGGTGGTGCCCGAACCGTCGGAGCGGTGCACGACGTTGATCTTGAGGTCCGGCAGGGTCGTGCCCGGGTTCGCCGCGGCGATCGCCGGGTCGTTCCACTTGGCCACCTTGCCCATGAAGATGTCGGCCAGCAGCGGGCCGGTCAGGCGCAGCTTGCCGGGGTCGATGCCTTCGACGTTGACCACCGGCACCACGCCGCCGATCGCCGAGGGGAACTGGCCCAGGCCCGCGGCGGCGAGCTCGTCGCTCGGCAGCGGCTTGTCGGAGGAGCCGAAATCGACCGTGCCGGCCTTGATCTGGGCGATGCCGCCGCCGGAGCCGATCGACTGGTAGTTGACCTTGGCGCCGGTGGCCTTGTTGTAGTCGTCCGACCACTTCGACAGCAGCGGGAAGATGAAGGTGGCGCCGGCGCCGGTGATCTGGGCGGCGACCTTGTCGCCGGCCGGGGCGGCCGCGTCGGTCTTGGCGTCGCCGTTGGCGGCCGGGGTCTGCTGCTGGTTGCCGCCGCAGGCGGCGACGCTGAGCGCGATGGCGAAGGACAGGACGGCGATGCGGGCCGACGATTTCATGCGGAGCTCCATCAGGGGAGGCCGGCTGGGCGCCGGCTGGGTGGCGCCATTTGATGATCTTTTTGTTACACCGCTATGACATGGATTCGTCACGAATCTGTAGTGAAAGCCGGTCAGGGGTGTCGGGAGTCGCGTTTTTGCAGGGTTTTGGTGCGAATCGGCGGTAACAAAGCGATCCAGGCGAGGGTCGGGGCGGCATGGATCGGCACCCGAACCGAGGTCCCGGTCCTCGTGGGAGGGCCTTGCGGGCATCCCGCGCGGGGCCTCCAAAAAAACAACGGGCCCGAAGGCCCGTTGCGCGATCTTTCCGGTGCAGCGGCGAGAACCCCCCGGTCCGGCCGCCGCCGGGCCGATCAGTAGCTCATGTTGCTCTGCCAGTAGGTCTCGATCTGCTTGACCAGGGCGTCGGGCAGCGGCACGTAGTCTAGCGTCTTGGCCTGCTGGTCGCCGTTGGCGTAGACCCACTTGAAGAATTCCTTGGCGTTCTTGGCGCCTTCGGCGTTCTTGGGCTGCTTGTACATCAGGATGAAGTTGGTCGCGGTGATCGGCCAGGAGTTCTCGCCCGGCGCGTTGGTCATGACCAGGTAGAAGTCCTTCGAGTTGGCCCAGTCGGCGCTGGCGGCGGCGGCCGAGAAGGTCTCGTCGGTCGGCAGCACGAACTTGCCGTCGGCGTTCTTCAGGCGCGAATAGGCCATCTTGTTCTGCAGCGCGTAGGACAGCTCGACGTAGCCGATGCCGCCCTGGATCTGCTTGACGTACGCGGCCACGCCTTCGTTGCCCTTGCCGCCGATGCCGGTCGGCCACTTCACCGCAGTGCCTTCGCCGACCGAGGTCTTCCACTCCGGGCTGACCTTGGACAGGTAGTTGACGAAGTTGAAGGTGGTGCCCGAACCGTCCGAGCGGTGCACGACGGTGATCTTCTTCTCCGGCAGCTTGACGCCGCCGTTGAGGGCGACGATGGCCGGATCGTTCCACATGGTGATCTTGCCGAGGAAGATGTTGGCCAGGGTCGCGCCGTCGAGCTTCATCGCGCCCGAGGCCACGCCCGGCACGTTGATGACCGGCACCACGCCGCCGATCACCGACGGGAACTGGGCGAGGCCGAACTTGGCCAGCTCCTCGGGCTTCAGCGGGGCGTCGGACGAGCCGAAGTCCACGGTCGCCGCCTTGATCTGGGCGATGCCGCCGCCCGAGCCGATCGACTGGTAGTTGACCTTCTTGTTGGTCGCCTTGGCGTAATCGGCCGACCACTTCGACATCACCGGGTAGACGAACGACGCGCCGGCGCCGGTCACGTCGGCCGCCTGAGCGTTGAGCGCAAAAGCGGTGGTCAGCGCGAGCGCGGCGAAACGGAGCTTGAGGAGCTTGTGCATGGGTTTCCCTGGAGTGTGAGTGCGGACACGTTCCGCCCTGCGCGCTATTTCATAACGGTTTGGTGACATTTCCGTGTCAGCGCGGCAGGAACCGGCATCGACGGCTCAGGTCTGGCCTGAACAGGCCGGCGGCGCGGCCGCGAGGGAGCCAATCGGCGCGGCGCGCGACCGAATGGCGCGCAGCTAGGGGCGCTCCTAGCTGACGCGGTGACATTCCGCGTTCAAGGTGGGCGCGGGCAACCAGGCCCATCCCCCGCATGGAGACGAACATGGCATTGAACGGTCCCGACTATTCCGGTCCCTCGGCCGCGCAACTCAACGCGGCCCTGGTCAACACCAAGGCCGAGGTCGAAGCCGGGCAGGTCAAGGCGCCCGACGGCACCCGTGCGCTGGTGGTCGAACCCGGCGACAACCTCAGCGCGATCGCCGAACGCAACAACACCACGGTCGAGCAACTGCTGAAGGACAACCCGCAGTGGTCGCTGGATCCGGCCGCCAACCCCGGCACCCGCGACGCCGACCTGATCTATCCGGGCGAAGTGGTGTTCGTGCGGCCCTTCAGCGAAAACGGCCCGACCCAGACCAGCGCGCCCGACGCCAACGGCTACGCGACCTTCCAGAACCAGCGCGACGGCGTGCCGGTCGGCGAACCGTATCAGGCGCAGGTCGCGCCGAACGGCTACCCGGCCAACAGCGAGATCGTCACCCCCGACGGCCTGTCGATCCGCACCGACGCCAAGGGCGAGCCGCTGACCGGTCCTTACCACGGCACCGAGCAGCAGGGCACGGTGCAGGGCGAACCGGCGTATCGCAGCTACACCCAGGACTACGTCGACGGCGTGCCGGCCGGAGCGAAGCACTACTCGCCGGGCAAGATGTTCTGATCGTCGCGATCCGGCGTATCGAACGGGCGGTGGCGCGAAGCCATCGCCCGTTTTCGTTCGTACGGTGCCCCCTGTAGGAGCGGCGCGAGCCGCGACCGCGACAACACAACTACGCCGCAACCTTCGTCGTAGCCGCGTTGTCGCAGTCGCGGCTCGCGCCGCTCCTACAGGAAGGCAACCGATTCGCGTCGCGCCGCAAAAAAGAAAGGCGCGGCCGAGGCCGCGCCTTACGATCAAGCCGATCGAGGGGGAGAGAGAAAACCGCCGCCCGCGGCGTGCAAGCGCGGGCGGCGGGCGACGCGGATTACCAGTAGAACTGCAGACGCGCGCTGACGACGTTCGGGCTGTCGTCGACCACGCGGTTGAAGGTGCGGTTGTTGTACTGCGGGCTCTGCGAGTAGGTCGCGCTGGTCTTGCCGATGTAGCGCGAGCTGTCGACGATCGAGTAGTCCAGCATGAACTTGAAGTTCGAACGCCAGTACCAGTTCACGCCCACGGTCCAGGCGCTCATCTCGCCGCCGAGCACGCCGTCGACGATCGGAGCGGCGGTCGGGGTGGCGCCCGGACGCAGGCTGCCGTCGTTGAGATCGATCTTGTCGTAGCGCAGGCCGACCTGCCACATGCCGCTGGCCGGTTCGTTGGGCAGCGGGGTGGTCGGGGTGCCCGACTTGTAGCCCCAGGTTTCGCCGGTGATGTTCCACAGGCCGCTGACGTACCAGCTGTCGGTGGTGTAGTCCTTGCCGGTCAGGGTCGCGGTCTTGTAGCGGTCGAGCGTGCTGCGCATGTACTCGGCCTGGACCTTGAACGGACCGTGCACGTACATCGCCTCGGCGCCGATGATCGCCTGCGAGTCGACGTTGGTCAGGGTGCCGCTGTCGACCAGACGGCCGGCGGCCAGGTCGGCCTGCGGACGGGTGCGGATGCGCGCGCTGTTGTCGAGCACGCCGGTGTTGCCTTCCAGCACCGCGTCCAGGTTCACGTAGGACAGGCCCAGGTGCAGGATGTTGCCCTTCTCGTTGATCGGGGCGAAGGTGCCGCGCAGGCCGTAGCCCTTGCCGTGCTTCTGGTTGCGGGTCAGCTCGTCGCCGAAGTAGCTGGCGGTGACGCTCCAGTCGTTGGTGCCGTAGCTGTACGCGGCGCCGAGGCGGCGGGCGATGCCGAAGGTGTTGGTCACCATCGCCTTGGAGATGAAGTCGTTGTTCTTGGTCGACGACAGCTCTTCCATGCTGTTGGGCTGCTTGAACTGGCCGAACTGGACGAAGTGGTTGCCGTCGCCGCCGATCTTGTACTTCAGGTTGACGTCGAGGAACTTGTCGGCCTTGGCGTCGTAGCCGGCGACCCACTCGAAGTTGCCCGGGCCCTTGCCCTTGAGCACCAGCTCGGCGCGGCGCAGTTCCTGGTCGGTGTCCTTGCCGTCGGGCAGGTCGCCGTTGAGGTTCAGCACGTCGCTGTTGAAGTCGTTGTAATCCGCCTGGACCAGACCTTCGAAGGTGACTTCCGAGTCGCCGATGACGTCCAGAGCGATTTCGGCGTGCGCGGCGGGCGCAGCGAGCGCGGCGAGCAACGCAACAGCGAGGGTGGTGCGCGAGAGTTTCATGGTCTAGCCCTGAGGCGTGGAGAGATGGCGCGCAGGCTAGAGTGTGAAAGTTGCGTAAATGTGACAGAACTGACTTATTTCGCAGGCATGACCGCGGGATGACGCCGTTACAACTGTCAGATTGCGGGCGGAATATCCTTGTGGATCAGGTGGCTACGGGTTCCGGCTCGCCGGGCGTCTGGTCCGGGAAGCGACACAGGTCACGGATGGCGCAATGCGGGCAATCGGGTTTGCGTGCCTTGCAAACGTAACGTCCGTGCAAGATCAGCCAGTGGTGAGCGTCTTGCAGATAGCGCTCGGGTACCACTTTGAGCAGCTTGTGCTCGACCGCCAGCACGTCCTTGCCGGGCGCCAGGCCGGTGCGGTTGGAGACGCGGAAGATGTGGGTGTCGACCGCGATGGTCGGTTCGCCGAACGCGGTGTTGAGGACCACGTTGGCGGTCTTGCGGCCGACCCCGGGCAGCGCCTCGAGCGCGGCGCGATCGCGCGGCACCTCGCCGCCGTGCCGGTCCAGCAGCTGCTGCGACAGCGCGACCACGTTCTGCGCCTTGGTGTTGAACAAGCCGATCGTGGCGATGTACGGCTTGAGCCCGTCGACGCCGAGTTCGACCAGGGCGCGCGGCGTGTTGGCGACCGGAAACAGTTTGCGCGTGGCCTTGTTGACGCCGACGTCGGTGGCCTGCGCCGACAGCGCGACCGCGACCAGCAGCTCGAACGGCGTGGTGTATTCCAGTTCGGTAGTCGGGTGCGGATCCAGCGCCTGCAAGCGCGCGAACATTTCTTCGATCTGCGGCGGCTTCATTTGCGCGCCGGGGCGTTCGCGCACCGCTGCGTCGACGCGCCCGCTGGGGCGGACGGGTTTGGCCGGCGCCTTGGCTGCGGTTTTCTTGCCCGCGGTTTTGCTCGCAGCTTTCTTCGCCGCGGTCTTTGCGACGGCTTTCTTGCCTGCGGCCTTCTTCGTCGCGCTCTTGCCCGCGACGGAGCGGGCGGAGGACGTGGTTGGCCGGACGGCGGGCGCGGTCTTCTTGGGCATGCGGTGGGGTCGCTGGAGTCGTGCGGTACGAAATCGTGCGCTGCGGTTCCGCTCGAGCGGACGCCGATGCGTTGGGACGTAATTAGTCGTTTCCGCGCTGCGCGGCCTTGGCCTTGGCCCGCGCCAACGCGGCGGCGGCGGCGCTCGGCAGCGCGGGGCGGGGCGGCGGCGCGGCGGTGGTGGCGGTTTCTGCCGGCATCGCCTGCGCGACGGCCGCCGGCGCCGCGCGCTGCGCCGCGCGTTCTTCGGCGCGGCGCTGCAGGCGGCGCTCGCGCTCGCGGTAGCGCTCGCGCGCGGCCAGCGCGCGCAGCCGCGCCTGGCGCGCGTCGCGGCTGCGCTGCGCGCACTCGGGCGCGCACGCGGCGCAGACGCAGTCTTCGGCGAACGCCGGGTCGAGCAGGCCGAGCGCGATCGCGCCATCCACATCGTCGCCGGCGAGCGCACGCGCGATCGCATGCGCGCGCGCGCCGACGCCAGCGATGCAGCCGCAGGCGCAGGGTTCGGACGCGCTCGCGCTCATCGCGCGCTCAGCTGCCGCGGAACGCCGGCTTGCGCCGTTCCAGGAACGCGCCGGTGCCTTCGCGCATGTCGTCGGTCGAGAACATCAGGCCGAACTGCGCGGTTTCGTATTCCAGGCCTTCCTCGATGCCGCATTCGCCGCCCACGGCGATGCAGTCGAGCACGCCGCGCAGCGCCAGCGGCGCGGATGCGGCCAGTTGCTCGGCGATCTTGAAGGTCTCCGCCTCGAGTTCGGCCGCCGCGACCACGCGGTTGACGATGCCCAACTGCTGCGCGCGCGCCGCGTCGACCGGCGCGCCGAGCAGGCACAGCTCCAGGGTCGCCGCGCGCCCGGCCAGGCGCAGCAGGCGCTGGGTGCCGCCGAAGCCCGGGATCAGGCCGAGATTGATTTCCGGCTGGCCGAGCTTGGCGCTGTCGGCGGCGATGCGCAGGTGGCAGCCCATCGCCAGCTCCAGGCCGCCGCCGAGGGCGAAGCCGTTGATCATCGCGACCACGGGCTTGGGCATTTTCTCGATCCGGCGCATGAGCTTCTGCCCGCGCAGCGAGAAATCGCGGCCCTGGACCGGGGTCAAGGCATTCATTTCGGAAATGTCGGCGCCGGCGACGAAGGCCTTGGGGCCGGCGCCGGTGAGGACCACGGCGCGCACCGCCGGATCGGCGGCGGCGGCCTCGAACGCGGCCAGCAAGGCGTCCAGGGTGGCCGCATTGAGCGCATTCAGCTTGTCGGGGCGGTTGACGGTGATCTGGCGCACGGCGCCGCGATCGGCGATCAGCAAGGGCGATTCGGTCATGTGATGGCCGTAGAATTCAGGGACTTAGGGGGAATGCGACCGCCGTTGAACTCCGCGCCCGCAGCGCGGTCAGAGCGGGCTGGCGTCAGTGGCGGTTAAGCGCTGCCGCCGGTATCCTAACCCGTCCACTCGGGCCCTTACGATCCGCGTGACACTACATACGGGGCATTGGAAGGTGTCCCCAAAGCTGATCGGGGCGGCGCAGGTCGCCCCGTGCCATTACCGGAGGTTTCACCGAATGAAGTTGCGTCTGATTGCTGCCGCCGTCGCGGCCCTGGCTCTGACCGCCGGCAACGCCGTCGCGCAGGACACTTCGTCCGAGAAGGGCAAGCTTAGCTATGCGCTCGGCTACGACCTCGGCCGCAATGCCACCGAGAGCGGCGAGCAGGTCGATGTGAACACCATCATCAAGGGCCTGCAGGACGGCTACGCCAAGAAGCAGCCCTCGGTGCCGGTCGACCAGCTGCGCACCGCCGTGCAGAACATGCAGAAGCGCCAGGCCGAGAAGGCCAAGGCCGAGTGGGACAAGGCCGCTTCCGAGAACAAGACCAAGAGCGACGCCTTCGTCAACGCCAACAAGGCCAAGGCCGGCGTCAAGGCGCTGCCGAACGGCGCCCAGTACCGCGTGATCGAAACCGGCACCGGCGCCAAGCCGACCCAGGCCAGCACCGTGGCCCTGGAAGTGGCCGGTCCGTTCCCGTGGGGCGAGCGTCCGGCGCAGGCGCGTCCGGCCAACAACATCCCGTCGATCAAGGTCAGCGAGATCGAAATGGCCGCGATGCGCGACGTGCTGCTGCAGATGCCGGCCGGTTCGAAGTGGGAAGTGACGCTGCCGGCCGCCCAGGCCTACGGCGCCGACCCGCGCACTCCGTTCCCGCCGAACGTCGCCGTGCAGTTCGAGATCAAGCTGGTCAGCGTCAAGTAAGACCGACGATCCGATCCGCGATCTTGAGTTTGCGTTGCAACGCACTTGCGCCGGCCCGTCCGGCGCAAGTCGTTTGTGGCGCGGGCGTTGCGGCCGCCGCGCGCGGCCCGCGCCGGTTTTCGAATGCCGCCGCGCGCGTTTTCGCGGCCAGGCTTTACCCGGCCGCGCCGCCAGGCAAAATGGCGGCATGGCCCCGGTGGACGATATGACGACTTTCCGCGCGGTGTTGAGCCCGTGCATCGGCATCTGCCAGCTCGGCGACGACGGCCTGTGCCAGGGCTGCCTGCGCACCACCGCCGAGATCGCGCGCTGGTCGCAGATGAACGACGACGAGCGCCTGCGCTTGATGGAACACGTGCTGCCGCAGCGCGAATCGATCCGCAAATGAGCGGGCCGGCGACTTCGGCGGCGGGCGACTTCGACGCGGACTTCCTCGCCGGCGATTCGCGCGCGCGCACCCGCCTGCTGGCGGCGCTGCATCCGCTCGACGCCGCTCCGGAAGACGACGGCTGGAATCTCGACGACCTGCACGGCCTGCTGCCGGACAACGCTTCGCGCGCGCAGGCGGCGGTGCTGGTCGGGCTGGTGCCGCGGGCGCACGGCGTGCAGGTGCTGCTGACCCGGCGCACCGACGGCCTGCGCCAGCACGGCGGCCAGGTCAGCTTTCCCGGCGGGCGGATCGAGCCCGACGATGAGGACGCGGTCGCCGCGGCGCTGCGCGAAACCTTCGAGGAGATCGGCGTGGCGCCGGCGCTGATCGCGCCGCTGGGCTTCCTCGACCCGCTGGTGACCATCACCGGCTTCCGGGTGCTGCCGCTGGTGGCGACGATCGATCCGGCCTATGTCGCCGCGCCCGATCCGGCCGAAGTGGCCGACGTGTTCGAAGTGCCGCTGGCGTTCCTGCTGGATCCGCACAACCTCACCACCCGCACCCTGGAATACAAGGGACGCGCGCGCCACGTGCTGGAATACCGCTGGCCCGACCAGCGCATCTGGGGCGCGACCGCGTCGATGCTGCTCAACCTGCGACAACGCCTGGAGGCCGTGCGATGAGCGACTGGACCACCCTGGTATCGGCCGAAGATCTGGCCGCGGCGCTGGGCCGCGACGATCTGGTCGTGATCGACACGCGCACCTCGCTGAGCGACCGCGCCGCCAGCGAGCAGGCGTACCGGCAGGCGCATATTCCCGGCGCGCGCTACGCCGACCTGGACCGCGACCTGTCCGACCACCGCAAGCCCGGCGGCGGCCGCCACCCGTGGCCGGACGCGGCCGATTTCGTCGCCACCCTCGGCCGCTGGGGCGTGAGCCCGCGCGATCAGGTCGTGGTCTACGACGCCGCCGACGGCGCCCTGGCCGCGTCGCGCCTGTGGTTCCTGCTGCGCGTGCTCGGCCACCGCCGCGTGGCCGTGCTCGACGGCGGCTGGCAGCGCTGGAGCGCGCTTGGGCTGCCGACCGATGCGCAGGTGCCGCAACCTAAGCCGACCGCGTACGAAGCCGGCTACGACGCGCGCCGCCTGCTCGACGCGCAGCAGGTGCGTTCGCTGCTCGACTCCGGCGGCCTGCTGATCGACGCGCGCGCGGCCGAGCGTTTCCGCGGCGAAGTCGAACCCTTGGACAAGGTCGCCGGCCACGTGCCCGGCGCCAGCAACCGCGCGTACTCGCTGAACCTGGACGACGGCCGCTTCAAGTCGCCGCAGGCGCTGGCGCAGGAATTCGCGCCGCTGCTGCAGGGCCGCGAGCCGCAGCAGGTCGCGGCGATGTGCGGCTCCGGCGTGACCGCCTGCCATCACCTGCTGGCGATGGCGCATGCCGGTTTCGACGGCGCCGGCTTGTACACCGGCTCGTGGAGCGGCTGGATCGAAGATCCGCAGCGGCCGGTGGCGACCGGGGCGGAGTAAGCGCCGGCCGGGGCTTTGCTGCGTTGGGCCCGCGGTCGTCCTTGCGAGCGCGGGGATTCGAAGGCTTCAGAATCATGCTGCGGTGAAGCCCTGGGTTCCCGCTTTCGCGGGAACGACGGTAGGTGGGTGGCGTCATAGACGGTTTGCACCGCGTCGGCGCACGCCGTCATCCTCGCGAACGCGGGGATCCAGAGCCTTCAGAGTCATGCCGCGGTGAAGCCCTGGGTTCCCGCTTTCGCGGGAACGACGGTAGGTGGGTGGCGTCATAGACGGTTTGCGCCGCGTCGGCGCACGTTGTCATCCCCGCGAACGCGGGGATCCAGAGCCTTCAGAGTCATGCCGCGGTGAAGCCCTGGGTTCCCGCTTTCGCGGGAACGACGGTAGGTGGGTGGCGTCATAGACGGTTTGCACCGCGTCGGCGCACGCCGTCATCCCCGCGAACGCGGGGATCCAGAGCCTTCAGCGCCATGCGCCGGCACGCTTCGACCGCGCCCGCGTCTCATCCGGATCACGCGAAAACCATCGCCGTTCCATGCGGAATCGGTGCATTGCATAACAATTGCTGAGTGACGTCCATCGCGTAACCGTTGCGTCACATCCGCTTCCCATCCTTGCGCGCAATTCGCTCTACAGGGGGAGCGCGCCATGTTGCGTGCCGCGGTGTCGTCGTTGTTGTTGTCCGCTTCGCTGCTGTTCGCCGCCGCGGCGCCCGCGCAGGAGGCCGAGCGGGTGCGCATCGCCGGCTCCAACACCTTGGCGCAGGCGCTGGTGCCTACAGTGGCGCAGGCCTGGTTGCGCGATATCGGCTACAGCGACATCCGGGTGCGCAAGCCGCGCGCGGCGCTGACCGAAATCCACGCCAGCCGCGACGGCCAGCCGCTGATCGTGGAGATCGCCGGCAGCGATTCGGCCCACGGCTTCGCCGATCTGGTCGAAGGCGACGCGCAGATCGCGATGATGTCGCGGCGGCCGAACGCGGCCGAGCTCGACGCCGGCTGGCAGCTCGGCGATCTGGCCTCGCAGGACCAGGAATTCGTGGTCGCGCTCGACGGCGTGGCGGTGGTGGTCAACCGCGCCAATCCGATCGCGCGGCTGGATATGGAACAACTGCGCGCGCTGTTTTCCGGCCGTTCGCGCGACTGGCGCGAACTCGGCGGCCGCGCCGGCGAAGTGCGCCTGCACCTGGCCGCGAACGCCGGCGCGGTGCGCGACCTGATGAACGACAAGATCATGCGCGGCAGCGCGTTCGGCGAAGCGCAGACCCACGCCGACGCGCGCGCGCTGGTCGCCGCGGTCGCCGCCGATCCGCTCGGGGTCGGGCTGATTCCGATCGGCGAGAGCTACGGCGCCGGCACCCGCCCGGTGGCGATCGCCGACGGCGGCCGCGCGATCGCGCCGACCCGCACCGACGTGCTCAGCGAGGACTATCCGCTGAGCCGGCGCCTGTATCTGTACGGCGGCCAGATGATGGGCGCGTTGAGCCGCAGCTTCGCGCTGTACGCGATGGGCCGCGGCGGCCAGCGCGCGGTGGCGCAGGCCGGCCACGTCGCGGTGACCCTGGTGCCGGGCCGGCCGCGGCCGCTGACGCTGGGCCCGCCGGAGTACCGGCAGATGGTCGAACATGCGGTGCGCCTGCCGCTGAGCCTGCGTTTCAACTTCGCCGGCTCCGGCGAGAGCGCGGTCGCCGCCAGCGTCTACGACAGCCGCGCGGTGCGCGACCTCGAGCGCCTGCGCAGCTTCATGCGCCTGCCGCCGAACCGCGGCCGCAGCGTGCTGGTGATCGGTTTCGCCGACACCAGCGCGGGTTCGCCGATGGCCTCGATGATGATGAGCAACGACCGCGCCGATCTGGTCGCGCAGGAACTGGTGTCGCGCGGGATCAAGGTGCAGGTGGCGCGCGGCATGGGCAGCGCGCTGGCGGTGGCGGGGGCGCGCGATCCGTTGGCGCGCTATCGCAACGAGCGGGTCGAGGTTTGGTTGTTGTAAGCCGGTGTCGGGGCTTGCGTCGTAGTCGAAACGACGCGGTCGCGGCTCGCGCCGCTCCTACAGGTAGCCCATGTAGGAGCGGCGCGAGCCGCGACCGCGACACTACGAACGCCGGCGCGACCGGCTTACTTGCCGAGCTTCGCGACCAACGCCTTCAATGCCGTCTGGGTATCGGCCGAATACCAGGAATCGACGAACCGGTCGAGCTCGATATGCTCCGGCCGCAGCGCTTCGATCAGATCGGCGCGGGCCAGCGCGCGGGTCTGCAGCATCGCGCTGCGCGGCAGGGTCAGCAGCTGTTGCAGCCACTCGCGCGCGTGCGCGGCGACCTGATCGATCTCCACCAGCTCGTCGACCAGACCGATGCGCAGCGCGGTTTCCGCGTCGACCATCGCGCCGGCCACCAGCAGGCGCTCGGCGCGATAGGTGCCGACCACGCGCCGCATCAGCCGCTGGATGCCTTCCGGCGCGACCAGGCCGACCTGGGTTTCGTTGAGGCCGATGCGGTAATCGCCCGCGGCCATGACCCGGTAGTCGCAGCACAGCGTCAGCACGCAACCGCCGGCCGGTGCGTGCCCGGCGATCGCCGCGACCACCGGCACCTGCGCCGACGCCAATGTGCGCGCCAGTCCGAAGAACGACTGCCAGGCCAGCAGCAGGTGATCGCGCTGATCGCCGAGCGAGAGCAGATAGGGCACGTCGAGGCCGGCGGAGAACACCTTCGGCCCGCCGCTGAGCACGATGCCTTGGGCGCCGTGGCCGATCGCGTGTTCGATCGCCTCGCGCGCGGCGTTGCACAGCGCCGGGTTCAGCGCGTTGACCGGCGCGCGCGCCAGCTTGATTTCGACGATGTCGCCGTGGGTCTGGGTCTCTACGCAATTCATGGTTTGACGTCCTGGGGCCAGCGGTAGCGCACGGTGTAGGTGAGCTGGGTTTCGCCTTCGGCCGGCACCGCCGCTTCGAACTCGACGCGGCGCGCATCCTTCTTCTTCGCCGGCAGGCTGGACGCCACGATCTCCCAATCGGTCCAGCGCGGCAAGGGTTCGCTGACGCGGACCGTGGCCGGCGTCTTCTTGGCGTTCTTGAGGGTGATCGCGAACGATTCGGTCATCGTGCGTCCGGTACGGTCGAGACGGAAATCGGTGGGCTCGCGTTTGGCGGTCAGGTCGAAGACCTTGCCGAGTTCGAGCTTGATGTCGGCGCCGGCCGGCAAGTGCCGGAGCGAGGATTCGCCGAGGAAATCGCCGCCGAGGAAGACCCGGATGCGCCCGGCCGGCAGCGGCAGGCCCAGGCCCGCGGCGCGGTCGTTGACGAACTCGACCTTGTTCAGCACCGGCACCTCGCCGGTTTCGCTTTGCAGGTCGCGCAGCACCAGCGGCGTGCCGGTCTGCCAGTTCACGCCGCCGGTTTCGACCGCGTAGATGCGCTCGCACTTGACCGCGCCGTTGCGCGGAAACAGGGCGATGCGTTCGCTGCCGCCGTTGCGCAGGTTGACCGGCTGCGGCAGGTCGTAAGCGTGCTGCTCGCCGGCGCTGCGTTCGACCGGCATCGGCGGCGCCGGCGCGGCGACGGCATCGGCGGCGTAGGCTTCCATCGGCGCGGGCGGCAGCGGCGGCGCGGGGCCGTAGTCGCGTTGCCGGTTCGGCTCGCCCGCGACCAGGCTCAGGCGCGCGTTTTCGAAGCCGCGGCCGGAGCGGTTGGCGACCAGCGCCGCGCCGTCGAGCGCGAGCGTGCAGCCGTCGCCGGGCGCGATCGTGGCCTGGTATTCGGCGCGCCAGGCCAGGCCGCCCATCGGGTAGCTCAGCGCGAATTCGGCGTCGCCGGCCTGCGCGGCCTCGACCGTCCACTGCAGCGACGACTGGCGCGGCAGCGCGCCTTCGTTGTCGATCAGGCTGAAGCTGTCGTAGTTGCGGATGACCTTGACCCGGCCGTCGTCGAGCGCGAGGGTCAGGCCGTCGCCGGCGGCGAGCAGCACGCCGTTGTCGGTCTGCTTGGCGCCGCCGGAGGTGTGTTCGACCGCGACCTTGCGTCCGATCGCGCCGCTCATGATGTTCTGCGCGCCGGACACCGCGGCGACGTAGCGTTGCGCGATCACGCCCACGCCCGGCGTGCGCGGCGTCAGCGTCGCCGCTTCGACGTCGATCGACGGCGGCAGCGGCGCTTCCTGCAGGGCGTTGGCGCCGCGCTTGAGCGATTCGCGCAGCGGCCGCTCGACCAGCGCATAGCCGGGCATGCCGGCGGCGGGCGCGCGGACGTTGGCCAAGGCTTCGTAGTCGCCGCTGTAGACGGTCAGGCGCAGCGCGCCGTCGCGGGCGTGGTCGGGCTTGGCCGGCTTGGCGGCGGCGTACGGTTCGGACGCGGCGGCGGGGCGGTCGCCGGACGGAGCGCCGCCGCAGGCGGCCAACAGGCCGGCGGCGAGCGCGGCGAACGCGAGCGAAGGGAAATGCGGGCGCAACGGCTGGTTCATCGTCAGCTCCTTGAGGGCTCCATACCCGTTCGGCCTATCGTCGGCCGAGGGTTATCATAGGCCGATGAACGTATCTCGCATCCGAACAGGGTTGGCGCTGGCGGCGCTGTTGGCCGCGGCTTCGATGAACGGCGCGACGGCGAAATCGCCGGCGCCGCAACGCGCGTCCGATCGGACTGCGGACAAGGGCTGCGTGGCGCAGGTGCGCGAAGGCTGGGTGCGCATGCCGCCGATGCAGATGCCGATGATGGCCGGCTTCGGCCGGATCGAGAACCGCTGCGCGGGGCCGGTGACCATCGTCGGCGCGAGGAGCGCGGCCTTCGCCGACGTGTCGCTGCACGAGACCCGCATCGTCGACGGCGTCAGCAAGATGCGCGCCTTGCCGGAACTGCGCATCGCGCCGGACGGCGCGGCCGTGCTGAAGCCCGGCGGCATGCACCTGATGCTGATGCAGCCGCATGCGCCGCTGAAGGAAGGCAGCCGGGTCGCGATCGAGTTCGAATTGAAGGGCGGCGGCTCGCTGCTCGGCGAGTTCGAGGTGCGCAAGGCCGCGCCTTGATACGGAGCTTCGATTCCAGACTGTAGGAGCGGCGCGAGCCGCGACCGCGACAACGCAACTACGCCGAAACTAGCGTCGTAATTGCGTTGTCGCGGTCGCGGCTCGCGCCGCTCCTACAAAAAAGCTATCAGGCGGCCGTGCAGGCCCGGCGCACGGGCTCGGGCAACGCCGCCGGTTGCCCGGTTTCGCGATGGATCCACACCATCACCACGTTGCCGTCGCAATACACCGCGCCGGGATCGCTGGCGCCGACGATGCGGTGGCCGATGCTGAGGCTGGTGTTGCCGAGGCGTTCGACGAACAGCTCGATGTCGATCTCGTTCGGCCACTCGATCGGCCGGCGATAGTTCAGGTGCGCGGCCGCGACCACCGGTGCGACGTGTTCGTCCATGCCGTGGCCGGGCAGGGTCACCATCCAGCGCAGGCGCGCTTCCTCGAGGTAGCTGAGGAACTTGGAGTTGTTGACGTGGTTGAACGCGTCGAGGTCGCGCCAGCGCACCGACAGCGGCACCCGGATCAGCGCGGCCGGGGCGACGGCGACGGATTCGAGCAACTGCGGCGGCGCGGGCTGCGGCTGCGCCGGCGCGACGGCGCGCTCTGGCTGCGCAGGCCGCGCCTCGGCGGACGGCGTCGCAGCGACGGCTTCGACGGCCGCCGCTTCGGCGACGGCTGCGGCCGGCGGTTGCGCCGGCGCGGCGGTGTCGGTCTTGCGCTTGCGCGGCGCGCGCTTGCGCGGCGCCGTTTTCTGCTCGGTTCGCTTGCCGGCCTTGGCCTTGGGCTTGGCTTCGTTGTTGCTGTCGGTCATGCGGCGGATTTCTTCTTGGCGCGCGCGGCCGGCGCGTCGGTCTTGGCGGTCTTCTTGGGCGCGGCCTTGGCGGCCTTGGCCGGCTTCGCGTCGCTGCCGACCGCGCCCGGCACCGGCATCCCCAGCATCGGCGCGAGGAAGCGGCCGGTGTAGGACTGCGGCAGCGAGGCGATGTGCTCGGGCGTGCCGGTGGCGAGGATGGTGCCGCCGCGGTGGCCGCCTTCCGGACCCAGGTCGATGACCCAGTCGGCGGTCTTGATGACGTCGAGGTTGTGCTCGATCACGACCACGGTGTTGCCGTCGTCGCGCAAGCGGTGCAGCACCGCCAACAGATGCTCGATGTCGTGGAAGTGCAGGCCGGTGGTGGGCTCGTCGAGGATGTACAAGGTGCGGCCGGTGTCGCGCCGCGACAGTTCCTTCGACAGCTTGACGCGCTGCGCCTCGCCGCCCGACAGGGTGGTCGCGCTCTGGCCGAGCTTGATGTAGCTCAGGCCCACGTCCATAAGCGTTTCCAGCTTGCGGCCGATGCTGGGCACGTTCTCGAACAGCGCCAGCGCCGCCTCGACCGTCATTTCCAGCACGTCGTTGATGTTGTAGCCCTTGTACAGGACTTCCAGCGTCTCGCGGTTGTAGCGCTTGCCGTGGCAGACGTCGCAGGGCACGTACACGTCCGGCAGGAAGTGCATTTCGACCTTGATGAGGCCGTCGCCCTGGCAGGCTTCGCAGCGGCCGCCGCGCACGTTGAAGCTGAAGCGGCCCGGCGAATAGCCGCGCGAGCGCGCTTCCGGCACCTGCGCGAACAGTTCGCGCAGCGGCGTGAACAGGCCGGTGTAGGTGGCCGGGTTCGAACGCGGGGTGCGCCCGATCGGCGACTGGTCGATGTCGACGACCTTGTCGAACAGCTCGATGTTCTCCACCGACTTGTGCGGCGCCGGCGTCTGCGCCGCGCCGTTGAGTTCGTTGGCGGCGATGACGTAGAGCGTGTCGTTGATCAGCGTGGACTTGCCCGACCCCGAAACGCCGGTGACGCAGGTCAGCAAGCCCGCCGGAATCGCCAGATCGACGTCCTTGAGGTTGTTGCCGGTGGCGCCGCGCAGATGCATCGTCGCCTTCGGGTTGGGCTTGTGCCGGTTCTTCGGGATGTCGATCTTGCGCTTGCCGCTGAGGTACTGGCCGGTCAGCGAACGCGGCGCCTTGAGCACGTCCTGCAGCTGCCCTTGCGCGATCACTTCGCCGCCGTGCACGCCGGCGCCGGGGCCGATGTCGACGACATAGTCGGCCAGGCGGATCGCGTCCTCGTCGTGTTCGACCACGATTACCGTGTTGCCGAGGTCGCGCAGCCGGGTCAGGGTGCCGAGCAGGCGTTCGTTGTCGCGCTGGTGCAGGCCGATCGACGGCTCGTCGAGCACGTACATCACCCCGACCAGGCCGGCGCCGATCTGGCTGGCCAGGCGGATGCGCTGGGCCTCGCCGCCGGACAGCGAGTCGGCCTTGCGTTCGAGCGTGAGGTAATCCAGGCCGACGTCGACCAGGAAGCGCAGGCGGTCGACGATCTCCTTGACGATCTTGACCGCGATCTCGCCGCGCCAACCCGGCAGCTGCAGGGCCTTGAAGAAGTTCAGCGCCTCGTCGACCGGCAGCACCACCAGTTCCGGCAGCCCGCGTTCGGCCACGAACACGTTGCGCGCGGCGCGGTTGAGGCGCGCGCCGCCGCAGTCGGGGCAGGGGCGCTGGCTGATGAACTTGGCCAATTCCTCGCGCACCGCGGCCGATTCGGTCTCGCGGTAGCGCCGCTCCAGGTTCGGCACGATGCCTTCGAAGCGGTGCTTGCGCTGGCTGCGGCCGCCGTTCTCGGTGATGTAGCTGAAGCTGATGAGCTCGTCGCCGCTGCCGTACAGCACCGCCTTCTGCTGGGCGGCGCTGAGCGACTGCCACGGCGTGTCGACGTTGAACTTGTAGTGCTTGGCCAGCGACTGGATCAGCTGGAAGTAATAGGCGTTGCGGCGGTCCCAGCCGCGCACCGCGCCGGCCGCGAGCGACAGCTCCGGGTGCACGACCACGCGCGCCGGATCGAAGAACTCGGCCACGCCGAGCCCGTCGCAGGTCGGGCAGGCGCCGACCGGCGAGTTGAACGAGAACAGCCGCGGTTCCAGCTCCGGCAGCGAGTAGTCGCAGACCGGGCAGCTGTACTTGGACGAGAACAGCAGCGGCGCTGCGTCGGCGTTGTCCAACGACATCACCTGGGCCATGCCGTCGCCGAGCTTGAGCGCGGTTTCGAAGGATTCGGCCAGGCGCTGCTTGATGTCCTCGCGCGGCTTGAAGCGGTCGATCACCGCCTCGATGGTGTGCTTGACCCGCAGCGCCAGCGGCGGCACCGCGTCGATCTCGTACAGCGCGCCGTCCACGCGCACGCGCACGAAGCCCTGCGCGCGCAGCTGCTCGAACACCTGGGCGTGCTCGCCCTTGCGCTCGCGGATGACCGGCGCCAGCAGCATGTAGCGCTGTTCCGGATCCAGCGCGATCGCCTGATCGACCATCTGGCTGACGGTCTGCGCTTCCAGCGGATAGTGGTGGTCCGGGCAGCGCGGACTGCCGACGCGCGCGTACAGCAGGCGCAGGTAGTCGTAGATCTCGGTGATCGTGCCGACGGTCGAGCGCGGATTGTGCGACGTCGACTTCTGTTCGATCGAGATCGCCGGCGACAAGCCTTCGATGTGGTCGACATCGGGCTTTTCCATGACCGACAGGAACTGCCGGGCGTAGGCCGACAGCGACTCGACGTAACGGCGCTGGCCTTCGGCGTAGATGGTGTCGAAGGCCAACGAGGACTTGCCCGAACCGGACAGTCCGGTGATCACGATCAGCTTGTCGCGCGGCAGATCGAGATCGATGTTCTTGAGGTTGTGCGTCCGCGCGCCGCGGATGCGGATGTAGTCCAGCGCCATCGGGTGCCTGCAAGGGGGAGGGTCGCCGGCGCGGAAGGCGACGGCGAACAGGGGAGCGTATCGAGTGGGGGAGATGGGGGCAAATCCGCGCAACGGAAGACGCGGCGGGCGCCGCGGGCGATGTCGGCGCAGGCCCGTGGGGCGTGGCTCGCGCGCTGGGACGGGCGCGTGGCCGGGTCCGCGGCGGCGCGGCGGACATCGCGCAAATGCGCGGCCCGCAAGGCGTTGGGAGGGCCTGCGGGCCCGGCGCTCGCGTCCCAGATCGCGGCGAGTTGAGACGAAAACGTCGGGCCCGAGGACCCTGCCAACGGACGCGGCCTTGGCCGCGTCTGTCTTCTTCGTTCAGATTCGGGCGGCCGCGGCCGGTTCGAGCGTCCGCGGGCCCGTTCGATTCAGGGCGCTACTTGACCGCATTGAACCGCGCCGGCGTCGCCGCCGTGCCGGTTTCGCCGCGGGTGTCGAGCGCGCCGGGGTTGGCGCCGGCGACGATCAGCTGGACCTTGACCGCCTCGGCGCGCTGACGCGACAGGATCTCGTTGTCGGCCGGCTGGCCGGCGCCGCCGCCCGGGCCGACGATCTCGTAGCGCGCGTCCTTCGGCCCGGCGTTGATGGCCTTGGCCGCGCGGCTGAGGATGTCGAGGCTGGCCGGCGCGATGCGCGCGCCGCCTTCCTCGAAGCGCACCTCGATCTTGTTCAGCGCCTGCGCGATCTCGCCGGCGCCGGACTTGCCCGGCACCAGCGCCGCCAGCGCCTGCGCCGCGGCGTCGCTGGACGCGGCGGCGCCGCCGACGCCCTCGAACAGGCCGCCGTAGCGGAAGCCGGGGAACAGGGTCTTGGCCTTGTCCAGCAGCAGCGCGCGGTCGGCGTCGTTGACCTGGCCGCTGAGTTCGATGCTCTGGCCTTCGAAGGTGACCGCGACGCCGGGCATGCCGAGCGCGGCGACGAACTGCGGCAGCTTGTCCTGCCACGGCGCCGGCTTGACCGCCTTGGCGACCTCCAGGTCGCCGGAAATCTGCCCGGCGTAGGCCTGGGCGAGGGCGACGCTGAGCGCCTTGCGGGTGGCTTCGCTGTCGACCCGGCCGTCGTAGCGGATCGCGCCGTTGTTGTTGGCCAGGCCGAGCCGGGCTTCGACCGGGGTCACCGGCGCCGGCGCGACGGCCGGCGCGGCGTTGGCGGCGGGCGCGGCGTCGCCGGCCGGGGCGGCGTCGCGGTTGCAGGCGCTCAGGCCGGCGAGCGCCATGAGAAGCGCGGCGCCGGCGAGCAGGCCGTGGGCCGGGCTTGCGGCGCGCGGGACGCTGCGGCCGGTGTCGGTGTCGGTGTCGCGGGCGTTGCGGATGAGGTGGCCGATGGCGTTGGAGCGGGTAGTGCGCATGGAGTCTCCGCGGGTTGTGGCTTGGAGGAACGCGGGTGGTGCCGGCGGTCGATGCGGGGCTGGAGAAACGAGCGATGCGCGAGCCGGCAGTGCGGCGCTCATCGTTGCTGCGGATGGGGTGCTGCGAATGGGGTGCTGCGAATGGGGTGCTGCGAATGGGGTGCTGCGAATGGATGGAGTCTGCGCTGCCGGACAAGTTCCCGTTCGTTGCAGTGCGCGTCGCGTGCTTCCCTCCTATGTCCTGCGAACCAACCTGCCGTCATTCCCGCGAACGCGGGAATCCAGGGCTTCTCGAGCGAGAACGCTGGTGGACCTCGCGTTGCGACGCATCGGATCCCGGTCGGGCGGCATCGTCGCGATGAAACCCTGGATTCCCGCGTTCGCGGGAATGACGGTAGGTAAGTTCGTACGAAGACCGGAGGGCGGCGCAACGAGCGTCGGCCGACAGTGCGCAAGCATCCGAGCCGAACAACGCCGCAATGCGCCCGGCCGCAAACCCGGCAACCCATCGCGACACGCGCGCCCGCAAACACGAAGGGCCCGGCGCACCGGGCCCTTCGCTTAACGCTGCGCTGGGATCAGCGGCTCGAGTTGTAGGTGATCTCGACCGGATCGTCGCATTCCTGCGTACCGTTGTTGCACACCTTGTAGCTCATGGTGCCGCTGCCGATGATGCGGAAGGTATCGGTATTGGCGCCGGTGTTGCGAACCGTCTTCAGGATCGCGCCGTTGCGCCAGATGTCGATGTTCTTCTTGCCCTTCTCCCACGACAGGTTGACCGAGGTGCGGTGGTTCGGCAGCGCGCTGGCCTTGGCGTCGAGACGGCGCGGATAGTTCGCGTCGACGAAGCTCGGGTACAGCGACATACCGGCCGAAGCGCGGTAGCCCTTGATCTGCACGTACCACACGCCGCCCTTCGGGGTCGGGAAGAAGCAGGTCTCGTTGTTGGACGAGGTGAACGGACGGCAGTCGTACGAGGTGCTGGTCGGCTCGGAACCGTACTTGACGTAGATGTCCGAGTCGCCGGTGCCGCCGTACATCGCGAACAGCAGGTTCGACGCGCCGTTCGGCACCAGCAGCTGGTAACGCAGGATGCCGTTGGCGCCGACTTCGATGTTGGTCACGGTGATGCCGTTCTCCAACTCGGTCGCCGGCTCGGGTTCCGGCGCCTGCGGATCCGGCGGCAGCGCTTCGGTGCCCTTGGCCACCGCGACCGCGTAACGCGCGTCGACGATGCCCGAGCCGCACCAGTTGCTCCAGCTGCAGCCGCCCGGCTGGCCGCCGACGTGCGCGGTGTTGACCAGGATCTTCTCGATCTCGGCCGGGGTCTTCGGGGTCGAAGCCGCCGACTGCATCAGCGCGACCACGCCGGCCACGTGCGGAGCGGCCATCGAGGTGCCGGCCATCCACGCATAGCCTTCGCCTTCCTGGCCCTGCAGGCCCAGGTTCAAGGTCGACAGGATGTTGTCGGCCGCGGGGTTCGCGCCCGAGCCGCCCGGCGCGGCGACGTCGATCTTGTTGCCGAAGTTGGAGTAGCTCGCCAGCGCGCCGGTCGGGCCGACCGCCGAAATCGCGATCACGTTGTCGCAGTTGGCCGGCGAGAAGTTGGCCACGTCGCCGCCGGAGTTGCCGGCCGCGATGACCACCGTGGTGCCGCGCGCGCGGGCCGCGGCGAACGCGGTCTGCTCGGCCGCGCTGCACGCGCCGGAGCCGCCGAGGCTGAGGTTGATGACCTCGGCCGGAGTGGCGTTGTCGGGCACGCCGGTGACGCTGCCGCCGGAGGCCCAGGTCACCGCATCGATGATGTCGGAGGTGTAGCCGCCGCACTTGCCGAGCACGCGCACCGGCTGGACCTTGGCGTTCGGCGCGACGCCGGCCACGCCGACGCCGTTGTTGGTCACCGCGGCGATGGTGCCGGCGACGTGGGTGCCGTGCCAGCTGCTGTCCTCGGGAATGCCGAAGATGTTGCACTCGCCGTCGTGCCAGTCGCCCGGATCGTTCGGATCCGCATCGCGGCCGTCGCCGTCGACGCTGACTTCGGGATCTGCGATGAAGTCGTAGCCCGGCAGGATGTTGGCGTTGAGATCGCTGTGCGGGGTGATGCCGGTGTCGAGCACCGCGACCACGATGCCGTCCCCCTTGGCGATGTCCCAGGCCGGTTCGAGGTTGAGGCCGCCCGGGCCGTTCTTGTAATGCCACTGCTGGGCGTAGCCCGGATCGTTGGGGATCATCGCCGGGAACTTCAGCTGATCCTGCACGACCTCGACGATGCTCGGGTCGTTCTTCATCAGCTCGATCGCCAGCTCCTTGGTGGCGGCGACGTCGAGCGGGGTGTCGGTCTTGATCAACTGCGAGCCGGTCGCCAGCGTGCGCATCGGCTTGATGCCGACGCCGAGCGCGGCCGCGGCCTTGGCGTACTGCTGGTTCATCGCGGCCGCGCTGACCTTGGCGTTGGCGCCCGGCGCGCGGGTGATGATGAAGCGGCTGGAGGTGGTGGCCTGGTTCTGCTTGGCGGCGGCCAGCTTGGCCGCCTTCGGCGAAGCCGCGGCCTTGGCCGACGGCACCTTGTTGAGCGCCGGCAGCTTACCGCCGGAATAGGCGACCGGTGCGATCACCACGGCAGTCGCCAGCGCCAGAGCGGTCCATTTCATCGAACGTGCTTTGCGAGTCATGACAAACTTCCTTGATCCTTCGTTGCGCATGATCCCCTTCGCATCCCCTGTCGAGCGTCGGGCCTTGGTCCGCGCAGGCGTCGTGCGGGACGCCGGAGCGGGACTTGCTTGGCGCGACGCGCGCGGCGCATGGCCGGCGCGTCAGCCGTATGTCGGGCGCGCACTCGTCCGCATCCATGCGCGGCGCGCGGCGCGAAGCCGGGCGGCGTGGAAAGCGTTCGATGAGTGCGTGCTTGAGCGCAGGGACGCTGCGCCGGTTGGCGGTGTGTTGACGAGACAGCAAGCTGAAGACTGCAAGCCCATGCAGGACGTCCCCGATGACGCGACAGCACCATGCTGGCCCGCGTGCGTCGCACGCGCTGCGCAAGGACGGTGCCGATCCATGTCGCGCGACCCCCTGCAAGTCGCTCGCGTTCGAAGCTAATTGAGCGCGCACGTGGCATGCAAGTGTCATCGAAGCCGTGCTAGCCGGATGAATGCGACTGAGCTCACATACGTACGCAGCGCGCATTCGCGGTGCCGTCGCGGCGAGGTTCGCGCGGCCCTGGAATTGCAGGCGTTTTCGTCGGCGCGGATTTCGCCGCGACGATGCGCGCGGATTTTTTCGCGGAAAAAGTTTCTTTCGGAAGTGTGAACTTCGTCGGCGCGCTTTCTGATGCGCTGCGGGCCATTTTTTTGAGCGCCGCCACTGTTCTTGTGCGCGCATGCGACTGAGTGCGAGCGCGATGCGCGATCCGGTGCGAATTTGTTTCTGTTGCGGAATCGCGGCGCTGCGTTGGCGAAAGCGGCGAAGCCGCGGCGAGCCCGAAGGCGATGCGGGCGCGAGCGGCCGGTGCGGATTTCCGGACCGATGCGCGCCGGGCCGGGCGGGGCGGGGCGGCGAGCGGCCGGGACCGCTCCGCAGGCGCATTCAGGGGGCGGCGAAGGACGTGGACTGAGAACTCGGTCCGTGGCTGGCCTGGCAACTTATTCGTAACTGATTGATTTTCCGTGAAAAACACCCTGCGAGGGCATGCCCGCCCGGTCCGCCGGACCCGCATGGTTGCCGTAACTCGCTGAAGTGCCTACAATTCCGCTTCTGTCCGTCCGTTCCTGGGCGGCGCAGGACCAAAATAACTACAGAGGAAGATGGTCATGTACGCAGTTCTGGTCACCGGCGGTAAGCAATACCGCGTGATGCAAGGCGAGACGCTCCGCGTCGAGCTGCTGGACGTCGAAGCCGGCAGCGAAATCAAGTTCGACACCGTCCTGATGCTCGGCGACGGCGAAGGCATCAAGATCGGCGACGCGCTCAAGGGCGCCAGCGTCACCGCCACGGTCGTCGGCCACGGCCGCGCCGACAAGGTGCGCATCGTCAAGTTCCGCCGCCGCAAGCACCATCGCAAGCAGATGGGCCACCGTCAGCACTACACCGAAATCCAGATCACCGGCATCGCCGGTGGCGACAACAAGTAAGGAGCAGCAGCCATGGCACACAAAAAGGGCGTAGGTTCCACCCGCAACGGCCGCGACTCCAACCCGAAGTACCTCGGCGTGAAGATCTACGGCGGCCAGGCCATCGAAGCCGGCAACATCATCGTGCGTCAGCGCGGCACCCAGTTCCACCCGGGCGCCAACGTCGGCCTCGGCCGCGACCACACCCTGTTCGCGCTGGTCGACGGCAAGGTCGAGTTCTCGACCAAGGGCCCGAAGAGCCGCCGCACCGTCAGCGTCGTCGCCGCCGAGTAATCGCGCCGCGACGTTGCCGCGAGGAGCCCCGCTTCGGCGGGGTTTTTCGTTTCAGGGCAGGGAACGAAGGCGGGGCAGGGAGCATCGATTCCCGCGCGCTCCGCTCTTCCCCGCCTGCCGAGCCGGCAGGGCGCCGGGGTCGAGTAGACTCCGTGTGCCGCGCCGCGCCCATTCCCCGTTTTCCGGTTCCCTAATTCCCGCCTTATGAAACTCGTAGACGAAGCAGAAATCCAAGTCATCGCCGGCAACGGCGGCAACGGCTGCGTCGGTTTCCGTCGCGAGAAGTTCATTCCGCTCGGCGGGCCGGACGGCGGCGACGGCGGCGCCGGCGGCAGCGTCTGGCTGGTCGCCGACGAGAACGTCAACACCCTGGTCGACTTCCGCCACCAGCGCCAGTTCCGCGCCCAGCGCGGCGAGAACGGCATGGGCCGGCAGGCCTACGGCAAGGGCGGCGACGACCTGATCATCGTCGTGCCGGTCGGGACCACGGTCACCAACGTCGAGACCGACGAAGTCATCGGCGATCTGACCGCGCACGGCGACCGCCTGCTGGTCGCGCGCGGCGGCAAGGGCGGCCTGGGCAACATGCATTTCAAGAGCTCGGTCAACCGGACGCCGCGCAAGGCGCTGCCGGGTCTGCCGGGCGAGGAGCGCGAGCTCAAGCTCGAGCTCAAGCTGCTCGCCGACGTCGGTCTGCTCGGTTTCCCGAACGCCGGCAAGAGCACCCTGATCCGCGCGGTGTCGGCGGCGACGCCGAAGGTCGCGGACTATCCGTTCACCACGCTGTATCCGAACCTCGGCGTGGTCAGCGTCGAGGCGCACCGCAGCTTCGTCATCGCCGACATTCCGGGCCTGATCGAAGGCGCGGCCGACGGCGCCGGCCTCGGCGCGCAGTTCCTGCGCCACCTGCAGCGCACGCGCCTGCTGCTGCATCTGGTCGACATCGCGCCGATGGAAGGCGGGGTCGAAGGCCTGACGCCGGCCGAGCAGGTGCGCGCGATCGAGAACGAATTGCGCAAGCACGACCCGGAGCTGCTGCTCAAGCCGCGCTGGCTGGTGTTCAACAAGTCCGACCTGCTGCTCGACGAGGAGCGCGAAGAAGTCGTGCGCGCGACCCTGGCCGAGCTGGACTGGCAGGCGCCGTGGTACGTGGTGTCGGCGATCGGCCGCGAAGGCACCGCGCCGATCATGCGCGAGGTGATGGCCTTCTTCGACCGTCAGCGCGAAGAGGCGCTGGAAGCCGCCAACGCCGCTGCCGGCCATGCGCCCTGAGCCTCGGGCTCGGCATCGTCAAAACGTGAACCCGTCGCGGCGCTTGAGGCGCCGCGGCTGCGCGTTGCGCGCGCGTCGCGCGGGCGACTTCAATTTCGCTTCACCGGCCGCGCCGAAGATGCGCGGCATGTTCGCGTCCGCGGCCACGTTCGTTCCCGCACCGCTGCGCGCACGCGGGCAGGGCGCAGTGCTCGCTGCGCGCGCTGAAGCGGACGCAAAAACGCAGGCAAACAAAAACCCGGCCGAGGCCGGGTTTTTGCGTTTCGCTGCGGCCCGTGCGGGCCGCGACGAATCAAGCGGCGGTAGCCAGCGCCTTGATGCGCGCGGCCAGACGGCTCTTGTGGCGGGCGGCCTTGTTCTTGTGGATCAGGCCACGGGCGCTGAAACGGTCGAGGATCGGCTGAGCGACGTCGAAGGCGGACTTGGCACCGGCGGCGTCGTTCTCGCCGAGGGCCTTGAGCACCTTCTTGACCGCGGTGCGCAGCATCGAACGCTGGCTGCCGTTACGGGCGTTGCGCACGAGGGTCTGCTTGGCGCGCTTCTTGGCGGACTTGATGTTTGCCACGGTGAATTCCTGAAAATTTGGGTTGAAAACGTGAATGAAGCTGGACGAAAGACGAGGCGCTGCGGGCTGGCCGAAACCGCCTGTAGCGCAATCGCGGAAAATCAGACCCAAAAGTATGGGCGATTCAGGGGCTTGCGTCAACCCGGCGGGTTTGGGACAAGTCGGGGCCCGGTGCGGCCGGGCCGGGGAGGGCGGGCATGAGTAAGGGCGGCCTGCTGCGTTCCTCGGTGGTGTTCAGCGCGATGACCTTCATCTCGCGGATCACCGGCCTGATCCGCGACCAGGTCTACGCCTGGCAGTTCGGCGCCAGCCCGGCGATGGACGCGTTCTTCATCGCGTTCAGGATCCCGAACTTCATGCGCCGGCTGTCGGCCGAGGGCTCGTTCTCGATGGCCTTCGTGCCGGTCCTGGCCGAGTACAAGGAAAAGCACGACCACGCTGCGGTCAAGGAGCTGGTCGACCGGGTCACCGGCACCCTGGCGGCGGCGCTGCTGGCGCTGACCGCGGTGGTGGTGCTGGCCGCGCCCTGGGTCATGGGCGTGTTCGCGCCCGGCTTCGCGCCCGGCAGCGAGCAGTACCTGCTGGCCACGCAGATGCTGCAGATCACCTTCCCGTACGCCTTGTTCATTTCGCTGGCCTCGCTGGCCGGCGGCGTGCTCAACAGCTACGAGAAATTCGCGGTGCCGGCGTTGTCGCCGGTGCTGCTGAACATCTCGATGATCGCCGCGGCCGCCGCGGCCGCGCCGCTGATGCGGCCGTTCGGCGCCGAACCGGTGCTGGCGCTGGCCTGGGGCGTGTTTTTCGCCGGCGTGCTGCAACTGGTGTTCCAGCTGCCGGCGCTGGCGAAGCTCGGCCTGCTGCCGCGGCCGCGCTGGGGCTGGCAGCACTCGGGCGTGCGCAAGATCCTGCGGCTGATGGTGCCGACCCTGTTCGGCTCGTCGGTGGCCCAGCTCAATCTGCTGCTGAACACCGCGCTGGCCTCGTTCCTGATCGTCGGCAGCGTCAGCTGGCTGTATCTGACCGACCGGCTGCTGGAATTCCCGCTCGGCATGTTCGGCGTCGCGATCGGCACGGTGATCCTGCCGCATCTGTCCAAGCGCCACGCGGCGACCGACAGCGACGGCTATTCGCGCGCTTTGGACTGGGGCTTCCGCCTGTGCCTGCTGATCGGCGTGCCGGCCTGCCTGGGCCTGGTGCTGTGCGCCGAGGCGCTGATCGCGGCGCTGTTCCAGTACGGCCGGCTGACCCCGCAGGACACCCAGATGATCCGCCTGAGCCTGATGGCGCAGTCGACCGCGGTGCCGGCGTTCCTGCTGGTGAAGGTGCTGGCGCCGGCGTTCTATTCGCGCCAGGACACCAAGACGCCGGTCAAGTCGGCGGTGGTGTCGGTCGCGGTGAACCTGCTGTCGACGGTCGGCCTGCTGTTGCTGGCGGTGCATTTCAGCGACGCCGGCCGCGCCGCGTTGGCGCGCGGAGCGAGCCTGACCCAGGCGCTCGGCGAGGTGCCCGGCGCGCATGCCTGCCTGGCCCTGGCGATCGCCATCGCCGGCTGGACCAACGCGCTGCAACTGGCCTGGTACCTGCGCCGGGCGCGGGTCTACCAGCGTCAGCCCGGCTGGGGCCGGTTCCTGCGCCAGATCGGCGTGGCCAGCGTCGGCCTCAGCGCGGTGGTGCTGTTCCTGCTGTGGCTGTGGCCGGGCTGGACCGGCTGGCCGTGGTGGGAGCGGGCGTGGAAGCTCGCGGTCGTGGTCGGCGCCGGCGGCGCGGCGTATGCGGCGCTGCTGTGGCTGCAGGGCATCCGGCCGCGCGATTTGCGCGGGCATTGAGTCCTGGCGCGCCTTCGACCGCTGCCGGCGGGCGAACGGCGCCCAACCGCGGCGTCCGGTGCCATTGAGAGCGCCGGCCGCCGGCTATACTTCTTGATTCATCCTTCAAGCCGTATCCCGGGCGACCGGGTCGCCACGCCAGAATCCGAATGAGCAGGCTGTTTCGAGACGTCGACCGCGGGACGCGATGCCCGCACGGCAGTGTGGTCTGCATCGGCGCCTTCGATGGCCTGCACCTGGGCCACCGCGCGCTGGTGCGCCACACGGTCGCGCGCGCCCGCGCCCTGGGCGTGCCGGCGGTAGCGCTGAGCTTCGAGCCGCTGCCGCGCGAGTTCTTCGCCCCGGCCGCGCCGCCGCCGCGGCTGTTGTCGCCGCGGGCCAAGGCCGCCGGCCTGCTGGCGCTGGACGCCGATCAGGTCGGCCTGCTGCGCTTCAACCGCGAACTCAGCAGCTGGAGCGGCGAGGAATTCGTCGAACGCGTGCTGGTGCGGCAACTGGCCGCGCGCGAAGTCTGGGTCGGCCCGGAGTTCCGCTTCGGCAAGGCGCGCGGCGGCGACATCGCGCTGCTGCGGCGCATGGGCGAAGCCGCCGGCTTCGGCGCGCACGAGATCGAGCCGGTGCACCTGGACGGCGAACGCGTGTCCAGCACGCGCATCCGCGAAACCCTGCTCGCCGGCGACTTCGCCGCGGCCGCGCGCCTGCTCGGCCGGCCGTACGCGATCGGCGGCCATGTGGTGCGCGGACAGCAGCTCGGCCGCACCCTCGGCTTTCCGACCGCCAACCTGCGTTTCGGCGGCAAGACCCCGGCCTTGTCGGGCATCTACGCGACCTGGGTGCACGGCATCGGCGAGCGGCCGCGGCCGTCGGTGTCGAGCCTGGGCACGCGTCCGACCGTGGCCGGCGTCGAGCCGCTGCTGGAGGCGCATCTGTTCGATTTCGACGGCGACCTGTACGGTCGCAGGATCGAGGTCGAATTCGTCGCCCACCTGCGCGCCGAGCTCAAGTTCCCCGACCTGGCGACGCTGACCGAGCAGATGCACCGCGACGCCGCGCAAGCGCGCGAGTCGCTGGCGCTGGATGCGCAGCGCCGCCGCCTGATTCCGGCTTCGCCGCCCGATCCGCTGCGCGCGGCCGATGCCGGCGCGGCCGAAAGAACCGCGTGATCCGCAGCGCGAACCCTTAGCAACGAACGCCAACCCGACCAATCCGCCGAAGACCCGTCCGAGACCCGCTGTGACCAACGACCCGAGCCAACCCGCCGCCGGCAACCCGTACAAGGCCAGCTTGCTGCTGCCGGCGACCGAATTCCCGATGCGAGGCGACCTGCCCAAGCGCGAGCCGGAAATCCTGGCGCGCTGGGAAAGCGAAGGCCTGTATCAGCGAATTCGCGAGAAGGTGAAGGACCGCGAGCGCAGCTTCGTGCTTCACGACGGCCCGCCGTACGCCAACGGCGAGATCCACATCGGCCACGCGCTCAACAAGGTGCTCAAGGACATCGTGGTGCGCTCCAAGCTGCTGTCCGGCTTCGACGCGCCGTATGTGCCGGGCTGGGACTGCCACGGCCTGCCGATCGAGACCAAGGTCGAGAAGACCTACGGCAAGGTCGGCGAGAAGCTCGACGCCGCCCAGTTTCGCGCCAAGTGCCGCGAGTACGCCGCGACCCAGGTCGACCTGCAGCGCCGCGACTTCAAGCGCCTGGGCGTGATCGGCGATTGGGAGAATCCTTACCTGACCATGGATTTCCGCTACGAGGCGGACATCATGCGGTCGCTGGCCAAGATCGTAGAACGCGGCCATCTGGTGCGCGGCTCCAAGCCGGTGCATTGGTGCTTCGATTGCGGCTCGGCGTTGGCCGAGGCCGAGATCGAGTACCACGACAAGGAATCGACCCAGATCTACGTCCGCTATCCGGTGCTCGACCGCAAGCGCGTGTTCGACGTGTTCGGGATCGAGGACGACGGCAGCCCGCTGTCGGTGCCGATCTGGACGACCACGCCGTGGACGCTGCCGGCGAGCCTGGCGGTGTCGATGGGCCCGCAGGTCGAGTATTCGCTGGTTCGGATCGAGCCTAGCGAGGAGGCCTTGTTCAAGGAGCCGGGCGCGCGTCCGGAATATCTGCTGATCGCCAACGAGCTGGTCAGTGCGGTGCTGGCCGCGATCACCGACGCCGAGGCGCTCAAGCAGGGCCACAGCGTCGAGACCCGCGATTGGTCCTCGCATCCGGGCGAGGCCTTCGAGGGCCTGCGCCTGCGCCATCCGTTCTACGCCGAGCGCGAAATCCCGGTGCTGCTGGGCGACCACGTCACCACCGACGCCGGCACCGGCGCGGTCCACACCGCGCCCGGCCACGGCCAGGAGGACTACGCGGTGTCGCTGAAGTACGGCCTGATCGCGCGCTACAACGCGGCGCAGATCAATCCGGTCGACGGCCGCGGGCTGTATCTGCCGTCGACGCCGCCGGTCGGCGAGCATGTGCTCGCCGGCAAGCACATCTTCAAGAGCGACGACTTGCTGCTGCAGATCCTGCGCGAGCAGGGCGCTTTGCTCGCGCGCGGCCGGATCAAGCACAGCTATCCGCATTGCTGGCGGCACAAGACGCCGGTGGTGTTCCGCGCCACGCCGCAGTGGTTCATCTCGATGGAGCAGGCCGGCCTGCGCCGCGATGCGCTGAAGGCGATCCCGGGCGTGACCTGGATCCCGGGCTGGGGCGAGTCGCGCATCTACAACATGATCGAGAGCCGTCCGGACTGGACCATCTCGCGCCAGCGTTACTGGGGCGTGCCGATCGCGCTGTTCTTCCATCGCGAGACCGGCCAGCCGCATGCGCGCACGGTCGAGATCATGCGCCAGGTCGCCGACGCGGTGGAACGCGAGGGCGTGGACGCGTGGTACGCGATGACCGCCGAGCAGTTGCTCGGCGAGGAGGCCGGCGATTACGAGAAGGTCACCGACATCCTCGACGTCTGGTTCGATTCCGGCGCCAGCCACGAATGCGTGCTCGCGCAGCGGCCGCAGGACGGCCTGCGCAAGCCGGCCGACCTGTACCTGGAAGGCTCCGACCAGCACCGCGGCTGGTTCCACAGCGCGCTGCTGACCGGCGTGGCGATGGACGGCGTGGCGCCGTACCGGCAAGTGCTGACGCACGGCTTCACCGTCGACGAGCAGGGCAAGAAGCAGTCCAAGTCGCTCGGCAACGTGGTGGTGCCGCAGAAGGTCATCGATGCGATGGGCGCGGACGTGCTGCGCCTGTGGGTCGCCTCGACCGACTTCAGCGCCGAGATGTCGGTGTCGGACAAGATCCTCAAGCAGAACGCCGACGTCTACCGCCGCATCCGCAACACCGCGCGCTTCCTGCTCGGCAACCTCAGCGGCTTCGATCCGGCGCGCGATCTGACGGCGCTGGAGGACATGGTCGCGCTCGACCGCTGGATCGTGCACCGCGCCAGCGAAGTGCAGGACCGCATCGCCGGCGCGTACGAGCGTTACGACTTCGCCGAGATCGTGCAGGTGCTGTCGAACTTCTGCAGCGTCGACCTGGGTTCGCTGTACCTGGACGTGACCAAGGACCGCCTGTACACCATGCGCGAGGATTCGCGCGGCCGCCGTTCGGCGCAGAGCGCGATGTACCGCATCGCCGAAGCGTTCGTGCGCTGGATCGCACCGGTGCTGGCGTTCACCGCCGACGAAATGTGGCGGCACCTGCCGGCCAACACCGAAAGCGGCGCGCGCGAAGGCAACGTGCTGTTCGCTACCTGGTACGACGGCCTGGCGCCGTTGCCGGCGGATGCGGCGCTGTCGGACGAGGACTTCAAGCGTCTGCTGGAGCTGCGTGAGAGCGTGACCCGCGCGCTCGAGCCGATGCGTGCGGCCGGCGAGATCGGCGCGGCGCTGGAAGCGGAGATCACCCTGCGTTGCGGCGTCGCCGACCAGAACTGGCTGGCGCCGCTGACCGACGAGCTGCGCTTCTTGTTCATCAGCGGCGACGTCGAAGTGGTGGCCGACGACGGCATCCAGGACATCGCCGTGCTCGCGGCCAAGACCGGCAAGACCAAGTGCGTGCGCTGCTGGCACTACCGCGCCGACGTCGGTTCCGACCCGAAGCACCCGGAGCTGTGCGGACGCTGCGTCAGCAACGTCGAAGGCCCGGGCGAACAGCGCCGCTGGTTCTGAGCCACCGCGGCGCGCGCCGCAAAGCGCGCGCCGCTTCTCCGCTTCCGATCCCTATCCGATTCCTCTACCGACTGCCGAGCCGATGACCGCAAGCACCCCCGCCAAGAACGCGTTGCCCTGGCTGATCGTCTCGATCGTGGTGATCGCGCTCGACCAGTGGAGCAAGAACTGGGTGCTGGCCTCGCTGCCGGAGTACACCCCGGTGGTGGTGATCGAAGGCTTCTGGAACTGGTACCGCAGCTACAACACCGGTGCGGCCTTCAGCTTCCTCAGCGACGCCGGCGGCTGGCAGAAGTATTTCTTCCTGGTCCTGGCGGTCGGCATCAGCGGCCTGCTGGCGCGCTGGCTGGCGCGCACGCCGCGCGGCGACTGGAAGACCGCGCTGCCGTATTCGCTGGTCATCGGCGGCGCGATCGGCAACGTCATCGACCGGCTGATGCACGGCCACGTGGTCGACTTCATCCAGTGGTACTGGCGCACCTGGTACTGGCCCTCGTTCAACATCGCCGACGCAGCCATCGTCGGCGGCGCCATCGGCATCGCCGCGTTCGGGCTGTTCAGCAAGCCCGAGGCGGAGCGGCGCGAACCGGGCTTGGGCAACAAGGGCTGACCGCGGCGTTTCGCGCAGTCCCGGCTCAGCCCAGCCCTCGTTCCAGCCCGCCCGCCGCGACCGGAGTACAATCGCGCCCATGGACGTCCTGCTCGCCAATCCCCGCGGCTTCTGCGCCGGCGTCGACCGCGCCATCGAAATCGTCAAGCGCGCGATCGAAACCCTCGGCGCGCCGATCTACGTGCGCCACGAAGTCGTGCACAACCGTTTCGTCGTCGACGACCTCAAGCACCGCGGCGCGATCTTCGTCGAGGAGCTCGACGAGGTGCCCGATGGCGCCACCGTGATCTTCAGCGCCCATGGCGTGTCCAAGGCGGTGCGCGCGGAAGCCGAACGGCGCGCGCTGAAAGTGTTCGACGCGACCTGCCCGCTGGTGACCAAGGTCCACCTGGAAGTCTCGCGCCATTGCCGCGCCGGGCGCGACGTGGTGCTGATCGGCCACGAAGGCCATCCCGAAGTCGAAGGCACGATGGGGCAGTGGAAGCGCGAAGCCGGTTCCGGCCAGATCTATCTGGTCGAGGACGTCGACGACGTCGCCGCGATGCAGGTCGACCAGCCGGAAAACCTCGCCTACACCACCCAGACCACCTTGTCGGTCGACGACACCCGCAGCGTGATCGAAGCCCTGCGCGCCAAGTACCCGGCGATCCAGGGGCCTAAGAACGACGACATCTGCTACGCCACCCAGAACCGCCAGGACTCGGTGCGCGAACTCGCCGCGCGCTGCGATCTGGTGCTGGTGGTGGGCTCGCCGAACAGCTCCAACTCCAACCGCCTGCGCGAGCTGGCCGAACGCGAAGGCGTGGCCGCCTACCTGATCGACGGCGCGATCGAGATCGATCCGCGCTGGGTCGAAGGCCGCCAGCGCATCGGCATCACCGCCGGCGCCTCGGCGCCGGAAGTGCTGGTGCGCGGCGTGATCGACCGCCTGCGCGAACTCGGCGCGCTGCATGTGACCGAGCTCGACGGCGAGCAGGAAAGCATGGTGTTCGCGCTGCCGAAGGAACTGCGCCTGCAATTGATCAACTGAGCTTCGCGCGCATCGGCGCGCGCAGCGATCCGCGATACGAACGCATACACGGCCGGTCCTTGCGGAACCGGCCGTTGTTTTTTCCGTTCGCGCCTCGTGCAAGCGCAACTGCGGCGCGGCGGACGGCCCCGAAGGCCCGCCCGCCGCGCCGCTGCCCCGAACCGTCGTTACGACGCGATCAGCGCCCCGGCAGGATCTTGCAGGCCGGATCGTTCATCTGCGCATCCACCAAGCCGTACGTCGCCGGCGCGCTGCCGCGCTTGGCCACGTTGGCGAAGCCGAAGCCGCGCACGTCGCCGGTGACGGCGAACGCATCGACGCGGTACGCCGCCGGCGACGGGCCGCCGGCGCTGAGCGCGCGTCCGGCCGGCTGGCCTTGCGGTTGCACCGAGCGCAGTCGGCCCTTCGCGACCAGGCCCTGGCCGCTGCCGCCGAAGCCGCTGTCGATGGTCGAGAACCAGCCGCTTTCGCTGAAGCCGATCCAGCGGCCCGGATTGACCGGGTCGGCGAGGCAGTAAGTGGTCGCCGCCACCTTCGCCAGACCGATGCGGTTCTCGTCGCTGAGCCACGCCGCGACGATCATGCGGCCGCTGCCGGGGATGGCGAGGTCGATGAAGTAATCCTCGTTGCCGCCGAATTCGATCGGCGCGACGGTGAAGGTCGTATCGACTGAGCCATCGGGATTCACGCGCTGCAAGCGGCCCGGCTTCGGCGCGGCGCCGGTGGCGTTGCCGACCACGAGCACGCGGCCGTCGGCCTGGCGCGCCAGACGCCCGGAGATTTCCAGGTCCGGCCGGTGATAGGTGGTGTCGAGGCTGCCGTCGGCGTTGTGGCGCAGCAAGGTGCCGCGCACACCGCTGCCGGCGACGATCGGATGGCTGCTGAGGAACTTGCCGTCGGTCTGCAACACCAGGCCTTGCGCGCCGGCGTTGAGGCCGGTGATGCGGTCGATGGTGGTGCCGTCCTTGCCGAACTTCGCGTCGGCGCGGCCGTCGCCGAGGTAACGCGCGATCAGGTTCCAGCGCCCGCCGCCGCCGGCGACGACGATCTTGCTGTCGGGCTGCAGCACCACATGCTGCGCGCCGGCGCCGTTGGGCTGGTCGTCGTGCGGCGTCACCACCACGCCGTTGCGGCCGAACCAGCGGTCGGCCTGGCCGTCGCTGCGGTAGCGCGCGAGCAGCACCGCGTCGCGGCCGGTGTCCTCGTCCACGCGCTTGCCGGCGAGGACGATGCGGCCGTCGGCCTGTTGCGCGATGGCGTAGAAATCCTCGATGCCGCCGGCGTCGAGCGTCTGCACGCCGTCGCGCGAGAAGCCGCGGTCGGGCTTGCCGTTGGCGAGGAAGCGCAGCACCAGCGCGTTGCCCTGGTTGCCGCCGGCGACGAGGATGCGGCCGTCGGCCTGCACCGCGAGCGCGCGGCAGGCGGCCGGTTGCGCGCTGGATTCCAGCGAGATGCGCACTTCGCCGTCGGTGCCGAACGCAGGGTCGAGCTTGCCGTCGGCGCCGAAACGCACCAGCCGGCAATGCAGGCGGCCGTCGGGCTGGGCGCTGTCGCTGCCGCCTTCGCCGATGGTGAGGATCTTGCCGTCGGCCTGGATCGCCACGGCGCGGACGAAGTCGTCGTTGACGGCGAAATCGCTGATCGCCAGGCCGCGGCGGCCGAACGCGGGATCGAGCACGCCGTCGGGCAGCTTGGCTTGCGCCGAGGCGGCGGCGAGGGTGGCGCCGATGGCGAACGCGAGCGGCAACACGCGGCTTCGCAGCCGGCGGCTTTGCAACACAGAACGGGTCATGAGGGGGCTCCTGCTTCGTCGAGAGTAGGCAACGGCGGCGGCCCCCTGCACCCGCGACCGCGCGGCGAGACTCGGCCATCGCGCGCGCCTGCGCTGCGGCGCGAGCGCACAAAACGCGACATGGGCGCGGGCGCGATGGTCCAAAGCGGCAACGCGGTCGCGGATTGCGGGGGTTGTGCGCGGGCGTTCGCGCAACGGCGGGTGCGATTGGGTGTGATGCGATTAGCGCTGTGGCGGGGCGCTTGGGTGCGGCTGCGCGGTGGCGCGAGGCGGTGCGGCGTTCGCTCGAGTGCGCTGGGAATCGACGCTGCGGTTGTTCGCGAGCGCGCGCGAGTCGTCGCGGCGATCGAGTGTCTGGCCGACCGGACGCGGCGATTGTTTGCGGCGGCGGATGCGCAGTGCGATGGCGGACGCGCGCAGGCTGCGTTTGCTTTCAGCGATGTGTCGCGAGGTATTCGGTTCGCATGCGATGAGGTTTGTACGCCGGAGGCGGATGCGGTGGTGCGCCGGTTCGACGATGGACGCGGCGGGTTTGTTTGGCGTGGGATGCCGGGCGGGCTGTGGCGCTGGGCGGCGGCGCGGTTGGAGGTTTTTTGGAGGGCGGGATGGAAAAGAAAAAGGCCCTGCTGGGTGGCAGGGCCTTTCGGGGTTTTTCCGGGAAGGGGCGCGGCCGTTGGATGCGGGGGCCGGGCGGGTGTTTCTTTCTCGGAGTTACGTGGTGCCGGAAATAGGAATCGAACCTACGACCTACGCATTACGAATGCGCCGCTCTACCAACTGAGCTATTCCGGCGAAGGAGGGCAATTCTAGGGGCTGGGGCAGGGACGGTCAATTCTGCCGGGACGCCATCGGTATGTTGGCGCGGTCGCGCCCGGCGCGGCCCCGGCGGGGGGCGGCCGAACCGTGCCCGGCGGCCGCAGCGGCCTGCCGGGGACGAATCGCGTCCTTCGTCTTGTCCGCGCGGGCATTCGGCGGTTTCAGTCTTGCCGGCTTGCCTTGCCTGGCCGCTGCCGCGCGCGCGTTGCGGCTTGCCCTGTGGCGTGCCCGACGCCGCGCTCAAGCCCGGTGTCGGCCGGGCGGACAGGCCATCGCGTGTTTCCCGGGCGACGGCGATCCGGTCGACGCTTCAGGCTCTGCCTGCCGCAAGACGCGCGCCGCGGGGACCGATGTCCCCGCAGCGCGCCGCGATCACAGCCCGCAGGGCGACGGCAGCACCGGATTCTGTTCCTTCACGTTGTCGACATAGGCCACCTTGGCGCCGCGCAGCTGCGCGATCTGCGCTTCCACGTCGGCGATCGACAGCGCCGCGCCTTCCTGGAAGAACACCCAGTCGATGTCCTGCTGGTACTCGCGCAGCTCCGGCGAGGCCACGGGGCCCTGCGAGCCGTCCGCGCCCTTGGGCATGAACCACAGGTTGAAGTTGATCGACATGAAGTCCTCCGGATACACCTTGCTGGAGTGCACCGAGAACAGCTTGCCGTCGACGTAGTAGCTGACCTTCTGGTCGGCGACGGTCAGCAGCAGGGTATGCCAGCCGGCGTAGCTGCCTTCCTGGCGGGTGAATTCGTTGACCTTGGTCCACGGCTCCAGCTGGAACGTGTCCCAGGTGGTGGTCCACATCGCCGGCTTGGCGTTTTCGCCCCAGCCGCCGTTGGGCAGGTATTCGAAGTCGGTCTCGCTGTAGTTCTTGTCCATCGGCGCCTTCAGCGGGCTGATGGCGTAGAAGGTCTGGATGACTTCGTCGCCGTCCGGGCCGTAGCTCGGCGCGTCGCGGAAGAAAATGCGCGCGGCGTAGGTGCCTTCGCGGTATTTGCGCGCGTGGCAGAACTGGGTCTGGCGAGTCTTCGCGGCGCTGCCGTCGGTGACCGAGCTCATCCGCACCGCGCCGCCCTGGGTGTCGGCGATGTCGGAATGGAAGGACAGGCCCTGCGCGGACCAGGCCGCGCCCTTGATGCCGGGGTGGCCGGTTTCGGTGCGGGCTTTCCAGCCGTGGTCGTTGAAGCCGGCTATGTCGGCGTAGGTGAAGTCGTCGAAGAAGAACGCGGCCTTCGCCGCGGCCGGCGCGGGCGCTGCGGCGGAGTCGGCGGATTGGGCGGGCTTGGACGCCGGGTCGGCGGCCGGGCCGGTCGCCGAATTGCAGCCGGCGGCGAGCAGGGTCAGGGCGAGCGCGCTGGCGCGAAAGAGTCGATGCTGCCGCATGGCGGGATGGGTCCTCGTGGCCGGTGGTGGGTCGCAGCCGGTGAACTTCTCTCGTTCATGACAACGTTGTCAAATCGGGCCGCCGCGGGGTTCGGGCAAAAACACCCAAAAACACAAAAAAAGCCCGTCGTTGTGGGCTTGGGAGCGGCCGGGCTCGGCGCTGGAACGCGCCGACAACGTTCGCGTACCCGGCCTCAGGGCGAGGCCGCGGGCAGCGGTTCGTAACCCGGCAGGTAGTAGCCGCGCGCTCCGGCTTCGCCGCTCAGCGCGCCGCCGTCGCAGCGATAGCTGCGCTCGTCGTAGGAGAACGTGGTGACGATCGCCTGGCGCTCGGGATCGCGGCGGCGGAACTGCGCGCCGATCTGGACGCGGTACTCGGCCTGCTCGCGGCCGCGTTCGACCACGCCGTCGCCGACGACCAGCATCTGCCGGGTCGTGCCCGGTTCGGTTTCGCGCGGCTGCGGCTCGGCCTGGGCGCGGTCGTCGCGCGCGGTCTGCTCGAGGAAGGCCTTGCAGGCGGCGTAATCGGGGAAGCTGCGCGGCGGGATCGGGAACCCGGGCAGGTGCCCGCTGGCGCGAACGGCGTGCGCGGCGACGAGCGCGGCAGCGCCGAGCACGGCGGCCGCGGCGTGGCGGCGCCAGGCGTGGCGACGGCGGTAAACGGCGAGATCGTCCATGAGCGAGGCTTGCTGTGCGAAAAGAGCGATGCGGTGCGCCGCCGCAGTATTGCAGATTCGCAGTCGCGAGGATGCGCTAGGCATGTGCGGCGGTGGTGCCGGAAGTCGTCGCACAGTCTTAAAGAACATGCCTGACGACGAAAAGATCGATCGCATCGGCAGGCAAAAAACCGCTTCGGCCTTCCGATCGTCCAAGCCCCTGCGTATTGATACTCGTCTGAATTGACAGCCTCGCGCGCTGGATAAGCCGCTGCTCGCGGTCAAGGAATGACATCCTGCGGCGTCGCTCGATCGTCAACAGCAGGTAGCTCAAGAATGTCGCAGGGAAGTGCGGCGCTTGCCGCCGTCGGGACGGGCAAGGCGTCCGAGCAGGAAGACCGCGCGCTCGCAGGGTTGGTCCTGCTGGCGCAATTCCACGGCATCGCCGCCGACGCGGCGCAACTCAGGCACCGGTTCGGGGTCGGCGCCGAAGGCTTCGACGAGACCCGGCTGCTGCTCGCCGCCCGGCATCTGGGGTTGAAGGCGCGGGTCGGCGAGCAACCGGCCGAGCGCATCGACCGGGCCAATCTGCCGGCGCTGGCGCTGCACCCGGACGGCGACGCCTTCGTCGTCGCCAAGGCCGGCGCCGATGCGGTGCTGATCCACGATCTGGCGCAGAAACGGCCGCTCAAGTTGAGCCGCGCCGAGTTCGCCGAGCGCTACCGCGGCCGCTTGCTGCAGGTCGCTTCGCGCGCGTCGGTGCTCGGCGAGCTGGCCCGGTTCGACTTCAGCTGGTTCGTGCCGGCGGTGGTCAAATACCGGCGCCTGCTCGGCGAAGTGCTGGTCGTGTCCTTCTTCATCCAGTTGTTCGCGCTGGTCACGCCGCTGTTCTATCAAGTGGTCATGGACAAGGTGCTGGTGCACAACGGCCTGACCACCCTGCACGTCGTCGCGGTCGGCCTGGCGGCGACGGCGTTGTTCGAAGTCCTGCTGTCGGGCATGCGCACCTACGTGTTCGCCCACACCACCAGCAAGATCGATGTCGAGCTCGGCGCGCGCCTGTTCCGCCACATCCTGGCGCTGCCGCTGGCGTATTTCGAGTCGCGGCGGGTCGGCGACACCATCGCCCGGGTGCGCGAGCTGGAGAACATCCGCGCCTTTCTGACCGGCCACGCCTTGACCAGCGCGCTCGACCTGCTGTTCACCGCGTCGTTCCTGGCGGTGATGGCTTATTACAGCGGCTGGCTGACTTTGATCGTGCTGGTCTCGTTGCCGCTGTACGCGCTGTGGTCGGCGGCGATCACGCCGACGCTGCGCAAGCGGCTGGAGGAGAAGTTCGCGCGCGGCGCCGAAAACCAGTCGTTCCTGGTCGAAACGGTGGCCGGCATCGGCACGATCAAGGCCGGCGCCGTCGACCCGCGCGTGACCCGCACCTGGGACAACCAGCTCGCCGGCTATGTCGGCGCGGCGTTCCGGGTGACCCGGCTGGCGACGATCGGGCAGCAGGGCGTGCAACTGGTGCAGAAACTGGCCAGCGTGGCGATCCTGTTCTGGGGCGCGCAGCTGGTGATCCGCGGCGAGCTGTCGATCGGCCAGCTGATCGCCTTCAACATGCTGGCCGGCCAGGTGGCCGCGCCGATCGTGCGCCTGGCGCAGCTGTGGCAGGATTTCCAGCAGGTCGGCATTTCGGTCGAGCGCCTCGGCGACATCCTCAACACCCGCACCGAACTGACCGGCAGCCGCATGGCGCTGCCGCCGATCCGCGGACGCATCCGCTTCGAGCAGGTCGGCTTCCGCTATCGCGCGGACGCGCCCGAGGCCTTGCAGGGCCTCGACCTGGACATCGCTGCGGGCGAGGTCGTCGGCATCGTCGGCCGCTCCGGCTCGGGCAAGAGCACGCTGACCAAGCTGGTCCAGCGCCTGTACGTGCCCGGGCGCGGCCGGGTGCTGATCGACGGCCACGACCTCGCCTTGGCCGATCCGGCCTGGCTGCGCCGGCAACTCGGCGTGGTGTTGCAGGAGAACTTCCTGTTCAACCGCTCGGTGCGCGAGAACATCGCGCTCAGCGATCCCGGCATGCCGATCGAGCGGGTGATCCACGCGGCCAAGCTGGCCGGCGCGCACGAGTTCATCGTCGAGCTGCCCGAAGGCTACGACACCGCGGTCGGCGAATACGGCACCGGCCTGTCCGGGGGCCAGCGCCAGCGCGTCGCGATCGCCCGCGCGCTGGTGACCGACCCGCGCATCCTGATCCTCGACGAGGCGACCAGCGCGCTGGACTACGAGTCCGAACACGCGGTGATGGCCAATATGCAGGCGATCTGCAAGGGCCGCACGGTGCTGATCATCGCCCACCGCCTGTCGACCGTGCGTCGCGCCGACCGCATCGTCGTGGTCGAGAAAGGCCGCATCGCCGAAAGCGGCAGCCATGCCGAGCTGCTCGGCCGCGCCGACGGCTATTACGCGTACCTGCACCGCCTGCAACAGGGCTGAGCCGTCATGAAGCATGTCGTTCAAGGCGTCGGCGATTTCGCCGCGCACTACGCCCGGGTGTTCAAGGCGGCCTGGTCGGCGCGCCGCAGCCTCGATCCGCCGCGCCGCAGCGCCGACGAACTGGCGTTCCTTCCGGCGCACCTGGAACTGATCGAAACTCCGCTGTCGCCGCTGCCGGGCTGGACCATGCGCGCGATCGTCGCCTTGTTCGCGATCGCGCTGGCGTGGGCCTGCATCGGCCAGCTCGACATCGTCGCGGTGGCGCAGGGCAAGACCGTGGCCGGTTCGCGCACCAAGGTGTTGCAGCCGGCCGAGACCGCGGTGGTGCGCCGGATCCTGGTGCGCGACGGCCAGGCGGTGAAGCACGGCCAGCTGCTGATCGAGCTGGACGCCACCGCGGCCGCGGCCGATCGCGAAAAAGCCGATGAAGCCCTGACCAGCGCGCGTCTGGCCGAACTGCGGCTGAGCGCGCTGGCCGCCGCGCTGGACGGCCGCGGCGAGCCGCGGCTGGCGCCCGATCCGGCGCTGCCGCCGGCGCGCCTGCGCGCCGAACAACAGTTGGCGAGCAGCGAGTTCCAGGCCTACCGCGCCAAGCTCGGCAGCCTGGAAGCGGCGATCGGCCAGCGCCAGGCCGAGCTGCGGACCGTGGGCGCGGCGATCGTTCCGCTGCAGCGCAACGCGGCGATCGCCAAGGGCCGCGCCGAGGACTACGCCGGGTTGATCGAAGGCCGATACGTCGGCCGCCACGAGTACCTGCTGCGCGAACAGGAGCGCATCGCCGCCGAGCGCGACCTGGCGACGCAGCGCAGCCGCCTGCACGAGACCCGGTCGGCGCTGGCCGGCGCGCGCGAACAGCTCGCCGCGTTGATCGCCGACACCCGCCGGCAGACCCTCGACGCCTTGCGCGAGGCGCGCGAACGGGTCCGCCAGTTCGCGCCCGAAGTGGCCAAGACCGGACAGCGCGACCGGCTAATGCGGCTGCGCGCGCCGGTCTCCGGCACCGTGCAGCAACTGGCCGTGCACACCGTCGGCGGCGTCGTCGCGCCGGCGCAGGCGTTGCTGGCGGTGGTGCCGGCGGAAGACGCGCTCGAAGTCGAGGCGAGCGTGCTCAACAAGGACATCGGCTTCGTCCGCCCCGGACAGACCGCGACGATCAAGATCGAAAGCTTTCCGTACACCCGTTACGGCTACCTCACCGGCACGGTCGAAAGCGTGTCGCACGATGCGGCCCAGGACGAAAAGCTCGGCCTGGTGTTCCCGGCGCGGGTGCGGCTGTCGAAAGCCAGCCTGAGCATCGACGGCGTCGAGGTCCGCCTGAGCCCGGGCATGGCCCTGAGCGTGGAGATCGCCACCGGCAAGCGGCGGGTGATCGATTACCTGCTCGGTCCGCTGCGCCAGCACGCGGGCGAGGCCTTGCGCGAGCGCTGAGGCCGGGGAGCGGCCTTGATCGGGCGGGCCGCCGAAGGTTCATGACGACCGTTGCGATCCGGGCGAGGCCATGGTCGCGGTCCGACCTAGCCGCGGTGTCGCACGCCGATGCGGTTTGTCGCGGGCGGCGCCGGACGACCGCAGCGAAGGCGGCGGGCCGGCCGGGACTGTCATCGTCTTGCATAGAAGGTGAACTCAAATTCGAAAACGATTCAGCTTTACCGATTCGCAATCCCGTCTTCACCCGTTTTTATCGGCCGTCTCGACACCATGCGCCGGCCCGCAACACAGGCGCCTCAGGCAACAAGGCAATGACGAAAATGCGCATAGACGTATTCGTGGTAGGCGACAACGAGGGGTATGTGGTCGCTCCGTCCGACAGTTGGCTGCCGCTGGACGAAATGAAAGCGCTCGGCGCGCTGCGCTTCGGCTGGACCATCGACACCGCGCTGGCCCGGCCGATGCTCGACTGGCGCGCGATCGGCAACGACATCGACGCGCGCGGCTACAGCATCGTCGCGACCAGCGACGTCAGCGGCCTGCTGGCGATGCCGCAACAGCACCTGCGCGCGATCTATCCCGAGCAGCACCGGCCGATCGCGGCCTGATTCCGGCCGCGCCCGATTTCGATCGGGCCTGATTCCGACTTGGCCTGATCCGCCCGGCCCAGCCAGCCCGGCCCGACTAAGGGCCCAGCCTGTCATCGAACCGCCCGACGCCGGCGCCCCGCGCGGGCGCCGGCCGTCTCGCGCGCTGCGACCGGCAGCGGCTAAAGTGCGGCTTTACCCGCGCAGTCGCCGTCCGCCATGTCCAAGCCCCCCGCCAAAACCGCCGCGTCGAAGGCGCGCACCGCTTACGTGTGTTCCGAATGCGGCGCCGACTACAGCAAATGGCAGGGCCAGTGCGGCGAATGCGGGGCCTGGAACACGCTCAGCGAATTCGTGGTCGAGCCGGCGGCCAAGGGCGGCGCGCCGAACCTCGCCGCCAGCCGCCGCACCAGCTGGGCCGGGCGCGCCGACGCGCCGGCGGTGACCGCGCTGAAGGACGTCACCCATCAGGAAGAAACCCGCGTCACCACCGGCATCGGCGAATTCGACCGGGTGCTCGGCGGCGGCCTGGTCCACGGCGCGGTGGTGCTGGTCGGCGGCGATCCCGGCATCGGCAAGTCGACCCTGCTGCTGCAGGCGATCACCCGCATGGCCCAGACCCTGCCGGGCCTGTACGTCACCGGCGAGGAATCGCTGTCGCAGGTCGCCGGCCGCGGCGCGCGCCTGGGCCTGCCGCTGGACGGCGTGCATGCGCTGGCCGAGACCTGCGTCGAACGCATCCTCGAACACGCCTCCAAGATGAAGCCGGCGCTGATCGTCGCCGACTCGGTGCAGACCTTGTGGACCGAACAGCTCGGCGCCGCGCCGGGCTCGGTCAGCCAGGTGCGCGAGAGCGCGGCGCGGCTGGTGCGCTACGCCAAGGAAACCGGCACCGCGGTGTTCCTGGTCGGCCACGTCACCAAGGAAGGCGGCATCGCCGGCCCGCGCGTGCTCGAGCACATGGTCGACGCGGTGCTGTACTTCGAAGGCGAGAGCGGCAGCCGTTTCCGCGTGCTGCGCGCGTTCAAGAACCGCTTCGGCGCGGTCAACGAACTCGGCGTGTTCGCGATGAGCGACAAGGGCCTGCGCGAAGTGCCGAACCCCTCGGCGATCTTCCTGTCCGGCAGCCGCGCGCCGCAGCCGGGCAGCTGCGTGATGGTGACCCGCGAAGGCACCCGCCCGCTGCTGGTGGAAGTGCAGGCGCTGGTGGACTCCTCGCCGCTGTCGAACCCGCGCCGGGTCGCGGTCGGCATGGAGCAGAACCGGCTGGCGATGCTGCTGGCGGTGCTGCATCGCCACGGCGGCATCGCGGTCGGCGACCAGGACGTGTTCGTCAACGTCGTCGGCGGCATCCGCGTGCAGGAAACCGCGGTCGACCTGCCGCTGCTGCTGGCGGTGCTGTCGTCGCTGCGCGACCAGCCGCTGGCCGAGCAGACCATCGCCTTCGGCGAGGTCGGCCTGTCCGGCGAGATCCGCCCGGTGCCCAACGGCGAGGACCGGTTGAAGGAAGCCGCCACTCATGGCTTCAAGCGCGCGATCGTGCCCAAGAGCAACGTGCCGCGCGGCGGCCGGGTGGGGGAAATGGAGGTCATCGCGGTGGAGCGGTTGGCCGAGGCGCTGGAGGCGATCTGAGCGCAGCGGCCCGGCTGGCGCCGAACACCGCTGCGCCGATTCGGGCCAAGCCGATTCAAGCCAGGCCGATTCGGGCCAAGCCGATTCGGGCCGCGTCGTGCTGCGGCGGACCGGACCGGTCCGCGCCTGCCCCCGCCCGTTCCAAGTTCCCGAGCCGGCGATCCTGCGCAGGCTCCTCATTGCGACAAGGAGTCGTACCGACATGCAACGTCGTCATTTCCTGGGCGCCCTCCCGGTAGGGCTGGCCGCCGCCGCCGCGCCTGCCGCGCTGGCCAATCCGCCGGCCGAACCGGTCTACAAGGGGTCCGTCAACGCCACCGATTTCGGCGTCGTCGCCGACGGCAGCACCGACAACGCCGCGGCGATGGCCCAGGCCATCGACTATTGCACCCGCCGCGAGCTGGAACTGGTGCTGCCCAGCGGCGACATCGCGCTGTTCGGCGGCCTGACCATCGACGCCGTCGACGGCAGCGAAGGCATCAAGATCCGCGGCACCGATGCCGGCACCCAGGGCAGCCGCCTGCTGATCCGCGCCAACGCGCCGGCGCTGACGATCAAGGCCCAGTGCACGCTGGAGAACTTCGGCATCCTCGGCGATGCCGTCGCGCTCGGCGCCGGACGCGAACAGCAGGATGGCGTGTTGCTGTACGGGGTCAAGCCGGTCGACGCGCAGGGCCGCAACCCGGGCATCGGCAACGTCTACCTGCGCAACATCGTGTTCGACGGCTGCCAGAACAGCATCCACGTGTTCGGCGTGGTGTTCTATTCCTACTTCGAGAACATCCGCTGGTTCGCCTGCGTCAACGCCCACGTCAACGGCGCGGGCGTCGCAGCCACGGACAAGGCCGGCTACGCGCTGCAGTTCTTCCAGTGCCAGATGACCTCGGGTCAGGGCAAGTACGGCTTCTATCTGGAGAACGCCGGTTCGGTGATCCTGTCCGACTGCATGATGTCGCCGGCCAAGCTCAGCGAAAACTGCTTCCGCCTGGTGTCCAACGCGGCTCTGTCGGGCATCCATCAGATCGACAACACTGTGTTCGAAGCTTCGGTCAAGGCGGCGTTGCGCATCGACGGGCAGGGCGGGGCCTGCCGTTTCGTGTTCTGCTCCAACAGCTACTTCAATCAGGCCGGCATCGATGCCGACGCGATCGAGCTGTACGACGCCGAACATCTGTACTTCGCCAATTGCTACATCTCCGGCACCAACGCCGGGCTGACCTTCCGCGGCCGGGCCAAGCGCATCAATCTGGCCAACTGCGAGTTCCAGATCGCCGGCAACGTGCCGGTGGTGCGGACCCTGCCGGGTTCGTCGGTGCACGGGCTGGACATCGTCGCGCCGAACTACGACGGCGGTCAGCGCTTCCTGGAGCTGGGCAACGCCGCGGTCGGCCAGATCTCGCGGATCCACGTCAGCGGCGGCACGCTCGGAGTCAGCGCCACGCCGGTGAACTGCCAGCCGCAGGACGCCAACAAGGTCATGGTGCTCAACACCAACAACCAGCAGACCCGCGGCGGCGGGGTGGCCGCTTTCGGCGGCGGCAATTCGTTCGCGATCGCCCACGGCCTGCTCGGCCGGCCCGCGCGCTTCAGCGTGACGCCCGCGAACGCCGCGGCCGGCGATGCCGAAATCCGTTATGTGGAGGCGGACGAAAGCTTCATCCGCGTGCAGTGCAAGAACGCGGCCGGCGGCGAGACCAAGTGGGCCTGGCAGGCGGAAACCTGAAGCCCGCCGCGCGCGCGGGCGCCGCGATGCGGCGTCCGCGCGCTCCTGCGGCCCGCGCTTTCCGGCGCGGCGCCGCCGCGACTTCGGATCAGGCCTTCTTGCCGTGCTTGTCCAGCAGCTCGACCAGCTTGGCCTCGTCGAAGCCGCGCATGCTCTGGTCGCCGATGTAGATCACCGGCACGCTCTTGATCTTGAGCCCGTCGGCTTCCTTGCGCGCGACTTCGTCCTTGTCGATGACCCGCTCGACGTAGCGCACGTTGCGCTTGTCCAGCAGTTCCTTGGCCTTGTGGCAGAACGGGCAGGTCGACAGCGAGTACAGCACGATGTCGCCGCCGGCCTTGGCGTAGACGGCGGAGTAGTCGCCCTGCTCGAGCTCGACGCCCTTGCCGCCGCCGAGCAGGCCGGTGTTGCGCACCAGATAACCGGCGCCGACGCCGAGGGCCAGGGCCAGGGCGACGACGGCGATGGTGGTCAGGATCGACTTGAAATTCATTCCTTGTCCTCGGTGGATCGTGGCGAAATGGAGCCCGCGCCGCTGGCGGCGTGGGCGAGGGATCGAAGCGGCCGCGGCGCGGCGCTCAGCCGCGGCAGCCGCAGGCGTTGACGCAGCGCTGGCGTTCGCGGAAGCAGTCGCTGCCGCCGCCTTCGGCGCGGCACTGGTCGTAACGGGCGATGCAGTCCTGCCAGCACAACGCGCACTGTTCCGGGGTGAGCCCGGCGAACGCGCTGAGCGAGAACGCCAGGCCGAAGCAGAAGGCCAGGCCGGCGAGGCGACGGGCCGCGCGTGCGCGGCGGAAAGCGGCGGTCAACATCACTGTTCCTCCCTGTGCCCGTCTGTGGGCGCCTGGGCGTTATAGCACCGCGCCGCGCGCGTTCCATGTCCCGTCGGCACGGCAGATGTGATGCCGGTTGCGGAACGCCGGCGAATCCTGTCGTTTCCGACAGTGCGCGCCGCTGCGCGCGCGCTGCGCCGCGGCGGCGCGTGCGCGCTTTGCGCTGCGCTGCGGCACGGGTTTGCGCGAACGCGCGGCGACGGCGCGCGCCGCCGCGTACGGCCCGGGCGGACGCGCGCGTCCGCCCGGGCCGAGCGCTCAACGACGGCGGCTTCAGACCTGACAGCCGCAGGCCCGGGTGCAGGCGCGCAGGTTGGCCTTGCAGAACGGATAACCGTCGAAGTTGCATTGCTCGTACTGCTCGTAGCAGGCGTCCGTGCAAGCCTGGCAATCCTGCTGGGCGAACGCGCCGAGCGAGAAGGCCATACCGAAACAGAACGCGGCGGCGACGGCGAAACGGTTGTGCTTGAACATGGTCGTGTCCTTGGGTGACGGTGGCGGTGGCGATCAGGGCAACTGGCAGTTGCAACGCTTGCGGCATTCGACATAAGCCGCGAGGCACTGTTCCTGCGGCGTGCCGGCAGCGCGGCATTGCGAACGCTCGACCAGACAATTGCGGTAGCAGTCTTCGCAGGCGCTGGCGAACGCGCTCAGCGAAAACGCCACGCCGCAACAGAACGCGGCGACGGCGAGGGTACGGCGGGTGCTGGCGAACATCGATCTCTCCTTGTGCGATGGGAGGAACGCTCCTCATGAGCGGGTGGCGGCCGGCGCGCGGCCGCAGCGGTCGCGGATGCGGCGCGACCGCTGGGGCGAACGCGCTATGGCGAGACGGTCGGCCACCGCACGGCACTTTCGAGACGACTTTCTTGTGGAACGGCGATGCGCGTCGTAAATCCGCAAGCTCGCTGCGATGCAGCAGAAATCTGTGATCTCGACTCATGTTTATGAACACTCATTGGCACACATTCGAGACTTCGTAGGTGACAGGGGGATGGACCATGTCGCTGCGCATCGTGTTCTTGTGCACTGCGTTCAATGGACTGGCCCAGCGCGCCTGGGCCGAACTCACCGAGCTGGGCCACGAGGTCGCGGTGCACGCGACTTCCGACGCCGACACCATGCGCGCCGCGGTCGCGCGCGAGCGCCCGCAGCTGATCGTCGCGCCGATGCTGAAGTCGGCGATTCCCGAAGACATCTGGAGCCGCCACACCTGCCTGATCGTGCATCCCGGCATCGTCGGCGACCGCGGCCCGTCGTCGCTGGACTGGGCGATCCTGGAAGGCGAAACCCAGTGGGGCGTCACCGTGCTGCAGGCGGCGGCGGAAATGGACGCCGGCGACATCTGGGCCAGCGCCGGTTTCGCCGTGCGCGGCGCATCCAAGAGCGAGCTGTACCGCCACGAAGTCACCGACGCGGCGGTGCGCGCGCTGCTGCAGGCGGTGGAGCGTTTCGAAGCCGGCGGCTACGCGCCGCAGCCGCTGGATTACGCCGACCCCGAGGTGCGCGGGCGGCTGCGCCCGAGCATGCGCCCGGGCGACCGCGCGCTGGACTGGGAGATGGACAACGCCGCGCTGCTGGCGCGGATCCGCTGCGGCGACAGCGCCCCGGGCGCGCGCGGCGAAATCGCCGGCCTGCGCTGCCAGGTGTTCGGCGCCCACGTCGAACCGGCGTTGCGCGGCCGTCCCGGCGAACTGCTCGGCCGCCGCGAAGGCGCGGTGTGCGTGGCCAGCGGCGACGGCGCGCTGTGGCTGAGCCATCTGCGCGACAAGGACGGGATCAAGCTGCCGGCGACCCAGGTGCTCGGCGAGGCGCGCCTGCGCGGCGTGGCCGCGCGCGCGCTCAAGCCGGCGACCTCGGTGGCCGGCCGCCGCGACCACGGCTACCGCCAGATCCGCTACCGCGAAACCGGCGCGGTCGGCTACCTGCATTTCGATTTCTACAACGGCGCGATGTCGACTCTGCAGTGCGACCGCCTGCGCACCGCGTTCCTGCACGCGCGCCAGCGCCCGACCCGGGCGATCGTGCTGCTCGGCGGCGGCGACCTGTGGTCCAACGGCATCCACCTCAACACCATCGAGGCGGCCGCCGACCCGGCGCTGGAATCGTGGCGCAACATCCTGGCGATGAACGCGCTGGTGCGCGAGATCGTGCTGACCGATTCGCACCGGGTGGTCGCGGCGATGCAGGGCAACGCCGGCGCCGGCGGGGTGATCCTGGCGCTGGCCGCCGACGAGGTGTGGGCGCGCCGCGGCGTGGTGTTGAACCCGCACTACCAGGGCATGGGCGGCCTGTACGGCTCGGAGTACTGGACCTATCTGCTGCCGCGCCGGGTCGGCGACGCCGTCGCCCAGGAACTGACCCAGGGCCTGCGTCCGATCGGTGCGCCCGCGGCCGAGCGCATCGGCCTGATCGATGCCGCCTTCGGCGCCGGCGGCGCCGATTTCCTCGCCCACGTCGAACAGCGCGCCGAACGTTTGATCGAGCCCGGCGCCTGCCGCAAGGCGCTGGCGGCCAAGCGCAAGCGCCGCGCCGACGACGAGCGGCGCAAGCCGCTGGAAAGCTACGGCGCCGAAGAACTGGCGCACATGTACCGCAACTTCTTCGGCCCCGACCGCAGCTACCACGAGGCGCGCCGGCGCTTCGTGCGCAAGCAGGCGGCGGCGCCGTGCGAGGCCGGCGAGAGCTTCGCCGGCGAACGCGCGGGCGCCGCGGGCGCGACGCTGGCGGTGCGCGCCGGCGCCTGATCGCTGCGCGCCGCGCGCGCGCGGATGCGGCAGGCCGGAAGCGCCGGCCTGCCGCGGGCCTTGCCGCGACGGTTCAGGGCATCTCGCAGCCACAGCCCTTGCCGCACTGGGTGAACTGCGAGGAGCAGGCCCAGCCGTCGCCGTATTGCTGCTTGCAGTCCTCGTACTGGGCGATGCAGCGGTTCCAGCAGGTGTTGCACACGCCGGCCATCGCGCTCATCGAGAACGCGAAACCGAAGGCCAGGGCGGCGAGTGCGGGCAGTCCGAGCTTGCGCGAGCGGGTCTTCATGAAACTCTCTCCTGGATGCGTTCGCGCGCTCCGGAAGTGGAGCGCGCGGCGCCGGCGAAGCCGCGAGACCCGGGCGACACCGTGGGGACAGGTTCGCGGTCGCGGCTGGTGACCGAAGGCAATCCTTCGGGGCGCCGTTTCAAGACTCGCAATGCGCGGAGAAAACGGATCACGCCCACGGCCATTCGCAGGCGGCGCGGCTGCGCGCGTTGCGGCTCCGCAAAAAGCGAACGGGCCGGATGACCGGCCCGTTCGCATGCTTTGGGTTTTTCGCGCGGCTCAGTGCCCGCCGGCCGCCGCAGCGCCGCCGCCGACCTTGGCCGTGAACGGCGGCTTGGCCAGCCACACGAACGCGGTCACCACCACGAACAGGATGCCGATCAGGTACAGCATCTCGTTGAAGCCGATCTGCGCGGCCTGCTGCGAGATCATCTGGTTCAGCGCCAGCGCGCCGCGGGTCGGGTCGCCGCGGCCGAGCTGGTCGACGGTCTGCTGGATCTGCGGATCGTAGGCGCCGATGTGCTCGGTCAGCTGGGCGTGGTGGATGGTGCTGCGCTGGTTCCAGGCCCAGGTGGTCAGCGAGGCGGCGAAGCTGCCGCCGAGCGTTCGCACGAACGTCGCCAGACCCGAGCCCGCGGCGATCTCGTGCGGTTCCAGATCCGACAGCAGGATCGTCAGCACCGGCATGAAGAACAACGCCACGCCGAGGCCTTGCCACAACTGCACCAGCGCGACGTGGTGGAAGTCGACGTCGAGGTTGAAGCCCGAACGCACGAAGCTGGTCGCGGCCATGACCATGAACGCGCCGGTGGCGACCCAGCGCAGGTCGAAGCGCGCCGCGTACAGGCCCACGAACGGCGTCAGCAGCACCGGCAGGATGCCGATCGGCGCGGTCGCCAGGCCCGCCCAGATCGAGGTGTAGCCCAGATTCCGTTGCAGCCACAGCGGCACCAGCAGGCCGATCGCGAAGAACGCCGAATAGGCCAGCACCATCGCGGCGGTGCCGCTGGCGAAGTTGCGGTGGCGGAACAGGCGCAGGTTGACGATCGGGTCGCGCTCGGTCAGTTCCCAGATCACGAACACCGCCAGCGCGATCACCGCGACGATGGTCAGCACGACGATGGTGGTGGAGTTGAACCAGTCCTCGTCGTTGCCCAGGTCGAGCATGATCTGCAGCGCGGCCACGCCGATCACCAGCATCGCCAGGCCCATGTAGTCCATCTTCGGGTTGTCCAGCCGCTCCGGGCGGCCGCGCAACTGGTTGCCGACGACGACGCTGGCGAAGATGCCGATCGGGATGTTGATGAAGAAGATCCACTCCCAACTGTAGTTGTCGGTGATCCAGCCGCCGAGGATCGGGCCGGCGATCGGCGCGACCACGGTCACCATCGCCAGCAGGGCGATGGCCTGTCCGCGTTTGTGCGGTGGATAGATCGAGATCAGCAGCGCCTGGGTCACCGGATACATCGGCCCGGCGACGAAGCCCTGCAGCGCGCGCGCGGCGACCAGCAGGCCCATGCTGTTGGCCAGGCCGCACAGGAACGAGGCGATCACGAACAGCAGCGTGGCCCACATGAACAGCTTGCGTTCGCCGAACTTGCGCGTGAAGAAACCGGTCAGCGGCAGCGCGATGGCGTTGCTGACGGCGAACGAGGTGATGACCCAGGTGGCCTGATTGGCGCTGCCGCCGAGGTTGCCGGAGATGGTCGGCAGCGACACGTTGGCGATGGTGGTGTCGAGCACCTGCATGAACGACGCCAGGGCCAGGCCCAGCGTGGTCAGCGCCATGTTCGGCGGCTTGAAGGCGGCTTGCGGCTGCGCGGGGGGCGCGGCGGGGCCGGAGGGGCCGGCGTTAGCGGTGGTGGCGGACATGGAACGTGCCTGTTGAGTCGGGGGCCTGATCGCTCAGGACGGGCCGCGCGGAACGCGCGGGGCCGCGGATCGTGTCGTTGCGGCGGCGCAGGCTCGGACCGGCGCTGCCGGACTTCGCTGCGGCGCCGTTGCGGGAGAGCCGCAACGGCGCGGCGCAACTTCGCAGGTACAGCGGAAGCGCAGGCGGGGACGACGTGGGGGAGGTGCCCGCCTGCGCCTTGCGGCGATGCAACGTTTCGCTTCGATCCCGATGCGGGGGAGGGGACATCGGCCGATGCGGACGCAGCCCGCGCCACAACGCGGACGCACGCGCCTCATGCGCGCGCGTCCGCTTCCATCCTCAACCGTGCTGCACGCCCGGCAGGTTCTCGCGCACGATCTTGTCGATCATCGCATCGGCGTCGTGCAGCTGCTTGGCGTAGGCCTGGGTGCTCAGCACCGGCTTGGCCGGCGGCGCGCTGGCCAGCACCGCGCCGTTCTGGTCGCGGATGGCGACGTCGACGTGCATGCTCAGGCCCAGGCGCAGCGGGTGTTCGGCCAGTTGCTTGGGCTCGATCTCGATCCGCACCGGCACGCGCTGGATGATCTTGATCCAGTTGCCGCTGGCGTTCTGCGCCGGCAACAGCGAGAACGCGCTGCCGGTGCCCAGGCCCAGGCTCATCACCTTGCCGTCGTAACGCACCTGCGAGCCGTACAGATCCGAATGCAGCTCGACCGGTTGGCCGATGCGCATCTTGGCCAGCTGGGTCTCCTTGAAGTTCGCGTCGACCCACACTTCGTTGAGCGGGATGATCGTCATCAGCGCCGTGCCCGGCGCGACCCGCTGGCCCAGCTGCACGTTGCGCTTGCCGACGTAGCCGTCGACCGGCGCGACGATGGCCGAGCGCTGCAGGTTCAGATACGACTGACGCAGCTGCGCGGCCGCGGCGGCGACCTGCGGCTGGCGCGCGACGGTGGTCGCGTCGACCAGGGCGCGGTTGCGCGCCAGGCTGCCGCGCGAAGACGACAGCGCCGCTTCGGCCGCGGCCAGATCGTCGCGGGCGTGGGCCAGCTCCTCGGCCGAGACCGCGCCGCCGGCGACCAGGCCCTCGCGGCGCTTGACGTCGGCGCGGGCCTTCTGCACCGCGACTTCGCGCGCCGACAGATCGGCCTGGCCGGCGTCGACCGCGCTGAACAAGCCGCGCACCTGGCGCACGGTGTTGGCGAGGTTCGCCACCGACTGGTCGTAGGCGACTTGCGCGTCGTTCGGATCCAGCTGCACCAGCACCTGGCCGGCGACGACCTTCATGCCGTCGTCGGCGCCGATGCTGACCACGGTGCCCTGCACCTGCGGGGTGATGTTGACGACGTTGCCCTGCACGTAGGCATCGTCGGTGTCCTGATGCCAGCGCAGCACCAGCATGTAGTACAGCGTCCAGGCCACCGCGGCGATCACCACGACGGTGAGCAGGATCAGCAGCGCCTTGCGGCGCTTGCCGTTCTTCGGCGGCGCGGCCGGTGCGGCCGCGGCGGCATTGGGATTGACTTCGGTCGTCATGGCGTGGGGGCCTTGGCAATAGCGTTGTTAGCGGAAGTAGCGTCGGGAACGGTCGCGGCGACCGGGTCGGGCGGGCTCAGTTGCAAGCCGCCGCCGAGGGCGCGATCCAGATCGATCTGCGCGCCGAGCCGCTGCGCGCGCAGCGAGGTCAGTTGCTGGTCGAGTTGCAGCAGCGGGCGCTGCGCGGTCAGCACGTCGATCTGGGTGCCCAGGCCGGCGCGGTAGCGGGTGGTGGCGATCTGCCAGGCCTGCTGCGCGGCGTCGCGCGCCTGCTGCGCCGAAGCCAACTGGCCCTGCAGCGAGCGCGAGGACTGGACCGCGTCGGCGACTTCGCGCAGCGCGCCGATCAGGCTCTGGTTGTAGTTGGCCACGGCCAGGTCGTAGTCGGCGTCGCTGCCGGCCAGTTCGTTGCGCAGCCGGCCGCCGTCGAAGATCGGCATGCTGATCGCCGGGCCGCCCTGGTACAGGCGCGCCTGGCTGGTGAACAGGTCGGACAGATGCGCGGTGGCCAGGCCGACGATCGCGTTGAGGTTCACGGTCGGGTAGAAGTCGGCCTTGGCCGCCTTGATCCCGTGCGAAGAAGCCTCCACGCGCCAGCGCGCGGCGACCACGTCCGGGCGGTGGCCGAGCAGTTCGCTCGGCAGCACGTCCGGCACGCCGGCGGCGTTGTTGGCGAGCAGGGTCGGGCGGGCGATGTCCAGACCGCGGTCCGGGCCCTTGCCGAGCAGCGCGGCGAGCGCGTTGCGGGCGGCGTCGATCTGCTGCTGCGCGGCCTGGATCTGCTGGTCGGCGCTGGCGCTGGCGCTTTGCGCGTTGCGGATCTGCAATTGGTTGTCGAGGCCGGCCTTGACCCGCTGCTGGCCGAGGCCGAGCAGTCGGTCGGAGCGCTGCTTCTCGGCCTTGGCCACGTCCTGCGCTTCGAACGCCTGGGCCAGCGAGACGTAGCTGCGGGCGATGTTCGACGACAGGGTCAGGCGCGCGGCCTGGGCTTCGACTTCGGCCGCGCGCGACTGGCCCAGCGCGGCCTGCCAGCGCGCGCGCTTGCCGCCCCACAGGTCGGGCGAGTACTTGAAGCTCAGCATCAGCACGTCGGCGCCGAGGTACTTGCCGCCGATCGGGTCCGGCGCCAGGGTCTCGGGCAGATGCGCGCCGGAGTACTGCGCGCTGCCGCCGAGGGTCGGCTTGCGCGCCGCGTCGGCGAGGCCGGCCTGGGCCACCGCCTGGCGCACGCGCGCGTCGGCCGCGTCCAGGCTCGGCGAGCCGGCCAGGGCTTCGTCGATCAAGCCGTTGAGTTGCGCGTCGCCGAACGCGGTCCACCAGTCGCGCTGCGGGAACGCGGCGGCGGACAAGTCGGCGACGGCGAGGCTGCGCTTGGCCTCAAGCGTGTCGGCGTCGAGCGAGCGGCCCGACGGCTGCAAGCCGCGGGTGCTGGCGCAACCGGCGAGTATCAGCGCCGCGGCCAGCGGCGTGAGCACGTAAAGCAGCCCGCGGCGCGGGCGAGTGTCGTTGGCGGACATGGCTCAGGAACCGGAAAGAGAGAGGTTGTCGCGGACCTGTTCGAGCAAGCGGTACAGCTGTTCGCGGTCGGAGTCGCTGAGCCCGGCCATCGCGCGTTCGCGCACGCGGCGGCCGCACTGGTCGATGTCGGCCCAGATCGCGGTGCCGGCTTCGGTCAGGTGAATGTTCAGCGCCCGGCGGTCGTCCGGATCGGCGACGCGCGCGACCAGGCCGCGGCTTTCGAGCTTGTCGAGCAGGCGGGTCATGGCGCCCGGATTGAGCTGGGCCGCTCGCGCCAGTTCGGTGACCCCGGCGGTGCCGATGGCCAACTCCTTGAGGGTGATGAACTGGCTGAAGGTCAGATCGTGGCCTGCCTGGGCCAGCTCGCGCTCCATCTGCGCCCACATCGCGTCGCGCACTTGGCGGAACAGCAGGCCGAGGTTGGAGGTGGAGCAGGGCTGGGTGGGGGTCGGGGTCGTCATGGCGCGGCATGTTGCTCGCCCGCGCAATAGTTGTCAATGCAAATATTGAGCTAGCAAAAGGCCCGTTCAGCAAGTATAGAACGGGCGTGCGGATGCCGGCTCGGGCCGTGTTTATCGCCCAAGATATTGATCGAAATGGATATTTTTCGTGGGCGCAAAGTTGTGACCAAAGCGGTCGAATACTGACCGTTTCGCCAGCGCTACGATTTGTTGCGCCGCAACAGGCCAAATCCGGCTAAGGCAGGCCGACGAACGGGCGCCTGCGGCCGACCGGGCGCAGCGCCCGAACGGCGCTCAGGCCGCGCCGAGCGCCCAGGCGTCGAGCACGATATGGGCCAGCACCAGCGGCCACAGCCGGCCGGTGACCGCGTACAGCCAGGCGTAGGCCAGGCCCATCGGCACGATGCTGATGACGCCGACGTCGCCCTGATAGAGGTGATAGGCGACCCGGATCGCGGTGCTGAGATGGATCGCGGTCCACATCGAGCGCTTGTCGCGCATCGCCGCGATCAGGTAGCCGCAGACCAGGGCTTCCTCGTAGAAACCGTTGACCGCCGACACCGCCAGGATCAGGGGCCAGTCCATCCCGGCCTGCACCGGCACCGCCTCGTCGGGCGCGCGGGTTTCCAGGCCGACGCTCGCGGCGATCATCTGCGCCAGCCAGAACAGCAGCGCCGTGCCCAGCGCCAGCGACAGGCCCGGCAGCACGTCGCGCCAGGACGGCGGCGATCCGAGCCGGCTCCAGGTCCAGCCGCGCTCGCGCAGGAACAGGCCGATCATCGCCAGGATCGGGAGTTCCATGCACAGCACGCCGGCCAGCCAGTTCGGGTCGACCGTCTGCGCGTCGGCCGGCTGCGGCGGCGCCACGCCGAGGTTCGACAGCGCCATGCTCACGCTGGAGGCGATCGTCCAGCCGAACGCCAGGGTCAGCACGCCGATGAATTCGCTGCGGTCCGACAGCGATTTGATCCAGTGGCCCATCAGGCTTTCCTTGCGCCGGCGGTGAGGTCTGGAGGCGTTGCGCTCAAACCCGCCGCAGCACCAGTTCCAGCACGAACTTGCTGCCGAAGAACGCCAGCACCAGCAGCGCCATCGCCGCCAGGGTCCAGCGCACCGCGACCACGCCGCGCCAGCCGTAGCGCCAGCGTCCCAGCAGCAGGCCGCCGAACGCCAGCCACGACAGCACGCTGAGCACGGTCTTGTGCACCAGGTGCTGGGCCAGCAGGTTCTCCACGAACAGCACGCCGGTCAGCAGGGTCGCGGTCAGCAGGGCGAAGCCGACCGCGATGGTGCGGAACAGCAGGCTCTCCAGTTCCACCAGCGGCGGCAGCGCGCGCAGCCAGCCGTGGAATTCGCGCCGGCGCAGCGCGCGTTCCTGCAGCCACAGCATCATCGCGAACAGCGCCGCGACCGCCAGGGTCGCGTAGGCCAGCAGCGCCATCCACGCGTGCAGCTGCAGGCGCCAGTCCAGCGGCTCGGGGTGCTGGACGTGGCCGTACAGCTGGTAGGCCAGCAGCATCAGCGCCGACAGCGGAAACACCACCACGCCGAGCGCGGCCATGCGCCCGGTCGCGCCGACGATCGCGGTCAGCACCGACATGCCGAGCCCGACCAGCGACAGCGCGGCGAAGAAATGCAGGTCGGCGCCGCCGGCGCTGCCGGCCGCGCGCCAGGCCATCAGATGCGCCAGCCCGTGCAGCAGCACCGCCAGATTGGCCGGCAACAGCCAGCCGCGCGCGCCGCGGCCGCCGTCGCGGCGCACCGCCGACACCAGCAGGCCGCACGCGCTCAGGTACAGGGCGATGGCGATGAGAACGATTGTCATCGAAGGAGTGTGGCATAGCGGCGCGGCGATCCGTAGCGCCGGCGCTGGCGCGACGCCGGGCAGAACGCCGCAGCGAGGCGGCCGGCGCGGCCCGCGGACGCGGCGCTTGCGCACCGCTGGGGCGGCCCCGACATCCTGGCCTATACTTCGCGGCCCATTCCCGTTCCGGCCGTGCGTTCCAGCGGCCCCATTCGGCCAGGCGCGCGGACCCCGGTCCAGGCCGCGCCGGCCCAACATCTCAGGTAAGCAGCGCCATGTTCGAGTCCCTGACCCAACGCCTCTCCGGCACCATCGAGCGCCTGCGCGGCCGCGGTCGCCTGACCGAGGAAAACATCCGCGAAGCCACCCGCGAAGTGCGCATCGCCCTGCTCGAGGCCGACGTCGCCCTGCCGGTCGTGCAGGCCCTGATCGAGCGGATCAAGGTGCGCGCGGTCGGCCAGGAAGTGCTGAAGTCGCTGACCCCGGGCCAGGCGCTGATCAAGGTCGTGCGCGACGAGCTGACCGCGGTGATGGGCTCGCAGGCCGCCGACCTCAACCTCAACGTGCCGGCGCCGGCGGTGATCCTGATGGCCGGCCTGCAGGGCGCGGGCAAGACCACCACGGTCGGCAAGCTCGCCAAGCACCTCAAGGAACGGCGCAAGAAGAAGGTGATGGTGGTCTCGGCCGACATCTACCGCCCGGCCGCGATCGAACAGCTCAAGCAGCTCGCCGAACAGGTCGACGTGCTGTTCTTCCCCTCGGCCGCTTCGCAGAAGCCCGAGGAGATCGTGCGCGCGGCGATCGCGGATGCGCGCAAGTCCTTCGTCGACGTGCTGCTGGTCGACACCGCCGGCCGCCTCGCCATCGACGAGGCGATGATGGCCGAGATCAAGGTGCTGCACGCCGCGGTCAATCCGGTCGAAACCCTGTTCGTGGTCGACGCGATGACCGGCCAGGACGCCGCCGCCACCGCCAAGGCCTTCAGCGAAGCGCTGCCGCTGACCGGCGTGGTGCTGACCAAGACCGACGGCGACGCCCGCGGCGGCGCCGCGCTGTCGGTGCGCTACATCACCGGCCGTCCGATCAAGTTCATCGGCGTCGGCGAAAAGCCCGACGGCCTGGACGTGTTCCATCCCGACCGCGTCGCCAGCCGAATTCTCGACATGGGCGACGTGCTGTCGCTGGTCGAGCAGGTCGAGCAGCAGGTCGACAAGGACAAGGCGCAGAAGCTCGCCGAGAAGGTCGCCAAGGGCAAGAAGTTCGACCTCAACGACATGAAGGACCAGCTCGAGCAGATGCAGAACATGGGCGGCCTCAGCGGGCTCATGGACAAGCTGCCGGGCATGGGCCAGGTGCCGGATTCGGTCAAGAGCCAGATCACCGGCAAGGAAGTGCCGCGCATGGTCGCGATCATCAACTCGATGACCAAGAAGGAGCGGCGCAACCCGGCCCTGCTCAACGGCTCGCGCCGCGCGCGCATCGCCAAGGGCGCGGGCCTGACCCCGGCCGACGTCAACAAGCTGATGAAGCAGTATCAGCAGATGGAAAAGATGATGAGCAAGCTGTCCGGCGGCGGCATGAAGGGCCTGATGCGCGGCATGCGCGGCATGATGGGCGGCCGCGGCGGCATGCCGTTCCGCTGATCGCAGCGCGCGCATTGCGTTCCCCACGACGGCGGCCTGACGGCCGCCGTCGTCGTTTCCGCCGTAGCCCCCTGCAGGCGCGGCGCAAGCCGCGACCGTGCCGCCGCAACCGCGACGCCTCCATCGATTCCTTCGTCGCCGCGATCGCGACGAAAAAACGCAGCGTCTTCGCGGCTCGACCCGCGCCGCAACGCCACACGCGTCGCCCCGACCGCGACGCCGCCGCCCCACGCATCGCCGACCGACGGCCCGCGCCGTTCTCCACGCGCGCGACGCCCGCGCCGCACACTGACCTCCGCAGCAACGCAGGCGCACCACCGCAGTCGCAGCACGCCCGCACACGGGCACGACAGCACTCGCACCTCAGCGCAAGGACCGGCCGCGCATCCGCGCGGCCGCAAACAGATCATGGAGATCGCTCAATGACCCGATTCTCGACGATGTGCGGCGCGCTCGCGCTGGCCGTCGCCGGCCTCGCCGCCGCGCCCGCGGCGCTGGCCGAGACCTCGTACTCCTTCGTCAGCGAAACCGGCGACTACATCGGCCAGGGCCAGACCCGCAGCTACACCGGCGCCGATTCGGCCATCTCCGTCAGCGGCGACTCGCAACTGCTGACCATGAGCGTGCGCCGCGGCAGCGACAACTGGTATGTCGAACTCAGCGCGGCGCGCGGCCAGCGCCTGCAGCCGGGCCGTTACTACCTCGCCGAACGCTCCTCGTTCCGCACCGGCCGCTCGCCGGGCATCGACATCGGCGGCAACGGCCGCGGCTGCAACCGGGTCTGGGGTTCGGTCTACATCCAGCAGATCGAATTCGGCGCCAACGACGCGGTGACCGCGCTGGAAGCCACCGGCCAGCAGCGCTGCGAACGCGACAACGCGCCGGCGCTGACCGCGAAGCTGCGCTACAACGTGCAGCCGATGGCGCTGACGCTGGACAGCGACGCCGGCGACTACATCGGCCAGGGCCTGCGCAAGGATTACGCCGGCGACACCAGCACCTTCGCGATGTCCGGCAACGACAGCTACTTCATCTACAGCGCCTCGGGCCAGCGCGACACCTGGATGGCGATCCTGCGGCCGCCGACCGGTCAGGCGCTGCGGCCGGGCACGTTCCCGATCACCCGCTTCGGCGACGCCAACAGCTTCGGTTTCGATTTCAGCGGCAGCGGCCGCGGCTGCAACCGGGTCGCGGGCAGCGTGACCATCAACGCGGTCGACGTGGATCCGGTCACGCGCATGGTCGCCGGCCTGTCGGCCGACTTCGTGCAGAACTGCGAGGCCGGTTCGACCGCGTTGCGCGGCAGCATCCGCTACAAGCGCTGAGTTCGCGGGGGAGGACAGCGGCCGGCGTCGGGGGCGATCCGGTCGCGGCGGGGGCGCCAGGGACGGCGCGCTCCGCGCCGCCGGCCCGCAGGCAGCGGGCCGCGGCGAAGCAGGGCAGGCAGGCCCGGCGATTCCGGGCCGGAACCAGGCGGCGCGGTGCCGTGCGGGGACGGCCCGGATCGATTTGGCGGGGAGGGCGGCCGGAGATGCCGTTTGCGGGGCCGGCCGGAGCGGGCAGAGGCCGGGTTCGAGCCGGGTCGGGTTGGCCTGGGTCGCGGCATGGGCTACAATCGCCGGCTTACCCCGTCATTCCGACGGCTGGGCAACACAGGAAAGCAACCCTCATGGTCAAGATTCGCCTGACCCGTGGCGGCGCCAAGAAGCGTCCGTTCTACCACATCATCGTCACCGACAGCCGCAGCGCCCGCGACGGCCGCAACATCGAGCGCGTCGGTTTCTACAACCCGGTCGCCGCCGGCAACGAAAAGCGCGTCGAGCTCGACCTCGAGCGCGTAAAGCACTGGATCGGCAACGGCGCCCAGCTGACCGACAAGGTCGCCGACCTGTACAAGCAGGCCGTCAAGGCCGCTCCGGCCGCCTGAGCCGGCGGGCCGCGCGCCTGGCGCGCGGCCCTCTTACGCATATGAGCGAATCCTCGCGCCGCATCCTGTTGGGCAGGGTGCTTGGCGCGTTCGGCATTCGCGGCGAAGCCAAGCTCGAGTCCTGGACCGAGCCGCGCGCCGCGATCTTCCGCTACCAGCCGTGGATCGTGCGCGATCCGCACGGCGGCGAGCGCGAACTGTCGGGCGTGCGCGGCCGCGAAAGCGGCAAGTTCCTGATCGCCAACCTGCCCGGCGTGACCGACCGCGACGCGGTCGAAGCGCTGCGCGGCACCGAAATCTACGTCCCGCGTTCGGCCCTGCCGCCGCCGCGCGAAGGCGAGTTCTACTGGGTCGACCTGGAAGGCCTGGAGGTCGTCACCACCGAAGGCGTCGCCCTCGGCCGGGTGACGCATCTGTTCGCGACCGGCGCCAACGACGTATTGGTGGCGCGCGACGACGAACGCGAGCGGATGATTCCGTTCGTGATCCCGCAGTACGTGCAGTCGGTGGATTTCGAAACCCGGCGGGTGACCGTCGATTGGGATCCGGATTTCTGAAGCCCTTCGCGCGCACGCGCCGAAGGGATCGCCGGCGCAAGCCGGGCGCTTGGCGAGGTCCCGAATGCGCGTGACGATGGCCAACAACACCCTGGCGCCCGCGGCAGCGGCGTTGTTGCAGCAAGGCTACGAGCTTGAAGGCCATCCGACTCTGCCGGGTTGGTGGCTGGCGCGCAAAGGCGAGCATTCGTTCCTGGCTGAAAATCCAGTGGAACTGCTCGGCTTGATCGCGATGGTGCAGTTGCGCGGCGAAGACTGGGCGGCGACCGATCGGGAAATCGCCGATTTCCTCCAGCGCTTCGACTGAGCGCAGCGCTTTTTCGTTTAGCTTGGCATCCGTTTTCGCGAGTCCGCATGCGCATCGACGTCATCAGCCTGTTCCCCGAGTTCGTCGCGCAATGCGCGGCGTTCGGCGTGGTCGGCCGCGCCGGCGAGCGCGGGCTGCTGTCGATGCACGGCTGGAATCCGCGCGATTACGCCGAAGGCAATTACCGCCGCGTCGACGAGCGTCCGTTCGGCGGCGGCCCGGGCATGGTGATGCTGATCGATCCGCTGCGCGCCGCCATCGGCGCCGCGCGCGCGGCCGATCCGGCGCCGGCGCGGACGATCTACCTGAGCCCGCAGGGCCCGCGGCTGGACCAGGCCAAGGTGCGCGAACTGGCCGGCCACGAGCGGCTGATCCTGCTGTGCGGCCGCTACGAGGGCGTCGACGAGCGCCTGATCCAGGCCGAGATCGACGAGGAACTGTCGATCGGCGACTACGTGCTGTCCGGCGGCGAACTGGCCGCGGCGGTGCTGGTCGATGCGGTCGCGCGCCTGCAGGACGGCGCGCTCGGCGACGCCGAGTCGGCGGTGCAGGACAGTTTCGAGGACGGGCTGCTGGATTGCCCGCACTACACCCGCCCGGTCGAGCACGAACTCGGCGCGGTGCCGCAGGTGCTGATGTCGGGCAACCACGCCCGCATCGCCCAGTGGCGCCGGCAGCAGTCGCTGGGGCGGACCTGGCAGCGCCGCCCGGACTTGCTGAACGAGGCGGCCCTGTCCAAGGCCGACCGCAAGCTGCTCGAGGCCTACCGGGTCGAGCTGGCGCAGGCGCGCAAGGCGCGGGAAACCGCTTCCAGCCCCGGCGCCGGCCCCGATTCAGCCGGCGCCGAGGGCGCCGATCCGGGGCAGGGCGCCTCAGCCCTAGCCACGGCCGAAAAAACCCCGTTATAATTAGCCGCTTAGCTGTATCCATGCCATGACGCGGGTCCACGTGCACTCGCGCAACAACTAATCCAACAGGCCATAGCCATGAACAAGCCCTCCATCCATACGCTGCTGCAGAACTTCGAAGCCGAACAGGTCCAGCGCAAGCTGCCCGACTTCAGCCCGGGCGACACCGTCGTCGTCAACGTCAAGGTCAAGGAAGGCAACCGCGAGCGCGTCCAGGCCTATGAAGGCGTGGTCATCGGCAAGAAGAACGCCGGCCTCAACTCGTCCTTCACCGTGCGCAAGATCTCGCACGGCTACGGCGTCGAGCGCGTGTTCCAGAGCCACAGCGCCGTGATCGACTCGGTCGAAGTCAAGCGCCGCGGCAAGGTCCGCTCCGGCAAGCTGTACTACCTGCGCGGCCTGGAAGGCAAGAAGGCCCGCATCAAGGAAGACCTGGCCGCCTACGCGCGCGCCAAGAACGCGCCGGCCGCCGAGTAATCGGCTCGCCCGAGCTGCGCTGCGAACGGCCGCCGAAAGGCGGCCGTTTGCTTTTGCGGCCCGACGCGGCGCGCAGAGGCGAGCGAACGCCGCAGGCCTGCGCTGCATCGGCTTTGCGCACGCCCGCGTTTCGCGGCCGATGCCGCGTCGCCGCCGGCCATGCGCGAATCCGCTTGCGCGCGCCTGCCGTAGCGCACAGCTTCGCGGCGACAGCTGTCGCCCAGCGGACGTCGCACGACGACGCTGGTTTGCGCTCGCTCCTCACTCCTTCGGTTCGCTGGCCGTGACTCGAAGCGCAGCGGACTCGCGCCCGCTCCTCACCCATCCAGGCTCCTCGCTGGCCTCGCCATCTCGTGCCGGGCGACTCGCAGCACAGCAAGCTCGCGCCCGCTCCTCCAGGCGCACCACCCGCTCATGGCCGCAACCGCCCCGCGCCCTGACCGCTGTCGCCGCTGTGCGCTGCGCGCGAATCGCGCTAGATTCGCCTCGCGGCGCTGCCCGCCGCATCCCCCGAAATCGCGCCGCCCCCGCGGCGGGAGCGTCCATGAATCCTGGCCTGTCCGAAGGCGACATCTGCACCTATCCGCGCAGCGACGGCAGCTGGGGCTTTTTCTGGGTGCAGCGCATCGACGCCTTGCCGGACGGGCGCGACGCGCTGTCGCTGCGCAAGTTCGACACCCACACCGCCGAAGAAGTGCGGCGCGAGGACGCGGCCGACGTCGCCGAACTCAAGACCGTGCGCCTGCTCGGCCATTTCCCCATCGTCGGCACGCGCGTGGCCGAGGCCGCGCCGCGGGTGATCGGGCGCATGCCGGTCGGCGAGGAGGATCTGGAGGGGTACCGGATCTGGCGCGAGGCTTTCGACAAAGGCGAAGCCGGGGTGTTCACCCTGGTGCTGGAGCAGATCTAGCCCGAGTAAGAATACTGTTGACCCACGATGAATACATATGCATCATTTGGCTTGCGGCGAGTGCCGCGCCAATTTTGAAGATGCGCCTATGTTGTCCGTCAGACTTCCTTCCGAGCTGGAAACGCAGCTCGATTTTCTGGCCCGCGCCAGCGGCCAGTCGAAAAACCAGATCGTCGCCCAGGCTTTGGCGGACCACTTCAAGACCGTGGAGTTGGGCAGCCTGCCGCTCCAGCAAGCGGTGCAGGAGAACGCCGCCGAGTCGATGGTCCAGCGGCAAAAGGCCTATGCCGAGCAGTACCAGCACGCGCACGAGATCGCCGACTGGTGCCAGCGCAACGCGATGTTCACCGCGAAGCCCAACAACGGCACCCCTGGCCGCGGCGTGCACGGACGCAACGTCCCTGTCGGTTTCAGCGACAGCTTCGATCGCGACCGGACCTTGTACGTGATCGCTCGCCACATGCCCGCATATCCCAGCTACGGCACCGACCGCTACCACCTGTACGTCCGCAGCTTCCAGGAATGGAAGGACTACATGATGGAAGTGCGGCCGGCCTGAAGGCGCCCGGCGCGCGATCAATGCGTTCGCTGCGGGGCGGCATCCTCGTCCGGCGCCGCATCGGCCACCGGCGCCGGCGGCGCGGCCGGCACTTCCGCCGGCGCGGCGATGGTTTGGGTCGCCACCGGCGCGGCCACGCGCTCGGGCGGCGCCATCATCTTGGCCTTGCGCCAGCCGCCCCAGCGGTAATACGCCAGCGACATCAGCATCGAGCACAGCGCGCTGACCGGAAAGCTCCACCACAGCGCGTCCATGCCCAGCACCGGTTGCAGGAAGGTCGCGAACGGCACGCGGATGCCCCACAGCGCCGAGCCGAGGATCAGCAGCGGCGGGATCACCGCGCCGGTGGCGCGGACCACGCCGGAGATCACGAAGGTCACGCCGAAGAACAGGAACGAGAAGATCGCGATGTGGTTGAGGTGGCGGGCGATCTCGAACGAGGCGCTGCCGTCGGGCAGGAACAGCGCCAGGGTGTAGCGGTCGAACAGGATCAGCGGCGCGATCAGCGCGCCGGTCATCAGGAAATTGAACAAGGTGCCGGTGCGCGCGGCCGCGCCGACCCGGTCCCAGCGCCCGGCGCCGACGCTTTGCGCGGCGATCGAGGAACACGCCGCGCCGATCGCCATCGCCGGCATCTGCACGTAGGTCCACAGCTGCAGCGCGGCGCCGTAGCCCGCCGCGATGGCGGTGCCGTGGGCGTTGACCAGGCGGATCATCGCGATCATCGCCAGCGAGATCAGCACCATCTGCAATCCCATCGGCACGCCCTTGACGATCAGCGCGCGCAGCACCGCCGGATCGATCTTGAGCAGATGCGCATCGCCGCGGCCCAGCCACAGCACGTGGCGCTTGCGCCGCAGATGGATCAGCAACGCGGCCAGGCTGGCGCCCTGGGCGACGAAGGTCGACAGCGCGGAACCGGCGATGCCCAGCGCCGGCAGCGGGCCCCAGCCGAAGATCAGCAGCGGGTTGAGCACGATGTCGAGCGCGACCGACATCAGCAGGAAGCGGAACGGCGTGCGCGAATCGCCGAGGCCGCGCAGCGCCGAAGACAGGAACGCGAACGCGTAGATGAAGGGGATCGAGAGGAAGATCACCCGCAGGTACTGCTCGGCCAGCGGCTGCGCGGCGGGCGGCGTGCCCATGCCGCGCAGGATCGCGTCGGCGAGGAACCAACCGATCGCGGCGATCGCCGCCGACAGGCCGAGGAAGAAGCTGGCGCTGGTGCCCATGATCCGCCGCGCCCGCGCGGTGTCGCGCGCGCCGGTGGCCTGGCCGATCAGGATCGTCGCGGCCATGCCGATGCCGAACATCGAACCGATCAGGAAGAACATGATGTTGTTGGCGTTCGCCGTCGCGGTCAGCGCGGCCTCGCCGAGGTAGCGGCCGACCCAGATCGAGTTGATCGAGCCGTTGAGCGATTGCGCGGCGTTGCCGGCCATGATCGGCAGCGCGAACGAAATCATGGTGCGGCCGATCGGGCCTTCGGTCAGCAGCTGGCTGCCGCGGGGGGCGCTGGGGGCCATGTCGGTTCCGGGCGGGGCGGGCAAGGGCGGCAGTATGACCCGCGCCGGGGTTAGCGCGTCGTCGCCGCCTGCGCGCGGTGTGGCGCGTTCGGTCGATATCTGCACGCGCCGCGGCCGTGCGGCGGCGACGGGCGGCGCCGCGCTGTCGCATCGGCGCACGCCGCGCGGTGGTATCGTTCGCGCCGATATGAGCAAGCAAGACGAAACGACGGCCGCGCCCGTCCAGGCGACGGTGCGGTTGGACCTGTGGCTGTGGGCCGCGCGCTTCTACAAGACCCGCAGCCTGGCCCGGCAGGCGGTGGAGACCGGCAAGGTCGAAGTCGCCGGCCAGCGCGCCAAGGCCTCGCGCGCGGTGCGCGTCGGCGACGCGCTCAAGGTCGCGCGCGGCGAGGAAAGCTTCGAGATCGCGGTGACCGGCCTCAGCGACACCCGCGGCCCGGCCAGCGCGGCGCAGGCCTTGTACGCAGAGACCGAGGCCTCGCGCGTCGCGCGCGAACAGGCGCGCGCCCTGCGCGCGGCCGAGCGCAACGGCTACCGCGCGCCGGAAACCAAGCCGGACAAGCGCGCGCGGCGGTTGATCAAGGCGTTGGGGGATATCGACGCGTTGTAGCGGTTGCGGTGGCGGTGGCCGCGAAAGCGCTGCTGCGGCAGCCGGAGCGGGTCAGCCATTTCGTGACAGTCGCCGGCACGATGCTAGCGTCGCAGGCGTATGCGGTTTCGCGGTCGCGGCTCACGCCGCTCCTACATGAGCTTCCTGTAGGAGCGGCGCGAGCCGCGACCGCGCCAAGGCAACTGCGTCGAAAGCGTCCCGCAGCCGCTCTCCATCCATCATCGCCGCATTCGCGCCGATCCCACGATTCCTTCCCGCCCAACACGCGAACGGCCGCACAAGGCGGCCGTTCGACGCATCCCGGCAACCGCGTGCCGGGCAAGCAACTCAGCGCTTGCCGCCGAGCAGATTGCCGCCGATCTTGAGCAGGTCGCCGAGGCCGAGCTGGCCGTCGCCGTCCTGGTCGAGCACCGCGCCGAGCAGGCCGCCGGCGCCGCCTTGCTGCTGGATGCGCTGGTGTTCCTGGCCGAGCGCGTCGCCGAGCTGCTGCGGATTGGCTGCGGCCTGGTTGCCGCCGGAGAACATGCGCTGGGCGAGGTAGGACAGCACGATCGGGGCGAGGATCTTCAGCAGGGTGTTGGCCTGGCCGCCGCCGAGGCCGGTGCTCTGGCCCAGGCCCTGCGCCGCGGTGTCCTCGCGGCCGCCGAAGATGTGGCCGAGGATGCCGGCGCCGTCGGTCTGGCGGCCGCCGCCCCCGCCGAGCACCGCGCCGAGCACGCCGCCCAGGTCGAGCCCGGCCGCGCCGCCGCCGGCATCGGCGTGGTCGCGCTGCAGCGCGCCGAACAGCGCCTGCGCGCCCTCGGGCTGGCTGGCGTTGCGGCCGAGCGCGCCGAGCAGCAACGGCAGCGCCTGGCTCACCGCGCCCTGGGTCTGCGATTCGGACAAGCCGAGCTGGCTGCCGATTTGCGCCAGTGGCTGGCCCTGGAGCTGGTTGAGGAGATCGTCGGTCAGCGAGGCGCTCATCGTTAAATTCCGGTGCACGGGGAGTGCAGATGCTAGCGCCGGGTCGTTAGTGCCGAGTGATGCCGGGCGGCCGCCGAAGCCCGGGTGTGCAACGCAGGTGCGCGGCGAAGCGCGGCAGCGTGCGCCGAGGGCGCGCACGACGTGCGGCGATAAAAAAAGCCCGACGGATATTCGCCGGGCACACAGGTCGCGCAGAGTCGGGGGCGAACCGCCGCCGCGGCGCCGCAAGCTGCGGCCGCCGCGGCGAACGGCTTACGGCTTCAGATCGAACCGGTCGGCGTCCATCACCTTGTTCCACGCCGCGACGAAGTCGCGCACGAACTTCGGCTTGGCGTCGCTGCCGGCGTACACCTCGGCGATCGCGCGCAGCTGCGAATGCGAGCCGAACACCAGGTCGACGCGGCTGGCGGTCCACTTCGGCGCGCCGGTCTTGCGGTCGCGGCCTTCGAACGCGACCTGCGCGTCGGAGGTCGGCTTCCATACCGTGCCCATGTCGAGCAGGTTGACGAAGAAGTCGTTGCTCAGCGTATCGGTCTTGTCGGTGAACACGCCTTGCTGGTTGCCGCCGGCGTTGGCGCCGAGCACGCGCAGGCCGCCGACCAGCGCGGTCAGTTCCGGCGCGCTGAGGTTCAGCAGTTGCGCGCGGTCGATCAGCAAGGTCTCGGCGTTCGGCGCGTACTCGCCGCGCAGGTAGTTGCGGAAGCCGTCGACGCGCGGTTCGAGCACGGCGAAGGATTCGACGTCGGTCTGCTCGGCGCTGGCGTCCATGCGGCCGGGCGCGAACGGCACCTCGACGTTGACGCCGGCGTTCTTGGCCGCTTTCTCGACGCCGGCGGCGCCGGCCAACACGATCAAGTCGGCCAGCGAGACTTTCTTGCCGCCGCCGGCGGAGGCATTGAAGTCCTTCTGGATGCCTTCCAGCGCCGCCAGCACCTTGGCCAGTTGCGCCGGCTGGTTGATCTCCCAATCCTTCTGCGGCGCCAGGCGGATGCGCGCGCCGTTGGCGCCGCCGCGCTTGTCCGAGCCGCGGAAGGTCGAGGCCGAGGCCCAGGCGGTGGAGACCAGTTCCGACACGCTCAGGTTCGACGCGAGGATCTTGGCCTTGAGCGCGGCGATGTCGCCGGCATCGATCAGCGCGTGGTCGACGGCGGGGATCGGGTCCTGCCAGATCAGGTGTTCGGCCGGCACTTCGGGGCCGAGGTAGCGCACGCGCGGGCCCATGTCGCGGTGGGTCAGCTTGAACCAGGCGCGGGCGAAGGCGTCGGCGAACTCGGCCGGATTTTCGAAGAAGCGGCGCGAGATCTTTTCGTAGGCCGGATCCATGCGCAGCGACAGGTCGGTGGTCAGCATGGTCGGCGCGTGGCGCTTGTTCGGGTCGTGCGCGTCGGGAATCTTGCCGGCCGCGGCGGGATCCTTGGCCACCCACTGGTGCGCGCCGGCCGGGCTCTTGCTGAGTTCCCATTCGTAGCCGAACAGGTTGGCGAAGAACTCGTTGCTCCAGCGCGTCGGCGTGCTGGTCCAGGTGACTTCCAGGCCGCTGGTGATGGCGTCGCCGGCGATGCCGCTGTTGTAGCTGCTGGTCCAGCCCAGGCCTTGCTCGGCCAGGTCCGCGCCTTCGGGCTCGCGGCCGACGTGCGATTCGGGGCCGGCGCCGTGGGTCTTGCCGAAGCTGTGGCCGCCGGCGATCAGGGCTACGGTCTCCTCGTCGTTCATCGCCATGCGGGCGAAGGTTTCGCGGATGTCGTGCGCGGCGGCGAGCGGGTCGGGGTTGCCGTTGGGGCCTTGCGGGTTGACGTAGATCAGGCCCATCTGCACCGCGCCGAGCGGATTCTCCAGCACGCGTTCGCCGCTGTAGCGCTTGTCGCCGAGCCAGGTGGTTTCCGCGCCCCAGTACACGCCTTCTTCCGGCTCCCACACGTCGGCGCGGCCGCCGGCGAAGCCGAAGGTCTTGAAGCCCATCGATTCCAGGGCGACGTTGCCGGTCAGGATCAGCAGGTCGGCCCAGGAAATCTTGTTGCCGTACTTCTGCTTGATCGGCCACAGCAGGCGCCGCGCCTTGTCGAGGTTGCCGTTGTCGGGCCAGCTGTTGAGCGGCGCGAAGCGCTGCTGCCCGGAGCCGGCGCCGCCGCGGCCGTCGAAGATGCGGTAGGTGCCGGCGCTATGCCAGGCCATGCGGATGAACAACGGGCCGTAATGGCCGAAGTCGGCGGGCCACCAGTCCTGCGAGTCGGTCATCAGCGCGTGCAGGTCTTTCTTCACCGCGTCCAGATCGAGCGTCTTGAACGCCGCGGCGTAATCGAAGTCCGCGTCCATCGGATCGGTCGCCGGCGCATGCGCGTGCAGCAGCTTGAGGTTGATCTGGTTGGGCCACCAATCGCGGTTCGAGGTGCCGCCGCCCGCGGCGTGGTTGAAGGGGCATTTGCTTTCGTTCGACATGGGTGGGTGCCTTTGACGGGGGTGGACCGACGATCGGGAAGGGACGCGGGCGTGCGTTCGCCGCCGCGCGTTGCGGCGTGGCGTGGACTAGGAGGCGGGGAGGGGGAGTTGCGGCGAAGCGAGCGGATGCGCGCATGCGCGTCGACGCGCGCCGCGCTCGGCGGATGCGGGCTCGGCGCGTGCGAGCGAAGTTGGATCGTCCGGCTGGCTCATCGCTGGCGGTTCGCGGTCGCGGGGTACCACGGGACGATAGGGCGGCGCGATTCCGATGTGAAATCGATCCTTTCGACGTATTCGATAGAACTCGACTATTGCAAGCCGGGCTCCGCCGCCGTATCGCCTGCCGATGATGCGAGCGCAGCGATGGCGGCGGTGTGACCGCGCGCGGGAATCGCGACGCAGCGCGCGTATCGGCGCGCTTGTTGCCGCGCAGCATGCCGGCCGCGCGGGAGGCCGTGCCTACACTGCGGCCAGCGCCGGCCGCGGTGGCCGGCGCGTCGACGGATCGATCGGGGAGGAAGGCGATGAAGCGGATGCAGATGCGTTGGGCGGCGTTGGCCGCGTTGGTGTTCGGGCTCGGCTTCGGCGCGTCGGCGTCGGCGCTGGCCTCGGATCCGGGTTGCTACAGCGCGTGCCAGGAACAGTTGAACGATTGCATCGCCCAGGCCGGTGGCGGCAGCACGCGGCATTGCGGGCGGCAGTATCGCGAATGCACTTCGGCTTGCGAGTTGGAGTGAGCGCAGGCGTCGAGCGCTGCGGTTTCGAGCTTGCGGCGCGAGTTTGAGGATTCGCGGTCGCGGCTCGCGCCGCTCCTACAGGTAGGCCATGTAGGAGCGGCGCGAGCCGCGACCGCGTCGATACAACTGCGCCGCAACTTGGATCGCGCGCAACGCCCGCAAGCCGCAGTCCGGCGAAACTGCGCGGGTTGCGGTTGGGTTCGTCGTTTGTGCGGTGTCGTGGTCGCGGCTTGCGCCGCTCCTACAGGTGGCCCATGTAGGAGCGGCGCGAGCCGCGACCGCGTCGATACAACTGCGCCGCAACTTGGATCGCGCGCAACGCCCGCAAGCCGCAGTCCGGCGAAATTGCGCGGGTTGCGGTTGGGTTCGTCGTTTGTGCGGTGTCGTGGTCGCGGCTTGCGCCGCTCCTACAGGAGGGCTGCAGGAGCGGCGCGGATGGGTTACTCGGTTTCGCTGAGGCCCAGGGCCTTGGCTACGCCGGCGCCGTAGGCGGGGTCGGCTTTGGCGCAGTTGCCGATGTGGCGGCGCTTGATGAACTCCGGCGCGTCGCCCATCGCGCGGGCGGTGTTGTCGAACAGGACTTGTTGCTGCGCCGGCGTCATCAGCCGGAACAGGTCGCCGGGCTGGCGGTAGTAATCGTCGTCGTCCTCGCGGAAGTTCCAGAAGTCGGCGTCGCCGTTGATGCGCAGCGGCGTTTCGCGGTATTCGGGCTGTTCTTCCCATTGGCCGTAGCTGTTGGGCTCGTAGTGCAGCTCGCCGCCGTAGTTGCCGTCCACGCGCATCGCGCCGTCGCGGTGGTTGCTGTGGACCGGGCAGCGCGCGGCGTTGACCGGGATCTGGTGGTGGTTCACGCCGAGCCGGTAGCGCTGCGCGTCGGAATAGGCGAACAGCCGCGCCTGCAGCATCTTGTCCGGCGAATAGCTGATGCCGGGCACCAGATTGTTCGGCGCGAACGCGCTCTGCTCGACGTCGGCGTAGAAGTTCTGCGGGTTGCGGTTGAGTTCGATCTGACCGACTTCGATCAGCGGGTAGTCCTTCTTCGGCCAGACCTTGGTCAGGTCGAAGGGGTGGTAAGGCACTTTGTCGGCGTCGAGCTCGGGCATGACCTGTACATAGACCTTCCACTTCGGGAAGTCGCCGCGCTCGATCGCGTCGAACAGGTCGCGCTGGTGGCTTTCGCGGTCGCGGCCGATCAGCTCGCCGGCCTCGGCGTCGGTGAGGTTCTTGATGCCCTGCTGGGTCTTGAGGTGGAACTTGACCCAGTAACGCTCGTTGTCGGCGTTGATGAAGCTGTAGGTGTGCGAGCCGAAACCGTGCATGTGGCGGTAGCTGGCCGGGATGCCGCGGTCGCTCATGACGATGGTGACCTGATGCAGCGCTTCGGGCAGGCTGGTCCAGAAATCCCAGTTGTTGCGCGCGCTGCGCAGGTTGGTGCGCGGGTCGCGCTTGACCGCCTTGTTGAGGTCCGGGAACTTGCGCGGATCGCGCACGAAGAACACCGGCGTGTTGTTGCCGACCAGGTCCCAGTTGCCTTCTTCGGTGTAGAACTTCAAGGCGAAGCCGCGGATGTCGCGCTCGGCGTCGGCCGCGCCGCGCTCGCCGGCGACGGTGGTGAAGCGGGCGAACATCGGCGTCTGCTTGCCGATGCCGGCGAAGATGCTGGCGCGGGTGTAGCGGCGGATGTCGCCGGTGACGGTGAAGGTGCCGAACGCGCCGGAACCTTTGGCGTGCATGCGCCGCTCGGGAATGATCTCGCGGTTGAGGTTGGCGAGCTTCTCGATCAGCCACAGGTCCTGCATCAGCAGCGGGCCGCGCGGGCCGGCGGTCATGCTGTTCTGGTTGTCGACCACCGGCGCGCCGAACGCGGTGGTGAGCTTGCGGGGCTTGGAATCGTCGGGCTGGCTCATGCTGGCTTCGTGCCTTGGGGAGCGGGGAGGAGCCTCGACGATAGGGGCGTGCGGCGGGATTGGGAAATCGAATGTTTCGACTTGTTCGATAGGGTTGGGCTATTGCGGGACGATGCGGGTTGCGGCGCGAACGTTATGGAACGCGGTCGCGGCTCGCGCCGCTCCTACATGGGCTACCTGTAGGAGCGGCGCGAGCCGCGACCGCGAAAACCAAACCACGCCGAACGCCGCACACGCGCGCGACACGACCGCCGCCGCGCGCAACCGCTGAACGAACTGAACGCCGCCTGCGCTCAATCCCCGCTCATCGCATCGAACTCGCCCGCCAACACCCGGTCGAGCCGCCCGCTGCGCCACCCGCGCACGCCGTCGCGCACCAGCGGCGACGGCGATTGCCGATAGCGCCGGGCGATGCGCCGCTCGCTCTCGCCGCCCGCATGCGCCGGCGCGGCCTGCGGCTGGCGCGCGCGGCCGGGCAGGTCGGGCGCGACCTGGACCAGCACCGACAGGCGCTGGGTGCTGTCCTCGGCCTTGTCTTCGTACACGTGCAGGCCGGCTTCGGCTTCCAGCAGGTCGAACGCGCCGAAGCCGCTGACCGCGAGCCACGCGCTGCAGCGCTCGCGGTCCTCGCGCAGCACCTGTACGCGCATGTTGCGGCGCTGCGCCCAGCCTTGGTACATCGCCAGCACGCGTTGCCACCACTGGCGCAGGTCCGGGTTCTGGCGCTGCTGCGCCGATTCGCTGAGATCGATCTCGACCAGCGCGTCCTGCGGCCGGCCGGCGCGCAGCGCGTCGACCGCCAGGCCGAGCAGGAACAGCAGTTGCGCCAGCGACTGGGCGAAGCTCGGATTGCCGCCGTCGCGGCTGAGCCGCTGTTGCAGGCGCACCGCAGTGTCGAGCGCGCTTTCGATGCGGTCGCGGCGTTCGATCCGGTCGAGCGCGGCGTGGCGTTCGGGCGATTCCCAGAAGCCGGCGGCGGCCATGCGCGCGTAGTCGGCCTCGCGCTCGTCGCGCCATTGCGCGCCGAGCACGGTTTCTTCCAGCGCCGCCAGCCGCGCGTCGAGCCGGGCGATGGCGCCGGCGTCGGCCGCGGGCGCGTAGACCAGGTCGCGCAGATCGTCGTCGCCGTGCGCGGGCGCGGACTCGTTCGCGGGCGCCGGCATGCGCGCGGGCGCGGCCGGGGCCGGGTCGATGAACTCGACTTCGAGCTTGTCGCCGGCGCTGCGCACGAACAGGAACTGGTCGCCCTGCGGCGCGCGGTGCTCGACGATGCTGCGCGCCAGCGGCGCCAGCAGGTAGTGCTCGATCGCGCGGCGCAGCGGACGCGCGCCCAGGTCCGGAGTGAAGCCGCGGTCGAGCAGGAACTCGATCGCCGAGGGCTCCCATTCCACCGCCCAGTCGCGGTTGCGCAGGCCGCGCCGGGTCAGCACCCGGCTCAGTTCCTTGTGCAGGATCTCGCGCATCAGCGCGCGGTCGAGCGGATTGAACAGCACCACCCGGTCGAGGCGGTTGATGAACTCGCGGCGGAAGGTTTCGAACAGCGCCTTCTCGACCGCGCCGCGCGAATAGCCGCCGCGCACCGAAGTGAAGCCGGGGCCGGCGCTGCGCGAAATGGTCGAGCCGACGTTGCTGGTGAGGATGATGATGCTGTGGCGGAAGTCGACGGCGTGGCCGCTGCTGTCGCTCAGGCGCGCGTCGTCGAACACCTGCAGGAACAGGTCCCAGACCTTGGGATGGGCCTTTTCGAATTCGTCCAGCAGCACCACCGAGAACGGCTGCTCGCGGATGCGCGAGGTCAGCGAGCGCACGCCGGCGGCGCCGCCCTGGTCGGCGGTCAGGCGCCAGGCCGAGTCTTCGGACTGGAACTCGCTCATGTCCAGGCGCAGCAGGCGTTCGTCGCTGCCGAACAGCAGTTCGCCCAGCGCCTTCGCCAGTTCGGTCTTGCCGGTGCCGGTCGGGCCGGCGAACAGGAACACGCCGATCGGGCGGCCGTTGTCGGTGAGCCCGGCCTTGAGCATGGCGATGCGGTCGAGCAGCGCGTCGACCGCTTCGTCCTGGCCGAGCACGCGGCGCTGGAAGAACGCGCGCAGTCGCTCCAGGTCCAGGCTCTGGCGGTCGTCGATGACGTCCAGCGGCAGGCCGCTGCGCTGGGCGATGGTGGCGAGCAGGCGTTCGCCGTCGAGCGGCAGCGCCGGCGGCTCCAGCGCCTGCGCGTTGCGCAGCGCGTCGTCGAGCAGGCGCAGCAGGCGGCCGGGTTCGTGCTGTTCGGGGAAATACTGCGCGGCCATGCGCGCGGCCTCGGCCAGGGTGCGCGCGTCGGCGACTTCGCGGCCGAGACGCTCGCTTTCCAGCCGCGCCCATTCGGCCGCGAGCGGCGCCAGCGCCTGCGGATCGAGCGGGCTCAGCGTCAGCACGTCGAAGTGGTGCTTGACGACCGGGCGCGCGACCTGCAACTGGGCCAGCTGGCGCGGGCTGATCTCGCCGATCACCCGCAGCCGGCCGCGTTCGATCGCCGGCAGGACCAGGTCGAGCACGCCGGTGGGGTCTTGCTTGTACGCGCCCTTGGACAGCAGTTCGAAGAATTCCGGCGCGCGCCACAGCGCCTTGTCGCGGTCGAGCACCGACAGCATTTCGCGCACGCGTTCTTCGAGTTCGCCGATGTAGGACTGGCCGGACAGGATTTCCGCGGCGCTGGCTTCGAACACCAGCCAGCCCTGCGCCTGCAGGCGCTGGCACAGCAGGTCGATCAGCACGCTCTTACCGACGCCGTGTTCGCCGCTGATCAGCACCGAGGCCGCCTCTTTCGCGGTCAGCAGCTCCTGCAGCTGATCCAGTTGCTCGCGCAAGGCCTCGTGCTCGATCCGCAGCGCCGTCTTCGGCGCCGGATTGACCCGTCCGAACGCGCCGAGCACGCGGCTCTCGCGGCGCGCGCCGGCGCAGCGCTCGACTTCGTCGAGCAGCGGCTGCAGCAGCGGCGAGTCGAAGCGCTTGAGCGTCTCGGCGAGCTGCTTGGCGTTGTTCTCGTCCAGCTCGTCGAGCTTCGGCGCGGGCGGGATGTAGCCCTGGTCGCCGGCCCAGCGCAGGTAATCGCGCACCTGCTGGCGCATCGGCGCGAACTCCCACCACCACGGCTGGGCGTGGCGCATCAGCTGCGGCAGCAGTTCGGCGCCGTCGAGCGCGCGCAGGTGTTCGATCAGGAAATGCAGCGGATAGCCGCCGTACTGGCCGGCCGGTTCGATCAGCCAGTCGGCGAGGATGTCGTCGCGGCGCGAGCCGGCCTTGACGATCATCGACTGCAGCACGTAGCCGGTGCCGCTGAGCTGGCGGATCAGGTCTTCGTGGTTGAAGGCGTCGCTGGCGAGCAGTTCGACGCCTTGGTGGAATTCGGGCAGGGCGAGCAGGTCCTGCGGGCGCTGGATGCGCTCGTCGACCGCGTCGATGCGGCGGATCAGCGCGAACAGGCGTTCTTGCGGGGTGTCTTCGGCGGCGGGCGGCGCGGGCTCGGCCGGAGCTTCAACGGCGGCGGGCGCGTCGTCGTCGTTGTCGGCAACGGCGGCCGGCGGCGTCGCGATCGCCGCCGGCGCGCTCTGCGCAGCAGCGGCGGGGCGATAGAGGCGGGCGAGGATCAGGCCGGCGACGATGCCGACCAGGAATAGCAAGGCTTCCACATGCGCTCCGGTGTCCGTTCCGGCGACAGTTTAGCGGTTGGGTGTCGGCGCTCGCAGAGCGTCGCTTCGGTCACAGATTGCGTTGCGGCTTTCGCTGGTGCGGGAGGGCCTGAAGGCCCTCCCATACGAAGATCAGGCCAGCGCCTTGATCCGATACAGCGCCTCCAAGGCCTGCTTCGGCGTCAGCTCGTCCGGATCCACTTCGGCCAGCGCATCCAGCGCCGCCGACGACGGCGCGGCGAACAGGCCGAACTGCTGCGGCGCATCCAGCGCGGCCTTGGCGAACGACGGCTTCGGCGTCTCGCGGCCCTGGTTCTCCAGTTCGATCAAACGCCCACGCGCCTGCTTGACCACCGACTTCGGCAACCCCGCCAGCGCCGCCACCTGCAGGCCGAAGCTGCGGTCGGCCGGGCCGTCCTTGACCGCGTGCATGAACACCAGCTGCTCGCCGTGCTCGACCGCGTCGAGATGCACGTTGGCGATGCCGTTGCCGGGTTCGGCCAGAGCGGTCAGTTCGAAGTAATGCGTCGCGAACAAGGTGTAGGCGCGGTTGTGGTGGGCGAGGTGGCGCGCGCAGGCCTCGGCCAGGGCCAGGCCGTCGTAGGTCGAGGTGCCGCGGCCGATCTCGTCCATCAGCACCAGCGAGCAATCGGTGGCGTGGTGCAGGATGTAGCTGGTTTCGCTCATCTCGACCATGAAGGTCGACTGGCCGCGGGCGAGGTCGTCGCCGGCGCCGATGCGGGTCAGGATGCGGTCGACCGGGCCGATCGTCGCGCGCGATGCCGGCACGAAGCTGCCGATGTGCGCGAGCAGCACGATCAGCGCGTTCTGGCGCATGTAGGTCGACTTGCCGCCCATGTTCGGGCCGGTGATGACAAGCATGCGGCGGCCGTTGCTGTCGTCGAGCACCAGGTCGTTGGGCTCGAACGGATCGTTGCGCACCGCCTCGACCACCGGATGGCGGCCGCGCAGGATGCTCAGGCCCGGCGCTTCGGTCAGCTCCGGCTGCGACCAGTCCAGGCTGGCGGCGCGTTCGGCGAACGCGCACAGCACGTCCAGCTCCGACAGCGCCGCGGCGCAGCGCTTGAGCGGCTCCAGGCGTTCGTTGAGCGCGTCGAGCAGTTGTTCGTACAGCAGCCGCTCGCGCGCCAGCGCGCGTTCGCGCGCCGACAGCACTTTGTCCTCGAACTGCTTGAGCTCCTCGGTGATGTAGCGCTCGGCGTTGCTGAGGGTCTGGCGGCGGGTGTAGTGGGTCGGCGCCTTGTCGGCCTGGGCCTTGCTGACTTCCAGGTAATAGCCGTGGACGCGGTTGTAGCCGACCTTGAGCGTGGCGATGCCGCTGGCGGCGCGCTCGCGCGCTTCCAGGTCGACCAGGAACTGGTCGGCGTTGGTCGACAGCGTGCGCAGCTCGTCGAGTTCGGCGTCGTAGCCGGGCGCGAACACGCCGCCGTCGCGCGCCAGCACCGGCGGCTGCGGCACGATCGCTTCGGCCAGCAGATGCGCGTGGGCGTCGTGCTCGCCGAGTTCGGCGGCCAGCGCGCTCAGCCGCGGCGCGTCGAGCGGGCGCAGCAGGCCGCGCACGTCGGGCAGCAGGCCGAGGCCGTCGCGCAGGGTCGACAGGTCGCGCGGGCGCGCGCTGCGCAGGGCGATGCGCGAGAGGATGCGCTCCAGATCGCCGAGCGCGCGGAAGCGTTCGCGCACCTCGTCGCCGGCGCGGCTCTCGATCAGCGTGGCCACGGCCTGATGGCGGTGGCGCAACGCGGCGCGGTCGCGCAGCGGCCGGTGCAGCCAGCGCCGCAGCAGGCGTCCGCCCATCGGCGTGACCGTGCTGTCGAGCACGCCGAGCAGGGTGGTGCGGCTGTCGCCGTCGATGCGGCTGTCCAGCTCCAGATGGCGGCGGGTGGCCGCGTTCATGGCGATGGCGCCGTCGCCGGATTCGACCGCGATCGAAGTCAGGTGCGGCAGGCGCTGCTTCTGGGTTTCCTCGACATAGCCCAGCAGCGCGGCCGCGGCGGCGACCGCCAGCGGCTTGTCTTCCAGGCCGAAGCCGGACAGGTCGTGCAGGCCGAAGAAGCGCAGCAACTGGCGGCGGCCGCTGTCGACGTCGAACAGCCACGGCGCGCGCCGGCGCACGCCGCTGCGCTGCGACACGAACGCACCCCAGCCGTCTTCGTCGGGCATCAGCGTTTCGGCCGGCTCCAGCCGCGCCAGTTCGGCTTCCAGCGCGTCTTCGCTGGCGACTTCGTTGACCAGGAAACGGCCCGCGGCCAAGTCGGCCCAGGCCAGGCCCCAGCCGCTCTTGCCGCGCGACACCGCCAGCAGCAGCGTGTCGCGGCGCTCGTTGAGCAGCGCCTCGTCGGTGACCGTGCCGGGGGTGATGATGCGCACCACCTTGCGTTCGACGATGCCCTTGGCCAGGGCCGGGTCGCCGATCTGCTCGCAGATCGCCACCGACTCGCCGAGCGCGACCAGGCGCGCCAGATAGCCTTCGGCGGAGTGGTGCGGCACGCCCGCCATCGGAATCGGCTGGCCGGCCGAGGCGCCGCGCTGGGTCAGGGTGATGTCGAGCAGGCGCGCTGCCTTGCGCGCGTCGTCGTAGAACAGTTCGTAGAAATCGCCCATGCGGAAGAACAGCAGCACATCGGGGTGCTCGTTCTTGGCGGCGAAGAATTGCTTCATCAGCGGGGTGTGTTCTTCGGCGCTCTTGCCGGCGCTGGGTTTCTGGCTTTTTTGCATTTGATTCAAGGCTTTGGTTTTCGGAACCACTGAGTGCCGACGAGTATGGACAACTAAGGCCGGTCAGGCACGCCGTCTTGTCGCGCGGCGCGGCCGGACCGGAGCGGCGCGGGGACGCAGGCGGTCGCGGAAGGTGCGCTGACCCTCGTCCCGGTTGGGAACGGCTGGCCTGGCTGGCGTTCCCGTTCCCGTTCTGGTTCCCGGCGGCAGCGGCGGGAGCGTCGATTTTGCCTGGAACGCGCGGCAGAAGCGCTATGCGATCCGGCGTCTGGCGGATCGGGCGGGCGACACCGCGCTTGCGTTGTCCGCCTGCATATGCCGTGCTAGCTTGTCAAGCATTGATTTCCCCGCGAGGCGGGGGAGGCGGCAAGCCCCGATGGCGACCAGGCCGAGCAAACGCGCTGCCAAGGCGAAGCGTCCCGGCAAAGGCGAACAAAAGCTGTTCCGCCGGACGCTGGAAAAGGCGGGACAGGTTCAGAGGGACGCGGGCGAACCGAAAGCCGGCGCGACGCATTCGGTGGCCGAGTCGCCGGATGGCGAGGTCCTGGTCCGCCGGCGTTTTTCCGCGCGCTAGTTTCCGCTCGCGTTCGCGGCGCGCACGCGCCGTGCGTCGACGCCCGTCAGCGCCGTTCGCGGCAAGCGCACGCGAATCGCAGCCGCTTCAGAACGCGTCTGCCGTCTTCGGTGTCCACGACCCGATGCGTTGTGCCCGGCGGCTCGTCGCCGACGCTCGCTGCGCTTGCGGCGGCCATGGCCGCCTTGGTCCGGCGCTGCGCGCCCGCGGCACGCGGCGCGGGAACCTTCGCCGCGACTTGCTTGCGTTCGACCAAGCCGGCGACGAACTCCATCACTTCGTTCTCGGTCGCGACGGCGTCGGGCAGGGCGGTCAGGATCGCTACGCTGGAGGTCCGCGCCGCGCTCGTCGCCGGCTTCATCCGGCCGAGCAGCACGCCTTCCGCTGCGAACGCTTGCACACCCTTAAGAGCAGCACCCTTGAGCGCGCCGCCCTTGAGCGCGCCGGACAGGCGCCGGCCGATGTCGATCGCGCGCGGGTAGGTCGCTTCGACGAGTTCGTGGCCGCCCAGTTGCAGCGGACGCAGGCACAGCGGCACCGCGTCGCCCGCGCCGGTGCGGTTGCGCAGGTCGTCGAGACCGTCGTCGGACGGACGCCACTGCGCCCGCGCCGATCCGGCCTTGCCCGCGAGCGTAGCTTTCGGACTGAGGATGGCGGCGCTGCCGAGCGCGATGCCGTGGCGGCCGAACGCCTGCCGCACCGCGGCGTGCAGCGCGCGATCGCGCACCGATTCGATCTCCATCACCCGGCCCAGCGCCTGGAAGAACCGCGGCGTCACCGGGGCCTTGCGCGCGGCGGCGAACAGCAGGCGGGCGGCGCTTTGCGCTGCGTTCCACAGGGTCTTTTCGCTGCGGGTCTTGGCGGCGGCGAGCCGGAAGCGGATCAGGTCGTAGAAGCAGCCGGTGAAGATCTGCCCGAAGTCGTGGATCTCGTCGTCCTTGCTCGGGAAATGCCACTGCAAGTCGTTGAGCATCTGCCGCGGGACGTTGTCCGGTCCCGCCAGCCATGCGAGTTGCTCGCCCCAGGTTTCCAGGTGGTTGCGCCGGTTCAAGCCGTTGCCGGCGACGATGTCGTTGCGGATGTCCTTGTCGGCGAGCGCGCTGAGCAGCGCGATGCAGTCGCCGAAGGATTCGTGGAACGCCGCGACCTCGATGAACTGGATGTCCCACAATTCCGGCCGCAGCGCGTCGAGCAGCGCATGCCCCACTTCGTGCGCCACGACATCGGCGCTGGCTCCGGTGTAGTGGTCCTTGTTGCCGCGGCGGACCCGGCAAAACACCAGTTCTCCGCCGGAGTAGTAGGCATTGGCCTCCTGGCCGCGGACCAGGGTCACGGGCAAGGATTTCGCCGCGGCGGTCCGCGGCCAGCGCGCGAGCGGCCCGTCGATCTTTTCGAACGCGGCCAGCGCGCGCAGCGACGATTCCCGGACTTGCCACGCCAGCCAATCCAGGCCGCCTTCCGCATAGGGTTTTTGGCCGGGGAGCGCGCGGAAGGTCAATTGCGCGTCTTTCGCGGGCCGGTTCTTGATCGCCGTTTGCTTGCGCGAGCGGTTGAACTTCTTCGCGCGAGGATCGTTGGGGATGTAGTTGATCGGCATGGCGATGAGCCCTTCCTGGGGCGGCGGTCTGTTCCCGTTGTCGTCAACGGCAAGGGGCGCGGGCGGCGGCCAGCCGTTCGCGGCTTCGGTGCGGCGGGGATGCGCCCGGTCGTGCGATTCGGCGATGCGTTGCGTCCGGTGCGGTCGCCGCGGCGGCGGCCGACGGGCGAGGCCTCAGCCGCTCATGCGCGCGAGCGCATCCGCGAGCTGCGACTGCAAGCGGGCGAGCCGGCCGGACTCGGCGTGATAGCGTCCGGCGCCGCCGGCCATGTCGCGCAACACCGCCAGGATTTCTTCGACGGTCCGGATCGTTTCGTCGCCGCCGCCGTTGGCGTCGGCGGACGGCGCGCGCTGCGCCTTCAGCGCCGACGCCACAGCGCCGTGCGTATCGGCAAGACGCATCAGCGCGTCGTAGGCGGGCTTGACCGCGGCGCGGTCGTCGAAGTGGAAGGCTTCGTCCAGGGCCGCCCTGCCGGCGTCCAGTTCGGCGAGGAACCCGGCCAGCGCCGCGCGCGCGCCGTCCGCGTTCGGCCCGTGCGGGCCGCAGGGGCTGTCGTCGATCATCGCTGCACGCCTGCGGTCCCGATAGCGGCGCACAGCTTCGCGCGCGAGCTTCGGCACGGCAACCGCCGCGATGGCCGAGCCGACCCGCGTCGCGCCCGCGCACCGGCCGCCGCAACGATTCCCGCGCCGCATTCGCCAAAACGTGATGCAGCCCCCCGCGACTGTTGCAGCGCACATTGCGTGCCCGCAGAACCGTACGCTAGCGTCCGGGGGCGATGGCAGGGGGCGGTGCCGCGACGTCTCGGGCGTCCTCGTCGCGAAGACTCATGAACCGGTTTCGTCGTGAACCGGGCCCGCGAGCGGGCCCGTCGTGGATCGCTGTCTGGCGTTTTCTCACCGGGCACCTGCGGGTGCTCCGCGCACACCATCTCGAAGGGGACAAGGATGAAGACTCTTTACCGCAACACCGCGGCACGGCTGCTCCCGGCCGCGGCGCTGCTCGCGCTGTCGGCCCCGGCCCTGGCCAGCACGCTGAACCAGAACGTGTCGTGGACCATCGACCGGGCCGGCACCAGCACCACCTACCGCAGCGTCGCCTACGGCGATTCGATCTTCGCCGGCTACAACGGTTCGATCAGCAACGCGGCCAAGTACTCGGCGCCGACGGTCGACGCCGAATACCTGTCGGCGCGCTGGAACGCCGACATCGAGAACGTCCGCCGGGCCAAGTCCGGCGCGGTCGCGCGCGACGTCTACGAGAACAAGATCGTCGCCGAGCGCTCGTACATGCAGGCCGTCTCGACCCGCATCGTGAGCTTCGAGATGTGCGGCAACGACGGCCTGCAGGCGCGCTCGGCGTTCAAGTCGCAGACCGGCACCTGCGACTACAGCGGCATGGACGCGGCGATCAACTCCTGCAAGACCTACGTGGCCGCGGCGATGGACTACATCAACGCCAACGCGAGCCCGAACGTCAAGCTCAAGGTGATCTCGAACCTGTACTACCCCGGCTACGCCGCCGACAACGTGCAGAGCTCGTGCCGCGACGCCGGCACCGGCCAGACCGTGAACATGCGCGACCGGTTCCTGCCGGCGATCGCCAAGATGAACTACTGGATGTGCGAATACGCGCGCCAGAAGGGCTTCAAGTGCGTCGACAGCTTCGCCCAGTACATGGGCGCGGACTACGACAGCAACGGCGACGGCCTGGTCGATTCCGACGCGCTGCGTTACGTGGCCGGCGAAAGCGAGGCCAGCTACGTCAACCGCACCGCGACGACGCTGCGCGCGACCTTGCGCGACGCCAACACCAAGTTCGTGACCGGGTCGAGTTCCTACGACTACATCCAGTCCGACGACACCCATCCGACCTACACCGGCGGCACCGTGTCGGCGGGGCTGTGGGGCGGCACCACCGGCAGCGGCGCGCCGCGCTATTCGACTTTCAGCAACGGCCGCAGCCCGATCTGGAACCAGTTCGGACATGAGCGGATGGGCTGGGCGTTGTCGGTGTATCAGCCGGCCAGTCCGTGATTCGCGTACAGGAGCATTGAGTCTTGACCGAACCTCGTAGCAAAGATCCTTCGCCGTCCCGCGCGGACGGCGAAGGCCTGCGCGTGATCGACCGACCCGCGCCGCCCGGCGACGGCCAGCGGCGCTGGATGGCGGCGATCGCCGTGGCCGTCGCGGTGACGCTGGCGGGCTGGTGGCTGCAGCCCGACTCGGTGCGCGGCGCGCATGCCAGCCCGCGCCACGAGGACGCGCCGGCGCAGCCGGCGGGCGGCGCGCCCGCCGCGCGCGCGGCCGCGCCCGCGGCGGCGCCGCAGCAGGAGGCGGCCGTGCCCGGCAACGATCCCGACGACCTCGCCGGGTACTTCCGTCCCGGCGATCCCGAGCCCACCGGCGCGCAAGTCATCCAGGCCTTGCAGCAGGCCGGCGTGCGCACCGGCCTGGGCGCGTTCAATCCGCCCGGCACCAGTCCGCCGCTGCTCGGGCTGGCGGTGCCGGACGGTTATCCTTTGCCCGCGGGCTATGTGCGCCATCATCAGGTCACCGACGAAGGCGTGCCGATCGAACCGGTGCTGATGTTCGCGCCGGGTTTCGTCCTGCGCGACGCGCGCGGGCGGCCGCTGGCGATGCCGGAAGACCGGATCGTGACGCCGGAGCTGGCGCCGCCCGGCATGCCGCAGCGGCAGATACGGATTCCGCCGCGCGGATAACGGACAGGCGGGTTTCCAGGTACGGCCCAACGCGCACCGGCGCCGCGACACGGAGTGTTTCGACTTGATCCAGGAGCGCTGGTCCTCATCGCGCTGGCGCAGCGTCGCCGGCATTTTCGCCAGCGCGGTCTTGCTCTGCGCGTACGCCCGCGGCGGCTACGCGTGGCCGTTGGGCTTCGTCGCATTGGCGCCGTGGCTGGCGACGCTGGAGCGCGAGCGCCCGATGCTGCGCACGCTGGCGAACGCGGCGCTGATGAGCGTGGCCTTCGTCGCCGCGGTGTTCTACTGGTTCGGCGCGGCCATCGGCGCTTACATCGGCGCGAACGCATCGACCGCCACGCTGGTGTTGCTGGCGTGCGCGCCGCTGCTGCAACCGCAGTTCCTCGCCTACGCCGCGGTGCGGCAATGGGCGGGGCGGCGTCACGGCCCGGTGGTGCGCGCGTTGGCCGCGGCCTCGGCGTGGGTGGCCTGCGAATGGCTGGTGCCGAAGCTGCTCGGCGACACGCTGGCGCATGGGCTGTATCCGTCCGCGCTGTTGCGGCAGGCGGCCGACCTCGGCGGCGCCGCCGGTTTGACCTTCGCGTTGTTGCTGGTCAACGAAGCGGCGCTCGCGGCGATTCAGCGGCGCCGCGACGGCCTGCGTGCGATCGCCAGGCCGCTCGCGCTCGCCACGATGATCGTCGCCTGCCTCGCTGGCTACGGCTTGATCCGACGTGAGGCCTTGCAAGCGCCGCCGGCCGACGCGCCGACCCTGCGCGTGGCGATGATCCAGGCCAGCATCACCGACTACGAACGCCTGCGTAAGGAAATCGGCGCCTACGCCGTGGTGCGCAAGGTGCTCGACACCCATTACGCGCTGTCGTGGTCGGCGCTGCGCGATCACGGCGCCGATGCGCTGCTGTGGTCGGAAACCGTGTATCCGACCAGCTACGGCCATCCGCGCAGCGCCGACGGCGAAGCGCTGGACGCCGAGATCCGCGGCTTCGTCGACGCCGCGGGCGTGCCGCTGGTGTTCGGCACCTACGACCGCGACGGGCAGGGCGAGTACAACGCGGCCGCGTTCCTGGAGCCCGGCAAGGGCTTGCTCGGCATGTACCGCAAGACCCATCCGTTCCCGCTGACCGAATACGTGCCGCCGTGGCTCGACGGCCCGCGCCTGCGCCGCTGGCTGCCGTGGACCGGCGGCTGGCAGCGCGGCGACGGCGCGCGCGTGCTGCCGCTGCGCAGCGCCGACGGGCGCGAGGTCAACGTGGTGCCGCTGATCTGCCTCGACGATGTGCACAGCGATCTGGCCATCGACGGCGCGCGGCTAGGCGCCCAGGCCATCATCGGCATGTCCAACGATTCCTGGTTCACCGCGTACCCGGCCGGCGCGCGCTTGCATCTGGCGGTGGCGGCGTTCCGCAGCATCGAAACCCGGCTGCCGCAGGTGCGCGTCACCAGCAACGGGCTCAGCGCGATCATCGACGACACCGGCGAGGTGTTGGCCAAGACGTCGATGGGCGATCAGGCGGTGCTGACCGCGTTCGTCGCCGCGCGCGATCCGGCGCCGACGCTGATGGTGCGCTGGGGCGATTGGGTCGGCCGCGCCGGCGCCGCGCTGCTGCTGGCCCTGGCCGCGCTGGCGTTGTGGCGGGCTGCGCGCCGCCGCGCCAGCGCTGCGCCGCGCACCGAACCGACCATCGAAGCCGCCGTGCTGACGCCGGCGTGGCGCGCGCTGGGCGGCGCGCTGCGGCTGTGCGCGGGCGCGGGGCTGCTGTGGCTCGGGTTCGACATGCTGACCCGGATCGGCTTGCAGGTGCAGTCGTTGGCGCAGTTGCGCCTATTCGCCGCGGCGGTGGTGGCGCCGGCGGTGGCCGCATGGGCGATCGAGCGCGCGTTCGCCGCGCGGGTGCGGGTCGAAGACGGGTCGCTGGTGCTGGAGCGGCGCCGGCAACGCATCGAATTGCCGGTGGCGTCGATCGCGGCCTTGCGGCCGTGGTGGATCGCGCTGCCGCGCAGCGGCGTCGACCTGCGTCTGGCCGCCGGCCCGCTGTGGACCCGCAGCCTCGCCGTGACCCGCCCGCAGGCCTTGCTGCGCCGCTTGGCCGCGAGCGGCGCGCCGATCCGCTGGGAAGGCCGCGCCGCCGCCGCGCGCGCCGCGTGGGCCGAAGCGCGCGCCGATGCGCGCCGGCGTCGGCTCGATCATCCGCTGGCGAAGTTCGCGCTGTTTCCGCTGCTGCTGGCGCTGGTCGCGTTCCGCCTGCATCAGGTCATCGCCTTCGGCGGTACGTTCGGCGAGTACTACAGCTACGGGCTTGGCGCTTACCTCGCCGGCCTGCTGATCTGGTGGGCGTCGTGGGCGATCGGCCTGATGCTGTTCTCGGCGGTGTTGCGGGTGGCGACGGAAGCGCTGGTCGCCGCCGCCGTCGCGTTGCGCCCGGCGCACGCGGCCGGCGTGCGCGATGCGCTGGAATGGCTGGCGCGCGCGGCGTTCTATCTCGGCGTGCCGGCGTGGCTGGCGTGGCGCTTGCTGTCGATGGGCTGACGCGCGCGCCGCGGCGTCAATGCGAGGAAACGAAGGCCGAACCCGGCGGCGGCCGCGGCAGGGCGAAGCTCGCGCGCATGCGCCGCGCTTCGCGCGCCGGGGTCAGGCCGAACAGGCGCTTGAATTCGCGGTTGAACTGCGAGCCGCTTTCGAATCCCACGGCGTGGCAGGCGGCGGCCGCGGTCATGCCTTCGCGGACCATCAGCAGGCGCGCCTGATGCAGCCGGATCGATTTGAGGTATTGCATCGGCGAGGTGCAGGTCACCGCCTTGAAGTGGCTGTGGAACGAGGGCGCGCTCATGCCGGCTTCGTGCGCCAGTTCGGCCACGTCGAGCGCTTGCGCGTAGCCGGCGTGGATGCGGCGCAGCGCCTTGCCGATCTTGCCGAAGCGGCCCTGCATGGCCAGGGCCGAGCGCAGGGTCGGGCCTTGCGGGCCGGTGAGCACGCGGTAGTACAGCTCGCGCAGCAACTGCGGGCCCAGCACCGCGGCTTCGAGCGGATCGGCCAGCGCCCGCAGCAGGCGCAGCAGCGACCACTGCATCGCCTCGTCGAGCGGACTCGACAGCATGCTCTGCGGTTCGGCGTCGCCGGCGCCGCCGTGGCGGCCGATCTCCAGGGTCAGCTCCGCAGCCAGGGCGAAGTCCAGGTGCAGGTACAGCGCCAGCAACGGCGCTTCGGCGCTGGCATCGGTTTCCATCGCGAACGGGACCGGCACCGACACCGCGAGGTACTGGTGCGCGTCGTAGACGTAAGTGCGCTGGCCGAAGTAACCGCGCTTGCGGCCCTGGAACACGATCACGATGCCGGGGTCGTAGAGCACCGGCGTGCGCGCCAGCGGCCGGTCCGAGCGCAGCATCCGGACACCGTCCAGGGCGGTCAGGTTGTAGCCCTCCTGCGGCGCCAGGAGGCGGGCGAGCGGGGTCAGGGAGGTCAGGGTCGGGTTCATAGGAATAGGCAATTCCATGAGCGGTATGCGCCTTATCCGGGCGCCGGTCGTTACGTATTGTGCGCTCTCTTTCGTTCTTGGAGCGCATCATGGAACACCCGAAGCTGATCCTGATCACCGGTGTCGGCAGCGGCTTCGGCCGCGCCCTGGCCCAGGCCGCGTTGGCGGCGGGGCATCGCGTCGTGGGCACGCTGCGCGACGCCGACGCGGCGCGCGCGTTCGAGGCGCTGGCGCCGGGGCGGGCGCATGCGCGTCTGCTCGACGTCACCGATTTCGACGCGATTCCGGCTGTGGTCGACGGCATCGAAACCGATATCGGCGCGATCGACGCGTTGGTCAACAACGCCGGCTACGGCCACGAAGGCGTGCTGGAGGAGTCGCCGCTGGAACAACTGCGGCGCCAGTTCGAGGTCAACGTGTTCGGCGCGGTGGCGATGATCAAAGCGGTGCTGCCCGGCATGCGCGCGCGTCGCCGCGGCCGCATCCTCAACATCACCTCGATGGGCGGATTCATCACCATGCCGGGCATCGCCTATTACTGCGGCAGCAAGTTCGCGCTGGAAGGCATCGGCGAAGCGCTGTGCCAGGAAGTCGCGGCGCTGGGCATCCATGTCACCGCGGTCGCGCCGGGCTCGTTCCGCACCGACTGGGCCGGCCGCTCGATGGTGCGCACGCCGCGCTCGATAAGCGACTACGACGCGGTGTTCGACCCGGTGCGCGAGCGGCGCGAACGAACCAGCGGCCAACAGCTCGGCGACCCGGACAAGGCCGCGCAGGCGCTGCTGCACATCCTCGACAGCCCCGCGCCGCCCGCGCATCTGTTGCTCGGCAGCGATGCGCTGCGGCTGGTGCGCGAGAAAACCGCCGCGCTGCTGCAGGAATTCGAGCGCTGGGAAGCGGTGACCCGCTCGACCGACGGTTGAGGCCGGCGCCGCAACGGCCGCTGGCGCGCACTCGGCGGGCGATTGTGCGGACATCCGCATGCGAGCAGGGCAAGCGCGACTAGTCCCGCGCGCCGCGCCGGTGCGAGCATCGCCCGGACCTTCGCCGCCGGGAGTTCCGATGCGCCTCACCGCCCGCATGCTGCGCCGCAAATCGGTCGAACAACTGCAACGCCAGGCGCAGGCGCGCGGCGAGCTGCGGCGGGTGCTCGGGCTGTGGCATCTGACCGCGATCGGCCTCGGCGGCATCATCGGCGTCGGCATCTTCGTGCTGACCGGCACCGTCGCCGCCGGCCACGCCGGGCCGGCGGTGGTGCTGTCGTTCCTGATCGCCGGCGTCGCCAGCGCGGCGGCGGCCTTGTGCTACGCCGAGTTCGCCGGGCTGATCCCGGTGTCGGGCAGCGCCTACACCTACGGCTATGCGGTGCTCGGCGAATTCGCCGGCTGGTTGATCGGCTGGGACTTGCTGCTGGAGTTCGCGCTGATCGCCGCGGTCGTGGCGGTGGGCTGGTCGGGTTATGTGCAAGCGCTGCTGGCCGCGGCCGGCGTGGAGTTGCCGCTGTGGGCGCGCGGCGCGTACTTCGGCGACGTGCCGGGGCAGGTGTTGAACCTGCCGGCGGTGTTCGTATCGCTGGCGATCACCGCATTGCTGGCGTTCGGCACCCAGGCCGGCGCGCGCTTCAACACCGTGGTGGTGGCGATCAAGATCGGCGCGGCGGTGCTGGTGATCGCCGCCGGCGCGGCCTTCGTCGATCCGGCGCGCTGGCAGCCGTTCATGCCGTTCGGCTTCGGCGGCGTGGTCACCGGCGCCTCGATCGTGTTCTTCGCCGTGTTCGGTTACGAAATGATGACCACCGCGGCCGAGGAAGCGCTGAACCCGCAGCGCGACCTGCCGCGCGCGGTGGTGCTGTCGCTGGCCATCGCGATGACCCTGTACGTCGGCATCTGCCTGGTGCTGACCGGGATCGTGTCCTACGCCAGCCTCGACAACGACGCGCCGGTCGCCAACGCCTTCGCCGCGATCGGCCTGCCGCGGGTGATGGTGGCGATTTCGCTGGCCTCGATCTGCGGGATCACCAGCGTGATCTTCGCCAACCTGATGGCCGGCGCGCGGATCTGGTTCGCGCTGGCGCGCGACGGGCTGCTGCCGGGCTGGTTCGGCCAGACCCATCCGCGCTGGCGTACGCCGTGGCGCACCACCTGGCTGATCGGCGCGGTCGCGGCGCTGGCGGCCGGTTTGTTCACCCTGGAAGAGCTGGCCAAGCTGGTCAACATCGGCGTGCTGTGCGCGTTCGTGGTGATCTGCAGCGCGGTGCTGGTGCTGCGGCGGACCCGGCCCGAGCTGGAGCGGCCGTTCCGCACCCCGTTCGCGCCGTGGGTGCCGCTGATCGGGATCGGGTTTTCGCTGTGGCTGATCGCCGGCCTGCCGTGGATCACCTACGAGCGCTTCGCGCTGTGGCTGCTGATCGGCTGCGCGGTGTACTTCGGATACGGTATCCGCCACAGCCGTCTGGCCGACGCGCCCGCCGGCGCCGGCTGAGCGCCGCGCACCCGCCGCGGCGACGCGCTCAGCGCTGGCCGCTGGCGGCGTGGCCGGCTGCGGCCGCGGCCGCGGGGCGCCGCGCGGCCTGCGCCGCTTCGGCGGCTTCGTCGAAGGGATAGTCGTCCGCGCGGCGCGCGTGCGCGCTCGCCGCGGGCCGGTTCGCGCGCGCGGCGCGGCAGGGCTGGGTCGACGCCACCGCGGCGCTGCGCGGCAGGTCGCGGGCTGGGCGGGACGGCAGGAACGCGGCCGCCAGCAGGCAGGCGCCGGCGATCAGCGCGGCCGCGGTCGGTGGCGTAAGCGCTACGCCGAGAGTGGTTTTCATGCGATACCGAAGAAGTGTGGCGGAGCGGCCTTGGCGGCCGCGATGCGCGTTCGAGCGCGCTTATGCGTTTATGGTGGCGCCGTGTTGTGGCGGCTGCATGTGCAGAACGTCCCCCCGGACCGCGGCGAGGATCGCACGCGAAGCCACGCATTGCACGCCAAGCGCGACGACGATGCCAGCTAGGAACGACCCTAGTCGGGCCGCGCGCAGGCGCACGCGGCCGGCGTCGCGTGCGCGCGTTCGGGCGCGGGCCGCGCCGGGGTTCGGTCTGCGCTGCGCGCCGGCCGGGCCGCGCCGCCGCCGCGCGGCTCAGCGCGCGCCGAGCCCGAGCTGGTTCCAGACCTGCTGCAGGCCGCCCTGGCGATAGCCCGGCAGCATCGTGCGCGCCTCGCCGGCGCCGAGGCCGGGGTGGTATTCGATGTGCGGGCGATCGTTGATGCCGCGCCAGTTGCCGCCCCATTCCAGTCCGCGCGCCGCGGCGATCTCGCCGTAGCGGTCCCAGTGGGCGTTGTCGGGCCAGCTCGGCTGGCCGCGCGCGTCGTTGAAGGCCACGTCGACCGCCAGCCCGTAGTTGTGCCAGGAACTGCCGCCGGTGGCGTTCGTGACGATCCGGCCCGGCGCGGTGCGGCCTTGCGCGTACAGCGCGTTCTGTTCCTCGACGCTGCGGAAATCGCTGACCACGCGCATGTCCATCGCCTCGCGCCGCGCCTGGGCGATGGTCGCGGTCGCCAGCCGCGCCATTTCGCGGTTGATGTTGGGGTTGTCCAGGCGACCGTTCGGATCGGCCGCGTGCAGGTTGACCAGGTCGCGCATCTGCTGGTCCGGACCGAGTTCGCGCAGTTGCACGCGGGTGTTGATGTCGTCGTAGACGCTGCGCGGCGCGGTGTCGGCGTTGAGCTGGACCTGGCCGTCGTTGCGGATGCTGCCGGCGACCGCGCCGTCGGCGCCGATCAGTTCGCCGTTGCGGATGCTGTAGGTCTGCCCGTCGAGAGTCAGGGTGCCGGCGTCGGGCGTCAGCGCGCTCGGCGTGGCCTGCGGGTCCAGGGTCTGTTCGGCGGCGCCTTGCAGGTAGGTGGCGGTGGCGAGGTTCGGCGTCGCCGCGAACGCGTTCAAGGCCTCGACTTGCTGCTCGACGCTGAGCGCGGCGTAGCTCGGCGCGGCGGTCAGCGCGCCGAGCGCGGCCACCGCGTCGGGATTGCTCTCCAGCGCATCGCGCAGTTCGTCTTCGCGGGTCTGCGCCGCGCTCGGTTCGGCTTGCGCGCCGAGCGACGCGCTGTCGTTGGCGTGCGAGGCCGAGGCCGTGCCGGACGTGCCCGAACTGCCGTTGACGCTGTCCATGAGCCGTTCTCCTGGTCGTGCGCCGCGTGCATCGCGCCGCGGCGGCGGTCGCGGTCCATTGCAGGCGCGGCGAGGGCAGGGGACCAGCTAGGAACGACCCTAGGACCTGCGCGCGGCCTCATCGCCGCGGCGACGTGAGTCACGGAACTGGCTCCGCTCGCGACGTGCAGAACCGAAGCGGGCATGCGACCGCCGTCGCCCGCGCAGCGCGATGCGTTCGAACGTTTTTCCGAACGTTCGTGCGCACGCCACGCAATTGTTTGCCGAAACAAAGGTGTTGCGACGCGACATGACGGCAGCGTATTGCGTGCTAATTTCCAGCATCAAAGTGCGTCCCACGTCACCCGGCCGTCTTCCCCCGCCGATCGCGTATACGTCGTGGATGCCTTGCGCATAGGAAGCGCGCGCAGCGTGCAGATCGCTGCCGTCGCCAGACAGAGAAGTCCTGAGGTTTCGCCGGAACGTCGTCACAGAGGGGAATGTCCGATGCTCGCTCGCCTGCCAGGTCGCAAGACCTTGTCGTTTGCTGTCGCCTTGAGTTTGGCCGCGTCCGCCGCCGCGCACGCGCAATCGCCCGCGCCGGCGCAGGACGAGGAGGCCAAGACCCTGGCCGGCCTCACCGTCACCGCGCAGAAGCGCGAGGAGGCGATGCAGGACGTGCCGATCTCGATCACCGCCTTGCCCGAGCAACTGCTGCAGGACACCGGCGTGCGCGACATCAAGGACGTGCAGCTGCTGGTGCCCGGTCTGACCGTCAGCAGCACCCAGAGCGAAGTGCAGACGGTGGCGCGCATCCGCGGCATCGGCACGGTCGGCGACAACGCAGGCCTGGAATCGTCGGTCGGCGTGGTCATCGACGGCGTCTACCGCCCGCGCAACGGCGTCGGCTTCGGCGACCTCGGCGAGATCGAGCGGATCGAAGTGCTCAAGGGCCCGCAGGGCACGGTGTTCGGCAAGAACACCTCGGCCGGCGTCATCAACGTCATCAGCCGCCGCCCCGACTACAACACCAAGGTCGAGGGCGAGCTGACCATCGGCGACTACGGCGCGGTCGGCGCGGCCGGCTCGTTCAACACCGCGCTCGGCGACAACGCCGCGTTCCGCGTCTACGGCGCCAAGCGCAAGCGCGACGGCTTCACCGACGTCGAAGTCGGCCGCGGCCCGCGCGGCGAGCGCGAGGACGGCGACCAGAACTTCCACACCCTGCGCGGCCAGTTGCTGTTCGAGCCGAACGACAAGCTCGACATCAACCTGATCGCCGACTACAGCAGCCGCGAGGAGAACTGCTGCGTCGGCCTGACCACGGTGCGCGGGCCGACCTCGGCGATCATCAACGCGCTGGTCGGCGGCACCGGCGTGGCGCCGGTCGCCGATCCGTTCGCGCGCCGCGCCTGGAGCAACCGGCCGACCACCCAGGACATCAAGGACAAGGGCGTTTCCGCCGAAATCAACTGGATCACTCCCTGGTTCGGCGGCGCCACCCTGACCTCGATCACCGCCGCGCGCGACTGGCAGGCGATCAACGGCCTGGACTTCGATTTCACCACCGCCGACATGATCTACCGCAATCCCAACGCGGACGAATCCTTCACCGGCTTCAAGCAGTTCAGCCAGGAACTGCGCCTGACCGGCGCGACCGACAAGCTCGACTGGATGGTCGGGCTGTTCTATTCCGACGAAGACCTCAAGCGCAACGATTCCTACAGCCTGGGCTCGGCCTATGAGCCGTACCTGTCGACCGCGGTGCTGAGCCAGATCGCCGCGCGCTTCCCGGCCGGCGTGGTCAACACCGCCAACGCCGCTACTTTCCTGTCGCAGGCCAGCGGGCGCCCGTTCGGCAGCAGCTTCGGCGGCCTCGGCGCGCTCGACCGCTACCAGCAGAACAGCAAGAGCGTGGCCTTGTTCACCAACAACACCTGGCACGCGACCGACAAGCTCGACCTCACCGTCGGCCTGCGCTACACCAAGGAAAACAAGGAACTCGATTCGGTCTACAGCAATCCCAACGGCGGCCTCGGCTGCGGCGCCGGCCTGGCCAATCCGACCCGGGTCGGCCAGGCGCTGGCCGCGCGCGGGGTGCCGCTGGCGGCGCTCAGCGCGCTGGTGCCGCAGGTGATCGGCTTCATGTGCCTGCCGTGGGCCAACACCCTGCACAACGGCCGGGTCACCAGCCAGGAGCGCGACGAGAAGGAATGGTCGGGCACGATCAAGGCCGCGTACCGCTGGAACGAGCACGTCATGGGCTACGCCTCGGCCGCGCGCGGCTACAAGGCCGGCGGCTTCAACCTCGACCGAGTGCAGTCGTCGAACGGCCTGTCGGCGGGCACCGCGGGCATCACCCCGGTCAACGACACCTCGTTCCCGGGCGAGTTCGTCGACAGCTACGAGCTCGGCGCCAAGACCACCTGGGCCGGCGGCAACCTGCTGCTCAACGCGACCTTGTTCCACCAGACCTACAGCGACTTCCAGCTCAACAGCTTCCTCGGCACCAGCTTCGTGGTGCGCTCGATCCCGGAAGTGGTGTCGCAGGGCATCGACACCGAAGTGCTGTGGCAGACCGGCATCAAGGGCCTGATGCTGCAAGGCGGCGTGATGTACGCCGACACCCAATACGGCAAGGATCCGCTGCCCGACGCCGACCTGGCCAAGCTGCCCGGCGCGCGCGCCAGCTTCGCGCCGCTGTGGTCGGCCTCGGCGGCGGTGACCTACCAATGGGGTTTCGGCCCCGACCTGATCGGCCGCTTCAACATCGGCGCCAAGTATTCCTCCGACTACAACACCGGTTCGGACCTGGATCCGGAGAAGGCCCAATCGGCCTACACCGTGGTCAACGCGCGCGTCGGCATCGGCGCCAAGAACCGGCGCTGGATGGTCGAAGCCTGGGCGCTGAACCTGTTCGACGAGGAGTACAAGCAGGTCGGCTTCGACGCGCCGTTGCAGACCGGGTCGTGGAACGCGTTCCTCGGCGCGCCGCGGACGTATGGCGTGACGTTGCGCGTGTCGTACTGAGCGTCTGCGCGGGCGGGCGGCGGTCGTACGCGACCGCCGCTGTGCGACGCAGAGTCTTCATCGGCTTTCGCCGCGACCGGACGTTGCGCGGTCGCGGCTCGCGCCGCTCCTACAGTCGCAACGCAACCCTCCGCAGCTACCTGTAGGAGCGGCGCAAGCCGCGACCCGGCCCTCGCCACCGCCGAGACGCTACACCTCCGGCCGGCCGACCCACCGCCGCCACCGATCGCGCTGACATAAATCACTGGCGAAAAACGCCAGCCCCTCGCGCCGCGCCTCGCGCGAAAACCACGCAAAAATCCCGCGAAACCGCAATGACGAGCGGCACATGCCGCCGCCTGCGCGCCGCCCTAGCGTGAGCCGCGCATCCAGCGACAACCCATCCGGCCACGGAACGGCGCCGCCCGCGAACGCGCCGTTCGCCTTCCGCTCTCCGGAGTATCCGCGCATGCGCGTTTCCGTCCGTCTGCGCGCCGGCCTGTCCGGCGTGGCGTTGCTGTCCGCTTTCGGTTTGTTCGCTTCGGCCCTGTGCGCCGCCGCCGCGCCGGATCCGACGCCGACGGTGTTCGCCGCCGGCGTGATCTCCGGCCCCGCCCACGACGCCGCGCCGGCGTTCTCGCCCGACGGCGCCACCGTGTTCTTCGGCCGCCAGGCGCCGGAGGTCGCGGTAGTGATGGAATCGCATCGCAGCGCACGCGGTTGGAGCGCGCCGCGGATCGCGCCGTTCTCCGGCGAGTGGACCGACATGGAGCCGGCGATGGCGCCGGACGGTTCCTATCTGGTCTACGTCTCCAACCGTCCCGCGCGCCCCGGCGAGCCGCCGCGCGACGGCCACTACAACGGCAAGACCTGGCCCGGCAAGGGCAGCGCGCTGTGGCGCGTGCGCCGCACCGCCCACGGCTGGAGCGAACCCGAGCGCCTGCCGGACCGGATCAACCGCAACGACTCGGTCTACGCGCCGAGCATCGCCGCCGACGGCACCTTGTACTTCATGCACCCCAACGCCAAGACCGGCTACTTCCAGTTGTTCAGCGCGCGCCTGCGCGACGGCGACTACGACGAACCGCAGCCGTTGCCGTTCAGCGGCGGCGAACAGAGCGACGTCGACCCGGCGGTGGCGCCGGACCAATCCTTCCTGATCTTCGGCTCGCGCCGCGCCCCGGCCACCGCCTCGATGGACCTGTTCGTGGTGTTCCGCGACGGCGCCGGCTGGGGCGTTCCGCAATGGCTCGGCGACCGCGTCAACAGCAGCGGCTCCGACGCCGAACCGCGCCTGAGCCCCGACCTGTCGACCCTGTATTTCAGCAGCGAACGCAGCCAACCGGTGACCTACCCGCGCACCCGCGAACAGACCGCGGCGGACCTGGCCCGCATCCAGGCCTGGGACAACTCGCTCTACAACATCTGGCAGGTTCCGCTGCAACCTTTGTTGAGCGCACACCGCACCACGCAACCATCCGCAGCCCCTGTAGGAGCGGCGCAAGCCGCGACGCGGTAAATCCCACCGCCGAGACCCCACGCGCAACCCGCGCCCGCATCCGCCCGCGATCCCGACCCACCCGGCAAAGCCGGCGCCCCCGCGCCCGTTATAGTGACGCCCATGAGCGCCCACAGCCCGACCCTCGACCCCGCCGAAACCACCGACGCCGTGCTCCAGTCCCTGGCCGCGCGCATCGGCGAAACCGCGCGCCGCAATCACCATATGCTGGTCACCGCCGAAAGCTGCACCGGCGGCTGGATCGCCAAGACCCTGACCGACATCGCCGGCTCCTCGGCCTGGTTCGAATGCGGCCTGGTCGCGTACAGCTACGAAGCCAAACAGGCCTTGCTGAGCGTGCGCCCGCAGACTCTGGAGCAGCACGGCGCGGTCAGCCGCGAAACCGTGATCGAAATGGTCTCCGGCGCCCTGGCCAACACCGGCGCGACCCTCGCCGTCGCGGTCACCGGCATCGCCGGTCCCGGCGGCGGCACCGAGGACAAGCCGGTCGGTACGGTGTGGGTCGCGTGGAAACGCCGCGGCGGCTATCCGCGCGCCGAAGCCTTCCACTTCGAAGGCGACCGCGAAGCGGTGCGGCGGCAGACCGTCGCGGCGGCGCTGCAAGGCCTGGACACGCTCGCGTCCTGAGCGTCGGCTCCCTGTAGGAGCGGCGCAAGCCGCGACCGCGGGGTTTCAGGCCGCGCCGAAACCCACCTGCATCGCGCACGGCCGCCGAACGGCTGCGATCGTTGCATCGGCTATCGCAATGGCCGCGTCGCGGCTCGCGCCGCTCCTACAGGGGGCGGTCGCGGCAACGCGGCGGTTCACTCCAGCGAGCGCTCCCAGATCTGCCCGACCAGATCGTGGCCGAAGCTGCGATGGCGGTTTTCCTCGATCAACACGAAGCCGAAGCTCTCGTAGATGCGCCGCGCCGCGACCAAAATGTCGTTGGTCCACAGGCGCATGCGCGGATAGCCCGCGCCGCGCGCGAAGTCGATGCAGGTCTCGACCAGGCGCTTGCCCACGCCGAGCCCGCGCGCGCGTGGGTCCACCAGCAGGCAGCGCAACTGCGCGATCTGCGGGTCCTCGTTGTTGGCCACGACGAACACGCAGCCGACCCGCTCGCCGTCGATCTCGGCGATCCAGCAACGCTCGCGCGCCGGATCGTGCTGGCCGGCGAACTGCGCGAACAGCCGCGCCACCAGCGCTTCGAAATCGCCGTTCCAGCCGTACTCGTCGGCGTACAGGCGCGCGTGGCGTTCGATCGCCCAGCCGATGTCGCCGACCCCGTACTCGCGCACGCGCAGCCGCTGCGGCGCCGGCAGCGCGTGCGCGGTCAGCGCGCGCTCGGCGTCGGCGATCGCGCGCAGCAGCCGGTCGCGGTCCAGCGGCGACAGCGCCGCCAGCATCGTCGCGGTGGCCTCGTGCGAACTGCGGTCGAGCGCGGCGAAGGCGCTGCGGCCGGACCCAGTCAGGCGCAACGCGAAGCTGCGCGCGTCGTGTTCGGAGCGTTGCTTTTCGATCAGCCCGGCATCGACGAAGGCCTGCACGATCCGGCTCAGATAGCCCGCGTCCAGGCCCAACGTCTCGCCGATCTCGCGCGCCGCCACCGGTTCGCGCTGGGCCAGTTCGAACAGCACCCGCGCCTGGGTCAGGGTGTAGGGGCTGTCGAGCAGGTCCTCGCGCAGCACGTCGATCCGGCGGGTGTAGAAGCGGTTGAAGGCGCGGACGGCATCGACCTGGGCCGGGGCGATCTCGGGCGTCATGGCGGCGGCTTGTAGGGAACGAGCGGGCAGGGTGCGGCAGTTATTTGACTCAGTCAATCAATTCGCAGACGAACGGCCTTGCCCGCCCCGGTTGTTAGTAGTAATACTACTAACCATGAATCTGACCGACACCCAGCAAGCCATCCTCGCGCTGATCGCGGAACGGATCGACGCCGAGGGTTTCCCGCCGTCGCAGACCGAGATCGCCCGCGCGTTCGGCTTCAAGGGCGTGCGCGCCGCGCAGTACCACCTCGAAGCGCTCGAGGCGGCCGGCGCGATCGAGCGCCTGCCCGGGCGCGCGCGCGGCATCCGCGTGCTGCAGCCGCCGCCGCAGGCGCAGCGCGAGCTGGGGCTGGTCGCCGCGCCCGCGATCGATGAGGACGCGCTGCGCCTGCCGGTGCTCGGCCGGGTCGCCGCCGGCGCGCCGATCGGTTCGGCCGCCGGCATCGAGCCGGACAACTACGTCCTGCTCGATCGCAACATGTTCTTCCCGTCGCCCGACTACCTGCTCAAGGTCAAGGGCGACTCGATGCGCGACGAGGGCATCTTCGACGGCGATCTGATCGGCGTGCACCGCACCCACGACGCGCGCTCGGGCCAGATCGTGGTCGCGCGCATCGACGACGAGATCACCGTCAAGCTGCTGAAGATCGGCAAGGACCGCATCCGCCTGCTGCCGCGCAATCCCGATTACGCGCCGATCGAGGTCCTGCCCGACCAGGACTTCGCCATCGAAGGCCTGTACTGCGGCCTGGTCCGGCCCAACCGTTGAGCGCCGCGATGGCCAGCGCCCGCCTGTTCGACCGCTACGGCTTCGCGCGCGAATGCGCCGCGGTCGGCGCCGCCGAGGCCGCCCTGCGCGGCCTCGACGAGACGATTTCCGCTGCGCTGGCGCGGGGAAATCCGACCCCGGCATCGGCAACCGCCCGGCAGCGCACGGCCGCTTCGACGGATAATTTGGCTCTCGGCGCTGCGATCTCAGCCTCTGCGATACGCGCCCTCTAACGTATCCCCACCACGACAGACTTAAGGAACACAGCGATGGACGAGAACAAGAAGCGCGCGCTTGCGGCCGCCCTGGGCCAGATCGAAAAGCAGTTCGGCAAGGGTTCGGTGATGCGCATGGGCGACCGCGCGGTCGAAGCCGCCGAAGTGATCGGCACCGGCTCGCTGATGCTCGACATCGCGCTCGGCATCGGCGGCCTGCCCAAGGGCCGCGTGGTCGAGATCTACGGCCCGGAATCCTCGGGCAAGACCACCCTGACGCTGCAGGCCATCGCCCAGTGCCAGAAGAACGGCGGCACCGCCGCCTTCATCGACGCCGAGCACGCGCTCGACCCGATCTACGCCGCCAAGCTCGGCGTCAACATCGACGACCTGCTGGTCTCGCAGCCCGACACCGGCGAGCAGGCCCTGGAAATCGCCGACATGCTGGTGCGTTCGGCCGCGGTCGACATGGTCGTGGTCGACTCGGTCGCCGCGCTGACCCCGAAGGCCGAAATCGAAGGCGAAATGGGCGACCAGCTGCCGGGCCTGCAGGCCCGCCTGATGTCGCAGGCGCTGCGCAAGCTCACCGGCAACATCAAGCGCTCCAACGTGCTGGTGATCTTCATCAACCAGCTGCGCATGAAGATCGGCGTGATGATGCCGGGCCAGAGCCCGGAAACCACCACCGGCGGCAACGCGCTCAAGTTCTACGCCTCGGTGCGCCTGGACATCCGCCGCATCGGCGCGATCAAGAAGGGCGACGAGATCATCGGCAACCAGACCAAGATCAAGGTCGTCAAGAACAAGATGGCGCCCCCGTTCAAGCAGATCGTCACCGAAATCCTCTACGGCGAAGGCATTTCGCGCGAGGGCGAGCTGATCGACATGGGCGTGGAAGCCAAGCTGGTCGAGAAGTCGGGCGCCTGGTACAGCTGCGACGGCGAGCGCATCGGCCAGGGCAAGGAGAACGCCCGCCAATACCTCAAGGAAAACCCCGAAATGGCCCAGCGCCTGGAAGCCAACCTGCGCGAGAAGTTCGTGCCGGCCGAGGCTTCGCGCGACGAGGCCGCCAGCGACGAGTAATGCTCGCCGGCCCTTAGCGAATCGTCTTGCAATGAGTTCCGATCGGGATGACGGACGGCGTCATGGTGGTGACGCCGGCAGCACGGCCGGGCAGGGTGGCGAGCACTCGCCCGGCCGTGAAGCGGTAGGTCTGAACGAACTGCGCGCGCGCATGCGCGCGATCGAAAGCGGGGACCGGTCCGCAGCTGCGGACCGGTCGTCCCGCGATTCGGCGTTTTCGGCGTCCGGCGATGATTCGGACGCTGGCCCGCGGGCGCCGCGGCGGATCGGCTCGGTTGCCGGCCGCGACGAAGGCTCCGGCAGCGACGATCGCCACCGCGACGCCGACCCGGCTCGGCCCGACGCCGACGCCGCCCTCCGCAACACCTCCGCACGCGACGGCGAAGGCTCCGACGCCCGCGGCGACCTCGCGCACCGCGCCCCCGAAACCGCGTTCGAACACCCGTTTGCCGACGGCGACGGCCACCTGTTCGACCAAAGTACTAGTGGCCCTTCCCCACGCGAGCGACGCAAGGCCTCGCGTCAGCAGAGCCCGGCCCAGCGCGCGCTCGGCCTGCTGGTCCGGCGCGAGCATTCGCGCAAGGAACTGACCCGGAAACTGACCTCGCGCGGCCTCGACCGCGAGCAGGTCGTCGAAGCCGTCGACCGCCTCGCCGAAGCCGGCTGGCAGGACGACGAGCGCTTCGCCCAGACCCTGGTCCGCAGTCGCGCCAACAATGGCTATGGGCCGATGCATATCCGCGCCGAACTGGGCACCCACGGGCTCGACGGCGAGGCCATCGCCGCGGCCATGGCGAGCTTCGACGGCGACTGGCTGGAAAACGCCCGCGACCTGCTCCGGCGACGCTTCGGCGAGGCCTATGCCGACGACCCGGCGCGGCGCCGCAAAGCCGCGGATTTGCTGATGCGGCGGGGCTTCGAGATGGAAACCATCCGTATCGCCAGCCGTTCGTACCCGTCGGACTGAACGTTCAGGCATTTTTCCTGCGCGGGCTTGCGCACAACGGCCTCCGGCCTGCTAGGCTACGCCGCTTTCGGGTCCCGGGTTGCCTGTTCCAGTCGATGCCCCCATCGTGGTGGCATGGGTTCGGTCGAGCGCTCCGCTCCCGACCAGGCGAATCTTCCCCCAGGCATGAAAACGACCACCGAAATCCGCAGCGATTTCCTCGAGTTCTTTCGGGGCAAAGGCCACACCATCGTGCCGTCGGCGCCGCTGGTGCCGGCCAACGATCCGACCTTGCTGTTCACCAACTCGGGCATGGTCCAGTTCAAGAACGTGTTCCTCGGCAGCGAGAAGCCGGGCTACGTGCGCGCGGCCGACGTGCAGCGCTGCCTGCGCGCCGGCGGCAAGCACAACGACCTCGACCAGGTCGGCTACACCGCGCGCCACCACACCTTCTTCGAAATGCTCGGCAACTGGTCGTTCGGCGACTACTTCAAGGCCGACGCGATCGCCTGGGCCTGGGAACTGCTGACCCAGGTGTGGAAGCTGCCGGCCGAGCGCCTGCTGGTCACGGTCTACCACACCGACGACGAAGCCTTCGACCTGTGGCACAAGAAGATGGGCCTGCCGGCCGATCGGATCGTGCGCATCGGCGACAACAAGGGCGCGCCGTTCGCCTCGGACAATTTCTGGCAGATGGCCGACACCGGCCCCTGCGGCCCGTGCACCGAGATCTTCTACGACCACGGCGCGCACATCGCCGGCGGCCCGCCGGGCTCGCCCGACGAGGACGGCGACCGCTTCATCGAGATCTGGAACCTGGTGTTCATGCAGTTCGACCGCCAGCCCGACGGCACCCTGGTGCCGCTGCCGGCGCCGTGCGTCGACACCGGCATGGGCCTGGAGCGTCTGGCGGCGGTGCTGCAGGGCGTGCACGGCAACTACGAGATCGACCTGTTCCGCCACCTGATCGCCGCCGCGGCCCAGGCCACCGGCACCGCGGACCTGGAGAACAAGTCGCTGCGGGTGATCGCCGATCACATCCGCGCCTGTTCGTTCCTGATCGTCGACGGCGTGCTGCCGTCCAACGACGGCCGCGGCTACGTGCTGCGCCGGATCATCCGCCGCGCCCTGCGCCACGGCTGGATGCTCGGGCAGAAGGGCCCGTTCTTCCACAAGCTGGTGCCGGCGCTGGTCGAGGTGATGGGCGATGCCTATCCCGAACTGACCGCCAAGGCCGACTTCGTCGCCGCCGCGCTCGCCGCCGAGGAGGAGCGCTTCGCCGCGACCCTGGATTCGGGCATGCGCATCTTCGACGAGATCGCCGCGCGCTCGTCCGGCGCCATCGCCGGCGTCGACGCGTTCAAGCTCTACGACACCTACGGTTTCCCGGCCGACCTCACCGGCGACATCGCGCGCGAGCGCGGCCTGTCGGTGGACATGGCCGGCTTCGAAGCCGAGATGGAAAAGCAGCGCGAGATCGCGCGCCAGTCCGGCAAGTTCGGCAACAAGGCCGCGATCCCGGCCGAAGTCGCCGCGCGCCTGGCCCCGACCGAATTCCTCGGCTACGACCGCCTCACCGAAGGCGGCCTGCAAGTCGTCGCGCTGCTGCGCGACGGCGTCGCCGTCGACGAGCTGCGCATCGGCGACGAAGGCGCGGTGATCCTCGACCGCACCCCGTTCTACGCCGAAAGCGGCGGCCAGGTCGGCGACACCGGCGAGCTCGACGAAGCCGGCACCCGATTCCAGGTCGACGACACGCTGAAGTTCGCGGGCCAGTTCCACGGCCACGTCGGCGTGCTGACCGCCGGCAGCCTCAAGGTCGGCGACCGCGTGCTCGGCGCCGTCGACGCCGGCCGCCGCGCCGCGACCGTGCTCAACCACTCCGCGACCCACCTGCTGCACGCGGCCCTGCGCCGCCTGCTCGGCGACCACGTGACCCAGAAGGGTTCGCTGGTCGCGCCGGATCGCCTGCGTTTCGATTTCTCCCACTTCAACCCGCTGACCGACGCCGAACTCGCGCAGATCGAGCGCCAGGTCAACGCCGACGTGCGCGGCAACTACGAAGCCGAAGTCCGCCAGATGGGCATGCAGGAAGCCCTGGATTTCGGCGCGATGGCGCTGTTCGGCGAAAAGTACGGCGACCGCGTGCGCGTGCTGCGCATGGGCGAGGCCTCGACCGAACTGTGCGGCGGCACCCACGTGTCGCGCACCGGCGACATCGGCCTGTTCAAGATCGTCGCCGAAGGCGGCGTCCAGGCCGGCGTGCGCCGCATCGAAGCGGTGACCGGGCAGGGCGCGCTGGACTACGTGGCCGAAGAAGAAGCCCGTCTGGAACAGGCCGCGCGCCTGCTCGGCGGCAACCCGGCCGACGTCACTGACAAGGTGCGCGCGCTGCTGGACCGGCAGAAGAAGCTTGAGCGCGAGCTCGAATCGATCAAGGCCAAGGCCGCCTCCGGCGCCGCGGCCGACCTGGCCGCTTCGGCGGCGCAGATCGGCGCGGTCAAGGTCGTGGCGACCCGGCTGGAAGGTTTCGACGCCAAGGCGTTGCGCGAGGCGGTCGACCGCCTCAAGCAGCAGCTTGGCGATGCGGTGATCGTGCTGGCGGGCGCCAGCGACGGTAAGGCGGCCTTGGTCGCCGGAGTGAACGGAAGCGCGGCTGGCAAGGTCAAGGCGGGGGAACTCCTCTCGCACGTGGCCAGTCAGATCAACGGTAAAGGCGGCGGCCGTCCGGATATGGCGCAGGGCGGCGGCGATGACGGCCCGGCCCTGGTCCAAGCTCTGGCGGGCGTCGCGCAGTGGGTTGAGAGTAAGTTATTCTGAATGGCGAACAGTGACTGCTATCGCTTGCGACCTTGTTTGACCGGTCGCTAAGATGGTTCACGTTTGTGTACAAATTGAAGCATTCTTCCGCATGGAAAGAATGCCACCGCCGGTGCCTAGGGTGCCGGCTCGAGGAGGTTTTCAATGCTGATCCTGACGCGTCGCGTCGGCGAAACCCTGATGATCGGCGACTCGGTGACGGTCACCGTGCTCGGCGTCAAGGGTAACCAGGTGCGTATCGGTATTACCGCACCCAAAGATGTCGCAGTCCATCGCGAGGAGATTTACCAGCGCATTCAGCGCGGCGAGGACGCGTCGGACGATTCGGGCAAACACACGGGCGGCTGAGAAAAAAGTTCGCCTGAAGTGTTGCAGCGGATATTGCTGTAATTCAGGCGAGCCGTTATGATTGCCGCCCGCATCGCTTCAAAGATGCGGAGAGTTGCCCGAGTGGCCGAAGGGGCTCCCCTGCTAAGGGAGTATAGGGTCAAAAACTCTATCGAGGGTTCGAATCCCTCACTCTCCGCCAGTTGTACCGAGAGCCGCCATCGGCGGCTTTTATTTGCCGGCACGTCCAAGGCGACGCGGTCGAGTCGGCAAAGGTTCGGAGAATGTTGACGGAAGGCACTTTGTCCGTCATAATTTTCCAACTAAGCGCCCGTAGCTCAGCTGGATAGAGCACCAGGCTACGAACTTGGGGGTCGGAGGTTCGAATCCTTCCGGGCGCGCCATATTGAGAAGCCGGCAATCGCAAGATTGCCGGCTTTTTCTTTTGTGCGGATTCCGCGAAGCGTTGAGGCGTTGAGGCGTTGAGGCGTTGAGGCGTTGAGGCGTTGAGGCGTTGAGGCGTTGAGGCGTTGCAGCGTCGAAGCGTCGAAGCGTCGAAGCGACCAGCTAACAGCGACGAAATGTTTGGAGCGCTGTGGCGTCGAGGCATCGCAGCTCCCTCCCGATGCTCTTACGTGTCGAGAGCCACGAACGCGCCGGCGCTCGCCGCATCGAAACTTCATCGTGTTGTCGCGACGCTCTCGTTCGCGCGCGGATGCGAACGAGGTTCGCGACCGCATCGAAAGCGCGCGCCGTCTTTGCGGCGGCGACGTTCTTGCACGATATGTCGCAATGCCGTCGCAGAGCCGCAATGGAGCTTCCCGTCGCGTGAATTACACGTCATAATTGCACTCAGGCGCCCGTAGCTCAGCTGGATAGAGCACCAGGCTACGAACTTGGGGGTCGGAGGTTCGAATCCTTCCGGGCGCGCCATCATCGAAGAAGCCGGCAATCGCGAGATTGCCGGCTTTTTTCTTTTCCGCAACACGAATGTCGGCGCGAGTCCCGATGCAGTCTGTAGGAGCGGCGCAAGCCGCGACTGCGCCAACACGAACGCCGGCGCGAGTCCCGATGCGGGCGCCGGCAGGAACACGGCCCGTACGGTTCTCGTCTGCGCAGCGAACGCCCGCTGCCGGCGGGCAGCGTCGCGTTTGCGTGCTTGCGCCGTGTCTTGGAGTCCGCAGTCGCGGCTTGCGCCGCTCCTACAGGGAGATACGGGCCATCCGCGCTGGTGGGCGATGTCGTCGTCCGGCGCCGCGCTTGCGCAGGTTCCGCGCGCAACTCAATGCTTGTCGATGAACCGTAACCCCACGCCCGGTTCGGTCGCGATATAGCGCGGCGCGGCGGCGTCGTCGCCGAGTTTGTGGCGCAGCTTGCCGACCAGGATGCGCAGATAGTGGGTGTCTTCCTGGTGGGTCGGGCCCCACAGTTCGCGCAGCAACTGCGGCTGGGTCACGACCCGGCCGGCGTGCTGGAACAGCAACGCGAGCAGCGCGTATTCCTTGCGCGCCAGCACCACCGGTTCGCCGTCCAGATGCACTTCGCGCCGGGCCAGGTCGATGCGCAGGCGGCCGTCGTCGAACACCGGCAGGGTCTCGCCCTGCGGGCCGTGCGCGCGCAGCAGGGCCCGCACGCGCGCCATCAGTTCCTGCACGCCGAAGGGTTTGGTCACGTAGTCGTTGGCGCCGCCGTCGAGCGCGGCGACTTTTTCCGCTTCGCTGGAACGCACGGTCAGCAGGATCACCGGTACGCCCGACCATTGGCGCAGTTCGCGCAGCACGTCGTGGCCGTCGCGGTCGGGCAGGCCGAGGTCGAGGATCACCAGATCGGCGCCGCGCGTGGCCAGGCTCTCCAGGCCGGCGTTGCCGGTGTCGGCCAGATCCACCGCGTAGCCCTGCGCGCGCAGGGCGATGTCGAGGAACTTGCGGATCTGCGGTTCGTCGTCGATCACCAGCACGCGCGCGGGCGCGGCGGTGTGGGGGGCGTGGTCCTCGGTCATGGCGCGGGGGCGGCGTCGGCCTTGGGTTCGGGTTCGATGGGCGGCAGGGTAATGCGGATCGTGGTGCCGCGGCGACCCTGGTCGTCGGGCTGGCCGGGCAGGGCGACCACGCTGCCGCCGTGGGCGCCGATCATGCCCTGGCAGATCGCCAGTCCCAGTCCGGTGCCCTGGCGGCCGCGGTCGCCGCGCTCGACGCTGTAGAACATGTCGAAGATGCGCGCGCGTTCGTCCTCGGGAATGCCGGGGCCGCGATCGCTGACGTCGATGCGCAGCAGGCGGTCCGGGCCGCCGGGCTCGCCGTCGACGCGGCGCGCGTCGATCGTGACCGGTGCGTCGGGCGGCGAGAACTTGACCGCGTTTTCCAGCACGTTGAACAGCGCCTGCTCGACCAGCGCCGGATGCACCCAGATCGGCCCCAGGCCCGGTTGCAGGCGCACCTCGAAGCGCGCCGCCGGCTCATAACGCTGCAGGCGCGTCACCGCCGAACCGATCAGCTCGTCCACGCCGATCCAGTCGCGGTTGAGGGCGAGGCCGCCGTGGCCGAGCCGGGTCATGTCGAGCAGGTTCTGGATGTAGCGGTCGAGCCGCTCGCCTTCGATGCGGATGGTTTCCAGCAAGGCGTGGCGGTCCTCGCGCGGCATCGCTTCGGCGTAGTTGTCCAGACTGCTGGCCGCGCCGATGATCGAGGCCAGCGGCGAGCGCAGGTCGTGCGAGACCGAGGACAGCAGCGCCGAGCGCAGGCGTTCGGTCTCGCCGCTGACGCGCGAGTCTTCCAGGTCGGCGACCAGCCGCGTGCGCAGCACCGCCTGGGCGATGTCGTCGGTCATCGCCTCGGCCAGCCGGCGCTGCTCCGGCCCGAGCCGGGTCAGCGACGGCGGCAGGCGCAGGCCGACCAGTCCCGCCGCGGGCTTGTCGCCGGCGTCGCCGGCCAGCGGCAGCAGCCACCAGTCGGAACCCGACAGCGTGTCGGTGTAGCGCCCGGCCGGCTGGCGGTGCTTGAGCGCCCAGTCGGCGGCGGCGCGGTCCTTGTCGCTGAGCTCCGGCAGGTTCGCTCCGCCGAGCGGCGCCTTGCCGATGTAGACGAACACTTCCGCGCCGAGCGAGCGCTTGAGCGCGCGCTTGCCCGCGCGCATGACCTGGCCGGCGTCGGCGGCGACGGCCAGTTCGCGGCCCAGGGTCTGCAGTTCGGTGGCGTGGGCGTTGGCCGCGCGCAGCGCCACCACCTGCATGCGCAGCTTCGAGGCCAGCCGCCCGGCGACCAGCGCGGCGATCAGGAACAGCGTCACCGTGGTCACGCCCTGGCGCGCGCCGATCAGCAGGGTGTAGCGCGGTTCGATGAAGAAGAAGTTGTAGGCCAGAAAGCACAGCGCCGAGGCCAGCACCGCGGCGGTCATGCGGGTGCGCGCGGCGACCACGACCACCGCGACGATGAACACCAGCGACAGGTCGTCCAGGCCGATCCAGCGTTCGGCGAACCAGGCCAGGATCACCGCCATCGCCACCGCGAACACCGCCAGCGCGGCGTCGCTGCGGCTCAGCAGGCCGCGCAGGCGGCCGCCGTTCTCGCGCAGCGAGCGGCGCGCGCGGGCGCGCGCTTCGGGCGTGCTGACGATGGTCAGTTCGTAATGCGCGCCGCGCTGGATCAGCTGCTGGGTCAGGGTGCGGTTGACCATGCGCGCCAGCGGCCGTTCGCGGGTGCGGCCGAGCACGATCGTCGACACGCCGGCGCGTTCGCCGTGATCGAGCAGGGCGTCGACGATGCTGTTGCCGTGCAGGACCACGGCTTCGCCGCCGAGCCGGCGGGCCAGGGCGAAGGCGCGGTCGAGCTCGCCCTGGCGCTGCGGATCCGGCGCGTCGCCGGTCTGCACGGTGACCACCAGCCACGGCGCGTCGCGGCGCTCGGCCAGGCGCCGCGCCACCCGCACCAGGTATTCGGATTGGCCGAGGCCGTCGATGGCGACCATCACCGCGCGCCGCAACGGCACCCCGGGCAGGCCGCGCGCGGTCTGCGCTTCGCGCAGGTCGCTGTCGACGCGGTCGGCCGCGGTCTGCATCGCCAGTTCGCGCAGCGCGGTGAGGTTGGACGGCGAGAAGAACGCCTGCAGCGCGTGCGCGGCCTGTTCGGGCACGTAGACCTTGCCTTGCTGCAGGCGCTCGATCAGCTCGCGCGGCGGCAGGTCGACCAGGACGATGTCGCGCAGGCGGTCGAACAGCGCATCGGGCACGGTCTCGCTGACGCGCACGCCGGTGATGCGGTGGACGACGTCGTTGAGGCTTTCCAGGTGCTGGATGTTGACCGTGGTGTAGACGTCGATGCCGGCGTCGAGCAGCTCCAGCACGTCCTGCCAGCGCCGCTCGTGGCGGCTGCCGGGGACGTTGCGGTGGGCGAGCTCGTCGACCAGGGCGACCTTGGGCTTGCGCGCGAGCAGGGCGTCGAGGTCCATCTCCTCGAGCGTGCGGCCCTGATAGTCCTGGTGCTTGCGCGGCAGCACCTCCAGGCCTTCGACCAGGGCCGAGGTTTCGGCGCGGCCGTGGGTTTCGACGATGCCGACCACCGCGTCTACGCCGCGGCGCTGCAGTTCGCGCGCGCGGCCGAGCATGGCGTAGGTCTTGCCGACGCCGGGCGCGGCGCCGAGGAAGATGGTGAGGCGGCCGGCGCCTTGGCGTTGCAGTTCGCCCATCAGGGCATCGGCTTGGGCGCTGCGGGGGTCGCTCATCGGTCGGGATCTTTCCAGGCCAGGCCGGGCGGATGGGGGCCGGCGGCCGCCCCTGTCGCGCCGATGCGCGGACCGCATCGGCGCGGGACTCGCGCGCAGCATGTCGCCTGGGGCTGCGGCGCGCAAGCCGGCGCGGCGCGGACCCGATCGGGCCGCGCCGACGCCGATGCCGGCTCGGGAACCGGCTGCGGAGCGATTACCGCGGGTTGCCCGGATTGGCCGGGTTGCAGCCGTTCTCCTGCCAGCAGGTCTTGTACATCGCCTGACACAGGGTCGGGTTTTCGCCGGAGGCCAGACAGCGGTCGCGTTCGATCCCGCATTCCACGCACGGATACGTCGCGGCATAGGCGAAACCGATGCCGAAGGTGGCGACGCCGGCCACGGCCAGCAGCATCGCCTTCTTTCCTGCGAACAAACGCTTCATGTGCTTTTCTCCTTGACGCCAGATCGTTCTGGCGAGTCGAGCCTAAGAGCCCGCATTCGCACAGAACGAATCGCGTTCGCAGTTCTACCGATCGCAACAGTTGCGATTTTGACAGTTGTTTTTTCGCGCCGGGCGAGGCCGGCGGCCGCGTCGCGCGGATCGGCGTTGCGGCGCGCGCACGTTCAGCGCGCCGCATCCAGCGCGAGGTTGAGTTCGAGCACATTGACGCGCGGTTCGCCGAGCGCGCCGAACTGCGGCGCTTGCGTGTGCTGCGCGATCAGCGCTTCGACCTTGGCGAGGTCGAGCCCGCGCGCCTTGGCCACGCGCGCGGCCTGCACCTGCGCCGAGCGCGGCGAGATGTGCGGGTCGAGGCCGCCGCCGGATTGGGTCGCCAGTTCCGCCGGCACCGCGCTTTCGGCGATGCCTTCGCGCTTGGCGATCGCCGCGGTTTCCTCGGCCAAGCGCTTGCGCAGGTCGGGGTTGCTGCGCGCCTGGTTGCTGCCGGAGGCGGCCATCGGATCGTACTTGGCCGCCGACGGACGCGGCTGGAAGTAGCGCGCGTCGGCGAACGGCTGGGCGACCAGCGACGAGCCGACGGCGCGGCCGTCGCGTTCGACGATCGAGCCGGTGGCTTGCGATGGAAACGCGACCCGGCCGAGCGCGGTGCCGGCCAGCGAATAGGCGAGGCCGAAACCGATCAGGGAAACGACGGCGTAGAGCAGCGGCGCGCGCAGGGATTGGCGGTCGTCGATGCTGGGAGCGCAGCTGGGTTGGGTGGTCATGGTGGTGTTCCTTGCGGTGTTCGAGGGCGTGGCCCTCACCCCAACCCCTCTCCCGCGAGCGGGAGAGGGGCTTTCGGATTCAGAAGATCGCGGAGAGCGCCAGGTCGATCAGCTTGATCGCGGCGAACGGCAGCAGCACGCCGCCGAGGCCGTAGACCAGCATGTTCCGGCGCAGCAGCGCGACCGCGGTGGCCGGCTTGAAACGCACGCCGGCCAGGGCCAGCGGGATCAGCGCGGGAATGATGATCGCGTTGAAGATCAGCGCCGCCAGCACCGCATTGGCCGGGCTCGACAGATGCATGATGTTGAGCGCGGCCATCTGCGGAATCGCCGCGGCGAACAGCGCCGGCAGGATCGCGAAGTACTTGGACACGTCGTTGGCCAGCGAGAACGTGGTCAGCGCGCCGCGGGTGATCAGTTGCTGCTTGCCGACTTCGACCACCGCCAGCAGCTTGGCCGGATCCGAATCCAGGTCGACCATGTTGCCGGCTTCCTTGGCCGCCTGCGTGCCCGAGTTCATCGCCAGGCCGACATCGGCCTGGGCCAGCGCCGGGGCGTCGTTGGTGCCGTCGCCGACCATCGCCACCAGGCGGCCGCCGGCCTGCTCGGCGCGGATGCGCGCGAGCTTGTCCTCGGGCCGGGCTTCGGCGATGTAATCGTCGACGCCGGCTTCCGCGGCGATGGCGGCGGCGGTCAGCGGATTGTCGCCGGTGATCATCACCGTGCGCACGCCCATCGCCCGCAGCCGCGCGAAGCGCTCCTTGACCCCGTGCTTGACCACGTCCGACAGTTCGACCACGCCGAGTACGTAACGGCCTTCGGCCACCACCAGCGGAGTGGCGCCGCCGCGCGCGACCTGTTCGATGCGCGCGGCCAGTTCGGCCGGCACGTCGCCGCCGAGCGAGCGCACGTAATTGCCGATCGCGTCGCCGGCGCCCTTGCGGATCGAACGCGCGCCGCCTTCGTAGTCGTCGGGCAGGTCGACGCCGGACATGCGCGTCTGCGCGGTGAACTGCAGGTAGTCGGCGCGCTCGGGTTCGGCCACGGCGCTGTGCTGCTCGCGCGCCAGGCGCACGATCGACTTGCCTTCCGGGGTCGGATCGGCGAGCGAGGCGAGCAGGGCGGCGTCGCGCAGCTGCGAGCGGTCGATGCCGGCGAGCGGATGGAACGCGGTGGCCTGACGGTCGCCGTGGGTGATGGTGCCGGTCTTGTCGAGCAGCAGCACGTCGACGTCGCCGGCCACTTCCACCGCCTTGCCGGATTTCGCCAGCACGTTGGCCGACAGCGCGCGGTTCATGCCGGCGATGCCGATCGCCGGCAGCAGGCCGCCGATGGTGGTCGGAATCAGGCAGACCAGCAACGCGATCAGCAGCAGCGGGTCGAGCCTGGCGCCGACGAAGCCGGCGAAGAACGGCAGGGTCGCGACCACGATCAGGAAGGTCAGGGTCATCGCCGCCAGCAACATGGTCAGGGCGATTTCGTTCGGCGTCTTCTGCCGGTTGGCGCCTTCCACCAACGCGATCATGCGGTCGAGGAAGCTCTGGCCGGGTTCGGCGCTGACTTCGATCACGATCTCGTCCGACAGCACCTTGGTGCCGCCGATCACGCCGGAGCGGTCGGTGCCGGCCTCGCGCAGCACCGGCGCGGATTCGCCGGTGACCGCCGATTCGTTGATCGTGGCCACGCCCTTGACGATTTCGCCGTCGGCCGGCACCAGTTCGCCGGCCGAGACGACGACCCGGTCGCCGGGCTTGAGCGTGGACGCGGCGACGCGGGTTTCGTTGCGGCCGACGGTGTCGAGCTTGCGCGCGACCAGATCGCGGCGGGCGGCGCGCAAGGACGCCGCCTGGCCGCGGCCGCGCGCTTCGGCGACGGCTTCGGCGAAGTTGGCGAACAGCACGGTGACGAACAGGATCACGGTGACCGCCGCGCCGAAGCCGGCGTTGCCGGGGACGAAGATCGTGATCAGCGCCGACAGCACGGTGCCGAGCAGGACCACGGCCATGATCGGGCTGCGCACGGCGTGGTGCGGGGCGAGCTTGACGAAGGATTCGCGGATCGCCATGCGCAGGCCGGCGGCGTCGAGGCCGGCGACGGCGCCGCTGCGGCGCTGTGCGCCCAAGTGCCCAAGGCGCTCTTGAGCGCCGTGACGGATATGTTGGTTGTTCATAAGGCGTTACCTCACAGAGCCTTCGCGAGCGTCAGGTGGTCGGCGATCGGGCCGAGCACCAGCGCGGGCATGAATTGCAGGACGGTCAGGATCACGATCACCGCGATCAGGGTCAGCGCGAACGTCGGCGTTTCCGCATGCAGGGTGCCGCCGCTTTCCGGCGCCACGCGCTTGCGCGCGAGCAGGCCGGCGACGGCCAGCGGCACCAGCAGGGCGGGGTAGCGGCCCAGCGCCAGCACCGCGGCGCAGCTCAGGTTCCACCAGTACGTCGCATCGCCGAGCCCTTCGAAACCCGAACCGTTGTTGGCGAACGCCGAGGTGTACTCGTAGAACACCTGGCCGATGCCGTGGAAGCCCGGGTTGGAATTGCCGGTGATCGAAGGAATCGCCAACGTGATCGCGCTGAAGCCCAGCACCACCAGCGGCTGCAACAGGATCAGCAGCGCCAGCAAGCGCACTTCGGGCGCTTCGATCTTGCGGCCGAACAGTTCCGGCGTGCGTCCGGTCATCAGCCCGGCGAGGAACACCGACAGCAGCAGATAGACCAGGAATTGCTGCAGGCCGCAGCCGATGCCGCCCCAGATCGCGTTGATCAGCATGTTGACCATCGACACGCCGCCGGTCAGCGGCGCCAGCGAGTCGTGCATGGCGTTGACCGAACCGTTGCTGCTCTGCGTGGTCAAGGCCGACCACAGCGCCGAATCGCTGGCGCCGAAGCGGGTTTCCTTGCCTTCCATCAGCGCCACGTCGTTAGTGGTGGCCGAGTACGCTTCCGACCACACCGACAGGCCGGTCGACACCGTCGACATCAGCAGCATGCTGCCGAACACCAGCGCGGTGAGTTTGCGCCGGCCGGTGAACGGGCCGATCATGAACGTCACCGCGACCGGAATCAGGATCAGCGCCAGGGTTTCGATCAGGTTCGAGAACGGCGTCGGGTTCTCGAGCGCGACCGTGCTGTTCGGGCCGTACCAGCCGCCGCCGTTGGTTCCGAGCTGTTTCGCGGCGACCATCGCCGCGACCGGGCCGACCGGAATCTTCTGTTGCTTCAGCTCAGCGCTTTGGTCCAGCGGCGCGACCGTCGCACCGCTCTGCAGCGTCGACGGCACGCCCTGCCAGGTCAGCAGCAGCGCCCACACCAGGCACAGCGGCAGCATGAAGCGCAACGTGGCGCGGGTGACGTCGACCCAGTAATTGCCGAGGTCGCGGGTTTCGCCCTCGCGCGCCGGCGCGCCCGGCGCGGCCATCGCCTGACGGCCGCCGAACAGGCCGCGCAAGGTCGCCGCGACGATGCCCAGGCCCATCATCGGCGTCACCACCTGCAGGCCGACGATGCCGACCATCTGCGAGAGATAGCTCAGCTGGGCCTGGCCGGAGTAGTGCTGCTGGTTGGTGTTGGTGAGGAACGACACCATCGTGTGCAGCGCGGTGTCCCAGCGCATGTTCGGCACGGCGTCGGGGTTGAACGGCAGCCAGGCCTGGGTCATGAACAACACCCAGACCAACACGGCGAGCACGGCGTTGCTGAGCGCGAACGCCAGCGCATAGCCGCGCCAGCTCATGCCGCGCGACGGATCGGTGCCGATCGCGCGGTAGATCGCGCGTTCCAGCGGCGCGAACAGCGGATCCAGGCGCGAGCGGTCGCCGCGCATGACCCGCGCCAGATACAGGCCCAACGGCCAGCCCAGGCCGACGGCCAGGGCGAAGACGAGCAAGATTTCGATCATGACGAACACCGGACGGTGGTGGGGCCGCGTCCGCGCATCCGGCGCGGCAACGGCCTGGCGCGCATCCGCTCAAACGGCGGACGCGCGCAGGAGAATGGAACCGCGGCGCGTTCCTCATGCCGCGGGCGCGCCGTCAGAAATCTTCGGGGCGCAGCACGACGTAGAGCAGATAGGCGGCGGCCACCAGGACCGAAATCGCGCACAGCATCGAGAGCCAGCCGGGCATGGTCGTGTCTCCTGTCAGAAGGACGCCTGGACCGCGGCTTCGACGCGCGAGCCGGCCAGGGAATCGCCGAAGATCCGCTCGGCGTTGCGGTCGGTGCCGTGCGCGGTCAGGCGCAGTTCGAACGGGGCCTTGAACGCCCAGATCGCGCTGAGCTGACCGTGGCTGTAGCTGCGGTCGTAGACGTCGTCGAGGAAGTAGTGGCCGACCGCGGCTTCGAAACGCAGCGCGTCGTTGACCGGGAAGCGCGCGCCGAGCTGCGAATAGACGCCGCGATGCTTGCTGCCGAGCGCTTCGTTGGAATACGCCAGCGACAGCCAGTAGTTGTCGCGGTACGTCGCCGTGCCGTTGAGCTCGGTCCAGTTCAGATCGACCGTGGTCGAGGGATAGCGGTAGTGCAGGACGTTGAGGTCCAGCGCCCAGTCCGGCGCGATCTTGCCGGCCCAGCCGACGGTGAAGTCGAGTTCGCTGCTGGCGTGGGTTTCAGGGGCGAATTCGACGCCCGAGCCCCACACCGAGGCGTAGAAGCCGCTGCGGTGCGCGGCCTTGAAGCCGACTTGCGCGGCCGGGTCGCCCTGGCTCTGCGAGCTGCCGCGCCAGACGTAATCGCTGGTCAGCGCGGCCGAGCCGCTGAGGGTGAAAGCAGGCGTTTCCTCGGCCCGCGCATTCGCGCCCAGCGCGAGCAGGCCGAGGCCGGCGCAGGCGGCCAGCAGCAACGGCGTGGCGGCTTCGCGGCGGCGGAACAGGTGGTGCGACGACGACATGGAAGTATCCGGGAAGAAGCGAACGAGGCCGGTTCGGCCACGTGTTCATTCTCGGAAGGCAGGGCGTAAAGCCGCTATTTCGTGATCGGCGTCGCCGCGTAAATTCGGCGTAAAAGATCGCGCCGGCGGCGTAAATGTCGGGCAGGGTGCGAGGAGAACGGCGGCAGGTTGGCTTCGCTGCGTCGTCACCAGCCGTCATCCCCGCGAAGGCGGGGATCCAGATACTTCAGAGTCATGCCTGGGTAAATCCCTGGATTCCCGCGTTCGCGGGAATGACGGTAGGTGGGTTGCGTCGCGCCTGTTTCAGTCGTCATCCCCGCGAAGGCGGGGATCCAGAGACTTCAGAGTCATGCCTGGGTAAATCCCTGGATTCCCGCGTTCGCGGGAATGACGGTAGGTGGGTTTCGCCGCGCCTGTTTCAGTCGTCATCCCCGCGAAGGCGGGGATCCAGAGACTTCAGCGCCATGCTTCGATGAAGCCCTGGACGTTCGGCTTCTCCGAAGTAAATGCGGAGCCCGCGTCCGCGGGAACGACGGAGGGCCACCCAACAAACGACTAGCGCAGCAACGCCTCGACTACGGCATCGGGCCGCTTCATCCAGGCGAAATGATCGGCGCGAACGCCCAACTCGAGCGCTCCCAACTCCACGGTTTCGACCCGCGCCAGCGGCAGTTTGCCGAGCAGGAAATCCTGCGACGCCCGCGGCACCAGCCAATCGTCGTCCATGCGCACCGCGCGCGCGTCCACGCGCACCTGCGCCATGCCGGCTTCGATGTCCGCCTCGATGCCGCGCGCGGCGTAGACGCCGCTCAGCGCGGTGCGGCCCCAGTCGCGGATCAGGCCGCGCGCTTCGTTGCCGCCGAAGCCGATGCGGCGGCCGGGCAGGGTGCCGTTGACCTGCGCCAGCCACGGCAGGAAGCGGTAGATCAGCGGCATCGCCAAACGCTGCGGCATCGGCCACGTCGGCCAGTACGGCGCGCCGCTCGCGGCCAGCCACAGCGCGGTGGGAATTTGCGGATCGTTGTGCAGCGCGGCCAGGCCCAGGCGCATGCACGCCATCTGCCCGCCGAGGCTGTGGCCGCCGACGATGCGGCGCACGCCGGGCAGCGCGGCGGCGACCGCGGCGTCGCTGGCCGGCAGGTCGGCGAGCAGCAGTTCGCGGTAACCCCAATCGACGGCGCGGCTGGCGCGCAGCGTGCTGCTGCCGTTGCCGCGCCATTCGTGCACGAACACGGCGATGCCGCGCGCGGCCAGCGCGTCGGCGAAGGTCTGGTAGTGGCGCGCGGCCACGCCGAGCGCCGGCAGCCACAGCAGGCTGGCGCTGGGGCGCGGCGGGATCGCGCAGCTCAGCGACCAGGCGTGGCCGTCGCTCGCGGCCAGCGTGCGTGGCTCGCGGTCGATCGGCTCAGCCATGCGGAGCGGCGCCGAAATGATCGAGCACCAGCACCTCGCCGCGGCCGGGCTTGTAGCCCTGGCGCAGCGCGCGGTGGACGTAGTCGGCGGCGGCGACGCAGGCGTCGTCGAGCGAACGGCCCAGGCACAGGTTCGCGGCGACCGCCGACGCCAGCGTGCAGCCGGTGCCGTGCGCGTCGACTTGCAGGCGCGGATGGACGATCTCGCGCGGCGCTTGGCCGGGTGCTGCGAACAGGTCGACCACGTCGCCGTCGCCGGGCAGGTGGCCGCCCTTGAGCAGCGCCGCGCGCGCGCCGAGCGCGAACAAGCCGTCGAGCGCCGCGCGCATCGCGTCGCGGTCGGCGATCGGCGCGCCGATCAGCAATTCGGCTTCGGGCAGGTTCGGCGTGACCACGCTCGCCATCGGCAGCAGCCGCGTGCGCAGCGCGTCCAGCGCCGAAGGTTCGAGCAGGCGCGCGCCGGAGGTGGCGACCATCACCGGATCCAGCACCAGCCAGCGCGGCCGGTGCCGCTCCAGCGCGTCGGCGACGGCGTGGATGACCTCGGCGGTGGCGAGCATGCCGAGCTTGACCGCGCGCACGTCGAAGTCGTCGAAGCAGGCGTCGATCTGCGCGCGCAGAAAGCCGGTGTCGGGCACGTGCACCGCGCTGACTCCGCGGGTGTGCTGCGCGGTCAGCGCGGCCAGCGCGCTGAGGCCGTGTACGCGGTGCGCGGCGAAGGTCTTGAGGTCGGCCTGGATGCCGGCGCCGCCGCCGGAATCGGAGCCGGCGATGGTCAGCGCGGATGCGACGGAGAAGGGGGCAGTGGATGCGGTGGAAATTGCGCTCATGGCGCAAGCGTAGCGAAAAGCGCAGGGCGCGGCAGCGCCGACTCGGGCGCGATGGCGGACATGGCGCGCGCTGCGAGGCGCGGCTCGTGCGGGCGCGCGCTTGGGAGAGGGCGCGCCAGCGTGTGGGCGCGGCGGCGCGAAGCCGCCACGCGCGACTCAGACCATCGCCGCGGCGCCGCGCCGCGAGGCCCACCAACGGCGCAAGCCGAACCACCCCAGCAGCGCCGCCGCGATCGCCAGCAACGGATCGAGCGGCAGGCACAGCAAGCGCCCGAACCACGCCCACTCGGTCTGCCAGCTGCTGCTGGCCTTGGGATTCAGCCCGACCAGCACGCGCGCCGGCACGCCGGCCAGTTCCGGCACCGGGCGGGCGATGCGCACCTGCAAGCGATACTCGCCCGGCGGCGCGGCGAAGCTCGCCACGGAGCGGGAGAATTCGTCGCTGTTCCAGCCCGACACGTCCTCGGTCGCCTTTTCGCCGGCGGCGACGACGCGGCCGCTGTCGATCTCGCTCAGCGACCAGCGCACCGGCACTTCCAGCCCGGCCGATACCCGCTTGCCGTCGCGATAGACCGGCTGCTCCAGCAGCGCGCGCAGGCGGTCGTAGTCGCTGCCGGCGGTCAGGAAGCGCAGTTGCATGCGGTGGCTGTCGCGCGCGCGCAGGCGGATGCGCTGGTCCAGCGCGCCGCCCGCGGCGACCGCGATCGGCGCGTCCAGCGGCGGCGCCTGCAGATCGTCGGCCCAATATTCGAATCCGACCCGCGCCAGCAGCAACGCGGCGAACGCCGCCAGCGCGAATCGGAATCCGGACCACGACGTCCTTGTCGTCGGCGGCATCCTTTACAAAACTTCCGACGCGTAATCGGCCAGGCGCGAACGCTCGCCGCGGCGCAGGGTCACGTGCGCGCTGTGCGCCCAGCCCTTGAAGCGGTCGACCGCGTAGGTCAGGCCCGAGGTGGTCTCGGTCAGGTACGGCGTGTCGATCTGCTCGACGTTGCCGAGGCAGACGATCTTGGTGCCCGGGCCGGCGCGGGTGATCAGCGTCTTCATCTGCTTCGGGGTGAGGTTCTGCGCCTCGTCCAGGATCAGCCAGCGGCTCAGGAAGGTGCGGCCGCGCATGAAGTTCATCGAGCGGATCTTGATCCGCGAGGCGAGCAGGTCGTTGGTCGCCGCGCGGCCCCAGGCGCCGCCGTCCTGGTTGTGGGTCAGCACTTCCAGGTTGTCGGTCAGCGCGCCCATCCACGGGGTCATCTTTTCTTCCTCGGTGCCGGGCAGGAAGCCGATGTCCTCGCCGACGCTGACCGTGGCGCGGGTCATGATGATCTCGCGGTAGCGCTGCTGGTCCATCGTCTGCGCCAGGCCCGCGGCCAGCGCCAGCAAGGTCTTGCCGGTGCCGGCGGTGCCGAGCAGGGTGACGAAGTCGACCTCCGGATCCATCAGCGCGTTGAGCGCGAAATTCTGCTCGCGGTTGCGCGCGCTGATGCCCCACACCGCGTGCTGGTGATGGCGGAAGTCGTCGACGATCTGCAAGGTGACGCGTTCGTCGTTGACCTTGGTGACGCGCAGCTCGGACTCGTCGTCGCCGGGCAGGTACAGGAACTGGTTCGGGTACCAGTCGTCGTTCTCGGTGCGGGCGATTTCGTAGAAGGTGCGGCCTTTCTCGGTCCAGGACTTGAGGTCCTTGCCGTGGCTCTGCCAGAAGTCTTCCGGCAGCGCGGTCGCGCCGGTGTAGAGCAGGCTGAAATCGTCGAGCGCGCGGTCGTTCTCGTAGTCTTCCGACACGATCCCGGCGATCGAGGCCTTGATCCGCAGATTGATGTCCTTCGACACCAGCACCACCGGCGCGCCCGGGTCGCTTTCCTTCAGCGCGAGCACCGCGCCGAGGATGTGGTTGTCCGGGATGACCGTGCCGAAGCGCTTGCCGGCGTCGAAGGAATCGGTCTGGAAGCGCAGCTTGCCGATGCTCTGCGCGCCGCGCAGCTGCAGGCCCTGCGGCCGCACCAGCGAGATGCCGCTGGAGATCTTGTCGGTGCCCTCGGCCTCGATCAGCTCGTTGAGGAAACGGCTGACCTGGCGCGCGTTGCGGCTGGCTTCGGAGGTGCCTTTCTTGCCGTTGTCGAGCTCTTCGATGACCTGCATCGGCAGGTAGACGTCGTGCTCCTCGAATTTGAACAGCGCGGTGGGATCGTGCATCAGCACGTTGGTATCCAGCACGTAGATGCGCTTGCTTCGTGTCATCGACAGCTCCGCGGGAGTGTGGCGTGGCGGCACGCCGGGGGAAAAACGATCGGGGTCGCGCAGCGCGCGCCGGCTTGCGCGCACGGCAGCGCCGCCGTGGCCCGCGGGGCGGGACGGCGGCGCGTCGGGGAAAGGGGCGGCCTCACTGGGCGGCGTGTTCCTTGAGTGCGGCGAGGACGGCTTCGGCATGCCCGGCGACTTTCACCGGACGCCATGACTGCACGATGACGCCTTTCGGGTCGATCAGGAAGGTGCTGCGCTCCACGCCCATGTACTTGCGGCCGTACAGCGATTTTTCCTTGATCACGCCGAAGGCGTTGCACAAGGTCTCGTCCTTGTCGCTGACCAGGTCGAACTTGAAGCCCTGCTTGGCGCAGAAGTTCTGGTGCGACTTGACCGAGTCGCGCGACACGCCCAGCACGGTGGCGCCGGCCTTCTTGAACTTGGCCAAGTGGGCGTTGAAGTCCAGGCCCTCGGTGGTGCAGCCGGGCGTGCTGTCCTTGGGGTAGAAGTAAAGCACCAGCCAGCCGCCGGCGTAGTCCTTGAGCTTGACCGTTTCGCCGCTGGACAGGGCCAGGTCGTAATTGGGCGTTTTGCCGCCGTAAGCGCGATCGCCGGTGTCGAGCATGGTTGCCAGCTTACCTCTCAGAACTTCATCGGATCCATGATGGCGTCCAGGTTCAAGTGGTCGCAGAACTCGAGGAAATCGTCGCGCAGCGCGGCGATGTGCATGCTCGAAGGCACGCCGATCGTGATCTGGGCCGAGAACATGTCCGCCCCGGTCTGCATCGCGCGGTAGCGCGAGCAGTGCAGGCTTTCGATGGTGATGCCCTGGCGGTCGAAGAAGTCGGCCAGCTGGAACAGGATGCCGGGCTTGTCCGCGGCGACGACTTCGACGATGTAGGGCAGCAGGCTGGACTGCACCTGCTTGGCGCCGGTGCGGTACCACACCAGCTTGAGGCCTTCCTCGCGCTCCAGCCGGGCCATCATCGCCTCGAGCTTGGCGACCGAATCCCAGGAGCCCTGGGCGAGCGCGGTCACCGACACGTCGCGTCCGACCGTGGCCAGGCGCGCGTCGACGAGATTGCAGCCCGAATCGGCGATCCGGCGCGTCACCGACAGCAGCGGCGACTCCGGATGCGTCGTATAGGCGTTGATCAGGAGGTGGTTATCGTTCGGCGACGGCCGGGAAGCGGAATCGGTCAAGGCGGCGCCTGCAAGGGGAGCGATGTCGGCTCGGAGAATGAACGGCGGCCCGGACGCGGGACGCGACTGCGGGTCAGCATACTTGCCCGCGCTTTCGCGCCGCAAGTAACATCGCCCGGTGTATGGCCGTCCGCAGGCAGCGTTTCGTGCCCGCAGGCCGGTTTAGACTGGACCGCTTTCGCAGGCCCGTTTCAGCGATGCCCTCCGCTCCGCCGCGATCGACCCGCGCCGGCCCGGCCCGGGCGCGCCGCGGCGGTCCCGAACCCCGCTCCAGAGTTTGCCTGCCCCAGAGTTTGCTTGTTCCGCCCGTCTTGCCCGTTCCGCCCATTCGCGCCCGCGCCCGCGGCCGCACCAGCCCACAGGGTTCCAACCTTGCGACTTACCGGCAGCATCACCGCGCTGGCGACGCCGTTCACCGCGTCCGCCGAACTCGACCTGGACGCCTGGCGCTCGCTGCTGGCGAAACAGCTGGAGGGCGGCACCCAGGCGCTCGTGGTCGCCGGTTCCACCGGCGAGGCGGCGGCGCTGTTCGATGCCGAGTACGACACCCTGTTGCGCAGCGCGGTCGAATTCGTCGCCGGGCGCGTCCCGGTGCTGGCCGGCACCGGCCAGTCCAACACCGCCAAGACCATCGAACTGAACCGGCGCGTGGCCGCGCTCGGCGCCGACGCGGCGCTGGTGGTCGCGCCGCCGTACGTGCGCCCGACCCAGGCCGGCCTGCTCGCGCATTACCGCGCGATCGCCGACGACGGCGCCTTGCCGGTCGTGCTCTACAACGTGCCCGGCCGCACCGGCTGCGACCTGCTGCCGGCGACCGTCGCCGAACTGGCCGGCCATGCGCGCATCGTCGGCATCAAGGAAGCGGTGTCCGACCCGCAGCGCATGAGCGAACTGCTGGCGCTGAAGTCCGAAACCTTCGCCGTGCTCAGCGGCGACGACCCGACCGCGTGCCGGGCCATGCTGGCCGGCGCCGACGGCATCGTCTCGGTCGGCTCCAACGCGATGCCGGCGGCGTTCCGCCGCCTCGCCGACCTGGCCCGCGCCGGCAAGCGCGGCGAGGCCGAGGCCTGGGACGCGCGCCTGCGTCCGGCCTACGATTTCCTCGGCGTCGAACCGAACCCGATCCCGGTCAAGGCGCTGCTCGCCGCGCAGGGCCTGGGCCACGGCCTGCGCCTGCCGTTGCAGACGCTGTCGTCCGCGCACGCCGACGCGCTGCGCCGCACCGCGGCGCTGGCCGCCGAACTCGAACACCTTGGCCGCGCCGATCTGGCGGCCTGAACCCCTGCAGGAGATGCTCATGCGTTCCAACGTTTCTCTGTCCCGTGCGGTCGTCGCCGGTCTGTTGCTGGCGGTGGTCGCCACGTCGGGCTGCAGCTGGTTCCGCAAGGGCAACAAGCTGTATGCCGAAGCGCCGGAAAACCGTCCGCTGGAAGTGCCGCCGGACCTCGACCAGCCGCGCACCGACGGTGCGATGGCGATCCCGGGCTCGGCGACCGCGTCGGGCAACCGTCCGACCCAGGCTCAACCGGGCGTGCCGGCGTCCTCGGCGCTGGGCTTCACCCTCAGCGGCAACCGCGACGACGCCTTCAACAAGGTCGGCGAAGTGCTCGGCAAGACCGAGGGCCTGACCATCGCCAGCCGCGCCCAGCTGCTCGGCGCCTACGACGTGAACTACCAGGGCGGCAACTTCCTGATCCGGGTCAGCGCGGTGGAAGCCGGCGCCTACGTGTCGGCGGTCGATCCGCGCGGCCTGCCGGCGTCGGGCGCGGGCCCGACCAAGCTGATCGGCGACCTGAAGACGGCGCTCGGCGGGCGTTGATCGTCCGGCTTCGGCCGAATGCGGAAACGGGCGCCGAGGGCGCCCGTTTTCGTTGGTGGGGACAGGTTCGCCGCGGCTTAGCCGAAGGCATCGGGCCTGATCGTTCTCCCGCGACGGCAGGGGCGCCTTGGCGGGCCCGCGCTTGCGGCAGGGCCTCAGGCTCGACGCCTCGCTTCCGGCGGCTCCGCCGTCTGCCGCTCAGCGCACCGCCAACCGGCTCATCCCTTCGTTCAACATCAGCCGCATCGCCCCGGCGCGTTGCGCCAGCGGCTGATCGCCCAAGGCATCGAGCAGCCACGCGAACGACTGGCAGCGCGCCTGCCTGGAGGCCTCGTCGGCGCCGTCGGCGTTGAGCCCGGCGCCGAAGCCGTCGTGCAAGATCATCGCCCGGGCCGCGGCCGACTTCAGCGACTGCTTCGCGCCGGCGCCGTCGTAAGGCTGGCGCGGGCTCTGCAGGCCGCTCGCGGCGATCTCGATCAGCGCATTGCCGAAGCGCTGGTGGCTGTCGGGACTGAGCCGTTGCGCCGCCGCCATCAGCGCCTGCGCGCTGCGGTCGGCGCGCGGATCGAACAGCGCGCACAAGGTCGCGGCGTCGGCGCGGTCGCGCGAGGCGCTGCGCAGGGCCTGGAGCAGGCCGTCGATGCGATCGTCGGGCGCGCGCATCAGGGTGTCGTTGGCGCTGGCCATGATCGCGGCCGGATCCAGCCGCGACAGGTCGAGTTGCGACAGATCCAACTGCGAGAGATCGAACCCGCGGTGCTGGGCGCCGGTCGCGGCGGGGGTGAGGCAGAGCGCGAGCAGCAGGCCGAACGGCAGGAGCTTGGACATGGCGGCGCGGCGTGAAGGGACCGCGGCCAGTCTAGGCGCGCGCGGATGAACGCATCCGCGCCGAAAACCCGGCAGTTTCAGGGTGTTGCGGAACTTTTTCGCGGCGCCGCGGCGGCCGCGGCCGGGCTCAGCGTTCGAGCAGGTCGATCTTGCCGGTCTTGCCTTCCCAATCCTTGGCGTCGGCCAGGGCGTCCTTGCGCGTGGTGATCACCGGCCAGGCCTTGGCCAGCTCGGCGTTGAGGGCGACGAAGCCTTCCTGGCCGGCCGGCACGTCGTCCTCGGGGTAGATCGCGTTGATCGGGCATTCCGGCTCGCACAGGGTGCAGTCGATGCACTCGTCCGGATCGATCACCAGGAAATTCGGGCCTTCATGGAAACAATCCACCGGGCACACCTCGACGCAGTCGGTGTACTTGCACTTGATGCAGTTCTCGGTGACGACGAAGGGCATGGCTGGGTCCTGTGGTGGTCCGGTTACGTGGCAGGCCGGGCGGCCGATAGTTTAGCCATTCGCGCCGCGCCGGCCCAAGGCCGCGCGTGGCGTCTGGCGCGGCCCCGGCGCGCTCGCCCGCGAACGCAGGCGAGGGGCCGGGAAACGAAAAAGCCCGCGCGAGGCGGGCTTGTTCTGCGACCGAGTCGCTTGAATGGCGCTCCCTACGGGATTCGAACCCGTGTTTTAGCCTTGAGAGGGCCACGTCCTAGGCCTCTAGACGAAGGGAGCGATGATGCTTCCGGCGGGGGCTCCGGCGACCGGAGGCTTCCTGGCGGACCGCCCAGTCTCTCAATCCTGTGCGGCCTGCTAGTATATGCGCCGCCGCAGCCTCCGGCAACGGCCTGACCCGATTGATTTCTTTCAGATAAGGCGGCGCGTCCGCGTTCGATGCAAGCCGACAATTACTCATCCCCTATCCCGACTTCGCTGCGGGTCATCCCGCGCGATCAGCACAATGTCTCGCGCAAGGACATCAGCCCGAACGCCTTGCGCGTGCTGTACCGCCTGCGCGACAGCGGCTTCGGCGCCTACCTGGTCGGCGGCGCGGTCCGCGACATCCTGGTCGGCGGCCATCCCAAGGACTTCGACGTGGCCACCGACGCCACGCCCGAGCAGGTCAAGGGACTGTTCCGCAACTGCCGCCTGATCGGCCGTCGCTTCCGCCTGGCCCACGTGGTCTACGGCCGCGAGATCATCGAAGTGGCGACGTTCCGCGCCAACATCGACGACGGCAGCGGCGACCGCGAGACCGACGACGGCGGCCGGCTGCTGCGCGACAACGTCTACGGCAGCATCGAAGACGATGCGGTGCGCCGCGATTTCACCGCCAACGCGCTGTATTACGCGGTCGAGGATTTCTCGGTGCGCGACTACGTCGGCGGCTTCGAGGACGTGCAGAACCGTTTGATGCGCCTGATCGGCGATCCGGAAACGCGCTACCGCGAAGACCCGGTGCGGATGCTGCGCGCGGTGCGCCTGGCGGCCAAGCTCGGTTTCGAGATCGAACGCGGCACCGCCGAGCCGATTCCGCACCTGGCGCCGCTGCTGGCCGAAGCCGCGCCGGCGCGCTTGTTCGAGGAATGCCTGAAGCTGTTCCTGTCCGGCCACGCGGTCGAGAGCTTCCTCGGCCTGGAGCGCTACGGCCTGCTGCCGGCGCTGCTGCCGGAAAGCGCCGCGGCGCTGAAGTCCAACCGCAGCGGCGCGTTGCGGCGGATGGTGCTGGAAGGGCTCAAGGGCACCGACGCGCGCGTCGCCGCCGACGAGCCGGTGTCGCCGGCGTTCCTGTTCGCGCTGCTGCTGTGGCCGGCGTATTGCCGCGACCTGATGGGCCTGCAGGCGCAGGGCGTGCACACCGCCGAGGCGCAGCGCCGCGCCGCCGACCGGGTCACCCTGCATCAGCTCGCGACCATCGCGCTGCCGCGCCGGTTCTCGCTGCCGATGCAGGAGATCTGGCTGCTGCAATCGCGCTTCCAGCAGCGCCAGCGCAAGCGCGTGTTCCGCTTGCTGTCGCATCCGCGCTTCCGCGCCGCGTTCGATTTCCTCAGCCTGCGCATGGCCGCGTCCGCCGAACACGCCGGCGACGTCGAGTTCTGGCGCGAGGCGCAGCAGCATCCCAACGAATTGCTGGCGCAGCAGGAAGCGCAGGCGCGTTCCGGCGAGGACGGCGACGAGGAGGGCGGCGAAGGCGGCGCTCCGCGCAAGCGTCGTCGGCGCCGTCGCGGCGCGCCGGTCGGCAACGCGGCGGAGTAACGCGCCGCGCTGCGGCGCCGGCGCGGTTCGCGCCGGCCCGCTGCATCGTTTGGGGTTGCCCGATTTCCGTTAGCCGGTTCCGTTTCGTCGATGTCGCGCCGCTGCGCGCGGGCCCGTTTCGCGGCCCGCGCGGACGCCGCGTTCGCAGTCCATCCGCCGTCCGTCCGCGCCGCACGCCATGACTTCCCTCGTTTCCGCCTACATCGGTCTGGGCAGCAACCTCGGCGACAGCGCCGCGGTGCTGCGCGCGGCCGTGCGCGCGCTCGCCGGCCTGCCCGGTTCGCGACTGGTGTGCGCCTCGCGGCTGTACCGCACCGCGGCCTGGGGCCGCACCGACCAGCCCGACTTCCTCAACGCGGTCGCGCAGCTGGACACCGCGCTGCCGGCGCGCGAGCTGCTGGCGGCGATGCTGGGCATCGAACGCGATGCCGGCCGCGCGCGCAGCGCCGACGGCAGCGATCGCTGGGGCCCGCGCACGCTGGACCTGGACCTGCTGCTGTACGGCGAGGCGACCATCGCCGAAGCCGGCCTGCACGTGCCGCACCCGCATCTGCACGAGCGCGCGTTCGCGCTGGCGCCGCTGGTGGAGATCGCGCCGGACGTCGCGATCCCCGGGATCGGCCCGGCGCGCGAGGCGCTGGCGCGGATCGACCTGGGCGGCATCGAAGCATTGCCGCCGGAAAACCCCCTGTAGGAGCGGCCCCCTGTAGGAGCGGCGCAAGCCGCGACCGCGCCAACGCAACTGCGGCGCGACTCACGCGATCGCCGCAGACGCAAGACTGCGTTCGCGAATGGGGCGCGCGTCGACAGATCGGGTACCGGCCGCACAGTTCGCGGGGTTTCGCCGTGGCTGAGTTGGCGCGGTCGCGGCTCGCGCCGCTCCTACACGGGGCGAACGGGGCTGCGCGTGTTTGTGCGGGTTGCCGACCGGCTTGCCCGCGCGTGGCGGCGCGACAGCGTTGCAGCGGCGAGGGCCGCCAGCGCGCGGCAACCTGCTAAGTTAAGCGACCTCCCCACCACGTCCGTCGCCACCGGACTTCCGCCCATGTACACCTCGGCTCCGACCGACGCCACGCCTTCCGAGAAGCGCAAAGCCTGGACCGTGCCCATGCTCGCCGACGCCAAGCGCGAAGGCCGCAAGCTGGTGATGCTGACCGCCTACGACGCCAGTTTCGCCCGCACGATGGACGCCGCCGGCACCGACCTGGTGCTGGTCGGCGATTCGCTCGGCATGGTCGTTCAGGGACACGCCAGCACCTTGCCGGTGACTGCGGCCGATATGGCCTACCACACCGCCTGCGTCGCCCGCGGGCTCAGCAAGGCGCTGCTGATCGCCGACCTGCCGTTCGGGTCCGACGCTACGCCCGAACGCGCGCTCGACGCCTCCATCGCGCTGCTGCGCGCGGGCGCGGCGATGGTCAAGATCGAAGGCGCCGGCGAGCACAAGCTCGAAGCGATCCGCTTCCTGGTCGAGCGCGAAATCCCGGTCTGCGCCCACCTCGGCTTGACCCCGCAGTCGGTGCTGCGCCTGGGCGGCTACAAGCTGCAGGGCCGCGACGACGCCACCGCGGCCAAGCTGCGCAGCGACGCGCGCGCGGTCGCCGCGGCCGGCGCCGCGCTGCTGGTGCTGGAATGCGTGCCGACCGGGCTGGCCGAGGCGATCACCGCCGACCTGGCCATTCCGACCATCGGCATCGGCGCCGGCCCGCATTGCGACGGCCAGGTGCTGGTGCTGCACGACCTGCTCGGGGTCAACTCCGGCCACCGCCGGCCCAAGTTCGTCAAGGACTTCCTGGCCGAGGGCGGCTCGGTCGCCGGCGCCTTCGCCGCCTACGGGCAGGCGGTGCGCGACGGCAGCTTCCCCGACGCCGCGCATTCCTACGACTGAATCGCGGCGCGCCGGCGCGGCCTGGAAATCCGCGGCCGCCGGCCCCAGCTTCGAACCATCGACCGGCCTGGGCTCCAGGCCGTCGCCGATTCCGTAACCGGCGCCGCGCGCGCCGGCCCGTCGCGCACGGACCGCGCCGTCACTCCACGAGTTACCGCATGCTGACCGTCGATCAACTGGGCGCCCTGCGTTCCACCCTGCAGGCCTGGCGCGCGTCCGGCCACAGCGTCGCCTTCGTGCCGACGATGGGCAACCTGCACGAGGGCCATCACTCGCTGATCAAGCTCGCGCGCGAGCGCGCCGACCGGGTCGTGGCGAGCGTGTTCGTCAATCCGACCCAGTTCGGCCCGAACGAGGATTTCAGCCGCTACCCGCGCACCCCCGAGGCCGACGCCGAAGGCCTGCGCGCGTCCGGCTGCGACCTGCTGTGGCGGCCGTCGGTGGAGACCATGTATCCGTACGGCGCCGAGCGCACCGTGCGGATCGCGGTGCCGGGCGTGACCGAAACTCTCGAAGGCGCGCACCGCCCGGGCCATTTCGACGGCGTCGCGACCGTGGTCGCGCGCTTGTTCAACCAGGTGCGTCCGGACGTGGCCGTGTTCGGCCGCAAGGACTACCAGCAGCTCGCGGTGATCCGCTACATGGTCCGCGACCTCGCGTTCGGGCTGGAACTCGTCGCCGCGCCGACCCGGCGCGAGGCCGACGGGCTGGCGATGAGCTCGCGCAACCAGTACCTGTCCGACAGCGAACGCGCGCGCGCGCCGGAGATCCACCGCGCCCTGCAGGCGATGCGCGAAGCCGTCCAGGCCGGGCAGGGACGCGAGGCGGTCGAGGCCGCCGCCGCGCGCCGGCTCGCCGAGGCCGGTTTCGAAGTCGATTACGCCGCGCTGCGCCGCCCGGACCTGAGCCTGCCCGAGGCCGGCGAGCCCGGCGACGGCGAGCGGGTCGCGCTGATCGCCGCGCGCCTGGGCCGGACCCGGCTGATCGACAACCTCGAATTCGCGGTCTGAGCGATCTGCGCCTGAACAGGGCTCCGGCCCGGTTCCGGGGCGGCCCAGGGCGGGAAAGCTGCGTTGCGTCCCAACTCCGTCCAGGCCATGTTGCAGCGCGCCATGCGCTGCTAGACTTCAAACCCTTCGCGCCCGCGCGTCCGCGGGCCCACGAGTGACCGACATGCAACTGAATCTGCTCAAGGCCAAGATCCACCGCGCCACCGTCACCCACGCCGAGCTGCATTACGAAGGCTCCTGCGCGATCGACGGCCGCCTGCTCGACATCTCGGGCATCCGCGAGTACGAGATGGTGCACATCTACAACATCAACAGCGGCCACCGCTTCTCGACCTACGCCATCCGCGGCGAGGAGGGCAGCGGGGTGATCTCGGTCAACGGCGCGGCCGCGCACAAGGCCCAGCCCGGCGACCTGGTCATCATCTGCGCCTACGGCATCTGCGACGAAGCCGAGGCGGCCAAGTACAAGCCGACCCTGGTCTACGTGGACCGCCACAACCAGCTGACCCACACCAACCACTCGATGCCGGCACAGGCCGCCTGAGAACCGACGCACGATGAGCGACGACCCCCGACTCCACGAGCTGCGCGCCGAAGTCGGGCGCGTCGCTGCCACGCCGCTGTCCCGGCTGATCGCGTCCGACCCGGCCCGCGCCGGCGACTTCGCTCTCAAGGTCGGCCCCGTCTACGCCAGCTTCGCCCGTCAGCGCTACGACCGCGACGCGCTGGCGTGGTTGTTCCGCGCCGCTGAGGCGGCCGGCAGCGTCGAGCGCGTCAAGGCGCTGTTCGACGGCCAGACCGTCAACGTCACCGAAGGCCGGCCGGCGCTGCACACCGCGTTGCGCGGCGACTTCTCCCACGCGCCGATCGCCCGCGACGCGCACCGCCAGGCGCTCAAGGCGCGCGCGCAGATGCGCGCGACCATCGAAGCATTGGAGGCGAGCGAAGTCACCGACATCGTCAGCGTCGGCATCGGCGGCTCCGACCTCGGCCCGCGCCTGGCCGTGGACGCGCTGAGCGGGCCCAAGCCGGGCCGCTTCCGCGTCCATTTCCTGTCCAACGTCGACGGCCACGCGGCCCAGCGCACGCTGGCCGGGCTCGACCCGAAGCGGACCGCGGCGCTGCTGATCTCCAAGACCTTCGGCACCCAGGAGACGCTGCTCAACGGCGGCATCCTGCGCGACTGGCTCGGCGACGACTCGCGCCTGTACGCGATCAGCGCGAATCTCGAACGCCCGGCGCAGGCCTTCAACATCCCGCCCGAACGCATCCTGCCGATGTGGGACTGGGTCGGCGGCCGCTATTCGCTGTGGTCGGCGGTGGGTTTGCCGATCGCGCTGGCGATCGGCATGGACGCGTTCGAACAGTTCCTGTCCGGCGCGGCGCAGATGGACGCGCACGTGTTGCAGACGCCGCTGCCGGACAACCTCGCCGCGTGGCATGCGCTGACCTCGATCTGGAACCGCAACGGCCTGGGCTATGCGACCCAGGCGGTGCTGGCCTACGACGAGCGGCTGAAGCTGCTGTCGAATTATCTGCAGCAGCTGGTGATGGAAAGCCTGGGCAAGTCGGTCAAGCTCGACGGCACGCCGGTCGGCGAAGACACCGTGCCGGTGTGGTGGGGCGGGGCGGGCACCGACACCCAGCACAGCTTCTTCCAGGCGCTGCACCAGGGCACCTCGATCGTCCCCGCGGACTTCATCGGCGTGGTCCGCAGCGATGCGCCGTACCCGCAGAACCACCGCGCGCTGCACGCCAACCTGCTGGCGCAGACCGAGGCCTTCGCCAACGGCCAGACCAGCGACGATCCGCACCGCGCCTATGCCGGCGGCCGGCCGAGCACGACGATCCTGCTCGACGCGCTGACCCCGGCCTCGCTCGGCGCGCTGCTGGCGATGTACGAGCACAGCGTCTATCTGCAATCGGTGTTCTGGGGCATCAACGCCTTCGACCAGTTCGGCGTCGAACTCGGCAAGCAGGTCGCCAGCAAGCTGCTGCCGGCGCTGGCCGGCGAGGCCGAGGCGGAGGATCCGGTGACGCGCGAGTTGTTGGCGCGGTTGCGCGGTTGATCGAAACGACGGCGCTTCGGCGCCGTTGTTGTTTTGCGTAGGAGCGGCGCGAGCCGCGACCGCGACAACCCAACTACGCCGTTGCTTTCATCGTAGTTGCGTTGTCGCGGTCGCGGCTCGCGCCGCTCCTACAGGGGGACGTCGTGCTTCGCGAGCGCCCATTCGACGTGCTCGCGGACCAACGCGCTCGGATGTTCGCGCCGCGAACGCAACGCCTCCACCACCTCCGGCGTCGTCGGCGCATTGCCCAACGCCACCGCGATATTGCGCAACCACCGCTCGTGCCCGCTGCGGCGGATCGCCGAGCCTTCGGTGCGGCGCAGGAATTCGTCTTCGTCCCAGGCGAACAACTGCGCCAGCGTCGCCCGGTCGAGCTCGTTGCGGGCGCGGAAATCCGGCTCGTCGCTGCGTTGCGCGAACTTGTTCCAGGGGCAGACCAGCTGGCAGTCGTCGCAGCCGAAGATGCGGTTGCCGATCGGCTCGCGCAGTTCCAGCGGAATCGCGCCGTCGTGCTCGATGGTCAGGTAGGCGATGCAGCGGCGCGCGTCGAGCCGGTGCGGCGCGACGATGGCCTGGGTCGGGCAGATGTCGATGCAGCGCGTGCAGGTGCCGCAATGCGCGCTGGCCGGCGCGTCGACGGGCAGCGGCAGGTCGACGTAGATTTCGCCGAGGAAGAACCACGAGCCGCCGTCCTTGTCGATCAGGCAGGTGTGCTTGCCGATCCAGCCGAGCCCGGCGTTGCGCGCCAGCGCGCGTTCCAGCACCGGCGCCGAATCGACGAACACGCGGTGACCGAACGGCCCCACCAGTTCGGCCAGGCGCTCGGCCAGCTTTTGCAGGCGCTGGCGCATGAGCTTGTGGTAGTCGCGGCCGAGCGCGTAGCGCGCGACGTAGGCGCGTTCGCCGTCGGCCAGCGTCGCCCAGGCCTCGTCGTCGTCGCGGCGGCCGTAGTCCAGGCCGACCGAAATCACCCGCACCGTGCCGGGCAGCAGTTGCTGCGGCCGCGCGCGCAGCTCGCCGTGGCGCGCCATCCAGTCCATCGAACCGTGCAGGCCGCGTTCCAGCCAATCCAGCAGATAGGCCTCGTCCTGGCCCAGTTCGACCCCGCTGATGCCGCAGCGCTGGAAGCCGAATTCGCGCGCCAGCGCGCGCACGCGCTGCGCCAGCGCCGAATAGTCGGGCGCGGGACGGCTGGCGGGATCGTTGGAACTGGGGCTGGCGTCGATCTGGCTCACAGTGCGGCAAGTATAGAATCAGCGCATGTCCAGGTCCGCTGAAACGCTCGGCGCGCGCGCCGCAACGCCTTCCGAAGCCGCTCTGTACGACGCCGCGGCCTTGCGCGCGGTGGAGCAGGCCGCGGCCGACCGCCTCGGCGACGCTTACGAACTGATGCGCCGCGCCGGCGAGGCCGCGTGGCGCGAGTGGCTGGACCGCTGGACCCAGGCCTATTCGCTGCTGGTGGTGTGCGGGCCCGGCAACAACGGCGGCGACGGTTATGTCATGGCCGCGCATGCGCAGCGCAACGGCCGCCGGGTCGCGGTGGTGCGGCTGAGCGAACACGCACCGCGCGGCGAACTGGCGCAACGCGCCGCCGCCGAGTACCTCGACGCCGGCGGCGCCGTCGTCGAATTCGACGGCGCGCTGCCGGCGGCCGACGCGGTCGTCGACGCGCTGTTCGGCATCGGCCTGTCGCGCCCGCCGGACGCCGCCGCCGGCGCGCTGATCGACGCGATCAACGCGCACCCCGCGCCGGTGTTCGCGCTCGACGTTCCCAGCGGCGTCGATGCCGACCGCGGCGCGGCCGACGGCGCCGCGGTCGTCGCCGACTGCACGCTCGAATTCATCGCCCGCAAGCACGGCCTGCGCACCGGCGCGGCGCTGGATTTTTGCGGCGAACTCGTCCTCGCCGATCTGGGCCTGAGCGTGCCCGACTACGGCGTGTATCCGGTCGCCGAATGGCTGCGCGCCGGCGACCTGCGCCGCTGGCTGCGGCCGCGCCGGCGCGACAGCCACAAGGGCCGCAACGGCCGTGTGCTGTGCATCGGCGGCGACCACGGCCACGGCGGCGCGCCGCTGCTGTGCGCGCAGGCGGCGCTGCGCAGCGGCGCCGGATTGGTCGATGCGGCGACCCGCGCCGACCACATCGCGCCGCTGCTTGCGCGCCTGCCCGAAGCGATGCCGCGCGCGGTCGAATCCAGCGAAGACGCGCGCGCCGCGCTCGACGCCGCCGACGTGATCGCGATCGGCCCGGGCCTGGGCCAGCACGAATGGGGCGCGCATCTGTTCGCCGCCGCGCTCGCCAGCGGCAAGCCGCTGCTGCTCGATGCCGATGCATTGAACCTGCTCGCCGCGCAGCCGCGCGCGTTGCCGGCCGATTGCATTCTCACGCCGCATCCCGGCGAAGCCGCGCGCCTGCTGGGCAGCGACGCTTCGCGCATCCAATCCGACCGCTACGCCGCGGTGCGCGCGTTGAGCGAACGCTATCGCTGCGCGGTGGTGTTGAAGGGCGCCGGCACCTTGGTGCACGCGCTGGGGCAGGGCGTGCGCACGATCGGCGCGGGCAATCCCGGCATGGCCGTGGGCGGCATGGGCGATGCGCTCAGCGGCGCGATCGCGGCGCTGCGCGCGCAAGGCCTGGACGCGTTCGACGCCGCCAGTTGCGGCGCATTGCTGCATTCAGTCGCGGGCGACCGCGCTGCGCAGGAGGGCGGCGAGCGCGGGCTGTTGCCGAGCGACCTGATGCCGTGGCTGCGCCGCTGCGCCAATCCGCGTGCGGATGAGCGATGATTTCGCGATGAGTTCCGCGACCGCTTCCGAATTGAACCTGCATCTGGCCGACGCCGACGCCACCGACGCGCTCGGCGCGGCGCTTGCGGCCGCGCGCGCCGGCGCCGCCGCGCCGGTGCTGTACGCGCATCTGCACGGCGACCTCGGCGCCGGCAAGTCGACGCTGGCGCGCGCGCTGCTGCGCGCGCTCGGCGTGCAGGGCGCGATCCGCAGCCCGACCTACACCCTGGTCGAGCGCTATCCCTTGAGCGACGGCGGCGAAGCCTGGCACCTGGACCTGTACCGCATCGGCGACGCCGGCGAGCTGGAGTTCCTCGGCCTGGACGGCGGCGAGGCCACGCTATGGTTGATCGAATGGCCCGAACGCGGCCGCGGCTGGCTGCCGGCGGCCGATCTGCGCATCGACCTGGCCGTGGACGGGGCGGGCCGCAGCGCCCGCGTGTCGGCGGCCAGCGCGGCCGGCCGGGCGTGGCTGGCAGCGGTCGCTCAAAGCCGTGATACAGGGGCGTTTGCGGCCGACTCCTGAACGATTCCCTAGGAAGTGGCGGCAGGTACCGGATTTGCAAGGAAAAAATACTTGCAATTCGATTATCCCAGTGCTTGACTTACGCCCATGCGAGTCAAGGGGGCCACCGTTCAGAAAGTCCTGATGGGCCTGGCGCTCTTGGCAGCGCTGGCCTGGAATCTCGCTCATGCCAGCGAAATCAAGGGCTTGGAGCTCAGCAACGGGGCCACCGGCACCCGCGCCGAGATCGTTCTCGACGGCGCCGGCCAATACAAAGTCATCAGCCTCAAGGGCCCCGACCGCCTCGTGGTCGATCTGCCGGCCTCGAGCCTCGGCAAGGGCGTCAAGCTTCCGGCCGGTTCCGGCATCGTCAAATCCGTGCGCAGCGGCGAGCCGCAGCCCGGCACCGCACGCATCGTGTTCGATCTGGCCCAGCCGGTGGCGGTGCTCAAGCCGCGCATCGAGCAGGGCCCGGGCGGCCCGCGTCTGGTCCTGGAGTGGCCGGGCGACGGCAGCGAACCGGCGGCCGCGATCGCTGCGGCGCCGAAGGCGCCCGAACCCAAGCCGGCCGCGCCCGCGGCTGCGCTGGCGTCCGCGCCGGCTGCGGCTGCCGCGTTCCAGAACGTCGCCGCGCAGGCCCCGTCCAACGCCGGCGCCGAGCCGGCCGACCCGGCGATCGCCTCCAACGCCGCCACCAGCCGCCTGATCGCCGAACTCGCCGCGCGCAACGGCGCCGGCGCGCCTGCGGCGGCCGCGCATTCCGCGCCGGCGGGCCAGCCGCCGGGCGCCGCCCCGGCCGTGGCCGCCGCCGCGCCGCCGTCCGGCGCGCAGCAGGCCGCCAACCAAGCCGTGTTCGAACAAGCCGCGCAGGCGCCGGTGCCGACCACCGTCGCGACCGGCGTTCCGACCCGCATCGCTACGGGCGTTCCCACCCGCATCGCCACCGGCGTGCCGACGCCGATGCCGGGCTCGGCCGCCGCCAATGCGCTCGCCAACAACAACCCGGCCGCCGCCGCCGCGCCGCCGGCCGCCGAGCCCGCGCCGCCGGCCGGCGCGGTCAAGACGCTCAAGGACGTGATGCGCGGCCGCGGCATGCGCCCGCTGATCATCGCCATCGATCCCGGCCACGGCGGCCAGGACCCGGGCGCGATCGGCCAGGGCGGCAAGCGCGAAAAAGACGTGACCCTGGCGATCGGCCGCGAGCTGGCGCGCCAGATCAATGCCACGCCGGGCCTGAAGGCCTACATGACCCGCGATACCGACGTGTTCATCCCGCTGCCGCGGCGCGCCCAGCTGGCGCGCCAGGCCAAGGCCGACATGTTCGTCTCGATCCACGCCGACGCCGCGGAAAACCGCAGCGCGCGCGGCTCCTCGGTGTACGTGCTGTCGCTCAAGGGCGCGACCTCGCAGCGCGCGCGCTGGCTGGCGGACAAGGAAAACGCGTCCGACCTGATCGGCGGCGTGCGCCTGCAGCAGACCGACAACACCCTGGCTTCGGTGCTGCTCGACCTGACCCAGAGCGGCCACATGAAGGCGTCCGAAGACGCCGCCTCGCACGTGCTCGAAGGCCTGCGCGACGTCGGCAACAACCATAAGCCGCACGTGGAAAAGGCCAACTTCGCGGTGCTGCGCACCTCGGACATGCCGGCGATGCTGGTCGAGACCAACTTCATCTCCAATCCGGAAGAAGAGCGGCGCCTGACCGATCCCGCGCACCAGCGCGCGCTGGCCCGCGCCGTGCTCGGCGGGATCAACAACTACTTCACCCGCCAGCCGCCGCCGGGCTCGCTGTACGCCGCGCGCGCCGAGGCCCAGCAGGCCGCGCCGCAGCAGGGCGGCGGTTTCGGCGGCAGTCCCTGACGGGCCGGTCCAGCGCAATCGATTCCGACGGCCCCGGCGATCCCGGGGCCGTTTTCGTTGCGGCGCCGGCGACCGCAACGCGGGCGCAACGCTGAGAGCGCAGGATGCGGATCGCGGAGCCGCGGCGGCAGCGGCTATGATCGATTCCCAATCCCCCGCGGTGCGCGCGCGCACCGGAACGCCGCCGTGACCATCCGCCAGCTCCCCGACACCCTCATCAACCAGATCGCCGCCGGCGAAGTGGTCGAACGGCCCGCGTCCGTGGTCAAGGAACTGGTCGAGAACGCGCTCGACGCCGGCGCGCGCCGGGTCGACATCGACCTGGAGGAGGGCGGGGTGCGGCTGATCCGGATCCGCGACGACGGCAAGGGCATCGCCGCCGACGAACTGCCGCTGGCGGTGTCGCGCCACGCGACCAGCAAGATCGCGTCGCTCGACGACCTGGAAGGCGTCGTCACCCTTGGCTTCCGCGGCGAAGCGCTGCCGTCGATCGCTTCGGTCAGCCGCTTCTCGCTGTGCTCGCGCCGGATCGGCGAGGAGCGCGGCGCGGTGCTGGAGATCGACGGCGGCCGGCTCGGCGAGATCGCGCCGAAGCCGCATCCGCAAGGCACCACGGTCGAGGTGCGCGACCTGTTCTTCAACGTGCCGGCGCGGCGCAAGTTCCTGAAGGCCGAGCGCACCGAGCTGGGCCATATCGAGGAATGGCTGCGCCAGCTGGCGCTGGCGCGGCCGGATGTCGAACTGCGCGTGTCGCACAACGGCAAGCCGACCCGGCGCTGGAAAGGCGAGGGCGACCTGGTCGACATCGGCCTGTCGGACGTGCGCATCGGCGAGGCGCTCGGCGAGGAGTTCGCGCGCAACGCCTTGCGCGTGGACCACAGCGGCGCCGGCCTGCGCCTGCACGGCTGGATCGCGCAGCCGTCGTACAACCGCGCCAGCGCCGACCAGCAATACCTCTACGTCAACGGCCGCTCGGTGCGCGACCGCAGCATCGCCCACGCGGTCAAGCAGGCCTATTCGGATGTGCTGTTCCACGGCCGCCAGCCGGCGTACGTGCTGTTCCTGGAACTGGATCCGCGCCGGGTCGACGTCAACGTGCACCCGGCCAAGCACGAGGTGCGTTTCCGCGATGCGCGGCTGATCCACGACTTCGTCTACCGCACGCTCAACGATGCGCTGGCCGAGACGCGCGCGGGGACGCTGCCGTCGGCGCAGACCGGCGAGGCCGGCGGCGCAGGCGGCGCCTACGGCGGCGCATATGGCGCCGAGGCGGCCGCCGGCGCGGCGCCGTCGCAGGCGGGCATGTACCAGTACCGCCCGACCGCGCCGCTGGCGCTGCGCGTGCAGGAGACCCAGGCCGGTTATGTGGCGCTGTACGGCAACAACGGCGGCGGCGCGTCCGCGGGCGGCTACGCCGGAAGTCCCGGCGCAGGCTACTCCGGCGCCGGCGGCGCCTACGCCGCCGCGCCGATGCCGGCGCTGCCGCACAGCGACGACGAAACCCTGCCGCCGCTGGGCTACGCCATCGCCCAGTTACACGGAATTTATGTATTGGCCGAGACCGCCGAAGGCCTGATCGTGGTCGACATGCACGCCGCGCACGAACGCATCGGCTACGAGAAGCTCAAGTTCGCCCACGACCACGAAGGCCTGCGCACCCAGCCGCTGCTGGTGCCGGCGACCCTGGCGGTGTCCGAGCGCGAGGCCGAGGTGGCCGAGCGCGAGGAGGCGACCCTGACCGCGCTCGGCTTCGAGGTCACCCGCTCCGGCCCGCAGTCGCTGGCGCTGCGCGCGGTGCCGGCGCTGCTCGCCCACGGCGACGTCGAAGCGCTGCTGCGCGACGTGCTGGCCGACCTGCGCGAACACGGCGAATCGCGCCGGGTCGGCGCGGCCCGCGACGAATTGCTCGCGACGATGGCCTGCCACGGCGCGGTGCGCGCGAATCGCCGTCTCACTTTGCCGGAAATGAACGCCTTGCTGCGCGAAATGGAGGCGACCGAACGCTCCGGGCAATGCAATCATGGGCGCCCGACCTGGGCCCGCTTCACCCTGTCGGAAATCGACCGCTGGTTCCTGCGAGGGCGCTGATGACCGCCGCTGTCCGTTCGCTCATGTCCCTCGTGCCCGCCGCGTCCGCATGGCGCGCGCTGATGTGCGCGGCCTTGTTGCTGCCGGCGCTGGCCGCCTGCGATTCGACCGCGCAGAAGGCCGAACGCGCCAAGGAGGCCGAGCGCGTCGCCCACGCCGGCGAGGATTTCCAGCGCGACCAGCAGCTGTGGCGCGAGCAGCGCAGCGCCGAACTGCTCAAGCCCGACGGCTGGACCAGCCTGGTCGGGCTGCACCCGATCGACGCCGGCGCGCATTACTTCGGCCGCGACGCCGACAACGGCATCCGCCTGAGCGTCGGCCCCGGCCATGTCGGCCTGCTGAACCTCGACAAGGGCCGGCTGCGCTTCGTGCCCGAGCGCGGGCTGGCGCTGACCCTCAACGAACAGCCGCTCAAGGGCGCGGCGGTGCTGCTGGCCGACGATTCGCCGGCCGGCCCGACCCGGATCGGTTTCGACGAGGGCAAGGGCCTGCTGACCGCGATCAAGCGCGGCGGCAACTACTACCTGCGCGTGCGCCACGCCGACGCGCCGAGCCGCACCGGTTTCGGCGGCATCGACTACTGGCCGGCGCAGCAGGACTGGAAGGTCAGCGCCAAGTTCGTCGCCCATCCCGCCGGGCAGACCATCGAGGTCGCCAACATCATCGGCGTGATCGAGCCGACGCCGAACCCCGGCGCGATCGAGTTCGAGCGCGACGGCCGCACCTATCGCATCGAAGCCCTGGACCAGGGCGGCGACGAGCTGATGCTGGTGTTCGCCGACCGCACCAGCGGCCACGGCAGCTACAGCGCCGGGCGTTTCCTCGACGTGCCGCGGCCGAACCTGCAGGGCAAGGTCACGGTCGATTTCAACAAGGCCTACAACCCGCCGTGCGCGTTCACCCCGTTCGCGACCTGCCCGCTGCCGCCGGAAGGCAACCGCCTGGACCTGGAGGTCACCGCGGGGGAGAAGGCGTACAAGCCGGCTGGGAAGGCGGCGCATGCGTCTTGAGCGGTTGGTCGCGGTGAGGCTTTGGTATTCGACTCCGCTGAGGTAGAGCGGAGCCCGCGTTCGCGGGAACGACGGGTGGGTGGGTTTCGCTGCGTCCTCACCGGTCGTCATCCCCGCGAAGGCGGGGATCCAGAGACTTCAGCGTCATGCCTGGGTAAAGCCCTGGATGTTCGGCTTCGCCGAAGTAAAGCGGAGCCCGCGTTCGCGGGAATGACGGTAGGTGGGTTGCGTCGCGTCCTTGCCAGACGTCATCCCCGCGAAAGCGGGATCCAGAGACTTCAGAGTCATGCCTGGGTAAAGCCCTGGATGTTCGGCTTCGCCGAAGTAAAGCGGAGCCCGCGTTCGCGGGAATGACGGTAGGTGGGTTGCGTCGCGTTCTTGCCAGACGTCATCCCCGCGAAAGCGGGGATCCAGAGACTTCAGAGTCATGCCTGGATAAAACCCTGGATGTTCGGCTCCGCCTCTGCCGGCCCGCCGCGATTCGCGGCCGCAGCCGTTTACGGCTTCGTAATACGAAGCCCCGGCGCCACCGCTTACACTGGGCGCCCGTTTCCTCGCGCCGCGCGCCGCATCGCGCCGCGGCCGCCGCCCGCTCATTTCGAGGTCCGTCTCCCCCATGCGGTTGCTCAAGCTGTTCGTCCTGCCCCTGTGCGCCGCGGTCGCGCTGAGCGCGCCGCTGACTTCGGCCACCGCCACCGACGCGGTCGCGCAGGCGGCGCGCAGCGCGGCCAAGCCGCCGCCGGTGCCGCTGCTGTGGCGGGTGTCGGACGCCGACAACGCGGTGTTCCTGCTCGGCTCGTTCCATCTGCTGCGCGCCGACGACTATCCGCTGTCGTCCGACATCGACCGCGCCTTCGCCGCGTCCGACAAGCTGGTGTTCGAGGTCGCGCCGCAGGAGATGTTCGACCCCAGCGTCGGCCAGCGCTTCCTGCAGCGCGCGCGCTACGACGACGGCCGCACCCTCAGCCAGACCCTGCCGGCCGACCTGCGCGAAAAGCTCAACCGGGTGCTGGCCAAGAACGGCCGCTCGCTGAGCCAGGTCGACGCGCTGGAGCCGTGGTTCGTCAATCTGTCGCTGGTGCTGGGCGTGTCGCAGTCGCTGGGTTTCAGCCCGCAACTGGGCCTGGACCAGTACCTGATGCGCCAGGCGTCCGAAGCCGGCAAGGGCGCGACCGGGCTGGAGAGCATGGACCACCAGCTCGACGTGATGGACGCCAGCCCCGCCGACGAACAGATCAAGGCGCTGCGCGAATTCCTCGACCGACCGACCGAGGTGCCGGCCATGCTCGAGGAAATGCACACCGCCTGGCGCGAAGCCGACCTGGCCAAGCTCGACGAGAAGGCGCGGGTGGAGATGCAGCTCAAGACGCCGCAGACCTATCGCATCGTCAACGTCGAGCGCAACGAGGCCTGGGTGCCGCAGATCCAGAAGCTGCTCGACGAGCAGAAGAAGGGCGACACCCTGGTGGTGGTCGGCAGCCTGCATCTGCTCGGAAACGACGGTTTGGTCGAGCGGCTGCGCGCGAAGGGCTACAAGATCGAGCGGATCTGCTCGGCCTGCGCGGCCGGGACCGCGGATCTGGCGCCGATGCCGGCGCCGGCGCCCGCAGTGGCGCCGTCGGTGAAGCTGACGCCGGACGACCCGCGCGAGAGCAAGAAGGTCGAGCCCAAGCGCTGATCCGCGCGGGTTTCGCGCTTTTTGTAGGAGCGACGCGAGTCGCGACCGCGACAACGCAACTACGATGAAAGTTTCGACGTGGCTGCGTTGTCGCGGTCGCGGCTCGCGCCGCTCCTACAGGCAGATAGCGAACTACGCGGCGGGGGCGACCAGCACGATGCAATCCACCGGGCACGCCGGCACGCACAGCTCGCAGCCGGTGCACAACGGTTCGATCACCGTATGCATGTGCTTGGCCGCGCCGACGATGGCGTCGACCGGGCAGGCCTGGATGCATTTGGTGCAGCCGATGCAGTCGGCTTCGACGATCAGCGCGACCGGCGGCGTCGCCAGATGGCGGCCGCGTTCGCGGTCGAACGGCAGCGGCGGCACGTCCAGCAGTTTCGCCAGGGCGCGCGCGCCGGCGTCGCCGCCCGGCGGGCAGCGGTCCACGCCGGCCTCGCCGTGCGCCATCGCTTCGGCGTAGGGACGGCAACCGGCGTAGCCGCACTGGCCGCATTGGGTCTGCGGCAGCAGGCGGTCGAGGCGTTCGGTCAGGTCCATGAGAGCTAGGCGTTGGCGGTCAGGAGCTGGGAGATAGCAAAGCCGTCAGCGTGTCGCTTCTGCTCTGGCTATCTCCCATCGCCTATCCGCTATGTCCTGGCCTCAACGCACCGGCATGCCCGGTTCCGCTCCGCCGTCGGCGTCGAGCAGGAACAGGTTGCCGCCGTCGAAACCGGCCGAGAGGATCATGCCTTCGCTGACGCCGAAGCGCATCTTGCGCGGCGCCAGGTTGGCGATGAACACCACGCTGCGGCCGACCAGCTTGTCGGGTTCGGCGTAGGAGCCGCGGATGCCGGAGAAGATCTGGCGCTTGCCGAGTTCGCCGGCGTCGAGTTCGAAGCGCAGCAGCTTGTCGGAGCCGTCGACGAACTCGCAGGCCAGCACCTTGCCCACGCGCAGGTCGAGCTTGGCGAAGTCGTCCATGGCGATGGTGGCGGGGCCGGCGGCGGCGTCGGGCTTGGCCTCGGCCTTGGGCGCTTCGGCCTTGGCCGCCGGCTTGGCGGGCTTGGCGTCGGCGGCGGGGGCGAGGGATTCTTTGCTGGCGTCGATCATGGCGTCGATCAGTTTCGAGTCGATACGGGTGAACAAGGGAACGTAGGCGGCGATGTCGCGCGCCCTCAGCGGCTCGGCGAGGTCGCTCCACAGCGTCACCGGCGCGGCGAGGAAGGCCTCGCTCTGCGCGGCCACGCGCGGCAGCACCGGCTTGAGCGCGGCGGCGAGCACGCGGAACAGGTTCAGGCCCTGGGTGCACACCGCCTGCAGCTCGGCGTCGGCGCCGTCCTGCTTGGCCAGCACCCACGGCTTGCGCTCGTCGATGTACTTGTTGGCTTCGTCGGCCAGCGCCATCGTCAGGCGCAGCGCGCCGGCGGCTTCGTTGGCTTCGTAGGCGCGCGCGATCGGCGCGAGCTGTTCGACGAAGCGCGCATACATCGCCGGTTCCGGCAACGCGTCGGCGAGACGGCCGGCGTAGTGCTTTTCGATGAAGCCGGCGCAGCGGCTGGCGACGTTGACGAACTTGCCGACCACGTCGGAGTTCACCCGCGCGACGAAGTCGGCGAGGTTGAGGTCGATGTCTTCGACGCCGCCGCTGGTCTTGGTGGCGAAGTAGTAGCGCAGCGCTTCCGGGGCCAGGCCCTGGTCGAGATACGTGCGGGCCTGGATGAAGGTGCCGCGCGACTTCGACATCTTCTCGCCGTTGACCATCAGATAGCCGTTGACGTGCAGCCGGGTCGGCGCGCGGAAGCCGGCGCCGTGCAGCACCGCCGGCCAGAACAGGCCGTGGAAAGTGACGATGTCCTTGCCGATGAAGTGGTGCAGCTCGGCCTGGCTGTCGCGCGCGAGGTACGACCAGAAATCCAGGCCCTTGCGTTCGCACAGGGTCTGGAAGCTGCTGAGGTAGCCGATCGGCGCGTCGATCCACACGTACAGGTATTTGCCCGGATGGCCGGGAATCTCGAAGCCGAAGTAAGGCGCGTCGCGCGAGATGTCCCAGGCGCGCAGGCCGCCGTCGGCATCGAGCCATTCGTGCAGCTTGGCGCGGATGCCGGCGGTGGCGACGTCGCCGGCGAGCCACTCGCGCAGAAACTGCTCGAAGTGTCCGACTTCGAAGAAGAAATGCTCGGAGTCGCGCAGTTCCGGCGTCGCGCCGCTGACCACCGAACGCGGCTCGAGCAAGTCGGTCGGCGCGTAGGTGGCGCCGCAGTTTTCGCAGTTGTCGCCGTACTGGTCGGGGGTCTTGCAGTTCGGGCAGATGCCCTTGACGTAGCGGTCGGGCAGGAACATGCCCTTGACCGGGTCGAACAACTGCGCGACCGAGCGCTTCTGGACGTGGCCGTTGTTGTCCAGGCGCGCGTAGATCGCCTCGGTCAGCTGGCGGTTGGCGGGCGAGTTGGTCGAGTCGTAGTGGTCGAAGGCCACGCCGAAATCGGCGAAGTCGCGCTCGTGGCGGACCTGGATCTGGGCGATGTACGCCTCCGGCGTCTGCCCGGCCTTTTCCGCGGCGAGCATGATCGGCGTGCCGTGGGTGTCGTCGGCGCAGATGTAGTGCACGGTGTGGCCGGCCATGCGCTGCGCCCGCACCCAGATGTCGGCCTGCATGTAGCCGACCAGATGACCGAGGTGGAGCTCGCCATTGGCATAGGGCAGCGCGTTGGAGACGACGATTTCGCGGGACATAGACGGGGGCCGTAGGTGGTCGTGAATTATGGCATGGGCGGCCGCAGCGGCCGGGCTGTGAAGCGTGGGCGGGCTGCGGGCCCGCTGGTTTTGTGAAGCGGTTTGAGGATGCTTCTGCGGCGGGGCCGTCAGGCCCGAGGCTTCGCGGCGCGCTCGCGGCGATCCGGGACGAAAGCGCCGGGCCCGAAGTCCCGGCCGCGCAAGCCGGGGCGGCCGGCGGAGGCGCGAAAGCAAGAAGCCCGGCCATGGGCCGGGCTTCCGTAGGCGACACGGGCCGGCCAGGACTTATTCGTGACGCATCCAGGTCTGGTTGCGGCCGATCAGCGAGAAGCCGATGAAGCCGCGCACTTCCAGCTTCTTGCCGCCTTCCTGCGGGGTGACCTTGACCGAATAGATCTTGCCGCTGGCCGGATCCAGGATCTTGCCGCCTTCCCAGGTGTCGCCGCTCTTGCGGATGCCCCACAGGATGACCATGCCCTTGACCGGCTTGCCCTTGCGCTCGCCGTCGCACTTGTCGCAGACCGGGTTGGGGCCGTGCTCGGACTGCAGCACTTCGTTGACCCGGCCGGCGAGGCTGCCGTCCTTGGCCTCGTAGATCTCGACGATCGACTTGGGCTTTTGGGTCTTGTCGTCGATCGTGGTCCAGGACCCGACCGGGGTGGCCTGGGCGAACGCCGCCGCCGGCAGCGCGAGCAGCAGCAGGGCGAGCAATTGTTTACGCATGTATCCCCTCCCAGAGATGTGAGCGTGTGGCCGCGCGCCGTGGGCCGGCGCGGCGGGACGAGGTTCTTTATACCGCATCCGCACGGGTATGGAAGCCGCGCGGCGCGGGTTCAGCCGCGGCGCGCGAAGCGCTTGCGCGGGAGCGCGCAGAGCCGGGCGCCCGGCACGCGCGACGAGCCCCGCGCGGCGGCGCGAACGCCGCGCCCGCCGCGCCGCGCAAAACGAAAAGCCCGGCTTGCGCCGGGCTTTCCGCTACGAGCTTGGAGCAGTGATTACGCCCGCCTTAGAACTTGTAGCTGGCGCCGGCGTACACGTAACGGCCGATGGTCTCGTAGTTCGAGTTGGCCGCGGCTTCGCCGAAGTAGTTCAGCGGCGGATCCTTGTCGAACACGTTGTCGGCGCCGACGTACAGGTCCAGACCGGTGTTCGGGACCTTATAGCCGACCTGCAGGTTGTGGTAGGTGTACGAGCCGTTGCGGATCGGGTTCACCTGGCCGGGGTTGCTCTGGTAGCTCCACGGCTCCACGCGCAGGTTGGTGTGGATGTAGCGCATGTCCCAGCTCGCGCGCCAGTTGCCGCGCTTGTAGTTGGCGGTCAGCGAGGCGCGCCAGCGCGGGTCGCTGACGTAGTTCAGGTACTCGCGGTACTCGTTCGGGAAGGCCTGGAACGCCCACTCGCGCGAGGAGATCAGGCGCGTGCCGACGAAGCGCAGCGCGGCCTGGCCGCCGGCCATCTCGAAGCGGTAGTCGGCTTCGATGTCGACGCCGGCGCGGCGCGAACGGGCCAGGTTCTCGTTCAGCGCGGTCCAGTTGTAGATCGCGCCGGCCGGGAAGGTGCGGCCCTGCGAGTCGACGTAGCCGCCGGCCGGAGCGCGCTTGATCGCGGCGCAGAACTCGTTGCCGATGCCGCCGGGCGAATCCACGCAGCGGGTCGCCAGCTGCTCGGCGGTGACCGCGCCGATCGCGTCCTTCAGGTTGACGCGCCAGTAGTCCACCGACAGGCCGAAGCCCTGGATGAACTCGGGCTGCCAGACGAAGCCGTACGAGAACGAACGCGCTTCTTCGACGTCGAGGTCCGGGTTGCCGCCGCTGACGCCCGGGCGGGTGCCGCCGTAGGTGTCCTGGTAGTTCGCCGGCAGGCCGAGCGCGGCGCAGTTGCGCGCGCGCAGCGCCGGGTCGGCCGCGGTGTTGACCGAGTTGGTGCGGCCCGGGCGGGTGTCGCACGGGTCGTTCATCGGCGCGAAGTTCTGGGTCTGCGGGTTGAACAGCTCGCCTATGTTCGGCGCGCGCACCGCCTGGGCCAGGCTGGCGCGGACGCGGAAGGAGTCGTTGACCGCCCAATCCAGGCCGATGTTCCAGGTCTTGGTCTCGCCGACCGTGCTGTAGTCGGAGTAGCGGCCGGCCAGGTCCAGGCTCAGGCGCTGCACGCCCGGCAGGTCCGCGAGCACCGGGATGGTGGCTTCGGCGAAGATTTCCTTGACGCTGTACTCGCCCTTGCGGCTCGGGATCGCGTTGAGGAAGGTCAGGCCCTGGGCCGCCAGCGGATCGGTGATCTCCTGGCTGGTCTCCTTGCGCCATTCCACGCCGCCGGCGAAGCCGACGCCGCCGGCCGGCAGCTCGAACAGCGAGCTGTTGGCGACCGAAGCGCTGAACACCTTCTGGGTCAGCTTGGTGCGGTTGACCGCGTCGTAGTTGAACCAGGCGGCCGCCTGCGGGTTGACCGCGCCGTTGCCGAACACGCTGAAGGGCACGCAGCCCTGGCGCGACAGGTCGAGGTAGCGCACGCCGGTGTTCGGGTTGATCGCGTTCGGGTCGAGGGTCACGCGGCAGACCGGGTTGCCGGCGCCGTCGCGGACCACGTCCATGCCGGCCTGCCAGCGGTCGTTGATGCGGTTGTTGAGGTTGAGGCGGTCGACTTCGGTCTGGCCGTAGTTGGCCGAGACCTCGTAGGTCCAGTTCTCGGTCAGATAGCCTTCCAGGCCGGCGACGTAGCGCTGGGTGGTGCGCTCGACGTTCTCGCCGCGGCGGCCGGCGTCGACGTTGAAGCGCGAGACCTGCAGCATCTGCGCGCGGTCGGTCAGGCTGCTCAGGCCGTTGGCGTCCATCAGCGCGGCCAGCTGCGGCGACAGGTAGGCGTTGTCGCGGCGGATGCGGAACGGCTGGTCGTAGGCCGGCTGGGCGCGGAACTCGGACTCGGTCTTGGTGTATTTGCCTTCGAAGAAGAACTTGTGGTTCTCGCTGATATCGAAGTTCACCAGCGCGTTGGCGCTGTAGCGGTCGAAGCCCGGCTGCAGGTCGGCCACGCCGTTGAGGTCGACGAAGTCGCAGTTGACGCAGGTGTTGGCGCCGTCGCGCGGGCCGTCGTAGCGGACCGGGCGGAAGGTGCCGTCGTCGTTGAACAGGTAGCGCTTGCCGCCGGCGTTGAAGGTGCCGCCGTAGGAAATGCTGGAGTTGCCGCCCGGGCCCATGAACACGCGCTGCGGGTTCTGCTGGCTCGGCGGCAGCGCCGGGTTGTAGTTCGGGTTCGGCATGCTGACCAGGTTCTCGCGCCCGATCTTGCGGTCGGCGCGGCCGATGTTGTCCTGCTTGCTGTACTCGGCCGAGTACACCACGCTGCCGCGGCCGCCGGCGAACTCGTTGCCGCCGGTGAAGCTGAAGAACGAACGGCTGAAGTCGCCTTCGCTGGCGTCGCCGGTCTGCGCGCGCAGCTCGTAGCCGTCGAACTTCTTCTTCATGATGAAGTTGACCACGCCGGCGACCGCGTCGGCGCCGTACACGGCCGAAGCGCCGCCGGTGATCACTTCCACGCGCTCGATCAGTTCGACCGGGATGGTGTTGATGTCGACCGCGGTCGAGCCGGACAGACCGCCGACGTGGCGGCGGCCGTTGACCAGCACCAGGGTGCGGGTCGTGCCCATGCCGCGCAGGTCGAGCAGGCCCAGGCCGGCGGTGCCGATCGAGCGGGTCGAGTTGCCGAGCGTGTAGGTGGCCGACAGCTGCGGCAGGGTGGTCATCAGGTCGGCGATGGTCACCGCGCCGGTGGCGCGGATTTCCTCGTTGCTGATGCCCACGACCGGCGACGGCGTGACGAAGCCGATGCGCTTGATGCGCGAGCCGGTGACGGTGACCGCGTCGATGTCGGTCGGCGTGGCGGCCGCGCCTTCGGCGGCGGCGGCTTCCTGGGCGCCGGCGCTGCCGGCAATGGAAAAGGCGATCGCGGAGACGAGCGCTGCCGTCAGCCTGCTGCGGTGCAGGCCGAACGAATTGGGTGCTGCCATCGGTGGTTCCCCTAGCTGAAAGTGACGCGTGAAAAACGCAGGTGCTTGTTTCGATGTGCGTGTTTTGCTTGCCTTCCGAGGCTTTAACGCTCCCTTTACGAAACTGAACTTAACACATCCGTAATATTTGCTTTTTGGCTAGGGGCGCTCGTTGACTTTGCCGAATGTGTTCTGCAAAGCATTGAAATTTATGTATTAAATCGGATAGGGCCGGCGCGCGAGAGCGCTCGGCGCAACCGCGAGCGGGCAATCAAATGCGGTCGAACTCACAATAAAAATCGATGCGTCCCCGTTTTTTGCCAACTTGAAGTTGGCTTATGGGCGCCGCCGCCGCCCGCCGCGCGGGCGAAAAAAAGCCCGGCCGAAGCCGGGCTGTGCGAACAAACTGCGGGCCTTGCGGCCGGTATCAGTTGAAGTTGTATTCCAGCTGCGCCGAGACCTCGCGGCCGATCGGGCTGTAGGCGTCCCAGAAGTACGGATAGGCGTCGAAGCCGCTGTCCTTGGGATGGAACTTGTTGAACACGTTGTTGACGAACACCGTGACCCGGGCCTTGTCGGTGATCTGCTTGCCGAGGTTGAGGTTCCACAGGAAGTACGGGGCGATGCGCCCGGTTTCCTGCCAGTTCGGCAGGCTGCCGTAGCGGGTCATGAACACCGTCGCGCTCCAGTCGTCGCGCTGCCAGTTGACCGAGCCGCGTACGCGGCTGCGGAAGGCGAAGTTGCCCGGGTCGTCGCGGTAGTCGCGATCGATCGGGTCGGTCGCCAGCAGCTGGCGCTCGCTCTTGAGCGTGTGGGTCCAGCCCAGTTCGGTGCGGAAGTCGCCGAAACGCTGGGTGCTGAAGCGCCAGTTCAGCGCGGCGTCGAAGCCGGACACGTGCAGCAGCGACTGGTTGACCGGGCCGCTGCGCACGCCGTCGATGCGCGGGGTCGGCTCGCCCGGCGCGTCGATGCGGCGCACGCGGCTGACGATCTCGCGGCAGAACGCCGAATCCGGCGAGAACTGGAATGGCTGGCGGGTGCGGGTCAGCCCGGTGCGGCAGCCGCCCTCGTTGTCGAGGATGTAGGCGCTGCTGAGGGTGGTGACCGCGTCGTCGAGCTTGATGTCGTAGTAGTCCACCGACATCGACAGGCCGTCGGTCACGTCCCAGACCAGGCCCGCGCCCCACGACTTGCCGGTTTCCTCGGTCAGGCTCGGCTCGCCCTTGCTGGTGGCGAACACCGCGTAGTTGTAGACCGAGCCCGTGCACGACGACGCCGCCAGGCCGGCGTTGAGGCAGCGGTAGGTATCCAGCGGGCTGGTGAAGCTGCCGCTGCCTTCGTTGAACACGAAGTGCATGTCCGGCGCCTTGAAGCTGGTCGAGTAGTTGCCGCGCAGCAGCAGGTTGTCGAACGGGCGCCACTCCAGGCCGTAGCCCCAGGTCTTGGCGTCGTCGACCGCGGTGATGTCGTCGTACTTGTCGTAGCGGCCGGCCAGGCTGGCCTTCAGCGAGGGCAGGATCGGAATCGAGAACTCCACGCCCGCGGCGGCGCGTTCGCGGTCGCCGCCGCCGTTGGTGCCGGTGAGGTTGTAGGTCTCGATCACCGTCGGCAGGATGCTGCGCGGCGACTTGAGGTCGTAGCCCTGCTTGGTGAAGTCGAGCACCGCGGCGAAGCCGAGCGGGCCGGCCGGCAGCTCGAACAGGTCGCCCGACAGGGTCGCGCTGCCCTGGGTCACCCACGACTTGGACTGGTACTTCAGCGTGTCCGACATCGCCCGGTACTGCTCCGGCGTCAGCGGGGTGTAGAAGCGATCGAGGTTGAGCTTGTAGCGCGGCGTGCCGGTGGTGTTCAGGCGCGGGCCGAAGAACCAGTCGGTGACCTTGGAGCCGTCCAGGCGCTGGCGGGTGCGTTCGGCGCGGTACTCGGCGCGGCCCAGGGTCACGTCCCAGTCGAAGCGGCCGATGGTGCCGCGCAGGCCGAACGCCGCGTCGAGCGACTTCTCGGTGTAGCGCTGGTACAGGCCGTCGAAGCCGCCGTATTCCTGCGGCGTCAGGATCCGGTTCATGTTGAGGTTGGCGTTGAAGCCGGTGTCGAACCAGGTGGTGACGCGGCCGGTGCCGTCGATGTGCGGGCCGCTGATCGACTCGGTGCCGCCGGACAGCTTGGACTTGGAGTAGAAGCCCTGCAGGCTGGCCCAGGCTTGCAGGCCGTCGCTGAAGTCGTAGGTGCCGTACAGATAACCCGACCAGTCGCTGTTGCCGTTGGCGATGGTCTGGTAGCCGACGTTGCCCCACGAGCCGCAGCCCTTGCCGAGGTTGGTCACCGCGCGCGAGCCGGCGACGACGGTGCGGAAGTTGTAGTCGACGAACTCGCCGCCGAAGCGCTCGCAGGCGCCCGGCGGCGGGGCGATGTAGGAATTGGCGGCGCCGCCCGGACGGTTCAGGCGCAGGCCGACGCTGGGCTGGTTGACGCCGAGCTCCGGGGTCGGGCGCGGATTGTCGTCGGCCGAATCCATGAAGCTGCGCTGGAACGCGAACACCGGTTCGTCGGCGAAGTACTCCAGCGCGTAGGTGACGCTCCACTTGTCGCCGGAGCGGCCGCCGACCCATTGCACGTTGCCGAAGTCGCCGCCGCCGGTGGTGGTGGTGCCGCCGCGCACGGTCAGCTTGTCGCCGTTGAAATTGGTCTTGAGCACGACGTTGATGACGCCGGCGACGGCGTCGGAGCCGTAGATCGCCGAGGCGCCGCCGGACAGGATCTCGATCCGGTCGACCGCGGCCGAGGGAATGTTGCCGAAGTTCTGGAAGTTGCTCTGGCCGTTGTACGGGAACGGATAGTCGGCCGCGCGGCGCCCGTTGATCAGCAGCAGAGTCCGGCCCGGGCCGAGGCCGCGCAGGTTGACCGGGCTGCCGTTCGGGGTGAAGCCGCCGGAGGCGCTGAGCTCGTTCTGGACCACGCCGCCGTTCTGGGTCAGCGTCGACAGCGCGTCGAACACGGTGACGAAGCCTTCGCGCTGGATCTGGGTGGAGCTGATCACGGTGACCGGCGAGGGCCCCTCGATCTGGGTGCGCTTGATGCGCGAGCCGGTGACGACCACGCCTTCGACGTTGGTGGTCTTCTTCGCGGTCGTGCCGGCGGCGGCCGGCTCGTCCTGCTGTGCGTGCGTCGTCCCCACGACGCCGCCGATCAAAATCGCGGCCGCAAGCGCCCGCGACAGCCTGCTCGGGCGCAGGCCGCTGTTGTGGTGTGCCATCTGGTTTTTTCCCCTGGAACGTTTGAGATGCGCGGTCGTCTGCCGCTTTGTGCCGACCTTGGCGGAAATTTTGTTCCTTCAGGTTGAAATTAACATGTGGTTAACCGTTCTGTCATCGAAAAAGCCATCGGAACGTGGAAATCCGTCACTGGCATTTTTATATCTATATGAAAAATAATAGTTTTATATTCGATTGTGAGTGCGAAACAGTGCCGAATTCGCCGCCGTATGGGGGATTTCAGGAGCGATTTCGGCCATTTCGTCGGATTGTTAGGCAATTTTGAATTGCAAATTCAGCCGGCGTTGTACCTCGTGCGGACGTGGCGGCCGTGTGCCGGCTCACCCCGGCGCCACATCCTGCGCCGCAGGCGCAGGACGGGACGTTTGTGCGGCGCAGGCCTTACCATGAGGCCCGGGCCGCGCGAGGCGGCCGCTGGTTTCCTTTCTAGAGCTTCCATGCCTCTCCATTTCCTTTGCCTTGCCGGACGTCCGGCATGAACGAATCGCTGCAGGCCGCGATCGCGGCGATCCACCTTCCCGACACCGATCTGAGCCTGGCCGACAGCGGCGCGCGGGTGCGCGCCGGCGCGGCCGACGGCCGGGTCGCGGTGTCGGTCACCGCCGGTTTCGCCCTCGAAGGCATGCGCGCCGGGCTCGAAGCCGCGATCGCCGCGGCGCTGGCGCCGCAAGGCCTGGCCCTGGCCAGCCTGGAGCTGATCGCGCGGATCGTCTCGCACGCGGTCCAGCCGAAGCTGTCGCCGCTGGCGAACGTGCGCAACCTGATCGCGGTCGGTTCGGGCAAGGGCGGGGTCGGCAAGTCGACCACCGCGGTCAATCTGGCCCTGGCACTGGCCGGGGACGGCGCCCGCGTCGGCGTGCTCGACGCCGACATCTACGGGCCCAGCGTGCCGACCATGCTCGGCGTGCACGGCAAGCCCGACAGCCCGGACGGCAAGCACATCGAACCGCTGCGCGCGCACGGCATCGAAGCGATGTCGATCGGCCCGCTGGTGGAACAGGACACGCCGATGATCTGGCGCGGCCCGATGGCGACCTCGGCGCTGACCACCCTGCTCAACGACACCCAATGGGGCGAGCTGGACTACCTGATCGTCGACCTGCCGCCGGGCACCGGCGACATCCAGCTGACCCTGGCGCAGAAGATCCCGGTCGCCGGCGCGGTGATCGTGACCACGCCGCAGGAAGTGGCGACGCTGGACGCGCGCAAGGCGCTGCGCATGTTCGAGAAGGTCGAGGTGCCGGTGCTGGGCCTGGTCGAGAACATGGCGGTGCACGTGTGCTCGAACTGCGGCCACGCCGAGCACCTGTTCGGCGACGGCGGCGGCGCGCGCATGGCCGCGCAGTACGGCGTGCCGCTGCTCGGCAGCCTGCCGCTGGAGATCGCGATCCGCGAGCACGGCGACGCCGGCGTGCCGGTGGTCGCCGCGCAGCCCGATTCGGCGGCCGCGCGCGCGTACCGCGGCACCGCGCGCCGGCTGGCCGCGGAACTGGCGCGGCGTCCGCGCATGGCGCCGTCGATTTCCGCCTCGCTGCTGTAAGCGCGGCGCGGGCCGGCGCGCTGCCGCAGCCCTTACAATCCGGGACCGGACGCGCCTGTCGCCCGACCCCCAAACGCAGACCGCGCGGCTCCGGCCGCGCCCCCGAAGGAACACCGCATGAGCATCAAGTCCGACCGCTGGATCCGCCGCATGTCCGAACGGCCGCAAGGCATGATCGAGCCGTTCGAACCCGGCCAGGTCAAGCAGTCCGCCGACGGCCAGCGCATCGTCAGCTACGGCACCTCCAGCTACGGCTACGACGTGCGCTGCTCGCGCGAGTTCAAGGTGTTCACCAACATCAACTCGACCATCGTCGATCCCAAGCATTTCGACAGCGGCAGCTTCGTCGACGTGGAATCGGACGTGTGCATCATCCCGCCGAACTCGTTCGCGCTGGCGCGCACGGTCGAGTACTTCCGCATCCCGCGCGACGTGCTGGTGGTGTGCCTGGGCAAGAGCACCTACGCGCGCTGCGGCATCATCGTCAACGTGACCCCGCTGGAGCCGGAGTGGGAAGGCCACGTGACCCTGGAATTCAGCAACACCACGCCGCTGCCGGCGCGCATCTACGCCAACGAGGGCGTGGCGCAGATGCTGTTCTTCCAGTCCGACGAAGTCTGCGAGACCTCGTACAAGGACCGCGGCGGCAAGTACCAGGGCCAGGTCGGCGTGACCTTGCCGCGGACCTGAGGCGCGGCGCGTTCGCGCTTGGTTTTTTGAGTCCGGAACTGCGGCCCTGAGGCTTGCGGCTCTCGTAAGGGAGCCTGCAGGCCCGACGCTTTCGTTGCGGCTTCTTCGCGGGTCGGGCGGCAAGCGTCGCGACTGAAGTCCCTCCCGCAAGACGATTCCCCGTCGATGGGTTGCCTGCTCCGGCCTCGCGGGGATTGCGTTCGCGCGCGCCGCGCGCAAGCCTGCGGCGGCCCTGACGGACGCGGTTGTCTCTGCGGATCGGCGCCGCCCATGCCGGACGGCGCCGTCCGCGCGTCGCGGTTTTTCGCGCAACCTGCGCAGCGGCGCTGCCCGCGCGCGCCATCGCAGGCCGAAAAGGACTGTGACCGGTGCAGCCGATCGCGGTTTTGCCTGCTATCTTTCCCGGGCCCAACGTGGGCCGCGCGACGGGGAATCGCGCGGACCCATCCACCCCTGCAAGGAGTAGACGAATGGACCCGCAAAACCCTTACCAGAGCCCGCAGTCGGAACTGACCGCGCACAGCGGCGGCGATCAGGAACTGGCCGAACGCGGCACCCGCCTGGTCGCCGCGATCATCGACGGCGTCATCATGATGGTGTTGATGCTGCCGCTGATGGCCATCGGCGGCTATTTCACCGCGATCATGCAGGCCGCGCAGGCGGGCCAGCAGGCCTACGGCCTGCAGATCATGTGGGGCCTCGGCGGCCTGCTGCTGTTCTTCGCGGTGCAGTACCTGCCGCTGAGCCAGAGCGGCCAGACCTGGGGCAAGCGGGTGATGAAGATCAAGATCGTCGACCAGGACGGCAACAAGCCCGACCTGGCCACGCTGATGGGCAAGCGCTACCTGTTCCAGCAGGGCATCGGCCTGATTCCGTGCCTCGGCGCGATCATCATCCTGGTCGACGTGCTGATGATCTTCCGCGAAGACCGCCGCTGCCTGCACGACCAGATCGCCGGCACCCGCGTGGTGATCGCGCGCTGAGTCCGGCGCGAACGTCGCGAACGAAAAAGCCGGCGCTGCAAGCGCCGGCTTTTTTATTTTCGGTGGCGCCCTGTAGGAGCGGCGCGAGCCGCGACTGCGACAACGCACCTACGCCGCAACGTTCGCCGCGGTTGCGTTGTCGCGGTCGCGGCTCGCGCCGCTCCTACAGGTAGCTGCCGTCAGGTGCGCGGCTTTTGATAGGTGACGAAGAAACCCTGCAGATCGCCGTTCTCGATATACGGCTCGACGCTGACCACGTCGTAGCCGCGGGTGGCGAAGGCCTGATGCGCGCGGCTCAGCGCGTTGGCCGCGCCCTGGTTGCGGAAGCCCCAGGTCGCGTCGACCCACAGCGTCACCGCGTGCAGGTTTTTGTCGGCCGCGTCCTGCGCGACCTGGTCGGGATTCTTGTCGAACAGGCCGGCGTGGGCCGGGGCGACGGCGGCCGCGGCGAGCAGGACGGCGAGCAGGATGCGGCGCATGAAGATTCTCCGGCGGTGCGGCCGCGACGGCCGCGAGCGATGGCGATGCCGGCGGCTAGCCGGCGAAGGGGTTCGACACCGGCGGCCGGCCGGCGAAGGGGTTCGACGCCGGCGGCGCGCCGGCGTCAGTGCTCGGCGCCGCCGGCGAGGCGGTGGTCGAGCGGCGTGGCCAGCGCGGTTTCGATCATCGCGCGCAGGGCGCGGACCACGCTGTCGGTGTCCAGGCTCGGCGCGCCGGCGTGGCGCGCGGCTTGCGCGGGAGAATACGGGATGTGGATGAAGCCGCCCCGAACCCGCGCGTCGCCGCGCAGATGCAGTTCGTGCATCAGCCCGTAGAAGACGTGGTTGCACACGTAGGTGCCGGCGGTCTGCGAGATTTCCGCCGGCAATCCGGCCTCGATCAGGGCCGCGCGCATCGCCTTGATCGGCAGCGAACTGAAGTACGCGGCCGGGCCGCCGGCGACCACCGGCTCGTCGATGGGCCGGGCGCCGAGGTTGTCGGCGATGCGCGCGTCGTCGACGTTGATCGCCACGCGTTCCAGCGACAGTTGCGCGCGGCCGCCGGCCTGGCCGATGCACAGCACCAGCGCCGGCGCCAGCGCGTCGAGGCGTTCGCGCAGCTGCCGCAGCGAGGCGCCGAACGCCACCGGCAGGCAGTCGGCGACGACGCGGCGGCCGCCGATGCGTTCGCCGTCCAGGCGCCGCACCGCGTCCCAGCTGGGGTTGCCGGCTTCGCCGCCGAACGGCGCGAAACCGGTCAGCAGCACCGGCGCGGGTTCGTCGCGGCGGCTCATCGCAGCGCGATCCAGTACATCAGCAGCACGTTGCACGCCAGCAGCAGCGCGCCGGTCGGCCACTGCGCGCGGATCACCCCGTAGGGATCCTTGAGTTCCAGCAACGCCGCCGGCACCAGGTTGAAATTGGCCGCCATCGGCGAGAACAGCGTGCCGCAGTAGCCCGAGAGCATGCCGATCGCGGCCAGCGGCGCGGGGTCGGCGTGGTGGTGGCCGACCAGCAAGGGCAGGGCGATGCCGCCGGTCATGACCGGGAACGCGGCGAAGGCGTTGCCCATGATGACCGCGAACAGCGCCATGCCCACCGCGTAGGCGACGACCACGGCGAAGGCGTTGTCGACCGGGATCGCCATGCGCACCACCCCGGCCACCGCCTGGCCGACGCCGCCGGCTTCGAACACGCTGCCGAGCGTGGCCAGCAGCAGCGGCAGCAGCGCCGCCCAGCCGATCGCGTCGACCAGCCGGCGCGATTGCTCGATGCCGCTCCAGGCGCTCTGCCGGGTCAGCCGGCAGGCCGCGACCAAGGCGACGATGCAGGCGAACGCCAGCCCGATCAGGGTGATGTTGGCGGTTTCCAGCAGCGGCGCGTCGCCGATGCGCAGGTATTTGAGGCCCAGCGCGAACGCCAGCGTGACCGCCGGAATCAGCAGCGCCGGCCAGAACAGGCGGTTGCCCAGGCGCAGCGATTCCTGCTGTTTTTCCTGCTCGCCGGTTTCGGCGTAGCGGCCGCGCCCGAGCCCGCCGCAGCCGGCCAACAGCGCCAGCGCGACCACGCAGGCGCCGACGACCTTGTTCGGCAGATGTTCGGCGAAGAACATCAGCGCCGCGATCAGGCCCCAGAACGCGGCCGTGGTCCAGCGCTTCGGATTGCCCGCATCGCGCGCGCCGCGCCAGGCCAGCGCGCCGAAGTACAGGCCCAGCAGCCAGTAGACGAAATCCAGCCCGATCATGCGTCGCGCGCCTGGTCGGCGAGCGCGGCGACTTCGGCGGCGCGCTGGCGGTGCAGCCGGCGGATCATCTGGCGCTCGAAGCGCAGCACCCGCACGCAATGGATCAGGAACGCGCAGACCGCGGTCGGGATGCCCCACAGCGCGATGTGCAGCGGGTCGAGGTTCAGCCCGTGCTCCTTGAAGAAACTCTGGATCAGCAGCACCGCGCCGAACGCGATGAAGATGTCCTCGCCGAAGAACAGGCCGACGTTGTCGGTGCCGGCGGCCATCGCGCGGATGCGCTGGCGGGTGTCCTCGTCGAGATCGCCGTGGCCGGCCTGGGCCGCGCCCTCGGCCATCGGCGCCAGCAAAGGGCGCACGGTCTGCGGATGGCCGCCGAGGCTGGTCAGGCCGACCGCCGAGGCGAGCTGGCGCATCAGCAGGTAGGCGATCAGCAGGCGCGCCATGGTCGCTCCGCGCAGGCGCGCGACCCAGCGCTGGGCGTGTTCCTTGAGGCCGTGGCGCTCGAGCAGGCCGATCACCGGCAAGGTCAGCAGGAACAGCAGCAGGAAGCGTTTCTCGGTGTAGGCCTTGCCGAGCACCTCGAGCACCTGCAGCGGCGAGATCTGCGCGGCCAGGCCGGTGATGAAGCCGGCGGCGACCACCACCAGGGCCGGGTTGAGCCGCAGCACGAAGCCGAGCGCGAGCGCGGCGACGCCGATCAGGGGCCAATAGTTCATGCGGCGGAGTCCTCGCGTGGCGGAAGCGAAATCGGATGGAAGCGATCCTTCGCCGTGCGTACCGCCGCGGTCACAATGCCGCGACCCTCACGCCGTCGGCTTCGAGCGCGGCGCGCACCGCGCGCGCGAACTGCGGCGCGTCGCTGCGGTCGCCGTGCAGGCACAAGGTGTCGGCGCGCAGTTCGATCGACTCTCCGCCGGCGGCGCGCACGCGCCCGTGCACGGCGAGCTCGCGCACCTGCGCGACCGCCTCGTCGAGCGATTCGATCACCGCGCCGGGTTGGCCGCGCGGCAGCAGCCGGCCGTTGGCGGCGTAGCCGCGTTCGGCGAACACCTCGTGGGCGACGCGCAGGCCGCGGCGCGCGGCCGCGTCGGTGAGTTCGGACTGGGCCAGGCCGAACACGATCAGGCCCGGATCGAAGCCGGCCACCGCGGCGGCGATGGCCTCGGCCACGTCGCGGTCGTCGGCGGCGAGGTTGTACAGCGCGCCGTGCGGCTTGAGGTGGGTCAGGGCGACGCCTTCCTCTGCGGCGATCGCCGCTAGCCGCGCCAGCTGATCGCGCACCAGCGCGACGACCTGCTCGCCGCTCAGCGCCAGCGCGCGGCGGCCGAAGTGCTCGCGGTCGGCGTAGCCCGGATGCGCGCCGGCGGCGACGCCGTGGGCGCGGCACAGGCGCAGGGTGTCGCGCATCGTCGCCGCGTCGCCGGCGTGGCCGCCGCAGGCGATGTTGGCCGAGGTCACATAAGGCAGGATCGCCGCATCGTCGCCGCAGCCTTCGCCGAGATCGCAGTTGAAATCGATGCGTGCGGACATGGCGCGAGGCGCGCTCAGTTGCGCTTGAACAACAGGCCCAGGCCGACCGCGATCAGGATCGCCGGCCACCAGGTCACCAACAGCTTGGTCACGCTGAGATTGGTGAAGCCCAGGTTGTTGAGCAGGAACAAGGTGCCGATGACGATCAGGATCAGGGCGCCGACGACGTGGGATTTCATGGGTGGGTCTGGTTCCGGGTGAACGTACCGGTCGCGCTGGCCGGTACAGGCGACCGCAGTCTAGTGGGGCGGCGCGGTTTTTCCCAATCCCGGCGGGAAAAGGCCATCGGCGCAGATACTGTGATCGATTGGCGCAAGCACTGTGATTTATTGCCGCAGTTCATTGAATTCATTAAAGAACTCGCGAAGCGGCCTGGCGTGATTGCGCTCACGATTCGATAAAAAATCCGCGCCGGCGGCGTGCGGGCATGGGGGCGCGCGCAAGCAGGCTCGTCTTGTCAGGGGAGCGCGGCCAGTCAGGCCTTGAGACCGCGCACCACCGAACATTTCTCACGGACGACCGTTATGACTCCCCTCCCGAGCTTCCTGCCTCGCGCCGCCGCTGTCGGCGCGGGGCGCCGCCCTGTGTTGAAGCCGCTGGCCGCCGCGCTGACGGTGCTGTGCGCCGCGCTCGCGGCGCCGCCCGGCTACGGCCAGATCGTCGCCGCGCCCGACGCGCCCGGCGCGCAACGGCCGGTGCTGCTGACCGCGCCGAACGGCGTGCCGCTGATCAACATCCAGACCCCGTCGGCCGCCGGGGTCAGCCGCAACGTCTACCAGCAGTTCAACGTCGATCCGCAGGGCGCGATCCTCAACAACGCCCGCACCAACGCCCAGACCCAGCTCGGCGGCTGGGTCCAGGGCAATCCGCAACTGGCCGGCGGCGGCGCTCGGGTCATCCTCAACGAAGTCAACGGCGGCGATCCCAGCCGTCTGCGCGGCTATCTGGAAGTCGCCGGCCAACGCGCCGAAGTGGTGATCGCCAACCCCGCCGGCATCGCGGTCGACGGCGGCGGCTTCATCAACGCCAGCCGCGCGACCCTGACCACCGGCACGCCGCAGCTCAGCGCGATCGGCGGCCTCGACGGCTACCTGGTCCGCGGCGGCACCGTCAGCATCGAAGGCAAGGGCCTGGACCTGAGCCGCACCGACTACGCCGCGATCCTGGCGCGCGCGGTCCAGGCCAACGCCGGCATCTGGGCCGGCGAGCTCAAGGTGGTGACCGGCGCCAACCGCATCGACGCCGATCACGGGCGCATCGAAACGATCGCGGCCGGCGGCGCCGCGCCGGCCTACGCGCTCGACGTGGCCGCGCTCGGCGGCATGTACGCCGGCAAGATCGCGCTGATCGGCACCGAGGCGGGATTGGGCGTGCGCAACGCCGGCACCGTGCAGGCGGCGTCGGCGCAAGCCGGCGCGGGCCTGGCCGGCGCCGGGCAGCTCGTGGTCACCAGCGCCGGCCGGCTGGAAAATCTCGGCACCCTGCAAGGCACCACCGACGTCGCGCTCAGCGCCGCGGCGCTGGCCAACAGCGGGCGCGTGTCCAGCGGCGGCAACCTCAAGATCGCCACGCAGGGCGACCTGAGCAATGCCGCGGCGGGCAAGGGCGGCACCATCGAAGGCGGCCGGCTGGAACTGGGCAGCGCCAGCGGCGACGTCGACAACCGCGGCGGCACCTTGCGCCAGACCAGCCGCGCGGGCGTGGTCTTGAACGCGCCGAAGCTCAGCAACGTCGGCGGCGTCATCGGCCAGGAACCGATCGCGCAGACGCCGACCCCAGGCACCGACCCCGGCACGCCCGGCGGCGGCACTCCGGGCGGCGGCACGCCCGGCGGCGGCACCCCGGGCACCGGCACGCCCGGCACCGGCACGCCCGGCACCCGCGAACCCGGCGGCGGCATCGTCCCGCCGCCTTACGTGCCGCTCTCGCCCGGCGCGATCGCCGCGGCCGGCGCCTTGCGCAACGACGGCGGCCGGATCTACCTCGGCGGCGCGATCGATCTCGACAGCGCCGACCTCGACAACCGCGGCGGCAGCCTCAGCGTCGCGCGCATGAGCATCGCCCAGCCGCGCTTCGACAATCGCGGCGGCACCCTGGATGTCAGCGAACGGTTCGACGCCCGCGTCGAACAGTTCGACAACCGCGGCGGCAAGCTCAACGCCGGCCGCCTGAACATCGCCGCCAGCGGCGAACTGCTGAACCAGGACGGCACGCTGTCGAGCACCGGCGATGCCGCGCTGAGCGTCGGCGGCCGCTTCGACAACGCCCGCGGCACGGTCGCGGCGAACGGCGCGCTGAGCATCGCCGCCGCTGCCGCGCTGGACAACCGCGGCGGCACGCTGGCGTCCAATCGCGATGCCGCGATCGGCGCCGGCGCGCTCGACAACGGCAAGGGCACGATCCAATCGGCGCAGGGCAACGCGCGCCTGAGCATCGCCGGCGCGTTCGACAACGGCGACGGACAGACCGCCGCCGCGGGCGACCTCAACGTGTCCGCGCGCGAACTCAGCAACCGCGGCCAGCTGCGCGCGGGCAACGATGCCGCGCTGGCGCTGACCGCCGGTTTGAGCAACAGCGGTGCGATCACCGCCGGGCGCCATTTGAACGTCGCCGCCGGCAGCGTCGCCGGCGACAGCGGCGGCGTGCTCGGCGCCGGCGTGCAGGCCGACGGCAAGCTCGGCGCGGCCGGCGACCTGCGCGTGGACGCCAGCGGTGCGGTGGTCGTGCGCGGCACCCAGCTCGCCGCCGGCGGCGCCAGCCTCAGCGGCGCCAGCCTGGACCTGTCCGGCGGCCAGACCAGCGCGGCCGAGATCGCGCTGCGCGCGCGCCAGGGCGACGTGCTCGCGAGTCGGGCCAACGTGGTCGCGAGCGGCCGCCTCAGCATCGATGCCGATGCCGCCGCGACGCAGTCGCTGGTCAACGAAGGCGGCCGCTTGCAGGGCGGCCAGATCGAACTGCGCGCCGGCAACCTCCGCAACGCCCAGGGCGGCGAGATCGTCCAGACCGGCACCGCCGCGGCGCTGCTGTCCGCGCGCGGCACGCTCAGCAACGACGGCGGCCGCATCGCGGTCAACGCGGCCGACCTGAGCCTGCGCGGCGCGACCATCGGCAACGCCGGCGGCAAGATCGAGCACGCCGGCAGCGGCACGCTGAGCATCGCCGGCGGCCGCTTCGACGGCGACAACGGCCAGATCGCCGGCAACGGCGCGCTCGCGGTCGACCTCAGCGGCGCGTTCAACCACAACGGCGCCAAGACCGGCGCCAAACAGGTGTCGATCCAGGCCGGTTCGCTGGCCAACCGCGGCGGCCAGATCGTCCACGGCGGCGACGGCGAAGCGCGCGTGAGCGTCGCCGGCGCGCTCGACAACGACGGCGGCGCGATCGCCGCCAACGCCGCGGCGCGGATCCAGGCCGGCAGCCTCAGCAACCGCGGCGGCAGCCTGCGCGCCGCGCAGAACTCCGACCTGCGCATCGACGTGGCGCAGACCCTGGACAACCGCGGCAACGGCGACATCGCCGCCGGCGGCAACGCGGTGCTGCGCGTCGGCGCGCTCGACAACAGCGGCGGCCGCATCGCCGCGGTCGCCGACCTGGACGTGCAGGCGCTCGCGGCGCTGAACAACCTCGGCGGCACGCTCGCGGCCAACGGCAATGCGCGGCTCTCGGCCGAGCGGCTCGACAACAGCGGCGGCACGATCGCCGCGGTGCGCGGCGGCCTGCAAGTCGCCACCGTGTCGACGACCCGCAACGACGCCGGCAAGCTGCAGTCCGGCGGCGCGCTGAGCCTGAGCAACGGCGGATTCAGCAATGCCGGCGGACAGGTGTTCGGCGACAGCGTGTCGATCGATACCCGCGGGCAGGCCTTGGACAACCGCGGCAAGGGCGTGATCGCCGCGACCCAGGGCCTGGATCTGAGCTCCGGCGCGTTGAACAACGACGCCGGCCTGATCCAGTCCGGCAAGGCGCTGCGCATCGACACCCACGGCGCGGCGCTGAGCAACGCCGACGCCGCTGGCGGCGCCAACGGCCAGGGCGGCATCAGCAGCGGCGACACGCTGACGTTGACGGCCGGCGCGGTCGACAACCGCGCCGGCTCGATCGCGGCCAAGCGCGCGCTCGTCGCCGACACCGGCGCCTTCGCCAACACCGGCGGCGGCGTGGTGCTCGGCGAAGACAGTGTGCTGATCGACACCCACGGCGCGGGCTACGACAACCGCGGCGGCCAGACCTTGGCCAAGAGCGACCTGACCCTGCGCGCCGGCGCGATCGACAACACCGGCGCGCTGATCCGCGCGCTCGGCGCGGTGTCGCTGCAAGCCGGCAGCGTCGTCAACGCGGCGACCCAGGGCGCGGGGCAGGGCATCGAAGGACGCGACGTCAACCTCGCCGCGGCGACGCTGGACAACCGCAGCGGCGCGATCCGCGCCGACCGCAACGTGGTCCTCGCCAGCGCCGGACGCATCGACAACAGCGGCGGCCTGATGTCGGCCGCAGACACCCTGGACATCCTCGATCCCAACCGCGCCAATCCCGGCGCCAAGACGCTGGAGCTGGTCAACACCGGCGGCACCCTGGTCGCCGACAAGAACCTGCGCATCGACGCCGCCGGTTTCAGCGGCGACGGCCGGGTGCTGTCGAACCAGGACCTGAGCATCGCGCTGAGCCGCGACGTGGTCCAGACCGGCGAAGTCGCCGCCAACCGCGACCTCAGCTACGCCACCGCCGGCACCCTGACCCAGCAAGGCAAGCTGATGGCGGGGCGGACGTTGACCGTCAGCGCGGCGACGCTCGACAACCGCGCCGGCGGCGAAATCGTCGGCGCCACCACCGTGGTCGGCACCGGGCACCTCATCAACCGCGGCCTGATCGACGGCCGCGACACCCGCATCGACGCCGGCACCGTCGACAACCTCGGCAGCGGCCGCATCTACGGCGACAACGTCTCGATCGGCGCCGGCACCGTCAACAACGACGTCGAGGGCGCCCAGTCCGGCACCATCGCCGCGCGCGCCACGCTCGACATCGGCGCGGGCACGATCAACAACCGCGAGCACGCGCTGATCTTCAGCGCCGGCGACATGAGCCTCGGCGGCGCGCTCGACGCGCAACGCCGCGCGACCGGCCGCGGCGGCACGCTCAACAATCTCAGCGCCGAGATCGAATCGCTCGGCGACATGGCCATCGCCATGAACCGGATCAACAACCACGACGTACACCTGCGCATCGGCACGCCGGCCAATCCGGCCAAGGCGCCGCTGATCGCGATCGCGCCGATCGGCGCGGACCGCATGTACCTGCCCGACGAGGTCATCTACGCGCCGGGGTCGCCGTTCGTGTACGCGCGCAATCCCGACGGCTCGCCGGGGGAATTGCTCTCCAGCGAAGGCTACGGCCTGTGGACGACGATCTACGCGGTGACCGAGGACACCGCGACCGACGCCGACCCCTCGCGCATCGTGTCCGGCGGCGACATGCTGCTGGACGGCAACCTGCACAACCGCGGCAGCCGCATCGTCGCCGGCGGCGACCTGACCACCGTCGGCGAAGTCTTCAACGAAGGGCTCAACGGCAACCGCAACATCAAGCGGGTGTTCACCGTCATCAACCACGAGGGCAAGCTGGTCGGCGGCGGCGCGCTGTCCGACATCAACGAAACCTTCGAACTCAACAAGTACGAGCCGCAACGCAACGTCAACGCGGTGCAGGGCTACAACCCGGGCGCCGCCGGCGCTACCGGCGTCAACGCCGCGATCGGCGGCGCCGGCGCGGTCGGCGGGGCTGGCGCGCAAACCATGATCGAAGTGCCGGCCAACGTCGGCGGCGTCGCGCGCGCGTCCGGCGCCGCGGCCGGCGCGGCCAATGGCGGCGCCGGTGCCGACGGCACCGGCGGTTCCGAATCGGTGCCGATGGTGGTGCGCACGCGTTCGCCCGATGCGACGGTGCCGCGCGCCAGCCTGTTCGGCCTGCGCCCGGATTCGGCCAGCCGTTACCTGATCGAAACCGATCCGCGCTTCACCGACCAGCGCCGCTGGCTCAGCAGCGACTACCTGCTCAGCCGCCTCGGCATGGACGGCAACCTGACCCAGAAGCGCCTCGGCGACGGTTTCTACGAGCAGAAGCTGATCCGCGAGCAGATCGCGCAACTGACCGGTTACCGCTACCTGGAGGGCTTCGGCAACGACGAAGCCCAGTACGCCGCGCTGATGAACGCCGGCGCCACCTTCGCCGCGCAATACGGCCTGCGCCCCGGCGTGGCGCTGAGCGCGGCGCAGATGGCGCAGCTGACCAGCGACATCGTCTGGCTGGTCGAGCAGACCGTGGCCCTGCCCGGCGGCGGCAGCCAGCGCGTGCTGGTGCCGCAGGTGTACGTGCGGGTGCGGCCGGGCGACATCGACGGGTCCGGCGCGCTGCTCAGCGGCGCCACCACCCGCATCGACAGCGCCGGCGGCGTGGTCAACACCAGCACCATCGCCGGCCGCCAGTTGCTGGCGATCAACGCGCAGAACATCGACAACCTCGGCGGGCGCATGGACGGCGGCCAGGTCAACCTCAACGCGCTCCACGATCTGAACAACATCGGCGGCAGCATCAACGCGCGCGACGCGGCGATGCTGACCGCCGGCAACGACATCAACATCCGCACCACCACCGGCAACGCCATTGGTCTGCTGACCGGCAGCAACATCGACCGGATCGCCGGCGTCTACGTCAGCAATCCCGGCGGCATCCTGCTGGCCTCGGCCGGACGCGACGTCAACCTGGCCGGCGCGGTGCTGGCCAATGCCGGCGCGGACGGACGCACCCTGGTCAAGGCCGGGCGCGACGTCACCGTCGGCACGGTGACCCAGGGCTATTCGGCCTATGCCACCGGCCGCAGCGGCAACACCAAGGCCAGCGGCATGGCCGCGCAGACCAGCGAGGTCGGTTCGGCGATCCTCGGCGGCGGCAGCGTCGCCATCGTCGCCGGCCACGACGTCAACGCGCGCGCGGCCACGGTCGCGGCCGCCGGCACCCTGGCGGTCGACGCCGGCAACGACATCCGCATCGATGCCGGCGTGCGCGCCGACTCGGTGCTGACCACGCAGGAATCCTCCGGCCGCAAGATGCTGGTGCGCAGCAGCAGTTCCAAGCTCGACGGCGAGAACAGCGTCAGCGCGATCGGCAGCAATCTGTCCGGGCGCGATGTGGTCCTGTCGGCCGGCAACGACCTGATCGTGCGCGGCAGCGAAGTCAACGCCGAACGCCAGGCGGTGCTTAGCGCCGGCCGCGACGTGCGCATCGAAAGCGCGCAGGAGTACAAGCAGACCGCCAGCTTCTCCTCGAGCAAGAGCAGCGGCCTGTCGCGCGGCATCGCCGAGGGCATCAACTACACCAGCAACAAGGCCAGCCAGTTCAAGATCGGCAACGGCGTCAGCCAGGCCGGCAGCCGCATCACCGGCACCGACGTCAGCATCGACGCCGGCCGCGATGCGCAGATCGTCGCCAGCAAGGTGCTGGCCGACCGCGACATCGCCATCACCGCCGGCCGCAACATCGACATCCTGGCGGCGTACAACACCGACAGCACGATGTCGGCCAGCGACAAGAACGACCTCAGCCGCAACCTCAAGCCGGGCGCGGCGCCGAACCAGACCTTGTACAGCCGCACCCGCAAGGGCGAAGACGGCACCGGCCAGACCAGCAAGGCGGTGACCAGCACCCTCAGCGCCAACGGCGGCAATCTGTCGCTGATCGCCGGCGTCGACGCCAAGTACCAGGGCACGGGGCAGGGCAACGTCACCACCGAAGGCGCCAACCTGCTCGCCAAGGACCGGGTCGGCATTTCCGGCAACGCGGTCAACCTGATGGCGGCGACCTCGACCGAGTTCAGCAAGAAGCACACCGAGAGCAGCAGCCACACCCTCGGCGCCGAGCTGTCGGGCACCGTCGGCGGCAAGATCACCGGCCTGTACAAGCAACTGGAGAAGGCGCGCACCGCCACCGACAAGCGCGAGCAGGGCGCGGCGGCGCTGAAGGCCGGCTACGACGCCTACAAGTTCGCCAACGACGATTCGCTCGGCAAGAAGATCGCCGGCGGCGTCGATCAGGCGGCGATCGACAAGGCGGTGGCCGCCGGCAGCAGCGAAGCGGCGATGGGCAATTCGCCCGGCGGCGCGGCCTTCGGCGTCAGCGTCAGCGAAAACCGCAGCCGCAGCCGCGAAGACACCGCCACCTTCAGCACCACCCAGCGCGGCACCGAAATCCAGGCCGGCCGCATCGACGTCACCGCGCGCGAAAGCGACATCAACATCCAGGGCGGCAAGCTGCAGGCGCGCGACATCGCCCTGGACGCCAAGCGCGACGTGAACCTGTTCGCGGCGCAGAACACCTCGGCGACCCTGGGCAGCAGCTCGGGCAGCTCGTTCGGCGGCGGCGCCACGGTCGGCTTCGGCTCGCAGAACGGCGTCAGCGTGCAGGTCAGCATGGGCGGAAGCCGCGGCCGCACCACCGGCTTCGAGGTCGTCCACGACAACGCCCGCCTGACCGCGACCGATTCGCTGTCGATCAAGAGCGGCCGCGACACCAACCTGCGCGGCGCGCAGCTGGCCGGCGAGAGCGTCAAGCTGGACGTCGGCCGCGATCTCAACATCGAGACCCTGCAGGACGTCACCCAGTACGCCAGCGACAAGAGCAGCCGAGGCCTCGACCTGAGCCTGTGCATTCCGCCGATCTGCTACGGCGAATACGTCTCGGTGACCGCCAAGTACTCCAGCGAATCGGTCGACCACAGCTACCGCAGCGCCGGCGGCCAGAGCGGCATCACCGCGGGCTCGGGCGGCTACGACATCCGCGTGCGCGGCAACACCGATCTGGTCGGCGGCGCCATCGTCAGCACCGCGACGCCGGACAAGAACCGGCTGAGCACCGCCAGCCTGACCAGCCGCGACCTGGAGAACCAGCAGGCGACCAGTTCGTCCAGCAGCAGCGTCAACCTGAGTTTCAGTTCCGGCTCCAACGCCTATGCGCAGGGCACCGGCCTCGGCGATCAGCTCCTGGCCAACGCCGGCCGCAATCTGCGCTCGAACCTGGCGGCCGGCAGCAACGGCCTGCCGGCCGACGGCGAGCAGCGCAGCCATACGCTGAGCGTCATCAGCCCCGGCAGCGTGACCATCACCGGCACCGGCGACGCCGGGATCGACGCGCGCAGCGCGGACAACGTCGCCGCGCTGACCGTGCGCGATCCCAAGACCGCGAACGATCCGCTCAAGAACAGCCTGACCCTGCAGCAGGCCGCAGAGATTCCCAAGCGCCAGGCCGAAGCGCAGAAGCGGCTGGAACTGGCCGACAAGGTCGGCGGAGTGATCTCCGGCGCGATCGGCGACATCAGCGGCGCCTTGAACAAGGAGCTGCAGGACCAGGAGAACAAGCGCGCCGCGGCGGCCAAGGAGGAGCCGAGCAAGATCACCGCCTGGGCCGACGGCTCGCTGGAGAAGACGGCGCTGCACGGCCTGGCCGGGTTGATCCAGGCCAAGATCGCCGAAGGCAACGGTTCGGCCGGCTTCCTCACCGGCGCGTTGAACGAGCAACTCGCGCCGCTGATGGCGCAGTTCCTGGAAAGCCAGGGCATCAAGCGCGACAGCGTCGCGTTCAAGGAGTTGATGAAGACCGGCTCGACCCTGCTCGGGATCGCGGTCGGCACCGCCGCCGGCGGACGCACCGATGTCGAGATCAACGCCGCGGTGGCCAGCAACGGCACCAGCCAGAACTTCCTCAAGCACGATCAGGCCGCGCAGATGAAACGCGACTTCGACGCCTGCAAGGCGCGCGGCAGCGCCTGCGGCGACGAGGAGATCAAGGCGATCGCGAGCCGCTACATGGCGTTGTCGCAGCAGAACATCGATCAGGTCCGCGCCTACATCCGCGCCGGCGACGTCGCCGGCGTGGCGGCGCTGGAAGGGCAGGCCGCGACCGCGGCCGCGATCGACGAGGCGATTCCGTTCGGTTACGGCGGCATGGCCGATGTGTTCCGCGGCTGGCAGAACAACATCCACCAGTTGGGCACGGTCGGCGGCGTCGGCGCGATCGGCGGAACCGACGTGCAGCAGGCGACCGAGGTCGCGCAGTTCCGTCGCGATTACTGCGTCGGCATGAGCGGCGGCGCTTGCGATGAAGCGGTGAAGCAAGCGCTCGACGACCGCGTCGCCCGCTACTGGGCGCTGTCGGCGATCAGCGCGGGCGTGCCGCTCGCGGTGCGCGCGGTCGGCGGGCTGCGGCCGTCGACGCGGACGCCGGCGCCCGCGCGTACGCCGCAAGAACCCTCGCCGATCGTCGGCGACGGCGATCTGCCGAACGTCTACGACCTGCAGAAGCAGCAGGTGGCGCGGCAAGTGCGGCAGATGACCTTGGCCGACATCGAAGGGCCGAGCGTGTTCGTCATGCCCGAGCAGGGTCAGCGCATCAGCGGGCAAAACGCCGGCGTGCGCCTGGGCGCGTGGGGCGACGGGCCCAACGGTCTGGGCACCGAGATCGTCCAGCAGTTGTCGCCCGGCGGACGTTCGCTGATGAACGGCCGCGGCAACGGCCCCGACTACATCGGCGGCCAGATCGACACGGCCAAGAAGATCATCAGCGGCTTCGAGATCAAGACCACCGACACCGACAACCGTCAGCGGGTCGGCGATCTGCCGACGCGGATGCGCGACTGGATCACCGAGGCGGCGACCGGAAAGATCAAGGGCCAGCCGATCAGCGCCGCCGACCAGGCCTATGCGCAAGGCTTGAACGATCTGCTCCAGCAGGGCTACACGATCAAGGCCTATGTGGTCGAAGTCGCGGTGCCGAAGCAGGGGCAAACGGCGCGGCCGACAGTGATGGTGACGCCGTTCCCGGTCCCCAAGGGCACGCCGAGGCCGGGCACCGCGCCGCCGCTGCCGCCGCCGCCGTCCAAGAACTGAGGCGCGATCCGCACGGCGCCGCGACGACGCGGCGCCCTGCGGCCGTTTGCGGCGGCGTCCACCGACGCCCGCCGATTTGAACCACCTTTTTCAGGGGAAGTACTTTGAACACATCCGATCGCATCGCGGCGCGCGCGGCCGCGTGCGCCGCGTTGAGCGTCTGCGCCGTCGCCGCGCCCGGCTGGGCCTGGGCCCAGACCGCCACCACCCCGCAACCCATCATCGAGCAACAACGCCAGCAAGAACGCGAACGCGCCCTGCGCGAGCAGAACGAACGCAGCGTCGACGAACGCCTGCCGACGCCGGCGGCGCCGGCGCAGCGCATCGCCGACAACGAATCGCCGTGCTTCCGCATCGACCGCATCGTCTTGACCGGCGAGCAGGCGCAACGCTTCCAATGGGCGGTCGCCGACCTGTCCGGGCCCGACCGCGACGACTCGCCGATCGGCCGCTGCCTCGGCACGGCCGGGATCAACACCCTGCTCGAACGCGCGCAGCAACGCGCGATCGAGCGCGGCTGGGTGACCACGCGGATCCTGGCCGCGCCGCAGGACCTGGCGTCGGGGCGATTGACCTTGACCGTCGTCCCCGGCCGGATCGCCGCGATCCGGCTCAAGGACGGGTCGAACGTGCCCTTGCTCGGCGCCGATGCGCTGTTGCGCAGCGCGATTCCCGCGCGTCCCGGCGACCTGCTGAACCTGCGCGACATCGAGCAGGGGCTGGAGAACCTCAAGCGCGCGCAGACCGCCGATGCCGACATCCGCATCGAACCGTCCGCCGCCGCCGACGCCAGGCCCGGCGACAGCGATCTGGTCGTGCAGTACGTGCAGGCGAAGAAGTGGCGGCTGACGCTGAGCGCCGACGACAGCGGCACCGATTCGACCGGGCGCAACCAGGGCGGGATCACCGCGTCGCTGGACAACCCGTTCGGGCTCAACGACCTGTTGTACGTCAGCTACAACCATTCCCTCGCCAGCCCGCTGTTTCGCGGCGCCGACAAGGGCACCGACAGCCGCACCGCGCACTACTCGCTGCCGTACGGCTATTGGGCGCTGAGCCTGACCGGTTCGCGCAGCGGCTATCGCCAGACCGTGGCCGGGCTCAACCAGACCTACGAGTATTCCGGCGAAAGCGACAACGCCGAGGTGCGGCTGTCGCGGCTGCTGTACCGCGACCAGATGCGCAAGACCGCGCTGGCGCTGCGCGCGTTCCGCCGCGGCTCGCACAACTTCGTCGACGACACCGAAATCCAGGTGCAGCGGCGCACCGTCGGCGGCTGGGAGCTGAGCCTCAACCACAAGGAATTCGTCGGCAAGGCCAGCGTGGAGGCGAATCTGTCGTACCGCCGCGGCACCGGCGCGTTCGGCGCCATCGCCGCGCCGGAGCAGCCGTTCGGCGAGGGCACCTCGCGGCTGAAGCTGATCGGCGCCGAAGTCAACGTCTCGCTGCCGTTCAAGCTGCGCATCGGCGCGAGCGAGCGCGGCTTTCGTTACGTCGGTCTGGCGCGCGGGCAATGGAACCGCACGCCGCTGACGCCGCAGGACCGCTTCGCGATCGGCGGGCGCTATTCGGTGCGCGGCTTCGACGGCGAGACCAGCCTGCTCGGCGACCGCGGCTGGCTGGTCCGCAACGACCTGGGCTGGGCCTTGCCGCAGGGCGGCGCGGAGCTGTACCTGGGGCTGGATTACGGCCGGGTCGGCGGGCGTTCGGCCGCCGACCTGCTCGGCCGCGAACTCGCCGGCGGCGCGCTCGGCGTGCGCGGCGCGTGGAAACGCTTGAACTACGACGTGTTCATGGGCGCGCCGATCGTCCGCCCGCGCGGTTACCCGACCGCGGACGTGACCTTCGGCTTCAGCCTGCTGGCGGGGTTCTGATCCGCCGTTCGCGGTCGCGGACCGGCGCCGCGCCCCGTGCCCGCCGGGGATAAAAAAGCGGGGCCGCGAACGGCCCCGTGTTCCAAGCGAAAGATCTCGCCAAATCGAATTCGTTGCGCGGCGCGCTTACTTCGCGGCGCCGTCCTTGCCTGCGGCCGGCGGCGCGGTGGCCGCAGCGCCGGCATCGGCCGGCGCCGCCGCAGCGGGCGCGCCCGCAGCCGGCGCGCTCCACAGCTTGGTCTCGGCCTTGCCGCCCATCATCTGCGCGCGCACCAGCGGCACCGGCGGGCCGCCGTAGCTCAGGAACTGGTCGTGGAAGGCCTTCCAGCCCGCGCGGCCGCCGTGGCTCGCGGTCCAGTCCTCGCGCAGCTGCATGATCATCAGCTTGCCGAGGGTGTAGTTGAGGTAGGCCGGGTCGTAGGTGCCGCGCGCGGCCTGCTGGCGGGCGTTGCCGGGGTCCTGGAAGGCCTTGTCCTTGAACATCTGCTCGGACTGGGCCACGGTCATGCCGCCGGTGTGCAGGCCGATCGCCGAGAGATAGCGCACGTCGCGCAGCAGCGCGTTGGTGAGCTGGCCGATGTGGATCTCCGGGGTGGCGCCGTCGAGGCCGGCGTCGAACATCATCTCCTCGGTGTAGTGCGCCCAGCCTTCGGTGTAGGCGTAGCCGACGAACAACTGGGCGAACTTCCACTGCGAGCGGTTGGCGTGCAGGAAGTGCAGGAAATGCCCCGGCCAGACTTCGTGCGCGGAGGTGAACAGCAGGTCGGCCTTGCCCGGCACGTACGCGTCCTGTTCGGCCTTGGGCCACTTCGGATCGGGCGGGGCGATGTAGTAGACCGAGGGCAGGTTCTTCTCGTACGGCCCCGGAATCTCGATGTAGGCGAAGTTGTTGCGGTTGAACGGCGGCGCTTCCTCGACCTTGGCCTGCTCGGTGCCGGGGATGCTGACCAGGTCCTTGTCGACCACGAACTGGCGCAGCCCCGCGAGCTGCGCGCGCGCGCCTTCGACCGCGCCGCCGACCGGCTTGTCGGCGCCGGCCTTGTCGACGCAGGCCTGCAGCGTCTGGCCCTTGGCGTAGGCCTCGCAGGCGCTCTTGAGCGCGGCCAGATTGCGCGCCAGATCGGCTTCGCCGACGGCCTTGAGCTGGTCCAGCGGCAGATCGACGCCCTCGGTGGCCTTGAGCATGCGCGCGTACTTGTCCGCGCCCAGGGCGAAGTCCTGGGTCGCCTGCGCCTTCTGCTGGCTCAGGTGATCGGCCAGGCCCTGCATGGCTTCGATGGCCTTGGCGTTGGACGCGGCGAAGCGCTTTTGCAGCGCCTCGTCCTTGACCTCGGCGAACGCGGCGGGCACGTCGGTCTTGAAGAACTGGGCCATGCCGCCGAAGCCCATCACGCCCAGGTCGATGTAGGTCGCCGGCAGCGGGCCCTTGAGGTTGGCGCGGATCTGCTCGGCGGCCTTGGGCAGCGCTTCCTGGTACGCGGCGAACGCGGCCATGCGCTGTTCCAGCGGCGCGTAGGGGCGGGTCAGGTACATGCTCGGCGACAGGTCGCCGAGGTAGAAGGCCGGGTTCTTGGTCGCGAAGCCGGAGTCTTCCAGCCAGAACAGCTGGCCGTCGATGGTCGCCAGCACGTAGTCGCGCTGGAAGCGCTGGCCGGCGTCGAGGCGGTCGTCGCCGAACGCGGCCACCGCGTCGCGCTGCTGGTGCAGCCACTGGATGTTGCCCTGCAAGGCCTGCGGCGAGTAGTCCGGCAGCTTGCCGTCGAACTCGTGCTTGCCGGCGCCGGCGGCGGCGACCGGGTTGCGTTCGAAATAGCCCTGCAGGAAGCCGTCGACGGCGGCGTTCCACTCGGCGCCGGCGGCGGGCTTGGCGGCGGCCGGCGCGGCGGCCGCGTCGGCGGCGGGCGGGGCGGTTTCGGACTTGCAGCCGGCGATCAGCGCGGCGGCGACGCAGGCGGACAGGGACAGCAGGCGCAGGCTGGATCGCATTGCAGGGGTCTCCGGGTGGCCAGGGCGGGCGCGGCGGACGGGCCGCGCGGGCAGGGCGTTACGGCCGACCATCCTGTGCGCTCGTGCAGCGCTTGCACAGTGACTTTCGGCATGTGTCGCCGCTGCGCCGCCGGCGCCGTCACCCACGCTCGTCGCCGCAGCGGCGCACGTCGAGGTCGATGCGCTCGCGCTCGGCCGCGCTGAGCAGGTCGTGGCCGACGGCGGGCAGTCGCCGGCGGCGTACCCCGTCGAGGTAGGCGCGCACCACCAGGCGTTCCTGCGCCGCGATCAGCGGCGCGCTCGAACTCAGCTGCACCGCCTGCGCCGCGAACGCCTGCGCCTGCGCCGCGCGGCAGGTCCGCAGCGCGTACACGGCGCGGTAGAGCAGCGCCCGGGTCAGGTACAGGCTGCGGGTCTGGAAGTCGGTCAGCGCGCCCTGGCCGGCGCCGCCGGCGTCGATGAAGGCGCGGTCGCGCTCGATCAGGCGGGCGAAGCCGGCGTCGGCGGGCGCGCCGCGGCCCTGGCGGAAGCTCAGCTTGGCCTGGAAGTAATCGATGTCCTGCAACCGGTAGTTGCCGGCGCCGAACAGGGCGACGGTTTCCGCGCGCAGATCGGCGAGCGTGCGTTCGGCCTCGGGCCACTGCGCGGGGCCGCCGCGGTCGAGCAGGTACTGGACCAGCAAAGCGCGCTCGGTCGTCGCCGGCAGGCCGGCGCGCACTTCTTCGGCGATGCTTTCGCGCAATGCGGCCAGGCCTTCCTCGACCTCCCGCGCGTCCGCCGCGTCGGCCCCGTAGAGCAAGGCCAGCGCGAGGTTGTAGCGCGCCGCGCCGCGCATTTCGCTGCCCGGCGGCAGGTGCCGGTCGAGTACGCGCACCGCGCTGCGCTGCAGTTCGAGCCCGTCGTCGCGGTCGCGCGCGATCGCCCAGGCGCTGCTGGCCAGGGCCGAGGCGTACTGGGGATTGTCCGGCCCGTAGACCTCGCGCATCGTCGTCAGCGCCGCGGCGATCTCGCTTTTGGACAGGCCCGAATCGGGAAACACGCTCAGCCGCAGCTTGGCGTAGGCGGTCTTGGGATGCGCGGCGCCGAGCGTGCGGGTGCGGTTGCGCACCAGCTCGCGCGCCAGCTCGCGCGCGTCGAGGTTCGGTTGCAGCTGCACGATCCGCATCAGCACTTCCAGCGCATCGTCGGCCAGCACCGGATTGAGCGGCCGGACCAGGGCGATGGCGCGGCGCACGTCGGCTTCCGCCGGCGCGGCGCGCATCAGCCGGTAGCGCAGGCCGGCGCGGCGGATCAGCGCCTGCGCCAGCAGTTCCTCGTGGCCGCGGCCGAGTCGCTCGGCTTCGGCGACCACGCGGTCGGCGGCGGCCAGCGCGTCCAGCGGACGGCCCAGATACCACTGCGCCAGCGCCATCTGCGCGCCGATGGTGACGCGCGAGGTGCGCGCGACTTCGTCGCCGCGTCCGTCGAGCCCGTCGAGCTGCGCGCGCGCCAGCTGCAAGGCCTCGGCGTAGCGCGCCTGGGCGATCAGCAGGGACAGCCGGGTCGAGGCGAGGAAACCGTCGCGGTCGTCGCCGGCGCCGAGGGTGCGCTGGGCTTCGGCGACCAGCGCTTCGGCGCGCCGGTAGTCGCCCATCAGCGCGTAGCTGCGCGCGAGGGTGCCGAGGCTGCGCGCCTTCAGGTCGGGCTGGTCGTCCAGGCGCATCGCCCGCAGCTCGCGTTCGGTGCGTTCCAGCAGCGCGCGCGAGGAGAACGGCGCGCTGCCCAGGCCGCTCTGGGTGGCGCTGCCCAGGGTGCTGGCGAACAGGCGGCCGACCGCCTGGCTGGCGCGCGCTTCGCGCTGGGCGCGCTGGTGCTGCCAGCCGATCGCGGCGAGGCCGGCGGCCACCACCAGCGCCAGCGAGACGAACAGCGTCGCCGCGGCGCGGTTGCGCCGCCGCCATTTGCCGAGGCGTTCGCGCCAGCCGGCGCGGCGCGCGCCGACCGGCCGGTGTTCGCGCCAGGCGCGCAGGTCGCGGGCGAACTCGGCGACGCTGGGGTAGCGGTCCTGCGGCTTGTGCGCGACCGCCTTGAGCGCGACCGCGGCGAGGTCGCCGCCGAGCGTGCGTTGCAGCGCGGCGACGTCGGCCAGGCCGCGGCGGCGGGCGAGCTCGTCGTCGGCGTCGTCGAGCAGCCGGTCCATCGGCTCGGGCGCGTTGCCGACGGCGATCGGCAGCAGCTCGCGCAGGCCGTGCAGCCGGGTCGGCCATTGCCCGCACAGCAGCCGGTAGCTGAGCACGCCGAGCATGTACAGGTCGGTGGCCGGGCCCTGGATGCCGTGCTGGCGCGCTTCCGGCGCGGCGTAGTCGGGGGTGATCGCCAGGTGCGCGCCGGCGTCGGCGTCGCCGCCGAAGCGGGTGGAGATGCCGAAGTCGAGCAACTGCACGCGGCCGTCGGCGGTCACCAGCAGGTTCGACGGCTTGATGTCGCGATGCAGGATGCCTTGCGCATGCGCATAGGCGAGCGCGTCGCAGGCCTGCGCCAGCAGCTCGGCGCGCGCGCCGACGTCGAGCCCGCGGCGGTCGCACCAGGCGTCGATCGGCTCGCCTTCGACCCGCCGCAACGCGAACCAGGGCCGGCCGTCGCCGTCGATGCCGCCGTCGACCACGCCGGCGATGCCGGGATGGTCCAGGCGCGCGAGCAGGTTGCGTTCCGCGCGGAACGCGGCGACCAGTTCCGGCGAATCCAGCTCGCTGCGGATGCACTTGAGCGCGACCTGCTGCTGGTACTGGCCGTCGTCGCGATGGGCCGCGTAGACCGTGCCCATGCCGCCGCGGCCGAGGATGCGGTCCAGGCGCCAGACGCCGAGGCGCTCGCCGACGCGGCGGTCGTCGCGCTCGTCCTCCTCGGCGTCGCGCCCGGCCGCCCCGTCGCTGCGCGCGCCGTCGCCGGCGCCGTCGTCGCCGCGGGGCTGGTGGGCGGCGACGATCTGCGCCGGCGAGCGGTCGAGCACGCCGGCGTCTTCGTCGAGATCGGAATCCAGCAGGTCGCGCAGCGCGGCGTGCAGCGCCGGGTCGCTCGCCGCCAGCGCCGCCAGCTTGCGCGTGCGCTCGGCCGCGGGCAGGTCGACGTAGGCGTCGAACAGGGCCAGGGCGCGGGCGAGGGCGTCGCTCATCGGCCGATGTTCGCGGCCGCGCCGCCGTCGCGCGCGCAGCCGCGGCGCAACTCGCCGTCGCGCCTGGGCGCAGGCCGATAGCGGTAATCGCCTTCGGTGCGCGCGACGTAGGGCGCGCGGGCGGGCAGCCAGCCCTGGCGCAGATCGCGGGCGAGGTCGGCGGTTTCGAGTTTGAACCGCAGTCGCGGCCCGGTCTGCGCCACCTGCATCGCCCGCTCCATGAAGCGCGAGGCGTCGGCGTCGCGGCAGGTCTGGAACGCGTACGCGCTGCGGTACGCCAGCGCGACCATCCGCGCATCGTCGATGCGCCCCTGCGCATTGCCCGACGCCACCGGCGCGGCGTCGATCGCGTCGAGCAAGCGGGCGAACTCCGAGTCCGCCTGCGCGCGCAGCCCTTCGCGGTAGCGCACGATCGCGCCGAACATCAGCAAGTCCAGCTTGACCGCATCGCCGGGGGCGTAATAGTCCGGCGCCTTGCGCAGCGCGTCGTCGATCGTGCGGCGCGCCAGCGCCAGGCGCGAGTCGCCGCCCTCGATCGACAGGGTCAGCGCGAGCGTGAACTCGTCGCTGGCCGAAGGCAGGCCCAGCCGATGCCGTTCGGCGATGTTGAGCCGCAGCAATTCCAGCGCCTGACCGTAATCGAGCGCGGTTTCGTGGTTGCTCCCGAGCAGGACGCGGGCCAGGTTGGTGCGCGCGTTGAGCAGCATTTCGCCGTCGGAACCGCTGCGTTGCAGCAGCCTCACCGCTTCGCGCTGCATGCGCAGCTCGTCCTGGCGGTCGCGCGCGGCGGTCCAGGCCAGGCGCGACAGCGCAAGCGCGTAGACCGGGTGTTCGCGGCCGTAGCCGGTCTCGATCCGCGCCAGAATCCGCTCGGCTTCTGCGCGCGGCACGTACGGGAAACGGCTCAGCGCGTAATACGCTTCGGCCAGCGCGGTCTGCGGATGGTCGGGGCCCAGGTGCCTGCGGCGCTCCTCGAGCAGGGCGCGGGCGCTGGCGGCGAAGGCCGGGCTCACCCGCACGCGCTGCACGTCGACCAGGCGCTCCAGGGCGTCGTCGGCGAGCAGGGCGTCGAGCGGGCGCGCCAGCGCCAGCGCGCTTTGCGCGTCGGCTTCGGCCTGCGGCAGGCGGCCGAGGCCGCGCAGGAAGCCCGAGCGCAGGATCAACGCGTACGCGACCAGTTCGTCGCGCGCCGGCGCCAGCGCGCGCGCCAGCGCCAGCAGTTCGTCGGCGCTCGCCAGCGCCTGGCGGGTCTGGCCGGCCCCCCACAGCGCGCGCGCGCGTTCGCCGCCGATGGCGATGCGCGCCTGCGTCGTCGCCGCATCGCCGCCGTCCAGCCGCCGCAGGCGCTCGTCCGCCAGCGCCAGCGCTTCGCGGTAGCGGCCGGTGTAGTTGAAGGTTTCCAGCCGGGTCGCGGCGACGAAGCCGTCTTCGTCGCTGCCTGCGTCGTCGTCGGCCAAGTCCTGGGCTTGCGCGGCCAGGGCCGCGGCGTGGCGATAGTCGCCGATCTTGGCGTAGCCGCGCGCCAGCGTCGCCAGCGCGTGCGCGCGCACGCCGGGCTGATCGGACAGCGGCAGCGCGCGCAGTTCGCGTTCGGTGCTCTCCAGCAGCGCGCGCGAGGAAAAGCGTGCGCTGCCCAGGCCGGACAGGGTGGCCGCGCCGAGGGTGGAGGCGAACAGCCGGCCGACTTGCGCGCCGGCTTCGGCCTGACCGAGCACCTGCCGATGCTGCCACCACAACGTGCCGGCGCCGGCCAGCGCCGCCGCCAGCACGGTCGCGCTCAGCGCGGTGGCGGCGCGGTTGCGCCGCAGCCACTTGCGCGTGCGCGACAGCCAGGTCCCCGGCCGCACCCGCACCGGCCGGCCCTGGCGCCAGCGCCGCAGCTCGTCGGCGTATTCGGCGACGCTGGGGTACCGGTCCTGGGCGCGCGCGGCCACCGCCTTGAGCGCCACCGCGGACAGGTCGCCGCGCAGGCGCCGCGCCAGCGCCGCCGGGTCGGCCGCGCCGCGCGCGCGGGCGCTGGCGTCGTCGGCGTCTTCGGCCAACTGCGCCATCGGCAGCGCCGCGCCCGAATCCGAGCCGTGCAGCAGCGGGCGCAGGCCGTGCAGCGGGGTCGGCCAGCGCCCGCACAGCAGGCGATAGGTCAGCACCCCGAGCGCGTACAGGTCGGTCGCCGGCCCTTGCGCGCCGCGCAACTGCGCTTCCGGCGCGGCGTAGTGCGGCGTCGGCGCGGCCAGTTCGGATTGCGCTTCGCGCCAGGGCCCGATCCGCGCGGACATGCCGAAGTCGAGCAACTGCGCGCGGCCGTCCGCGGTGACCAGCACGTTGGAAGGCTTGAGGTCGCGGTGCAGCACGCCCTGGGCATGGGCGTAGGCGACCGCGTCGCAGACCTGCAGCAGCAGGTCGACGCGCGCGGCGACGTCGAGCCCGTGCCGGTCGCACCAGGCGTCGATGGGTTCGCCTTCGACGTAGCGCAGCGCGAACCAAGGGCGGCCGTCGCTGTCGCCGCCGCCGTCGACCAGCGCGGCGATGCCGGAGTGGTCCAGGCGCGCGAGCAGATTGCGCTCCTCGCGCAGCGCCGCCAGCGATTGCGGCGAATCCAGTTCGGCGCGGATGCATTTGAGCGCCACGCGCTGTTGATACTCGCCGTCGTCGCGATGGGCTTCGTAGACCGTGCCCATGCCGCCGCGGCCGACGATGCGGTCGATCCGCCATGCGCCCAGGCGCGCGCCGATGCGCAGGTCGGCGCTGCCGTCGCCGGCCGGGTCGGCGTCATGGCCGGCGTCCGCAGCGGCCGGCGCCGGCGCGGCGGCGTCGCGTTGGCGCCGCTCGGACAGGATCTGCGCCGGCGCGCGGTCGAGCACGCCGCCGTCGTCGTCGTCGGCCTGCAGCAGCGCGCACAGCGCGGCATGGGTGTCGGGTTCGGCGACGGCCAGCGCCGCCAGCCGGCGCTCGCGCTCGGCGGCGGGCAGTTCGACGAATTCGTCGAACAGGTGCAAGGCGCGTGCGGAAGAAGCGTTCATGCGCGCGGTCCGGCGCGGCGGGCGGGGCGGTGGGGACGACCGCTCAGGCGGCGTCGTCCTCGCCGTCCAGGTCCGGCGTGGTCTTGAGATGCAGGGCCAGGAACGCGCGCGCCTTGCGCCAGTCGCGGCGGATGGTGCGGTCGGTCAGCCCCAGCACTTCGCCGATCTCGATGTCGCTCATGCCGGCGAAGTAGCGCATTTCCACCAGTTGGGTCAGGCGCGGTTCGACCGCGCTGAGCGCTTCCAGGGCGCGGTCGATCGCCAGCAACTGGTCCAGGTCCGGATCGTAGGACGGCTCGTAATGCGGATCGGCCTTGTCGGCCAGATAGCTTTCCTCGTACTTGAGCCGCTTGAGCCGGCGCACTTCGTCGAGCAGGGCGTAGCGCATCGCCTGCGACAGCACCGCGAGCAGGTGCTGGCGGTTGTTGAGGGTCAGCTTGTCCTGGTTGAGGCGCAGCCAGGTGCGGTTGATCAGCGAGGTCGGCGAGCGCTTGCTGCCGCGCCGCCAGCGGCGCCGGATCTGCAGCGAGGCGGCCTCGTGCAGGTCGCGGTAGAGCAGGGTGTAGACGCGGTCCCAGGCGCCGGGCTGGCCGTTCTGCGCGGCCACGATGAGCTGGGTCACCGAATCCAGGGTCGCTTCGGGGAACTCGAATTCGTCCGGGGCCGGCGGCTTGGCGAGCGGATCGCGCGAGGGGCCTTCTTGGGTCATGTCCGGTTTCGGCTTAGGCAGGACGATGGGATTTTCGTTAGCCCGACTTCATTGGCCGGCGTTCAAGTCGGCACAGAAATACGCCAAACGCACGCAATTGTCGATAACGATTCATCCGAAAAATACGGCAGGCAATAAACCTGTCGCTAGACATGTGCGGCGGCTATTACTGATTGGCGCACTTATTGCTTAGGGCAGGCAGTTAATGCGTGTATCCAATGCGTGCGCCGTCCGAATATAAAGCGCGTCCATGCACAAATAATCGAAACATACTGTATACCCGCGGCGACGCGGCGGTTGCGGCCGGCACGACTCGAACGCGCCGTACGCATGCGCGCGCGCCGCGGCGCGCGGCGCTCGTCAGCCTGCGCCGACCCGGTCGGCGATGGCCCAGCGCAACCGCGCCAGCTCGGCCTCGGCCAGCCGCTGCGCGCGGTCCGCCTCGTCGGCGTCGCAGGCGCGGAAATACAGCTTCGCATGGGGCTGGGCCTGGGCCAGCCGCGGCAGGTCGGCGGCGATCACATGGCCCAGGCGCGGGTAGCCGCCGACGGTCTGCGCGTCGGCCAGCAAGACGATCGGGCGGCCGTCGGCGGGCAGTTGGATCGTGCCCGGCGCGACCGGTTCGGACACGCCGCTGGCCGTCGCGGCGCCGGTTTCGAGCGCATCGCCGTTCAGGCGCAAGCCCTGGCGGTTGCTGGCCGGGTCGACCCGCCAACCGCTGTCGCCGAAACGCGCCGCGACCTCCGCCAGGCCGGCGGCCTGGGTCGGGCGATAGCGGATCGGCGCGTGCGGGTCGAGGCCGAAGTCGGGATCGATCCACCAGCGGCCGGCGCGCGCCGTCTGCGCGCGCGGCGCGCGCTGCGGCCCCAGCGGCAGGCGGTCGCCGGCGCGCAGCGCGCGCCCGGCGAGGCCGCCGAAACCGCCGCGCAGATCGGTCGCGCGGCTGCCCAGCACCGGCTCGACGGCGAAGCCGCCGGCCACCGCCAGCCACGCGCGCACGCCGGCGCGCATGCCGCCGATGGTCACGGTGCCCGCAGGCAGTTCGAGCGGCCGCGCCGCCGGCAGCGCCTGCCCGTCGAAGCGCAGTTCGCAGGCCGCGCCGAGCAGCGCCAGCCGCGTCGGCGCGTGCAGGCGCAGGCTCGGTCCGTGCAGCGCCAGTTCCAGCACCGCGGCGTCGGCGCGGTTGCCGACCAGGGCGTTGGCGAGGATCGCGCAACGCGGGTCCAGCGCGCCGCCGCGGCCGACACCGAGGTGGCGCCAGCCGTCGCGGCCGAGGTCCTGCACGCAGCTCAGCGCGCCGGGCGCGAGCACGTCGATCCATCCGGGGCTGAGCTGCGCAGCGTTCATCGGGCGGCGTCCTCGCGCTGGGCCTGGTCGTGCAGGGCCTGGTCGTGCAGGGCCTGGAATTCGTCGGCGCCGATCGCGCGCAGGCGCACCCGGTCGCCGGGCTGCAACAGGCTCGGCGCGGCGCGCGCGGCGTCGAACAGCCGCAGCGGGGTGCGCCCGAGCAGACGCCAGCCGCCGGGTCCGGGGCGCGGATAGATGCCGGTCTGGGCGCCGCCGATGGCGACGCTGCCGGCGGCGACGTGGGTGCGCGGCGTCGCCAGCCGCGGCAGCGCCAGCGCCGGCTCCAGGCCCGACAGATAGGGGAAACCGGGGGCGAAGCCGATCATCGCCACGCGGTACTCGCCGCCGCTGTGGCGCTCGACCAACTGCTCGGCGGCCAGACCCAACTGCGACGCCGCGTCATCGAGGTCCGGGCCGAACTCGCCGCCGTACGCAACCGGAATCTCGACGATGCGCGCCGATTCCGCGGCGGCGGCGCGGCCGCCTTGCGCCGCTTCGCCGCACTGCCGGAGCAGCCAACCGCGCACGGTTTCGGCATCGGCCGCGCGCGGATCGAAGAACACCGCCACGCTGGCGTAAGCCGGCACCAGATCGCGCAGCCACGCCGGCGCCTGCGCGCGGATGCGCGCGGCCAGCGCGTGCACGCGCGCGTTGAGCGCATCGTCGATGCGTTCGCCCAGGCGCAGCAGCCAGGCGTCGTCGGCCAGCGCTTCGAATTCCACCGCCGCGGCGGCCTCGCCTGCGTGCGCGCTCACCGCGCCAGCGCGCCTTGCAGCACGCGCAGCCGCTGCACCAGCGCTTCGGGCGAATACGGCTGCGCGGTGGCCATGCCCCACACCGGCCGCGGCCAGGCGATGTCTTCGCGATAGCGCGCGATCACGTGCACGTGCAGTTGCGGCACCAGATTGCCGAGCGCGGCGACGTTGAGCTTGTGCGGCGCGAACGCGGCCTGCAGCGCGCGGCTGGTCGCGGCGATTTCGCGGGTCAGGGTCTGCTGCTGGTCTTCGCTCAGATCGATCAGCTCGACCGCGCCGTCGACCTTGGGCACCAGGATCAGCCACGGATGGTTGGCATCGTCCATCAGCCGCAGCTCGCACAGTTCGAACTGCGCCACCGGATGGGTGTCGTCGGCCAGTTGCGGGTGCAGGTGCCAGGGATTCATTTCAGCGCGTCCGCGAGGAAGTCGAGGGTGCGGGTCCAGGCCAGCGCGGCGCTGGCCGGTTCGAAGTGGTCGCCGATGTCGCGGTTGAAGGCGTGGTCGGCGTCGTAGAGATGGATCGGCGCGTTCGGCAGCGCCTGACGGTGCTGCTCGATCGCCTCCGGCGGAATGCTGGCGTCGCGGCGGCCGAAGTGGAACAGCATCGGCGCGCGCAGCGCTTCGTCGAGGAACGGCACGGTGCGCGAGCCGTAGTAGCTCACCGCCGGCAGGCCGTGACGGGTGTTGCCGAGGAAGGCCAGGGTCCCGCCCCAGCAGAAGCCGACCGCGCCGGTGCGCAGGCCCTCGCTCTGCAGCAGGTGCGCGGCGGCGCCGACGATGTCGCTGGCGCGGTCGAAGCCGAGCGCGTTGCGCAGTTCGACGCCGCGGGCGTAATCGTCCTTGGCGTAGGCCAGTTCGACCCCGCGCTCGACCGGGTCGAACAGGGCCGGGGCCAGGGCCGCGTAGCCGGCCTGCGCGAAGCGTTCGGCGACCGCGCGGATGTGTTCGTTGACGCCGAAGATTTCCTGCAGGACCACCACGCCGCCGAGCGGCACGCCGCCGGGGTCGGCGCGCCAGGCCCGCACCGGGCCGGCGGGGGTGTCCAGGTCGATCCAATGAGCCATGGGGGGATGCTCCTTGTGCGGATGTGATCGAGCGGGCCTGCATCCGCTGCGGATGCAACCGATTCGCAGGCAGTTTAGCCCCGCAGGCTATAATCCGCGCCCCCGAGCGGGTTTCGCGCCCCGACCCTCGTCCTTTCGCCGCCGCACGCCCAGGCTCGCCCCGCCGGCCCGCCGCGTTCGTTCAGCTCCATTCATCAGGTTCTCCCGCCAGCATGTCCGCCAGCGCCCCCGCCAATCCCAAAGTCGGTTTCGTCAGCCTGGGCTGTCCCAAGGCCTTGGTCGACTCCGAACGCATCCTCACCCAACTGCGGGTCGAGGGCTACGACATCGTCCAGAGCTACGACGACGCCGACGTGGTCGTGGTCAACACCTGCGGCTTCATCGACTCGGCGGTGACCGAATCGCTGGACGCGATCGGCGAGGCGATCGCCGAGAACGGCAAGGTCATCGTCACCGGCTGCCTGGGCAAGCGTTCGGAGCTGATCCGCGAAGCGCACCCGGACGTGCTCTCGATCAGCGGCCCGCAGGACTACGGCAGCGTGATGAGCGCGGTGCATTCGGTGCTGCCGCCCAAGCACGACCCGTTCGTCGACCTGGTGCCGCGCCGCGACGAGGGCATCGGCGTCAAGCTGACCCCGAAGCATTACGCCTACCTGAAGATTTCCGAAGGCTGCAACCACCGTTGCAGCTTCTGCATCATCCCGTCGATGCGCGGCGACCTGGTCTCGCGCCCGGTCGACGACGTGCTGCGCGAGGCCGAAAAACTCGCGATGGGCGGGGTCAAGGAACTGCTGGTGATCTCGCAGGACACCTCGGCCTACGGCGTCGACGTGAAGTACGCCGAGCGCCAGTGGCGCGGCAAGGGCTACCAGACCCGGATGAAGGCGCTGTGCGAAGGCCTCAGCGAGCTCGGCATCTGGACCCGCCTGCATTACGTGTATCCGTATCCGCACGTCGACGAAATCATCGCGCTGATGGCCGAAACCGGCGCCAACGGCATGCCCAAGCTGCTGCCGTACCTGGACATCCCGTTCCAGCACGCCAGCCCGCGCGTGCTCAAGCTGATGAAGCGCCCGGGCGCGGTCGACAAGACCCTGGAGCGGATCCAGCGCTGGCGTTCGATCGCGCCGGACATCGCCATCCGCAGCACCTTCATCGTCGGCTTCCCGGGCGAGACCGAAGCCGAGTTCGAGGAGCTGCTGGACTTCCTCGACGAAGCCCAGCTCGACCGCGTCGGCGCGTTCGCCTATTCGCCGGTCGACGGCGCCAAGGCCAACGATCTGCCGGACCCGGTCGCCGAGGAGGTCAAGCAGGAGCGGCTGGCGCGTTTCATGGAGCGGCAGGCGGAGATTTCCGCGGCCAAGCTCGAGGCCAAGGTCGGCAGCGTGCAGCGCTGCCTGGTCGATGCGATCGACGGCGAACTGGCGATCGCGCGCTCGATGGCGGATGCGCCGGAGATCGACGGGCTGGTGCAGATCCAGAACGGCGAGAGCGCAGGTTTGCGCGTGGGCCAGTTCGTCGACGTGGAGATCATGGGCAGCGACGAGCACGATCTGTTCGGCGAGGCGGTCGAGAACGATTGAGCCGCTTTTGTAGGAGCGGCGCGAGCCGCGACCGCGGCAACGCAACTACGGCGAAACTTTCGCCGCGAACGGACACGGCGCAGTCGCGGCTCGCGCCGCTCCTACAGGAATCTACCGATCAAATCGCGAGGCCGGCCGCGTTGCCCGACGCCCACGCCCACTGGAAGTTGTAGCCGCCGAGCCAACCGGTCACGTCCAGCACCTCGCCGATGAAATACAGCCCCGGCACGCGCTTGGACTGCATCGTGCTCGACGACACCGCATCGGTGTCGACGCCGCCCAGAGTCACCTCGGCGGTGCGGTAGCCCTCGGTGCCGCTGGCGACCAGCGGCCACGCCGACAAGGTCGCCGCGAGTTGCTTGAGCTCGGGCAGGTTGTACTGCTTGACCGGCTTGTTGTGCAGCCAGTGCTCGCACAGGCGCTGGGCGAAGCGCTTGGGCAGGACGTCACCGAGCACGGTCTTGAGCTCCGCCGCGGGCCGTTCGCGCTGCTGCCGCTGCAGCCAGTCGAGCGCGTCGCGGCCCGGCAGCAGGTCCAGGCGCAGGTCGTCGCCGGGCTGCCAGTACGAGGAAATCTGCAGGATCGACGGGCCGCTGACGCCGCGGTGGGTGATCAGCATCTGGTTGCTGAAGTCGCGACCGTTGCAGCTGGCGGTCACCGGCAAGGCCACGCCGCTGAGATCGGCCAAACGCTCCTGATGTTTTCCGCTGAGCGTCAGCGGCACCAGCCCCGCGCGGGTCGGCAGCAGTTCGTGGCCGAAGCGCCGCGCGAGTTCGTAGCCGAAGCCGCTCGCGCCCATGCTCGGGATCGACAAGCCGCCGCTGGCGATCACCAGCGACGGCGCGGCGAACGCGCCGTGCGCGGTGTGCGCGCGGAAGTCGCCGCCGTCCTCGTGCGCGATGCGTTCGATCGAGCAACCCGTTGCGATGCGCACGCCGGCCGCCTCGCACTCGTCGACCAACATCTTCACGATCAGCTTCGACGAGAGGTCGCAGAACAGCTGGCCGAGTTCCTTCTCGTGATAGGCGATGCGGTGGCGCTCGACCATCGCGATGAAATCCCACGGCGTGTAGCGCGCCAGCGCCGACTTGCAGAAATGTGGGTTGGTCGAGAGGTAGTTGCCGGGGCCGGCGCCGGTGTTGGTGAAATTGCAGCGGCCGCCGCCCGACATCAGGATCTTCTTGCCGACCTTGTTGGCGTGCTCGATCAGCAGCACGCGGCGGCCGCGGCGGCCGGCGGTCAGCGCGCACATCAGCCCGGCGGCGCCGCCGCCGACGATCAGCGCGTCGAAACGTTCCGCCACTTCAGGCCGCCCGCGCGGCCGATTGCAGGCGCAGGCGCGGGGTCAGGCTCAGGCTGGCCTTGTCGGTGGTCAGGGCCACTTCGCCGTCCTGGATCTGGCAATCCAGGCGGAAGCTGCGCTCGACCATCGCCGCCATCGCCTCGACGTCGGCGCTGCCGATGTCGATCACGGTAAGGTTTTTCAGACGTTGCAGCGCGTTGCCGTTCTTGTCCCACCAGATGTCGGCCGCGTTGCCGCCGTAGTTGACCACCACGACCTGGCGCGAGCGCCCGCAGGCCTTGCGGATGCGCGATTCGTCGGGCTGGCCGACGTCGATCCACAGTTCGATGTCGCCGGTGTAGTCGCGCAACGCGATTTCCGGTTCCTCGCCCTCGGCGCTGAGGCCGGGGCCGAATTCGAGCCGCTCGTGCGCGTTCAGGGCGAAGGCCAGCGTGCGCACCATCAGCCGCTGCGGCGTTTCCGACGGGTGCTGGGCCAGGGTCAGGGCGTGGCCGGCGTAGTAGTGCCGGTCCATATCGCTGATTTGCAGTTCGATCTTGACGATGGTGGCGTTGGTCGCCATTGGCCGGGCCTGCGGGAAACAGCGCGCATTCTACCCGCGCGCGGCCGGCGCCGGGGTCGCGGCCGCGGCCGGCGCGCGCCGCAGCGGCAGCGCGCGGCGATAGGTCAGGCAGCGCCACAGCCATTCCAGCGGGCCGTAGCGGAAGCGCCGCAGCCACCAGTGGCTCAGCGCAGTCTGCGCGGCGAATACCGCGACGAACGCGACCACTGCGCCGCTCAGGCCGTAGCGCGGCCCCAGGCCCAGGCCGATGCCGTAGAACAGGGCCAGGCCGAACACGGTCTGGGCCAGGTAGTTGCTCAGCGCCATGCGTCCTACCGGCGCCAGCCAGGCCAGCCAGCGGCGCGCGCGCGGCTGCTGGAACAGCAGCACGAACGCGGCGACATAGCCCAGGCCGAGCGAGAGGTAGGCGATATTGCGCAACAGCCGGCTCAACGCGCGCGCCGCGCCGCCTTGCAGGCCGAACAATTCCGGGCCGAGGCCGGCGAAATCGCGGAACAGGAAGTACACGGCCAGGACCAGCCCGACCGGCAGGCTCCAGGCGCACAGGCGGCGCCATGCGCGCAGATGCCGCTGCGGCCGCTGCAACCAGCCGGCGCGGCCGATCGCCATGCCCAGCAGCAGCCGGCCGAGGGCGAACAACGGCAGGCTCCACGCAGTCGCGTGCACCCACAGGTCGTAGTCGCGGTTGCCGGCCAGCATCGTCGTCCACTGCGGCGACGCGAAGGCCTCGCGCGCCGCGGCCGCGGCCTGCGCGGCGGGGACGAATTGCGCGGTCCACGGTTTCATCCACGGTTGCAGCGCGGCGCTGGCGAACACCGCGACCAGCACGCCGAGCGCGGCCAGCGCCGCCGGCCGCCAGCGCGCCAGCGGCAGCAGCAACAGGCCCAGCAGCGCGTAGTAGCGCAGGATGTCGCCGTACCAGAACGCCGCGTGGATCAGCCCGAAACCGAGCAGCAGGCACAGCCGCCAGGCGTAGCGGCGGCGCGCCTGCGCGCTGTTTTCGGCGCGTTCGAGCTGCAAGGCGAAGCCGACGCCGAACAGCAGCGCGAACACGGTCATGGCCTTGGCGTCGAGCAACGCGGCCAGCGCCATCTGCAACCAGCGCTCGCCCGGCCACAGCGTCGGCGCGCTGTCCTCGATCAAGGTGTACAGGCTGAAATCGCGCAGGTTCGACAGCAGCACGCCGGCCAGGGCGAAGCCGCGCAGGGCGTCGATGAGTTCCACGCGCTGTTCGGTCGGTTGCTGCGCGGGGTTGAAGTCGGCGGAGGCTGCGGTCGGGATCGTCATCGGTGCAGGCGTGATCGTCTCGGGCGGAATGGTCGCAGCCGCGGCCGTCGCCGCGGTGGCCGCGGTGGCCGCGCCGGCGGACGAAGTGAGCGATGATGGTCGCATGCCGAATCTTCCGCCGGATGCGCCGTTCGACCCAGGCCCGGCCGACGCCGCATCGGCCGACTCGGTCCCGCCGAGCCGCCTGCAATTGCCGCCGGGGCCGTGGACGAATCTGCTCGACGGCGTGTGCGCGCGTTTCCCGGCGATCGGCCGCGAGCGCTGGCGCGAGCGCTTCGCCCGCGGCCGCGTGCTCGACGCGCGCGACGCGCGGCCGCTGCGGGCCGAGGATCCGTATCGCGCGGGTCTTGAGATCCTGTACTTCCGCGAGGTCGAGCGCGAGCCGCGGATTCCGTTCGAAGAACGCATCGTCCACGCCGACGAGCGCTTGCTGGTGGTCGACAAGCCGCACTTCCTGCCGGTCGCGCCGGCCGGGCGTTTCGTCGCCGAAACCCTGCTGGGGCGGTTGCAGCGCCGCTACGGCGAGCTCGATCTCGCGCCGCTGCACCGTCTCGACGCGGCCACCGCCGGGCTGGTGCTGTTCTCGCGCGAACGCGGCAGCCGCGGCGCGTATCAGGCGCTGTTCCGCGAACGCCGCATCGACAAGCGCTATCTGGCGCTGGCGCCGCCGCTGCCGGGGCTGGCGTTTCCGTTGCTGCGGCGTTCGCGGATCGAAGCGGGCGAGCCGTTCTTCCTGATGCGCGAGGTCGCGGGCGAGGCCAACAGCGAGACCAAAATCGAGGTCGTCGCTCGCCAGGACGAAGCGTGGACTTACGCCTTGCGGCCGGTTACCGGGCGCAAGCATCAACTGCGCGTGCATATGGCCGCGCTGGGCGCGCCGATCCTCGGCGATCGTTTCTATCCGCTCCAGGCGCAGGGCGACGACGAGGATTTCGCGCGGCCGCTCAAGTTGCTGGCGCAGTCGCTGCGGTTCGTCGATCCGGTGGATGGGCGCGAGCGGCGGTTCGAGAGCGGGTTGGGGTTGTAGCGCGGGCGGCGGTCGGTCGCGCTTCGTTGTCGTGGGTAGGTGCAGCGGCGGCGTAGTTCGGTTTTCGCGGTCGCGGCTTGCGCCGCTCCTACAGGGAGGCCACCAGGGCCTAGACCCACTCGCGCGAGGGCAGGGTGTAGCGGCGCTGCGGGCGGCCGATCAGGTCGAGGAAGTTGTTGAACACCGCGTCGGCGCGCTGCTGCATGCCGGCGATGTGCTGCGCGGTCAGCGCGCGGATCGCGTCCTCGCTGGTGCCGTGGCCGAGTTCGGCCAGTTCGGCGCGATAGGCCGGATTGGCCAGCCAGCGCTCGATCAGCGGCACGTCCATCTCCAGGTGGAACTGGAAACCGTAGGCGTTGTCGCCCCAGCGGAAGGCCTGCTGCTCGCAGGTGTCGGTGCGGGCCAGATGCTGCGCGCCGGCCGGGATTTCGAAACTGTAGCGATGCCACTGGAACACCGGCGCGGCGCCGGCCAGCGGGGCCAGCACCGGGTCGTCGCGGCCGGCGTCGGTGCTGTGCAGCGGATACCAGCCGATCTCGGGCACGTGATGCCTGCGCACCGGCGCGCCGAGCACGTGCGCGAGCAACTGCGCGCCGAGGCAGATGCCGAGCACCGGCTTGCCCTGTTCGAGCATGGATTCGATCGCGCGCAGCTCGGTGGACAGGTGCGGACGCGCGGCGCGGTCTTCGACGTTCATCGGGCCGCCGAGCACGATCAGGCCGCGATAGCGCTCCAGGTTCGGCTCGGCGCCGGGATCGCGGTCGAAATTGACGAAACGGATGCGGTGGCCGCGGCGACGGATCAGCGGATCGAGCGTACCCAGCGGTTCGGCGGCGACGTGTTGGAAGACCAGGATGCGGGACATGAGCGGCGTAGCGGCGGCTTACGCCTGCGACTATGCCAAAGCGCGCGGGGTTGTGGGGCGTTGCGGCTTATGACTTCTGGTTTTTGGTTGGGGCGCCGTTTTCCGGCAGGGCGCCGCCGCGGTTCACTCGCGCCGCTTCACGCCGTCATCCCCGCGAACGCGGGGATCCAGGGCTTTTCGTGCGAGAACGCCTGAGGTCTCTGGCTCCCCGCGTTCGCGGGGATGACGTTCCCGGGATTTCGCAGGGCGGGCGCCGGCTCGGCCTGGCGTTCGCCCCGCGCGCGCCTCAGCGCGGCCCGCGCGGCTTGAACGGCGGCTTGCGCGGCCCGGCGCCGTGCGGCTTGGGCCCGCGCGGACCCGGGCCGCCCGGACGGCCGGCGCCGCGGCCGCTGCGGCCGCCTTCGGCGTCGCCCGGGGTGGCGCGCTGGATGCGCAGCGGCTGTCCCGCCACGCGCACCTTTTTGAGGTGCTCCATCAGCTCGCGCGGCATGCCTTCGGGCAGATCGACCAGGGTGTACTCGTCGCGGATGTCGATGCGGCCGATGTAGCGGCTTTCCAGGTCGGCCTCGTTGGCGATCGCGCCGACGATGTTGCCGGGCTGCACGCCGTGCGAATGGCCGACTTCGATGCGGAAGGTCTCCATGCCGACGTCGCCCTCGCGCGCCGGCGCGCGCTCGCTGCGCGCGGGACGCGGCGCGGGCGCGTCGTCGTCGAAGAACGACTCGGCGCGGTTGACCGGCGGACGCGACGCGCTCGGCGGAGTGAACTGGCGGTCCTCGTGGCGGTGCGGCGCCGGACGTTCGTCGCGCGCCGGCCGCGCGGCGCGGCTGTCGTCGCGACGGCCGTCGTCGCGGAACTCGCGGCGGTGCGCGCCCGAATTCGACGCGTTGTCGCGCTCGATGAACTTGCGCGTGGCCTGGCCGCGGTGCTCGCGCGGGCCGTCGCGCTCGTCGCGGGAATACTTCGGCAGCGCCGGCGGCGGCGTCAGCAGCAGCGGGTTGTCGCCCTGCACCAGCTTGGCCAGCGCCGCGGCGATCTCGACCGCCGGCACGTTCTTCTCGCGCTCGTAGCGTTCGACCAGGTCGCGGAACAGGCTCAGGTCCTGGCCGTCCAGCGCTTCGGTGATGCGGCCGAGGAAGCGCGAGACGCGCTGCTCGTTGACCGTCTCCACGCTCGGCAGCTCCATCGGCTCGATCGGCTGGCGGGTGGCGCGCTCGATCGCGCGCAGCATGCCGCGCTCGCGCGGGGTCACGAACAAGATCGCCTCGCCCTTGCGCCCGGCGCGGCCGGTGCGGCCGATGCGGTGGACGTAGCTCTCGGTGTCGTAGGGAATGTCGTAGTTCAGCACGTGGCTGATGCGTTCCACGTCGAGGCCGCGCGCGGCCACGTCGGTGGCGACCAGCACGTCGATCTTGCCGTCCTTGAGGTTCTGGATGGTCTTCTCGCGCTGCGCCTGCTGCACGTCGCCGTTGATCGCCGCGGCCGAGATGCCGCGCGCCGACAGCTTCTCGGCGAGTTCCTCGGTGCCGAGCTTGGTGCGCGAGAACACGATCATCGCGTCGAAGGCTTCGGCTTCGAGGATGCGGGTCAGCGCATCGAGCTTGTGCACGCCGCTGACCGACCAATAGCGCTGGCGGATGTTGGCCGCGGTGGCGGTGGTCGACTTGATCGCGATTTCGACCGGGCTCTTGAGATAGGTCTGGGCGATGCGCTTGATCTGCGGCGGCATGGTCGCCGAGAACAACGCGACCTGGCGCGTGTCCGGAGTCTTCTTGAGCACGTTCTCGACGTCGTCGATGAAGCCCATGCGCAGCATTTCGTCGGCTTCGTCGAGCACCAGGCAGCGCAGTTCGGACAGGTCCAGCGAGCCGCGTTCCAGGTGGTCGATGACCCGGCCGGGGGTGCCGACGACCACATGCACGCCGCGCTTGAGCGCCTGCAGCTGCGGGTAGTAGCTCTGGCCGCCGTAGATCGGCAGCACGTGGAAGCCGGGCAGGTGGGTGGCGTACTTCTGGAAAGCTTCGGCGACCTGGATCGCCAGCTCGCGCGTCGGCGCCAGCACCAGCGCCTGCGGCTTGTACTGCCTGGGATCGATCTGGGCCAGGATCGGCAGCGCGAACGCCGCGGTCTTGCCGGTGCCGGTCTGGGCCTGGCCGAGCACGTCGCGGCCTTCCAGCAGCGGCGGGATGGTGGCGGCCTGGATCGGCGAGGGCGATTCGTAGCCGACGTCGGCCAGCGCGCGCAGCAGCGGCTCGGACAGGGCGAGGTCGGTGAATTTGGGGGTGTTGGGGGTCGCGGTGTCGCTGGGCGTGTCGGCGCTCATGGCGATTCTCTGGCAGCGCCGGCAGAGCCGGTCGGATGACCGACCAGTTTACTCCGATGCGGGTGGAGCTACGGCTCAATGAATGGGGCAGGGCCGCGATCGCGCCGTCGCGGGGTCGCCGTGCGCGCGGCGCGGCGAAACCGCTGGGAAACCGCAGCCGTCTGCGCGAGGGCTCGGGCGTGCGGACGCGGTGGCGGGCGCATCGGCGGCGCCGGACGGGCTGTGCCGCATTTGCCGGTTTGGGGGCGCTGCCAGACCCGTGCTTGCACGCGGCTGCACGTTTGTGCACGATTGCGTCGAATCGTGAAGCGTCGAAACCCGAACCGCCGAAGCCCGAACCGCCTGGAGCCGCCGATGTCCGCCGAGGAACTGCTGCCGCAGCAACGCCACCGCCTGATCCTGGAGCGCCTGCTGGCCCAGGGCCGGGTCATCGCGGTCGATCTGGCGCGCGAACTGGAGGTGTCGCACGACACCATCCGCCGCGACCTGCGCGAGATGGCCGCGGCCGGGCAGTGCCGGCGGGTCTACGGCGGCGCGCTGCCGCTGGCGCCGGACCGCGGCACCCTGGCCCAGCGCCAGACCCAGGCGCCGGGCCGCAAGGCCGCGCTGGCGCGTACCGCGGTCGGCCTGATCGAGCGCGGCCAGGTGCTGTTCCTCGACGCCGGCTCGACCAACATCGCCATCGCCCAGGCGCTGCCGGCCGACTTCGGCCTGACCGTCGCCACCAACGCCCCGGCCATCGCCGCCCTGCTGGCGCCGCGCGAGGATCTGCAACTGATCGCCATCGGCGGCCGGATCGAGCCGCGCATCGGCGCCGCGCTCGGCGCCGGCGCCTTGCGCGAGGTCGAGGCGATCCGCAGCGACTGGTACTTCCTCGGCGTCTGCGGCGCCGACCACGAGGCCGGCATCAGCGCGCGCGATTACGAAGACGCGCAGTTCAAGCAGGCCGCGGCCCACGCCGCGCGCGCGGTCGCGGTGGTGGTCACCGACGACAAGTTCGGCACCGCCGCGCCGTTCACCGTGCTGGCCGCCGACGCGGTGTCGGCGCTGGTGATCGAACACGACGGCGATGCCGCGCAGGCGCGCGCGTTCGCGGCCAAGGGCGCGCGGGTGTTGCGCGCGCAGCCGATGCAGTGACTGTGCAGGCGGCGCGCGTTGCGGCGCGCGCGCCGTCGGCAGCATCGCAGCGGAACCGAAAGCGTCGCGACTGAAGTCCCTCCCACGGCAGCCTCGCGCTGCACCCCTCCACCGTGGGAGGGGCTTCAGTCCCGACGCTTTTTCTCGGATCGCCGCAAACCGAACCTCGAACTTCAAGCATCGACGAGACCCCTCATGAGCGATTCGCAAACCGTCCCGGCCCCCGCCGCCGCCCGCGGCGAAACCATCGGCGCGCTGGAACGCCTGTCGACCCGCATCGCCTTCTTCATCGCCGGCCTGGCGATGGCGGCGTGGGCGCCGCTGGTGCCTTACGCCAAGGCCCGCACCGGCGTCGACGAAGCCACCCTGGGCCTGTTGCTGCTGGCCCTGGGCGCCGGTTCGATGACTACGATGCCGCTGACCGGCGCGCTGGCCGCGCGGGTCGGCTGCCGCAAGGTGATCCTGCTGGCCAGCGCCGCGGTCGCCGCGACCCTGCCGTTGCTCGCGCACCTGGATACCGTCGCCGGCATGGCCCTGGCGCTGTTCGCGTTCGGCGCGGCGATCGGCGCGATCGACGTGGCGATCAACATCCAGGCGGTGGTGGTCGAGAAAGCCAGCGGGCGCGCGCTGATGTCGGGTTTCCACGGCTTTTTCAGCGTCGGCGGCATCGCCGGCGCGGCCCTGGCCAGCGCCTTGCTGTGGCTGCAGGCGACGCCGCTGATCGCCGCGCTCAGCGTGGCGGTGCTGCTGGCGCTGCTGATGCTGGCCGGCAGCCGCGGCCTGTTGCGCTACGGCGACGACGGCCACGGCGGTTCGATGTTCGTGCTGCCGCACGGCATCGTGATCCTGGTCGGCGCGCTGTGCTTCATCGTGTTCCTGGCCGAAGGCGCGATGCTGGACTGGAGCGCGCTGCTGCTGGTCTCGCAGCGCGGCGTCGAGGCCAGCGCCGGCGGCCTGGGCTATGCGGTGTTCGCGTTGGCGATGACCATCGGCCGCTTCAACGGCGACCGCATCGTCCAGCGTTTCGGCGCGCGCCCGGTGCTGGCGCTCGGCGGCGTCTGCGCCGCGGCCGGCTTCGCGTTGGCGGCGCTGTTGCCGTGGGTCGGCGCGACGTTGCTGGGCTTCGCCCTGATCGGGCTGGGCTGCTCGAACATCGTGCCGATCCTGTTCACCGCCGCCGGCAACCAGAAGGCGATGCCGGCCGGCGCGGCGATCTCCGCGGTCAGCACGCTGGGTTATGCCGGCATTTTGATCGGCCCGGCCGGGATCGGCTGGATCGCCAAGATCAGCAGCCTGCCGGCGGCGTTCGCGCTGCTCGGCGTGGGTTTGGTCGCGGTGGCCGCGTGCGCGCGGCTGGTCGCGGCGCGAAAGGGCTGAGTCGGCTCAGCGCTTGCGCCGCGCCAGCCAGCGATCCAACTGCGCCGCGAACGCTTGGCGATCGCGCGCGTGCAGCGCCGGCGGGCCGCCGGTCTGGACCCCGGCGCCGCGCAGTTCCTCCATGAAATTGCGGATCGACAGGCGCTCGGCGATGTTGTCGCGGGTGTACAGGTCGCCGCGCGGATTCAGCGCGACCGCGCCCTTGGCCAGCGCCAGCGAGGCCAGCGGAATGTCCTGGGTCACGACCAGATCGCCGGCCGCGAGCCGCTGCACGATCTCGGTATCGGCCACGTCCGCTCCTGACGGCACCTGGATCGCGCCGATCCAGCGCGACGGCGGCGTGCGCAGCCACTGATTGGCGACGAGCGTCAGCGGAATCTGCGCGCGCTCGGCGGCGCGGAACAGGATGTCCTTGATGACCACGGGGCAGGCGTCGGCGTCGACCCAGATCTGCGCTGCGGCGGCCTGCGGCGTTTCCGGCGGTGCGGCGGGGGTGTCGGTCATGGCGGGCGGGCAGGGAAGCGATGCGCATTGTGCGGCCGAAGGCCGGCGGCGTCATGTGCGCGGCGGCCGCTGCGACCGTTCGTCTTCCGATCCGCGGCGGTTGCGGACGCGGCGGTGGGCCGTAAAACGCGCCGCGGCGCTGATATCCTCAGCCGCCGCAAGCCAGTGCGCGCGACCGCGCCCGCCGACGATCCGCTCATGGACACCGCCTTCGCCAAGGACCGCACCGCGCCGGCGCCCGTCGCCGGCGTCGAGGCCGCGCCCGGCTTCGACGGCGAGTTCGAAACCCATCTGACCGTCGCCGCCGATCATGCCGGCGCCTTGCAGCGTTTCGCCGCGGCGCACGGCTTCAAATGCCTGCACATCGAGCTCGCGCGCGGCGTGCGCGCGTTCCAGCCGATGTTGAGCTGGCGCGGCCGCGGCGATTTCGCCCGGCAGCGCGCGCAGGCCGACGCGGTCGCGGCGCAGTTGCGCGCGCACGGGATGCAGCCGCTGCGGATCAAGATCGAGGCGGCGCCGGGCAATCGCGACGTGCCGCAGGACGATGCGCAGGCAGTGGCCGGCCGCTATTTCGAAAGCCATATCAAACTGCTGCTCGAAGCCGGCGCGGACCTGACGGAACTGGCCGAACGGGTGCGCGGACACAGCGCGCACCTGTCGCGCAACGCCTTGCGCACGCGCGAGGACGGGCTCGACCAGCGCTTCGTCACCCAGCGCAGCCACGGCGGCCTGCGACGGGCCTATGCCGAACTGCGCGCGCTGCTCGATGTGCTGGATGGTGCGGGCCTGCGCCGCCTCGGCGTGGAAACCGAATACGTGGTGTACGACGACAACCTGGCGGTGGACGATGGCTGGATCGATTTGGCAACGGATGGGCCGCTGGCTCAGCGCGGGAAGCGATAAGCTGGTCGACGCCCTCGTTGCGGGGGAACAGCCGGCGACCTCCGGCAAAAACTGGGGTCCGCCGCAGCGTCCCGCGCGGACGCGCGAAATCCGCTATCCGCTGAGCACTCAGCTCAACGGCCAAGGGCGGCCGGACTTGTTCGACCCGGCGCTGCGGCATCACAACGATGCCTTCCGCACCGGCGACCCGATCTTCTCCAACGACGAGGATCGACGCCGCTGGTACGCGGCTCGGGCCTCGGTGTTGGCGCAGATGCTGAGCGCCATCGCCGGCTCGCCCTGGCGGGACAAGTTGGTGTTGCGAGGCAGCGTCCTGCTGCACGCGTACCTCGGCGACGGTGCCCGGCCGCCCGGCGATATCGACTGGATCGTGTTGCCGCCCGAACTCAAGGCCGACGATCCCGCAGCCGTACTGATGCTGCGGGACCTGGCCACGCTGTTGACCCAGCGTCGCGACATCGGTCCGGTGCGCATCCACTTCGACCGCGTCGCTCACGACGATATCTGGGCTTACGAACGCGCCGAAGGCCGGCGCATGACCATCGTGTGGTCGCTGGACGATCTGCCCGAGGGCCAGATCCAGCTCGACTTCGTGTTCTGCGAAGCGTTGCCGCAGCCGCCGGCAACGGTCGAAATACCGCTGAACGAAGGCGAGCCGGTGTCGCTGTTGGGCGCCACCGCCGAATTGTCGCTGGCATGGAAACTGGTATGGCTGCAGACCGACATGTGGCCGCAGGGCAAGGATCTTTACGACGCGGTGCTGCTGGCCGAGCGCTGCACTATGCCGCTTTCGCTGTTCGTCGAGGCTCTGAGCAGTACGCCGGATTACCGCGGCTGGCCCGAGGGCGCCTTGCCCGAGGTCGGCTCCTGGTCGGTCGATTGGGACAACTTCCGCGCCGAGTGTCCGTGGGTCGAAGGCGATGTCGAGCTGTGGAAGCAGCGTCTGACCGCGCAATTGATCGTCAGCCGCGGCTGATCTGCACGGCGGCGGCGCGCCGGCTACCATGCGCGCATCCTCCCACCGACGGCGCCGGCCATGATCACAGTCCACCACCTCAACAACTCCCGCTCCCAGCGCGTGCTGTGGCTGCTGGAGGAACTGGAGCTGCCGTACCAGGTGGTCCGCTACCAGCGCGATCCCAAGACGATGCTGGCGCCGCCGGAACTGCGCGCGATCCACCCGTTGGGCAAGTCGCCGCTGGTGGAACTCGACGGGCAGGTGCTGGCCGAGTCGGCGGCGATCATCGAAACGCTGTGCGAGCGCTACGACAGCGAGCAGCGGGTGTCGCCGCCGCTGCAGCCGCTGGACGGCGAGGAGCGCCAGCGCTACCGCTACTGGATGCACTACGCCGAAGGCTCGGCGATGCCGCCGCTGCTGCTGAGCCTGGTGTTCTCGCGGATCAAGTCCGCGCCGATGCCGTTCTTCGTCAAGCCGGTCGCGCGCGGCATCGCCGACAAGGCGATGCAGTCCTTCGTCGGGCCGCAGCTGGCGCTGCACCTGGGCTATATCGAGAGCGAGCTGGGCAAGCGCGAGTGGTTCGCCGGCGACCGTTTCACCGCCGCCGACATCCAGATGAGCTTTCCGGTCGAAGCCGCGGCGGCGCGCGCCGGCGGCGAACGGCCGCGCATGCAGGCGTTCGTCGAGCGCATCCGCGCGCGGCCGGCGTATCAGCGGGCGTTGGAGAAGGGCGGGCCGTATTCGTTGCTCGGTTGAGGCGGGCAGGGCGCGGCGAAACCCACCCGTCGTCATGCCCGCGAAGGCGGGCATCCAGGGCTTCATCCAGGCACGGCGCTGAAGTCTCTGGATCCCCGCTTTCGCGGGGATGACGGATTGGAGAGGCGCCGCGAAACCCACCTATCGTCGTTCCCGCGAAAGCGGGAACCCAGGGCTTCGTCCAGGCATGGCGCTGAAGTCTCTGGATCCCCGCTTTCGCGGGGATGACGACTTGCAGAGGCGCCGCGAAACCCACCTATCGTCGTTCCCGCGAAAGCGGGAACCCAGGGCTTCATCCAGGGAGGGCGTTGAAGTCTCTGGATCCCCGCTTTCGCGGGGATGACGACTTGCAGAGGCGCCGCGAAACCCACCTATCGTCGTTCCCGCGAAAGCGGGAACCCAGGGCTTCATCCAGGCATGGCGCTGAGGTCTCTGGATCCCCGCTTTCGTGGGGATGACGACTTGGAGAGGCGCCGCGAAACCCACCTATCGTCGTTCCCGCGAAAGCGGGAACCCAGGGCTTCATCCAGGCAGGGCGTTGAAGTCTCTGGATCCCCGCTTTCGCGGGAATGACGACTTGCAGAGGCGCCGCGAAACCCACCTATCGTCGTTCCCGCGAAAGCGGGAACCCAGGGCTTCATCCAGGCATGGCGTTGAAGTCTCTGGATCCCCGCTTTCGCGGGAACGACGGTTCAGAGAGACGCGGCGAAAGCCGTCCGCAGCTTGGATTCGCCGTCATCGGCACCCATCTCCCCTGCATCCCCGACCGCTCCCCGCCCCCATGCACGCACTGCGCTTCGACAACGCCTTCGTCCGCGACCTGCCCGGCGACCCGGACGCCGCGCCCGGCGTGCGCCAGGTCCACGGCGCGCTGTATTCGCGGGTCGAGCCGACCCCGGTGGCGGCGCCGGCGCTGCTGGCGCACTCGGCCGAAATGGCCGCGGCGCTGGGTTTCAGCGAAGCCGACGTCGCCAGCTCCGAGTTCGCCCGGGTGTTCGGCGGCAACGCGCTGCTGCCGGGCATGCAGCCGTACGCGGCCAACTACGGCGGCCACCAGTTCGGCGCCTGGGCCGGGCAGCTCGGCGACGGCCGCGCGATCTCGCTCGGCGAGGCGCTCGCCGACGACGGCCGGCGCTGGGAGTTGCAGCTCAAGGGCGCCGGCCCGACCCCGTATTCGCGCAGCGCCGACGGCCGCGCGGTGCTGCGCTCGTCGATCCGCGAGTTCCTGTGCAGCGAAGCCATGCACCACCTCGGCGTGCCGACCACGCGCGCGCTGAGCCTGGTCGGCACCGGCGAGACGGTGGTGCGCGACATGTTCTACGACGGCCATCCGCAGGCCGAAGCCGGCGCGATCGTGTGCCGGGCCGCGCCGTCGTTCATCCGCTTCGGCAATTTCGAACTGCCGTCCTCGCGCGGCGATACCGCGTTGTTGAAGACCTTGGCGGATTTCTGCATCCGCCGCGATTTCCCGCACCTGGGCGAGCCCGGCGAGCGCGCTTACGGCGAGTGGTTCGGTGAGGTGGCGCAGCGCACCGCGACGCTGATGGCGCACTGGATGCGGGTCGGCTTCGTGCACGGGGTCATGAACACCGACAACCTGTCGATCCTCGGCCTGACCATCGATTACGGCCCGTACGGCTGGGTCGACAACTACGATCCGGACTGGACCCCGAACACCACCGACGCCGGCCGCCGCCGTTATCGCTACGGCCAGCAGCCGCAGGTGGCGTACTGGAACCTGAGCCGGCTGGCCGGCGCGCTGTCGCCGCTGATCGCGACCGAGCGCTTGCAGGACGGGTTGCGGCGCTACGTGGAGACCTACAACCAGGCCGAGCGCGACGCCATCGCGGCCAAGCTCGGCCTGCGCGCCTGCGGCGACGAGGACGTGGCGCTGATGCAGGAACTGCGCGGCTGGCTGCAGGCCCACGAGGTCGACATGACGATCTTCTATCGCGCGCTGGCCGATATCGAGGTCGCGGCCGCGGCGCCGGATCCGGCGCCGCTGGCCGAGGCTTACTACGATCCGCAGCGCGTGGCCGAAGCCGAACCGGCGCTGCGCGACTGGCTGGCGCGTTACGCGGAGCGCTCGCGCGCCGACGGTTCTTCGGCGGCCGAGCGCGCCGCGCGCATGGATGCGGCGAATCCGCGTTATGTGCTGCGCAATTATCTGGCCCAGGAAGCGATCGATCGGGCCGAACAGGGCGATCCGGGCGGCGTGCGCGACCTGCTCGAGGTGATGCGTCGGCCCTACGACGACCAGCCCGGGCGCGAGGCGTTCGCGGCCAGGCGGCCGGACTGGGCGCGCGAGCGGGCCGGGTGCTCGATGCTCTCGTGCAGCTCCTGACGCCTGTAATCTTCCTGTAGGAGCGGCGCGAGCCGCGACCGCGGCAACGCAACTGCGGCGCAACTCGCGACATGGCTGCATTGCCGCGGTCGCGGCTCGCGCCGCTCCTGCAGGGAGGTGCCGCAATCCGCGGCGCCGAGGGGCCGCCGCGCATCCGCGCAAGGACGGAGCGGACGCGGGGCCGCCGCGCCGGCTAGACTATGCGCATGCCTTTGATCACCGTACAGAACGCCGACTACAGCGTCGGCGGCCCGCTCCTGCTCGAAAACGTCGAACTGGCCATCGAGGCGGGCGAACGCATCGCCCTGATCGGCCGCAACGGCGCGGGCAAGTCCACCCTCATGAAACTGCTGGCCGGCGAGCTGGTGCCCGACGACGGCGAGATCCGCCGCGAAGGCGGCGTGCGCGTCGCCCGGCTCGAACAGGAAGTCCCCGCCGGCGCCAGCGGCAGCGTGTTCGACGTGGTCGCCGACGGCCTCGGCGAGCTCGGCCACTGGCTGGCCGAATTCCATCACCTCAGCCACGCCGAGCACTACGACGCCGACGCGGTGGCCAAGGTCCAGACCAAGATCGAGGACGCCCAGGGCTGGGGCCTGGACCAGCGCGTCGAGGAGACCCTGACCCGGCTCGGCCTGGACGGCGAAGCCGCATTCTCCGGCCTGTCCGGCGGCATGAAGCGGCGCGTGCTGCTGGCGCGCGCGCTGGTGTCGGCGCCGGACCTGCTGCTGCTCGACGAACCGACCAACCACCTCGACATCGAAGCCATCGACTGGCTCGAACAGTTCCTCAAGTCGTGGAGCGGCGCGCTGCTGTTCGTGACCCACGACCGCCGCTTCCTGCGCGCGCTGGCGACCCGCATCGTCGAGATCGACCGCGGCAAGGTCACCAGCTGGCCCGGCGACTGGGACAACTACCTGCGCCGGCGCGAGGAGCGCCTGAACGCCGAGGCGCAGGAAAACGCCCGTTTCGACAAGTTGCTGGCGCAGGAGGAAGTCTGGATCCGCCAGGGCATCAAGGCCCGCCGCACCCGCGACGAAGGCCGCGTGCGCCGGCTCAAGGCCATGCGCAACGAGCGCGCCCAGCGCCGCGACACGGTCGGCAACGTGCGCATGGAGTTCGCCCAGTCCGAGCAGTCCGGGCGCAAGGTGCTCGAAGCCAAGGACGTGAACTTCGCTTACGGCGGCCAGCCGATGCTGCGCGATTTCTCCAGCACCGTGTTCCGCGGCGACCGCATCGGCCTGATCGGCCCCAACGGCAGCGGCAAGACCACGCTGCTGAAGGTGCTGCTGGGCGAACTGGCGCCGACCTCGGGCGAGATGCGCCTGGGCAGCAACCTGCAGATCGCGTACTTCGACCAGTACCGCGCGACCCTGCGCGAGGACTGGAACGCGATCGAGAACGTCGCCGAAGGCCGCGAGTACGTCGAAGTCGGCGGCAAGAACAAGCACATCATCGGCTACCTGCAGGATTTCCTGTTCACCCCGGAGCGCGCGCGCGCGCCGATCACCCGTTTGTCCGGCGGCGAGCGCAACCGTCTGCTGCTGGCCAAGCTGTTCGCGCAGCCGTCGAACCTGCTGGTGATGGACGAACCGACCAACGACCTCGACGTGGAAACCCTGGAGCTGCTGGAGGAACTACTCGGCGACTACCCGGGCACGCTGCTGCTGGTCAGCCACGACCGCGACTTCCTCGACAACGTGGTGACCTCGACCCTGGTCATGGAAGGCGACGGCGCGGTCGGCGAGTACGTCGGCGGCTACAGCGACTGGCTGCGCCAGCGTCCGGTCGGCGCGGTCGCCGGCAAGCCCGCGGCGGCGCTGGCGGCGCAGCCGGCCGCAGCGGCGCCGGTAGCGGCGCCCGAACCGGCCGCGCCCAAGCGCAAGCTCAGCTACAAGGACGCGCGCGAGCTGGAGCAGTTGCCGCAGCGGATCGAGTCGCTGGAAACGCGTCTGGCCGAGCTGAGCGAGCAGATGAACCAGCCGGCGTTCTACCAGCGCGACAGCGCCGCGATCAACGCCCACAACGCCGAGATCGCCAAGACCCAGGCCGAGCTCGAACAGGCCTACGCGCGCTGGGCCGAACTCGACGGCTGAACGGCGCGGGCGGCGCCGCCCCAACTTCCGGCCATTGCCGGCGCCGCCCCGCGCGGTTCCTAATCCGGACAACGGCGCCGCACCGGCGGCGCAGGAGCCTGCCGATGCGCGCTGCCCGCCCCGTTGCGACCGCGATCCGCCGCGCCGACGGCGCGGCCGTCGCCCGCGGCCGCGGTTTTGCGCCTGCGTTGCAGGCACCGGCGCGCGCATGAGCCCGGCCTACCGCACCCGCCACGAGCGCAACGCCGCGCTGGCCACCCACCGCCACCGCGACGCCTACGTCGCGCTGGTGCTGGACGGCGACTACACCGAATCCAGCCTCGACGGGCCGCTGCCGTGCGCGCCGGGGACGCTGGTGCTGCACCCGCCGTTCCACGCCCACGGCGACCGCTTCGGCCGCAGCGGCGCCAGCGCGGTCAACCTGGAACTGAGCGCGATCGCCACGCCCGGCGTGGTCGCCGACGCCGGCTTCGCCGCGCGCGCCTGGCGCGTGCACGACTTGCGCGAGGCGCGCGAGGTGTTCGAACGCGCGCCGCAGCGGCTGGCCGAGCTGCTGGCCTGCGCCACGCCGCAGGCCGCGGCGGCGCTGCCGGACTGGCAGGGCGAACTGCTGCGGCGCATGGCCGAGGACGAACGCGAGATCGCCGAGCTGGCGCGCGAGCTCGGGGTCTCGGCCGAACACGCCAGCCGCGCGCTCGGGCGCAGCTTCGGCATGTCGCCGCGCGCGCTGCGGCGCGAGGCGCGCTGGCGGCGGGCACTGCAACTGCTCGGCGCGCCGATGCCGCTGGTGCAGGTCGCCGCGGCGGCCGGCTTCGCCGACCAGAGCCATCTGCACCGGATCGTGGTCGCGCATGCCGGCTGCACGCCGCTGCAATTGCGCCGGCAGCTGGCGCAGGAGCGGTTGGACCAGGATTCGTCCGCGCGCGAACGGCTGGCCGGGCCGCCCTCCGGCCCCGGCCCTGCCGAAGGTCAGATCAAGTGCGTACAAGACCCGGCGATCGCGCTCGCGGCTTAATCGCCGCAACAGCCCACCGCGCGAACACGGAGTCCCCCATGCGTAACCGTTCCCCGTTGTTGTCCCTGCTGCCGGCGGCCGCGCTGCCGGTGATGATCGGCTGGATGATCGGCGCGACCGCCGCGCCGCTGTCGCCGAACAGCGGCCCGCAGGCCGCCGACGCGGTCAGCCGCGCGCTCGGCGCGGTGCTGCGCGCCGACGCGCCCGAAGCGCTGGGCGCGCTCAAGGCCGCGCCGGCCGAACAGTTCGACGGCAAGGACGCGGCCTTCCGCCAGTGCATGCTCGAACGCCACGAGCGCAAGACTCCGCCGCCGACCGTGGGCGCGCCCAAGGACGAGTTCGCGGCCAAGGTGCTCGACATCTACCAGCGCTATTGGTGGCATGCGGTGCGCGAGCCGCAGCAGCGCGCGCAGCTCGACCGCCAGCTCAAGAACGAACTGGCCGCGGCGGTCGGCGAGCCGCCGCCGGCCGACGGCGAGGACGCGTTCGAAGCCTTGTACGCCAAGATCGACGCGCGTTTGCGCCAAAGCGGCCTGCATCCGCTGCAAGGCCGCACCCCGCCGCTGTACGACCTGTTCCTGTGGGGCGGGCAGGAGGTGCGCGACTACACCGTCGAGCTGCCGGGCGGGGTCGAGCAGCCGGTCAAGGTGTTCGTGATGGACGCCTGGATCAGCCGCGGCTGGAGCCACTACAGCGCCTGCGGCGCCACCGGCGCGGCCGGCTGGGCCAAGCCCGAAGGCCTGTACGCGGTGCGCGAGGCCTACGGCGACCTGCAGGGCGAAGACTTCCAGGTCAGCTTCCTCGGCCATGAGGCGCAGCACTTCGCCGACCTCAAGCGCTGGCCGAAACTGCCGCCGTGGCGGCTGGAATACCGCGCCAAGCTGGTCGAGCTGGCCAAGGCCGACAGCAGCCGCGGCAAGCTGCTGGACCGGTTCTACCGCAGCCAGGACGACAACATCGACCATCCGCACCCTTACGCCAACAAGAAGGTGCTGGCCGATACCGTCGCCGCGCTGGGCCTGAAGCCCGACGCCGATCTGCGCACGGCCGATCCAGCCGCGGTGCGCCGCGTCGCCGCGCAGATCCTCGGCGCCGATACGCGCAAGATCGAGGGCGAACCGGCCGGGACCTACGCCGAGGACGCCAAGGCCAAGCCCTGAGGATGCGGCGGACGCGCGGCTGCGGAGCCGCGCGTTCGCTTTTTCGTTGTACGCGGCGCAACGCCGGCGCTGCGATGTTCGCGGCCGGCAGCCGTTAAACTTCGCCGATGCATCAGTCTTCCTTGTTCGGCGAACCCGCGCCGGGTCGCCCCGGCGAACTGCACCGCCTGTTCTTCGCGCTGTGGCCCGACGCCGACACGCGCGCGCGCATGCGCGACCGCGCGCAGGCGCTGGAGGCCGCGCAGCAGCCCGGCGGGCGCATGATCGGCGCCCATCGCTATCACCTCACCTTGCAGTTCCTCGGCGATTTCGACTCCTTGCCGCAGTCGCTGGCCGAGCGCGCGTGCGCCGCCGCGGCGACGGTGCAGGCCGCGGCGTTCGACCTGGTCCTCGACCGCGCCGGCAGCTTCGCCAACAAGGACATCCCGTGGTGGCTCGGCAGCGCCGAGCCCGATCCAGGGCTGACCCTGCTGTGGGACCGGCTTGGCGTGGCCCTGGCCAAGCACGGGGTCAAGGTCGTCGCCAGCCATCGCGCCCACGCGCCGCACGTCACCGTGGTGCGCCAGGCCGAGCGCGCGCTGCCGCCGACGCCGGTCGAGCCGCTGCGCTGGCGCGTCGACCGCTTCGTGCTGCTGCACAGCGAGCTGGGCCGGCGCAACGAGTATTCGCTGCTCGGCGAGTGGCGGTTGCCGGGCTGAGCGCGGCTGCGGTCGACTGAATCGGCGTGCCGGACCGGCGCATTGAGCCGGCGCCTGCCGGCAGCGCACAATGGGGCGTTCTCGGTACGGAGTGCGGGTCATGGCTCGACGCGGAGCGGGTGCGGGCGGGGCGGCGAAAGCGGCGGTCAAGAAGACGGCGGTCAAGAAGGGCGCAACCGGCAAGGCCGCGGCGAAGAAGGTCGCAACCAAGAAGATTGCAGCCAAGAAGCCCGAGGTTAAAAAGCCCGCGGCGAAGCCGGCGGCCGCCACGCGGACCGCACCAAAAAAGGCTGCAGCGAAAAAGACCGCATCGAAAAAGACCGCGACGAAGCCGGGCGCATCGAAGCCGGCCGCGCCGAAGCGAACTGTCGCGAACGCAGCCGCGGCGAACAAGGCGCCTGCGAAACGAACGGCGCCCGCAGCCGCCAAGCCGGCGCGCGAATCCGCCGCCGCGTTCCCGCGCGAACCGCGCATCGACGCCTATATCGACAAGGCCGCGCCGTTCGCCCAGCCGATCCTGCGCGAACTGCGCGAGCGCGTGCACGCGGCCTGCCCGTCGGTGCAGGAGGCGATCAAGTGGGGCATGCCGGCCTTCGTCTACCGCGGCAAGATCCTGTGCGGCATGGCCGCGTTCAAGCAGCACGCCAGCTTCAACCTCTGGCACGGCGCCCACATCGCCGGCCTGGAGCCGTCGAAGGGCAGCGACGCGATGGGCCAGTTCGGCGCCCTGACCGCGTTGTCCGACTTGCCGGGCCGGCGCGAACTCGCGGCGATGCTGAAGCAGGCGATGGCGCTGACCGCGACCGGCGTCAAGCGGCCGGCGAGCGTCAAACCGCCGCCGCGCGCGCCGGCCGACCTCGCCGCGGCCTTGGCCGCCGAGCCCGCCGCGCGCGCGACCTTCGATGCGTTCCCGCCGAGCCAGCAGCGCGAATACGTGGAGTGGGTGGAGACCGCCAAGCGCGAGGAAACCCGGCGCGCGCGGGTGGCGCAGGCGGTGGAGTGGATGGCGCAGGGGAAGGTGCGGAACTGGAAATACATGGCCAAGCAAACTGGCCATAAAAACAAGGCTTGACGCCGCAACCGTACGCGAGCCGACCTCGCAACGCCCGCTTCACCGCTTCGACGCATCCCCCGCCAACACCCGCAACCGCACGAACAACCCGAAGTGATCCGACGGCCACACCCCGTCGCGGCTGTGGTCCAGCACGATCCGCGCCTCGGCCACCGCGAACCGCTTCGGGTCGTAGAACACATGATCGATCCGCTGCGCCGGCAGATACGCCGGATTGAGCGTGCTGGCGCGTTGCGGATCGGCGGCCGACTGCGGATGCGCGCTGGCGAACGCGTCGGCATAGCGCGCACGCAACGCCGCCAGTTCCGGCGCGTCGGCCTCGGTGTTGAAATCGCCGGCGACGACCGTGTAGCCGCTGCCCGCGGTGGCGTCGACGAAGTCCAGCAGGCTGTCGATTTGGCGCCGCCGCACCGCGCCGCCGTCGCGTTCGTTGTGCAGGTGGGTGGCGTAGAAATCCACGCCGGCGAAGCCCGCATCGGCCAAGGCCAGCGCATGCGCGGCGGTGCGGTAATCGTTCAAGGGTTCGAGCTTGCGTTCCTGCGTCTGCTTGCCCGCACGAGCCAACAGGATCGCGTTGCCGTAGCGGCGCGGCGCATCCGCCGGATCGACCGAGACGAAATTCGCCTCGTAGCCCAGCGCCTCGCCGAGGTCTTCGGCCTGATTGCGCAGGCCCGGCCGTTGCAGCACCTCCTGCAACGCGATCAGATCCGGTCGCAAACGCTGTATTTCTTCGACGATCAAGGCGCGGCGCTTGGGCCAATCGCCTTTGTCGTGCCACAGGTTGAGGGTCAGCACGCGCACCTCGCGCGGCGCGGCGTGCGAGGGCTTGGACGACAACGCGCACCCGGCGAGCGCGGTTGCGGCCAGGGCGAGCAGGAACATGCGGCGCGCGAACATGCGGCGCTCCCGATGACGGCGGTAGATCGAGGATAACGCGAAGCCGCCGGATCGCCGCATTGCTGCGGCGCCCCCCTGTAGGAGCGGCGCGAGCCGCGACCGCGACAACGCAACTACGCCGTCGGTTTCGTCGCAGTTGCGTTGTCGCGGTCGCGGCTCGCGCCGCTCCTACAGTTTGATTACGATCAACTTGGGCGACACCGGCGCAAGCGCGGCGTCGCCGTCGCGGTCAGCGCGGAATCGTGTCGGTGCGCAGCACCGGATACAGGTTGTAACGCTCGTCCCACGCCGTATGCCGGCGATAGAAGAAGTCCAGCCGCGCCTGCGGGTTCTTGGCGAACGCCGCATCCTCGCGCAGTTTGGCTTCGAACTCGGCCTTGACCTGCGGATCCTTGAGCATCTCGCGCGCCACGTCCTCGGCCACGTAATCCTCCATGTATTCCTTGCGCTCGAAGGCGTTGTTGAACTCGCCCCACGCCGCCAGCGAATCCGGCGCCTGCGGTTCCAGCAGGGCCATCGCCAGACGCGACTTGGCCTGGGCGATCGGCACGAACAGCGCGCCGGCCAGCAGATCCTGGGTCTCGCGCTTCCATTGCCCGGTCAGCGTGTTGCGCTGGTGGCCTTCGCTGGACTGCGGCGAGAACTCGGCCTTGTCGGCGCGGAAGGCTTCGACCTGCGCGCTGCGCAGCGCCTCGTCCAGGCGCCGGTATTCGACCCCGTGCTGGTCGAGCTTGGCCGCCACCCACGCCGCCTGCGCGGCCGGCACCAGATAGCCGGCGCGCGGCGCCGGCACCTGGCGCGCGGGCTGGATGTCGTACTTCAACGGCACGTTCCACACCTGCGGCTTGGTTTCGTCGTAACGCGTCATCAGCGCGCCGGACACGTCCGACGGCGTGCGCGTGTACTCGTAGCCGCGGAACGCGACGGTGCGGGTCTTGTCGCCGGCCTTGTAGTCCAGCGCCACGGTCTGCCCGCCGAGCTGTTTCGCGCGGCCGTCGGCGGCGAGCGCTTCGCCGCGCCATTGCGCGCCGTTGGCGGCGACCAGGTCGAGCAGGTCGACGATGGCGTTGCGGGTGATCCGCACCCGGGTCGGATAGTCCTTCCACGAATGGGTTTCCACCAACATTGCTAGACGGTTGCGCAGGTAGAAATAGCCGTGCGAGAAGCGCGGCGGCGGCACGCCGTCCTCGAAACCCGAAGCCGGGTTGTCGGATTCGACGAACGAAGGGTAATAAGGCAGCGGCAGCGAGCCCTGCTTGGCCAGCCGGGCGATGGTGCCGTCGCGCAGCGCCGTGCCGGCCTTGCGCAGGGCCTCGTCGCCGGCGTGCACCGGTTCGACCTGGATCGACACGTCGTGCTCGAACTTCGCGCCGTCGGTGACGTGCAGGTCGATGTAGGCGAGCGGATCCCAGCGCTGCACCAGCTTCAGCATCGCCTGCATTTCCGGCGCGTCGGCTTTCAGGTAATCGCGGTTGAGGTTGTAGTTCTGCGCGGTGACGCGCCAGCCCATTTCCTCCGGACCGCGTTGGTTGGGGCGGTTCCAGGCGCCGAAGCGCTCGTGGCCGTCGATGTTGAACACCGGCACGAACAGCAGCACCTGCTTGGCCAGCGCGCCCTTGGCCGCCTCGCCGTCGAGCGCCTGGCGCAGGGCCAGGAAACCGGCGTCCTTGCCGTCGATCTCGCCGGCGTGGATGCCCCCCTGGATCAGCATGACCGGCAGGTTCTTGGCCTGCGCCTGCGCGGGCGTGAACGCGCCGCTGCGGGTGACCACCAGCACCTTCATCGGCCGGCCTTCCGGGGTGACGCCGAAGTCCTCGCAGCGCACCGCGTCGGGATAGCGCTGGGCGAAACTCGCGCACAGCCCGATCACCTCGTCGTAGCGGCCGGTCTTGAGGAAGCCGCTGCGTTCGGACACGGTGGTGATCGGCGCGTCGGCGGCCGCCGCCGGCGCGGCGAAAGCGCCGGCGAGCAGCGCGGCGAGGGCGCAGGGCAGGGCGGCGATGCGGAACGGGGGTTGGCGGGTCATTGCGGATTCCAGTGTGGTGCGAATGGGGTGAGGGCGGATTCGCTGCGGGGGGGCGGCGTCGCTCGCGCGCGCAGCGCATGCCGCGCAGCGAGGGGGCGACTCATACGACGGCGGACAGGCGCATGCGGGCGGGTTCCTGGCGGATGCGGCGGCGGACGGCTCCCTGCGTCCGCGCGATGCGCCGCGGCGGGCGCGGCGCGGCTTAATGTACGGGATCGCGCCGCGCCCCGCCTGTGCGCGAAGCGGCCTGCCGACAAGAGATGACAGCCGTCATGCGCGGCGCCGGCGGCATCGCCTAGACTGCGCATCCGCCGCCGCCAGGAATCGCGCATGTACGCCTTGTACTACTCGCCCGGAACCGCCAGCTTCGTGGTCCATTGGCTGCTGATCGAACTCGACCTGCCGCACGAGCTGCGCAACGTCGACATGGCCGGGCGCGAACACAAGGGCGCCGGCTATCTCGCGCTCAATCCCAACGGCGTGGTGCCGACCTTGCTGGTCGACGGCCAGCCGCGCTACGAGGCCGCGGCGCTGACGCTGTATCTGGCCGACCGCCACGGCCAGGGCCGGTTCGCGCCGTCGCTGGAAGATCCGCGCCGCGCCGAATACCTGCAATGGATGTTCAACCTCACCGCGACCCTGCAGGCGCCGCTGCGGCTGTGGTGGTATCCGGGCGACTTGAACGCCGGCGACGAGGCCGTGCGCAGCGGCGCGCAGGCGCGGATCGAAGCGGCCTGCGAACGGCTGGACGCGCATCTGCGCGACCACGGCCCGTACCTGCTCGGCGAACAGCCGAACGCCGCCGATTTCTATCTCACCATGCTGATGCGCTGGACCCGCAAGCTGCCGCGTCCGGCCCACGACTGGCCGCATCTGGGCGAACTGGCGCGGCGGATGAAGGCGCGGCCGAGCTTCGCCGAGCTGTACCGGCGCGAAGGTTTGGAGGAGTGGGCCTGAGCCGTACCGGGACTGCGGGTACGCACTGGTTTGTTTAAGGAGCGCGAAAGCATGGAGCACACTGGTTCGAAGCGGGGCGGTACGAAGCAGGCGCGTACGAGCCGCACCGACGCATCGCATCGCCGCCGCGCCGCGGCCGTTCTCGCCGCGGTCTTGGTCCTCGCCGCGCCGCTCGCACCCGCCGCACCCGCATCGCGCGCGCCCGCGGCGGCGCCGGCCTCAGTCGGCGGCGTCTCCGCGGCCGAATGGACGATCCGCTGGTGGCGCTGGACGCGCAGCTTCCCCGACGGCCTGGAGCCCTACCTGGACCGCGACGGCCGCCGCTGCGCGATGGGCCAGGACGACGACGGCCCGGTCTGGTTCCTGGCCGGCACCGACGGCCGCTTCGACGCCAGGCGCCGCTGCCGGGTGCCGGCCGGCAAGCACCTGCTGGTCCCGGTCATCAATATGTATTTCCACGGCCCGCGCCTGGGCGAGAACGCGATGAGCTGCGCCCAGGTCAAGCGCCGCGCCGCGGTCAACAACGACTATCTGGTCAGTGCGGTGGTCCTGCTCGACGGCAAGCCGCTGGCGCGGCCAGAGCGACTGATTTCGCGCTGCTTCGACCCGCAGGCCGAGCGCGACGACGCCGGCCCCGACGATCGCCGCGGCGTGGTCCGCGCCGCCGCCGACGGCTACTGGCTGCTGCTGCCGCCGCTGGCGCCGGGCCCGCACCGGCTCAGCGTCGGCGCCAACTACGGCAATCCGGACGATCCCGACTACGGCCGCATGCTGCAGAACTTCGAATACGAACTGCAGGTCGGCGACCCGGCGATCTGAACGGTCGTTCGCCGCGAACCCCGCGCCGGGCCCCGCCCCGCGGGCGTTCTCGCCCTGCTTCGCGACCGCGCCGGCCAAACCGGCCGCGCGGACGATGGGGTAGTCTGTGGGGCTGGACCTCCGGCCCCGCGCCGGGCACCCCGCAACGGACATGCACCCCAATGACGCAGCGCCGACCCCGGGTCGGCGACCAGGATGCCGTAGATGACCCAAGCCGCCACCGCACCCGCCGATTCGCAGGGCAAGATGCCCCGCCAGATCGCCTTCATCATCGGCAACGAGGCGGCCGAGCGCTTCAGCTTCTACGGCATGCGCAACATCCTGACCGCGTTCCTGGTCGGGACCTTGCTGATGGCCTCCACCGGCGACCTCGCCGAGCGCGAGCGCATGGCCAAGGACGTGTTCCACACGTTCATGATCGGCACCTATTTCTTCCCGCTGCTCGGCGGCTGGCTGGCCGACCGCTACTTCGGCAAGTACAACACCGTCATCTGGTTCTCGCTGGTCTACTGCGCCGGCCACGCCTGCCTGGCGCTGTTCGAACACAGCCAGACCGGGTTCTACACCGGCCTGTTCCTGATCGCGTTCGGCGCCGGCGGCATCAAACCGCTGGTGGTGTCGTTCTGCGGCGACCAGTTCGACCAGAGCAACAAGCACAAGGCCAAGCTGGTGTTCGACGCGTTCTATTGGACGATCAACTTCGGCTCGCTGTTCGCATCCTTGCTGATGCCGATCTTCCTGCGCGAATACGGCCCCTCGGTGGCGTTCGGCATCCCCGGCGCGCTGATGTTCCTGGCCACCTTCATCTTCTGGCTCGGGCGCAAGCGCTATGTGCTGGTGCCGCCGACCCGCAACGCGCCGGACCCGCATTCGTTCTTCAACGTCGCCCGCACCGCGCTGCGCGCCAAGGCCGCGGGGCAGGGCAATCCCGGCGTGGCGGTGGCCGCGGTCGGCGTGGCCCTGGCCACCGGCGCGCTGGCGCTGATTCCGAGCCTGGGCTTCGTCAAGAGTGCCTGCATGGCGCTGGGCCTGCTGATCGGCTTCGGCGGCTACGGCGTTTCGCTGCAGCTCGAACGCGCGCGCGGCGCGCATCCGGACGCGGCGGTCGACGGGGTGCGCGCGGTGCTACGGATCCTGATCGTGTTCGCCTTCGTGACCCCGTTCTGGTCGCTGTTCGACCAGAAGGCCTCGACCTGGGTGCTGCAGGGCCAGCGCATGGTGGTGCCGACCGACCTGTGGTGGTGGCCGAGCTGGCTGATCTCCGGCGAAGGCGGGGCCAAGGCCGCGGCCTCGCAGATGCAGGCGATCAACCCGCTGCTGGTGATGCTGCTGATCCCGTTCAACAACCTGGTGCTGTACCCGGCGCTGCGCCGGATCGGCATCAACCCGACCGCGCTGCGGCGCATGGGCTTCGGCATCGCGGTCTCGGGCCTGTCGTGGATCGTCGCGGCGGTGCTGCAGTTGTATATGGACGCCGGCCACCCCATGTCGCTGGCATGGCAGATCCTTCCGTACATCCTGCTGACCTTCGGCGAGGTGCTGGTGTCGGCGACCGCGCTGGAGTTCGCCTACAGCCAGGCGCCGCCGTCGATGAAGGGCGTGATCATGGCGCTGTGGTACCTGACCAGCACCTTCGGCAACCTGTGGGTGATGCTGACCAACGCGGCGGTGCGCAACGAGGCGGTGACCTCGCACATCGCCGCCACCGGGCTCAGCGAGAACGCGTTCCTGATGTTCTTCTTCGCCGGCTTCGCGTTCGTCGCCGCGGCGGCGTTCGCGCTGTACGCGCGGCGCTATCCGATGCAGGACCACTACCGCGCGGCGTGACCGCCGCGCCGCCGGATCCACCGCGCGGCCCGACCCGCCGCGCCGCCTGACCGTCTCCCTTCGTACTTCCGACCCGCGAGCCCGACCCGACCATGATCACTTTCGTCCTGATCGCCGTGACCGTGCTGGTGTCGTGGCAGGCCTTCCAGAAGCGCCGCCTGTACGAGCGGCTGGTGCTGTGGCCGCCGGGGGTGGAGCGCTTCCGCCAGTACGACCGCCTGCTGACCCACGGCTTCGTGCACGCCGACTGGATGCACCTGGCGTTCAACATGATCACCCTGTACTTCTTCGGCCGCGCGGTCGAGAACGTGTTCGCCCAGTTGGTCGGGCCGGGGATGTTCGTGCTGTTCTACCTGTCGGCGATCGTGGTCGCGATCCTGCCGAGCTACCTGCGCCACCGCCGCGACGCCGGCTACGTCAGCCTGGGCGCGTCCGGCGCGGTTTCGGCGGTGTTGTTCGCGTTCGTGCTGTTCGATCCGTGGAACTGGATCATCGTGTTCGTGGTGCCGGTGCCGGCCGTGGTCTACGCCATCGCCTACGTCGGCTACTCGTACTGGATGGACAAGCGCGGCGGCGACAACATCAACCACAGCGCGCACCTGTCCGGCGCGCTGTACGGCCTGCTGTTCATGCTGCTGCTGGAGCCGCGGGTGCTGCTGGTGTTCCTGGAGCGCCTGGCCAGCCCGCGCGGGCCGGGGTTCTTCGGCTGAGCCCGAAGCGGTGGCGGGGCTGAAGCCCTGCCACACCAGCCGCGCAGCGGCCGGTCCGAAAACGACTGGGCCCGAAGGCCTCCCGCAGCGGCGGGGCGGACTTCGGGCCCAAGTTTTTGCGGCGGTTTTGCCGCGATGCGGCGAGCGCGGCTCAGGCCGCCAGGGCGCTGTCCAATTCGATCGCGCCTTCGCCGTAAGCGGCGGCCAGGCCGGCCTGGATCTGCGCGTCGAGCTCGCGCAACTCGGCATCGTCGCCTTCGCCGTTGCGGGCGAGGTCGAACAGGCGGGCGATGACGGCGTTGCTGTGGACGTCGTCGCTGTAACGGTCGATGTGGCGAGCCATTGGAATCCCCTTCGTCGTAACTGTGGACTTACGCACAGTTCCAAGCAGGTTCCATGCCAGGGTTTTCCCTAGCTTGCGCGAGCGAAAAGTGACGCGAGGCGTCAACACCGGCCTGACAACATCAGTCGGCTGACGCGGCGCGGCGCTGTCTCACTTCCGCTCACCTCGCATGAAGGTGGCGCGTGATAACACACGACTCGTGTTGTCTACAGCACAGGCTGATGCAGTCGCAGGGGCAGCCGCTATCATTCGCGCATTCGCAAACACTCGACGAGGAGTCAAGCATGGCGAGCAAGAAGGCGGGCAAGTCCGCAAGCAAGAAATCCGCAGGCAAATCGGCTCAGCCGGCGCGCAAGCGCGCCGCGGGCAAGCAGGTCGCGAGCAGCAAGGCGGCGGCGAAGAAAGCCGCCAAGAGCGCGGTCAAGAAGGTGAAGCAGGCCGCGGCCAAGCCGGCGGCGGCGAAGAAGGCCAAGACGGCGGTCGCCAAGAAGGCGGCCGCGGGCAAGACCGCGAAGAAGGCGGTCAAGAAGGCGTCCGCGGCCAAGGTCGCGAAGAAGGTCGCGGGCAAGAAGGCGACAGCCAAGAAGGCTGCGGCCAAGAAGATCGTGAAGAAGGCGGCCAAGCCGGTCGCCGCGAAGAAGCCTGCGGCCAAGAAGACGGCGAAGTCTGTCGCCAAGAAGCCCGTAGCCAAGAAGACGGCGAAGTCCGTCGCCAAGAAGCCGGTCGCCAAGAAGGCGGCGGCGAAGAAGGTCGTCAAGAAAGCAGCGGCCGGCAAGGTCGCCGCGAACAAGGCGGTAGCGGGCAAGGCCGCGGGCAAGAAGGTCGCGGCCGCGCCTGTGTCGAAGCAGGCCGCGGTCAAGCAGGCCGCGCCGAAGCAGGCCGCGCCCAAGCAGGCGCCGCTGAGGAACGCGCCGCAGGGTTCGGCTGCGAAGAAGAACAGCGCGCTCGTCGCGCCGGTGCGTTCGGCGCCGGCGAAGCCGCCGGTCGCCGCGAACGCGAAGGGCGCGGCCGCCAAGTCCGCCCCGACGCAGTCCGTGGTCGCCAAGTCCGCCGCCGGTAAATCCGCTGCCGCGAAACCCGCGGTCGCCAAGCCCGCGGCGTCGAAGCCCGCAACGTCCAAGCCCGCAGCATCCAAGCCCGCAGCCGCCCAGCCTGAGACAGCGAAGCCGGCCGCGGCGGCCGCCAAGCCTGCGGCTGCACCGGCCAAGAAGGCCGCGCAGCCGGCGACGCCGAAGGCCGATGTCGCGGCCGCGCCGAAGCCGGCCGCCGCCAAGCCGGCGCGTCCGCGCACCGAGCCCAAGCCTGCGTCGGCGCCTCAGGACGAGCCGACGCGTTCGGGCGAACTGTTCGCCGAACCCGCCGCCGAACCTGCGGTCGCCGCGCCGGCCAAGCCCAAGGCCGAGCGCAAGCCGAAGCCCAAGCCCGCCGCGCAAGCGGCGGCCGAGGCGCCGTCGTCGCTGCCGGCCGGTTCTCTGGTCGCCGCCGGTGCCGCGGCCGAAGCCGCGGCGCCCGCGTTGCAGTCCGAAACGCACCAGCCCGAGGACGCGGCCGCCGCGCCGAGCGCGGTCGCCCAGGGCGCGGCGGAAACCGCGCTGGAAGCCGGCGCCGACGCGGCTGCGGCCGCCAGCGCCGAAGCGGTCGAATCGTCCGCGGTCGCGGCCGACGCCGCGCACAGCGCCGGCGACGACGAGCCCGTCGCCCACATCACTCCGGAACAGGCGCTGGAAAACACCCGCCGCCTGCTGCAGGCCAAGCAGGACGCCGCGCGCGAACCGCAGCCGTGGCAGCAGCTCGATCCGGGCCACGGCCATGTGCCGGCGCCGGGCCCGCAGTCGGACAGCGCCGCGCACAAGGCCGGCGAACTGCATGCGGCCGAAAGCCGGATGGACGCGATCCAGGGCGAGATCGGCAGCCAGGACCGCCACAACCAGGGCAAGCGCGACAACCGCTGAGGCCCCTGCGGCCGGCATCGCCCGTGCGGCGGTGCCGGCTCCGGCGTGGGTACGCGGCGCGCGGCGCCGCCGTCCGCGCCTTCATCCGCACAGGAACCGACCATGTCCGTCCAGGTGAAACACGACCCCGCGCGCCAGCGCTTCAGCACCGTCGTCGACGGCGTCGAGGCGGAACTGGACTATCAGATGCGCGGCGACCAACTCGTCATCGCCCACACCGGCGTGCCCGACGCCATCGGCGGCCGCGGCATCGCCAGCGACCTGGTCCGCGCCGCGTTCGAGTACGCGCGCGAGGCCGGCTACAAGGTGCGCCCGGCGTGCTCGTATGCGGCGGCGTGGGCCGAGCGGCATCCGGAGTATTCGCAGTTGCTCGCCTGAGCCGGGCCGCGTCTCAGGGCAGAAGCCCCTTCGGGAAAGGCTTCTGCTGTGGGAGATCTGCTGTTGTGGGAGGGACTTCAGCCGCGACGCTCTGGTGCCGGGTCTCGGTAATCGGGCCGCAGAGCGTCGGGGCTGAAGCCCCTCCCGCAAGAGCAGCAGGCCTCCAACAAACGCAAAAGGGCCGCCCCGCAAGCGCGAAACCCCGGCGAAACGGCGTCCGAACCTGAGCCGTCCGCGGCCCGCCGGCCGCGCCGCACTCGCCTTCGCCCCGAGTCTGTGCCAGCCTACGCGCCCCCCACGTCTCCCGCAGGCCGGATTTCCGGCATGCTTCGCCCATGCGCCTGAACAAACACATCAGCGACACCGGTTTCTGCTCCCGCCGCGAGGCCGACCGCCTCATCGCCGAGGGCCGGGTCACCGTCAACGGCGTGCGCGGCCGGGTCGGCAGCGAAGTGGGCGAGGGCGACGAGGTCCGCGTCGACGGCGAAATCCTGCGCGTGCGCGTCGCCGCCAAGGGCAAGCGCCAGCACGTCTACATCGCGCTCAACAAGCCGGTCGGCGTGGTCTGCACCACCGAGTCCGGGGTCAAGGACAACATCGTCGACTTCGTCGGCCACGAGCGCCGGATCTTCCCGATCGGCCGCCTCGACAAGGATTCCGAAGGCCTGATCCTGCTGACCAGCAACGGCGACATCGTCAACGAGATCCTGCGCGCCGAGAACAAGCTGGAAAAGGAATACCTGGTCGCGGTCAACCACGAGGTCACCCCGGAATTCCTGCGCGGCATGGGCCGCGGCGTGCCGATCCACGGCCAGACCACGTTGCCGTGCAAGACCGGCAAGCTCGGCCGCTTCGGCTTCCGCATCGTCCTGGTGCAGGGCCTCAACCGGCAGATCCGCCTGATGGCCGCGCACTTCGGTTTCCGGGTCAAGCAACTGCTGCGCGCGCGCATCGGCAACGTCAAGCTGGGCCATCTCAAGCCGGGCCAATGGCGCAACCTCACCGACGCCGAACTGCAGGGGCTGCTGCCGCAACGCACGCAGTGGTGAACGCCGGGCAAACGCGGGCGCCCACGTCGGCCGCATAGGCGTTCGCGGACGCCGCGGCCTAGATGCCGGCGTCACGCCTTGAGCGATAATGTCGCGCGCAAACCCCACGGACGCACCCCTCGAAAAGGATCGCTGCATGAAGCGCGTCACCGCCGCCGTCTGCCTGTTGGCCCTGGCCCTGGCGGGCTGCAAGAAAGAAGCCGACACGCCCGCGACCAGCCAATCCAGCGCGAACGCGCCGACCGCGGCGCTGCCCGCGCCGGTGGTCGACACGGCCACCGCGCCGGTCGAGCTCAAGGAAGTGGTCGAGACCACGCCGGGCTATGTGGTCGGCATCACCTACACGACCCAGGCGGCCAAGTACCCGGGGCTGGCGCGCGAACTCAAGCGCTACGCCGACGACGCCCGCGCCGAACTCGTCGACGCCGCCAGCGGCCGCACCGCCAAGGACAACCCGTCGCCGTACGAGCTGTCGCTGACCTTCGACGACGTGATCGATTCGCCCGAACTGATGGCGGTGTCGGCCGACGGCAGCAGCTACACCGGCGGCGCCCACGCCGCGCCGCTGATCGCGCGTTTCGTCTGGCTGCCGAAGCAGAACAAGCTGCTGACCGCGCAGGAACTGGTGCCCGAGAAAGCCGGCTGGACCGCGATCTCGCAGTACGTGCGCGAACAGCTGCACTCGGCGCTGTCGCAGCGCATCGACGCCGACGACCTGGCTCCGGCGGTGCGCGCCGAGCAGATCGAGACCGGCGGCCGCATGATCGACGACGGCACCGGCGCCGACCCGGCCAACTTCGCCATGTTCGAACCGGTACGCGGCGCCGACGGCAAGCTCAGCGGGCTCAAGTTCGTGTTCGCGCCGTACGAAGTCGGCCCGTACTCCGACGGCACCCAGACCGTGGAAGTGCCGGCCTCGGTGCTGCTGCCGCATCTGGCGCCGGCGTACCGCGGGATGTTCCTCGGCGGCGTCTGAGCCGCTGGCGGAGGGCCTGAGGGCCCTCTTGCAACCGCCGCAACGCAGCGTTCGCCGCAGGCGACAGGATCGGCATCTCGCGCCGGCGCGGCTTTGCTATCGTCGATCCGCGGCGCGACGGACGCGCCGCCGCAAGCGGCCCGCAGAGCGGGCCGCCAGCCGTCTCAGGACGAGCGTGGCGGGCGCACGACGACGCGTCGTCCGGGCCCGCGCTCCACATCAGCAGGTCGAGCATCCACCGGGCGTTCCCCCGCCCCGAGCACGAGGCCGCCATGTCGCTTGCGTCGCTGCACAAACGAGTCGAAGGATTGCTGGAGCAGGCCGACATCCGCGTCGGCGGCGATCGGCCCTGGGATCTGCAGGTCGAAGACGAGTCGTTCTATTCGCGGGTCATCGCGCAAGGCTCGCTCGGCCTCGGCGAAACCTACATGGACGGCGCCTGGCGCACGCAGTCGCTGGACGGCCTGCTCGAGCGGCTGATGCGCGCCCACGTCGACGAGCAGGTGCACGGCTGGGCGGCGATCCTCGACGGCCTGCGCGCGCACCTGATCAACCTGCAAAGCCACCGCCGCAGCTTCACCGTCGGCGAGCGCCATTACGACCTGGGCAACGATCTGTACCGCGCGATGCTCGGCCAGCGCCTGGTCTACAGCTGCGGTTACTGGCGCGACCGCGAAGGCCGGCCTTTGCGGGATCTGGACTCGGCGCAAGAGGCGAAGCTCGACCTGGTCTGCCGCAAGCTCGGCCTCAAGCCCGGCATGCGCGTGCTCGACATCGGCTGCGGCTGGGGCGAGGCGCTGAAGTTCGCCGCCGAACGCTACGGCATCGTCGGCGTCGGCGTGACCGTCTCGCACGAACAGGCCGAATTCGCCCGCGACCTGTGCCGCGGGCTGCCGGTGGAGATCCGCCTGCAGGATTACCGCGAGCTCGACCAGCGCTTCGACCGGATCTTCTCGCTGGGCATGTTCGAGCACGTCGGGGTCAAGAACTACGCCGCGTATTTCGACGTCGCCCTGCGCTGCCTGGACCGCGACAGCGAGGGCGGCGGGCTGTTCCTGCTGCACAGCATCGGCGGCAACAAATCGGTGAGCCATACCGACCCGTGGATCGCCAAGTACATCTTCCCCAATTCGATGCTGCCGTCGGCGCGGCAGATCGCCGAACACGCCGAGAACCGGTTCGTGATCGAGGACTGGCATAACTTCGGCGCCGATTACGACCTGACTCTGCAGGCCTGGCGCGCCAACGTCGAAGCGGCCTGGGACGCGCTGGATCCGCGCTACGACGAGCGCTTCCGGCGGATGTGGCGGTTCTACCTGGCCGCGTCGATGGCGACCTTCCGCACCCGGCATGCGCAGCTGTGGCAACTGGTGCTGTCGCCGGGCGGGGTGCCCGGCGGGTACGTCGCGCCGCGGTGAGCGGGCGTGGGCGTCGCGGGTGGCCGCGGCGCGGGTGGGGCGGGGTGCGACGTTGGTGCGGATTCGCGGTCGCGGCTCGCGCCGCTCCTACATGGGCTACCTGTAGGAGCGGCGCGAGCCGCGACCGCGTCGTTTCAGGCGCCGGCGCAACCGCAGCCCGCCGGCGCCCCGACGTTTACTCGTGCGCTTCCTGCGCCAGCTTGCTGTGGCGGATGCCGTAGCAGAAATACACCAGCAGCCCCAGCGACACCCAGATCAGGAAGATCAGCCAGGTGATCGCCGCCAGCTCGGCCAGCAGCCAGATCGAGAACGCGATGCCGACGATCGGGATCAGCGGCACCAGCGGGGTGCGGAAGCTGCGCTCCAGGTTCGGCTTGCGCACCCGCAGCACCCACACCGACGCGCAGATGATGATGAAGGCCGAGAGCACGCCGATGTTGACCAGCTTGGCGACCTCGCCGATCGGCAGGAAGCCGGCGACCAGCGCAGTGAACACGCCCAGCGCGATGGTCGGGCGGTGCGGGGTGCCGTACTTGGGATGGATCTTGGCGAACCAGCCCGGCAGCAGGCCGTCGCGCGACAGCGAGAACCAGATCCGCGCCGCGCCGAGCATGAACGCGAACAGCACGCTGGCGATGCCGACCACGGCCGAGAACGCGATGGTCTTGGCGATCCACGGCAGGCCGAGCGCGGCGAAGGCGTCCGACACCGGCGCGTCGCCGCCGAGGGTGGAGTAGTGGGCGATGCCGGTCAGCACCAGCGACACCGCCAGGTACAGCACCATCGACACGCCCAGCGACAGCAGCACCGCGCGCGGCAGGTCGCGCTGCGGGTTCTTGGATTCTTCCGCCGCCGTGGTCAGGGTGTCGTAGCCGAACACCGCGAAGAACACCACCGCCGCGGCCGTGCCCACGCCCTTCCAGCCGAAGTGGCCGACGCCGTTCTCGTCGACGATGCGTTCGGGAATGAACGGCACCCAGTTGGCGGTGTTGATGTAGAACACGCCGACGCCGATCACCAGCACCACCGCCAGCACCTTGATCGTCACGATCAGGGTGTTGAAGCGCGCGCCCCATTCGGTGCGGAACACCAGCAGCGCCGACACCGCCAGGGTCACCAGCGCGGCGATCAGGTTGAACACCCGGCCCTCGCCGGTGCCGTAGGCGCCTTGCGCCCACAGCGGCAGCTCGATGCCGGCGCCTTCCAGCAGCACCTGCACGTAGCCGGACCAGCCGATCGCCACCACCGCGACGATCAGCGCGTATTCCAGCAGCAGGTCCCAGCCGATCAGCCACGCCGCCAGTTCGCCCAAGGTGGCGTAGCTGTAGGTGTAGGCGCTGCCGGTGACCGGGATCATGCCGGCGAACTCGGCGTAGCACAGCGCCGCGGCGGCGCTGGCGATGCCGGCGATGAGGAAGGCCAGCGCCACCGCCGGGCCGGCGTTGGCCGCCGCCTCGTGGCCGGCGAGCACGAACACGCCGACGCCGATGATGCCGCCGATGCCGATGGCGGTGAGCTGCCAGAGCCCGAGCACGCGGCGGAAGTCCGAGCGCTTGCCGGCCTCCGCCTGTAGTTGTTCTACCGATTTGTGCCGCAGGATCTTGGCGACCAGGCTCATCGAGCGCTCCTTCCGAATGACCGCCGAATCATAGCGGCTGCGCGGGCGCGCGGCGGACGGTGGCGCATGGAGACGCACGCGCGGCGGCGCCGGCCCGGCCCGCGGCGGACCGCGGCGGCCCGCGGCGGACCGCGCCGGCTTCACCCGGGCGGCGCCCGGGCGTTGACCAGGGCTAGGCGTCCGGTCCGCGGGCGCGCCGCACGCGGCGGTTCCCCCGCGCTACGCCAGGAGTTTCCATGTCCTATCAATTCATCAATCAGGTCACCCCGGAGCAGTTGCAGCAGCTGACCAACCCGATCCAGGCCTCGTCGGTGATCGAGGAAATCGCCGCGCTCGCCGAGCAGACCATTCCGGCCAAGACCGAGCAGGCCGCGCAGTGGATGAAGCTGTTCGAGCAGTACGGCATCGTCGCCCAGCGCAACAACACCGGCACCACCGGGATCGCCGTGCTGCCCGGCGGCACCGCGTCGCGCGACCGCATCGCCATGACCGTCGCCGACGGCATCGCCACCATCACCGGGGTCAGCGAGGCCGCGGCCTGAGTGCGGGGCCGCGGCGGCGGTCGCGGGGCGGCACCGCCGCCGGCGAATCGCCGCCGCGGCCGTTGCGGGACGAGCGCGGCGCCGGGCGTCGCGCTCGTCTTCGCGGGCCTGAGGAACGGATCGCTCGCGGCGTCCGGTTCGGCTCGGATCGGGCGGGACTGGCGACGCCGGTTTCGCGGACGCTCATCGGCTCGGCGCGATGCGGCCCGTTGCCGCTCGCGCTTCAGGCCCGGCCGGCTCGATCCGTCCGTCCCCGACCCAACGCGCCGCGGGTAGCATGGACGCCGACGCATCCGCCGGAAGGAGGCCGCAGCGCATGGCCATCGCGAGCAAGGGCAGCCGCCGCATCGTCGTCGATGGCCAGAGCTATCGCTGGAGCCTGCGCCCGCGGCCGACCTACGACCAGGGCCTCGGCGCGCCGCTGAGCTTCGCGGTGCAGAGCGCCGACGCCGCGCAAGGCCAGGTGCTGCACGCGACGCTGGACGCGGCGCGGCCGGACGCGTGGCTGCCGGTCGCGAGCGTGCGGGTGACCCCGGCCCAGGTCGGCGAGGCGATCCGGCGCGGCTTGGCCGCAGGCTGGACGCCGACGGCGCCGGGTTCGGCGCTTGCGCTGCATTTTCCGGCGAATTGAGCGCCGGCGCGGCGGCGCTCGCATCGGCTGTCATCGGCGCGCGGCAAGCTGAGCCCACGGCCGCCGTGCAACCCGCCCGGCCACGCTCTAGGATTGCCCGATGCCGCCCCTGAATTTCCCGCGCCGGCCGTTGGCCGCGCTCGCGCTGTTGCTCGCCGCCACCGTCGCCGGTGCGGCCGCGCCCGAACGGACACCGTCCATGCCGCACGCCGCTACGCCCACCGCCGCCCGAACCGGCGCACCGCTCGGCCAGCACGGCCTGATCGTGATCGCCCACCGCGGCGCCAGCGGTTATCGCCCCGAGCACACGCTCGAGGCCTATCGCCTGGCGATCCGCCAGGGCGCCGACTTCATCGAGCCCGACCTGGTCGCGACCCGCGACGGCGAGCTGGTGGTGCGCCACGAAAACGAAATCTCCGGCACCACCGACGTCGCCGCGCATCCCGAGTTCGCCGCGCGCAAGACCCGCAAGACCATCGACGGCGAAACCCTGACCGGCTGGTTCACCGAAGACTTCACCCTGGCCGAACTCAAGACCCTGCGCGCGCGCGAACGCATCGCCCAGATCCGCCCGGGCAATGCACGCTACGACGGCCAGTTCGAGATCGCGACGCTGAAGGAAGTGATCGCGCTGGCCAAGGCCGAAAGCCGCGACGGCCGGGTCATCGGCATCTATCCGGAAACCAAGCACCCGACCTGGTTCGCCAGCGAAGGCAAGCACCTGGACGGCAGCCCGATCGGCATCTCGCTGGGCCGCAAGCTGATCGACACGCTGGTCGCGGAAGGCTTCACCGACCCGCATCGCGTTTATATCCAGAGCTTCGAGGTCGCCAACCTGATCGAGCTCAAGCGCGAGATCATGCCCAAGGCCGGCGTCGACCTGCCGCTGGTGCAACTGTACGGCGATTTCGGCCGCGACACGCCGTACGACATCGTTTACAACCGCCGTACCGGCGCCGACCTCGCGCGCCTTTATGGCGACTTCGGCAAGGCGATTCCCGGCGGGCTGGACAAGGCCACGTTCGGCGCGCTGACCGAGGCCGATGCGCTGGCATGGATGCAGGCGCACTACGCATCGGGCCTGGGCCCGTCCAAGAGCAGCCTGATCGAACGCGCGCCGCTGCCGGCCAAGCGCGACGCCGACGGCGACGGCCACGCGCTGCTGGCGACCCGCAACACCGGCTTCATCCACCCCGTACTCGGCCGCGCGCTGGCGCTGGGCCTGCAGGTGCATCCCTACACCGTGCGCGCCGAAGAACCGTTCCTGACCCAGACCGCCAACGGCGTCGACCAGAGCGCGCTCGGCGAGGCCTTGCAGCTGTATGGGCTCGGCGTGCAGGGGTTCTTCATCGACAACCCCGACATCGGCGTGGCTGCGCGCAAGCTGTTCCTGGAGCAGAGCAAGATCGCGCCGCCGGGGAAGTAAAGCGGTTTCTCCCTGTAGGAGCGGCGCGAGCCGCGACCGCGACAATGCAACTGCGACGAAGGTTGCGGCGTAGTTGCGTTGTCGCGGTCGCGGCTCGCGCCGCTCCTACAGGTAGAGCAACCGCGGCTTATGCGAGCGCGGCATCCAACGTCGCCGCGCAATCGGCTTCGATCTTGAGCGTGGCGATATCGTCCGCGCGGGTCACGCCGCGGTTGAGCAAGGCCAGCGGCAGCCCGGCCTCGCGCGCGGCGCGGGCGAAGCGGAAGCCGGAATAGACCATCAGCGAGGAACCGACCACCAGCATCGCGTCGGCCGCGGCCAGCGCCTGCTGCGCGGCGGCCACGCGCGCGCGCGGGACGTTTTCGCCGAAGAACACCACGTCGGGCTTGAGCATGCCGCCGCAGGCGGCGCACGGCGGGATCTGGAAGCGCTCGAATTCCAGGCCCTCCAGATCGGCGTCGCCGTCGGGCAGGACCGCCGCGTCGAGGTCGCGCCAGTCCGGATTGCGCTGCGCGAGCTCGGCCTGCACCTGCGCGCGCGGCTGGCGCGCGCCGCAGTCCAGGCACACCACTTCGTCGAGGCGGCCGTGCAGGTCGACCACGTCGAGGCTGCCGGCGCGGCTGTGCAGGGCGTCGACGTTCTGGGTCACCAGCGCATGCGCCGGCTCGCGCTGCTGCCAGCGCGCCAGCGCGACGTGGCCGGCGTTGGGCTGCGCGCCGTCGAACGACGGCCAGCCGACGAAGCTGCGCGCCCAGTAGCGCGAACGCGCGCGCGCGTCGCCGGTGAAGGCGCGGTAGTCGATCGGCGGCTTGCGCTGCCACGCGCCGTTCTCGTCGCGGTAATGCGGGATGCCCGAACCGGTGCTGATGCCGGCGCCGGTCAGCACGAACACGCGGCGGTGCGGGCGCAGCCAGTCGTGCAGGCGTTGGGCGGCGTCGGAGGGGGCGGGGGCTTCGGCAGTCATGCGGGGACGGGGCGTCGCGGGGGCTAGGTCGGAGATGGTGGCTTTCGCGGTCGAAGCAAGGCTGTGCGCCCGGTCGCGGTCGCGTGCGCGGCGGCTGCATCCAGGTTCGCCGCCGCATCGCTAGGCTGTGCGGCGGTCTGCAAACGCGAGGCATCGGCTTCGCCGGGATGCCGTGGGTGCGATCCGGTGCCGATCCGCGGCCGCAGCGGCCCGTCAAATCTCCAGCGGATGCAGGATGCGGACCGGCCCCAACGCGGCGCGTTCGGAGTCGCTCAGCTCGGGCGAGTCGTCGTAGAAAACGCTGCCGTAATCGTCGCCCAAGAAGGCCCTGCCTTGGTCCCAGACCACGCACCAACCCGGCGAGGAGCCCGGACCGTGCCGGGTGCCGTCGCACACCGTCCGGCAGCGCAAGACGACCGACAAGTCGCGCGCGATCGCCAGACCGATTTCGTAGTCGTCGCCGCCGGCCAGATTGGTCGCCCCCAGTACGTAGGGAAATTCGCTGGCATTGCATTGCACGTCGAGGAAAATCACCCCGTCGCAATCCTCGTCGATCCCGGCCCAACGCAGCCGCGCCGCCGGCGCGTGCACTGCGAACGCCGCCGCGACGGCGTCGCGCCCGGGTTCCGCGGAGAGGCCGACATAGAACATGCGCGAGGCCGAGGTGGATACGGCGATCAGCAAAGACCAAACCGCCGCGCTTTGCAATTCCCGACTCCCGACTCCCGAATCCCGAATCCCGAATCCCGAATCCCGAATCCCGAAACAAAAAGGCCGCCCGGATCGCTCCGGGCGGCCTGGCTTCCCGCAAACGGGGGGCTTGCGGGTCGCCGGGGGGAGGTCCCAGTGATGCTCAGCGGCGAGGCGTCGGCGCGCGTCCTGCGGCCGCCGCGCTCACCACACCAGACCGGCGCCGATGGTCACGCCGACGTCGCCCTTGGAGTTGCTGTTGCCCGACAGCTTGTACACGTAGCGCCCGTCTTCGCTGATGGTGGAAATGCCGATGGCGAAACCGCTTTCGCCGCGGAAGCTGCTGGCGGCGATCGCCGCCATGCTCTTGCCGGGCATGTACGACTGCGGCAGGCCGGCCACCGCCATCGCCGAGGCGACGCCGGCGCTGGCCTTGTCGTCGAGCCGGCCGATCTCGCTGCGCAGTTGGTTGCCCCAGTTGTCGGTGTACTGGTTGGAAGTGCTGATCGCGCGGTTCACCCCTTCGTTGAGCTGCTGCACATTGACCGCGTCGGTGTTGGCGACGCCGGCACGGACGTTGCGCACGGTCACCGCCGCGCCGCCGTTGTTGAGCGTCACCTGGCTGGTGTTGACGCTGCCGTCGGGATTGCTGTCGTAGCGCACCGTGCCGGTTTGCGAAGCCTTGAGCTGGGCGACGTTGACCGCGTCGTGGTCCTGGCTGCCGGCGGCGACGTTGACGATCTGGCGCTGCTGCGCGGCGTTGCCGACCGACACCGTGTTGGCGCGGTCGGCGAGTGCGCCCTGGCCCAGCGCGACCGCGCCCGAAGCGGTCGCGCTGGCGCTTTCGCCGACTGCGACCGCGTTGGTGGCGCCTGCGGCGATGCTGGAGTTCGCGCCGAGCGCGGTGCTGCCGTCGGCGTTCACGCGCGCGTTGCCGCCGATCGCGGTGTCGTTGGCGCCGGCCGCGTAGCTGTCGCCGCCGACCGCGGTGGCGCGGCTGCCGCCGGCGCTGGCGCTGGCGCCGACCGCGACCGCGCGCGAGCCGGCCGCGACCGAGGCGTTGCCGGTGCCGTCGATGGCGACGCGCGGATCGGGCGTGGTCGCCGGCGGCAGGTTGTCGATGCGGTTGTTGAGGTTGGTCAGGCTCGCGTCGACCGCGGCGAATGCTGCGCCGATGTCGCTGTAGCTGCCGCCCTGCACGCTGTAGTTCGGCGCGCCGAAGCTGCCGCCGTTGAACAGCGAGCCGCCGCCGAAGATCGAGGCGATGGAGTCGCCCATCGTCGCGATCTGCCCGCCGTTGACCGCCTGCAGGCTGCCGGCGGCGATCTGCCCGGCGGCGAGGTTGTCGAGCGTGGTACCGGTGCCGGCCGGCCCGCGCAGCGTGATCGCGGCGTAGTCGGGATTGCCCGTGCCGTCGTCGTCGTACTGCACGGCGAAGGCGTTGCCGGCGCTCTGGCCGTTGTCGAGCGCGGTCAGCGCGGCGCCGACGTCGGTGTAGCTGGTGCCGGCGATGACGTAGTTCGGTGCGGTGAACGTTCCGCCGGCATTGAACGCGGCGCCGCCGCCGAAGATGTTGGCGATGCCGGTGCCGAGGCCGAACGCCTGCCCGCCGTTGATCGCCTGCAGACTGCCGGCGGCGATCTGCCCGCCGGCGAGGTTGTCGAGGACCGTGCCGGTGCCGGCCGGCCCGCGCAGGGTGATCGCGGCGTAGTTCGGATTGCCGGCGCCGTCGTCGTCGTACCGCACGGCGAAGGCGTTGCCGGCGCTCTGGCCGTTGTCGAGCGCGCTCAACGCGGAGCCGACATTGGTGTAAGTGTTTCCGCCGATGACGTAGTTCGGCGCGGTGAACGTTCCGCCGGCGTTGAACGCGGCGCCGCCGCCGAAAATATTGGCGATGCCAGTGCCGAGACCGAACATTTGGCCGCCGTTGATCGCCTGCAGGCTGCCGGCGGCGATCTGCCCGGCGGCGACGTTGCCGAGGGTCGTGCCGGTGCCGGCCGGCCCGCGCAAAGTGATCGCGGCGTAATTCGGATTGCCGGCGCCGTCGTCGTCGTACTGCACCGCGAACGCGTCCAGCGCCTGGGCGTTGCCGTTGAGCGCGGCCAGCGCGGCGCCGACGTTGTTGTAGCCGTTGCCGGCGATGACGTAGTTCGGCGCGGTCACCGTGCCGTCGGCCGCGACCGCGGCGCCGCCGCCGAGCCGTTGCGCGTTGGACTGGCTGATCGCGAAGATCTGCGCGCCGTTGATCGCCTGGGTGCTGCCGGCGTTGACCGCGCCGGCGCGCAGGTTGCTCAGGGTGGTGCCGCCGGCGCCCTGCAAGGTGACGCTTTGCAGGTTCGGCGAGCCGCCCGCGTCGTCGTACTTGACCGCGAACGGGTCGCTGGCCGCGGTGGCCAGCGCGCCCTGCAACTGGGCGAGGTTGACCGCGTCGGTGCCGACGCTGCCCGGGGCGAGGTTGGTCAGTTTGCGGGTCGCGCCGGCCGCGCCGATCGACACTTCGCCGGTCGAGGTTTGCGATGCGGCCAGCCCGAAGGCGGTATAGCCGATCTGCGCGCCGACCGCGGTCGACGAGCCCGCGCCGAGGGCGACGCTGTTGGCGTGGGTCGAGGTCGCGCCGAAGCCGAGGAGGGTCTGGCGGTCGGCGTTGCCGAAGCTGTTGTCGCCGATCACCACCGAGTTGCCGAGGCGCGCGGCGTAGTTGGTGTCGGGTCCGCCGGTGAAGCCGGCCTGCGCGGCGCTGATGGTCGGCAGCTGGTGGCGGGCGTTGGTGCCCATGACGATGGTGTTGGAGCCGTTGGCGTAGCTGCCGTCGCCGATCAGCACCTGGTTGTTCTGCGCGGCGTTGGTGCGCCAGGTGCAGGCCACGCCGATGACCACGCACGAGGCGTTGTTGTTGTTGCCGGTGTAGTTGCTGTCCTGGAACTGGATGTAGCTGTCCGAATGCACCGCGCCGATCAGGGTCAGGTGGTTGGCGGGCTGGTTGCCGTCCAGGTCGACCGCGTTGGGCAACTGGACCAGGTTGAGGATCAGCGACAGGTACGAGTAATTGAAGTTGGCGCGGTCGATGGTCAGGCAGCCGGTGCCGAGCAGGCCGCAGGATTGGTAGTCGTTGCCGAGCAGCCAGTTCTGCAGATAGCCGACCAGGCCGGGCAGGGTGTTGTTGAGCGCCGGCGGCGGTTCGATGATGCTCATCGGCGAGACCAAGCCGCCGTCTAAGGCGCTGGCCGAACGCCAGGTGTCGGCGTTGGGCATGCCGTCGAACACCAGCGGCAGCAGCGGCGCGGGGCTCGCGAAGGCGTCGTCGGTCTTGTCGGCGGCCGGCGCGGTTTCGCCGCTCGCGGTCGGTTCGGCGCTTTGGCCGGCCGAAGCGGCGGAGGAATCGCCCGCCGCGGTCTCGGCCGCAACGGCCGGATGCGCGAGCAGGGCCAGGGCTACGCAGCCGGCGAGCAGGCTGGCGCGCAGGGCAGGGGCGCGCGGCAGGGCGCGGGCAGGGTCGGTGTCGGGGCGGAAGGGAAGGGTGCGGACGTGCGGTTGGCGCAGAATCATGGCGGCCTCCGTCGTGATCGGTACGAACCGATCGGCATCGCGGGCGCCAGGCGCACAGCGCGGCCGCGTCGCGGCCATCGTCGAAAGTCCCTGATTCCCCCGATGCCGGCGGCCGCCCGGGTTCGCTGGCGCGAGCGGCGCATCGGCGATTGCAGGCTAGGCAGCGCGCGCGGACAACGCACTCATGCTGGTTCACGCTCGCTCACTTGCGATCACCGTCGCATTACGCATGGGCACGTGCGACGCGCGCGATGCGGCGTTCGCGTCGTCGATGCGTGGCCGCAGCCATCGCCGAAAACGCCGACGGCGGCCGTAGCCGCCGTCGTTCCGTATCGCCGCGCGGGCCTGCGCCCGGCAGCGCGCCTCAGCCGTTGGCTCTCACGATCGTGCACAGGTAGCCCATCCCGCGCACCGCGCGCAGCGGCAACGGCAGCGGACTCATCAGCGCGACCTTCTTGCGCAGGCGGTAGATCAGCATCTCCAGCCGGTGCGGATCGAAGTCGTAGACGTCGTTGGTCAGCGAACCGATCAGGCTGTCGTGCGAGACCGGATGGCCGCCCGCGCCGGTGTTGACCAGGCGCAGCAGCACGCTGCGCTCGGGCGCGCTGAGGTCGATGCTGGCGCCGTCGGGCGTGCGCAGGGTCCAGCCGTCCAGGGCCAGTTCCCATTCCGGCTGGCCGCCGCCGGCGCGCGTCGGCAACGCGCGCATGTGGTGCTGCAGGCTGTGCATCGCGGTGACCACGGTGGCCAGGCCGTCGAGGTCGACCGGCTTGCGGAAGCAGGCGTCGGCGATCTCGTGGTAGCCGTCGGACTGGCCGCCGTAACCGGCGTCGGCATCGAGCACGATGATGCCGATGTCCGAATGCTGGCGCAGGTGCAGGGCGACGTTGCGCGGGTTGTCGTCGGGCAGGTCGCTGGCGATGACCGCGATGTCGCACGGCGCGCTCAGCAGGTTGCGGTACAACGCGGTGGCGTTGGCGCATTCGACGATGGCGAACTGACGGGTCAGCAGCGAGTGCTGGATTTGCTGGCGCAGGTTCGGGTCGCGTTCGACGACGGCGACCCGTCGGCTGTTGCGGTGATCGACGCCGTTGAGGCCGGCGCCGGGGTGGACTGGTGAAATGGCGGCCATCCTGATGTCCCCTGTTGAATCGAACTCCAAGCTGTTTCTGCATGCAGAAACAGTGCCGTCGATATCCAATATCAGGTTAGTGGGGGTCCATTGGAATCTAATGTGACATAAATCGACGTTCGCAAAAAGTCCACTAAAAACAGGTAATTAATGCTCAATATTTAGATCGTGATAACGGATCGAATGTGGTCCTTGTGCGCTCCAACGCAAGAAGGGCGACGCACCGGACACGGTACGCCGCCCTTCTGCGCGAAACCGGTGTTAACCGGCCTCGCGGGTCTCAGCAGGGGTTGCGAAACTTATTTCGCCTTGGCCGGCTTGGCCGCCGGGGCGGTCAGGCCGCGGCGCTCCAGCAGCGGCTGGATCTGCGGCTCGTGGCCGGAGAAATCGCGGAACAGCTGCAACGCGTCCTTGCTGCCGCCGCGCGAGAGCAGGGTGGCGCGGAAGCGGTCGCCGTTCTCGCGGGTCAGGCCGCCGTGCTGCTTGATCCATTCCACGGTGTTGGCGTCGAGCACCTCCGACCAGATGTACGCGTAATAGCCGGCCGCATAACCGCCCATGATGTGGCTGAAATAGGTGGTGCGGTAACGCGGCGGCACCGGCGGGTAGTAAATGCCGTCCTTCTTGAGCGAGGCGGTCTCGAACGCGACCACGTCCTTGGCCGCCGGCACCTTCGACAGGTCGCCGATCTGGTGGTAGTTCTGGTCCAGCATCGCCGCGCCGAGGTATTCGGTGGTGGTGAAGCCCTGGTTGAACTTCGACGCCGCCAGCACCTTGTCCAGCAATTCCTTCGGCATCGGCTGGCCGTTCTGGTAGTGCTTGGCGTAGTTGGCCAGCACCGACGGCCAGTCGGCCCACATCTCGTTGACCTGCGAGGGGAACTCGACGAAGTCGCGCGGCACGCTGGTGCCCGAGAAATACGGGTACTTCACGTTCGAGAACATGCCGTGCAGGGCATGGCCGAACTCATGGAACATCGTGGTGACCTCGTCCCAGGTCATCAGCGTCGGCTTGCCGGCCGGCGGCTTGGGGATGTTGAGGTGGTTGGCCACGACCGGCAGGGTGCCGAACAGTTCCGACTGCTCGACGTAGGAGTTCATCCACGCGCCGCCGCGCTTGGAATCGCGCGCGTACATGTCGGCGATGAAGATCGCCAACTGCTTGCCGTTGGAATCGAACACGTCGTAGGCGGTGACGTCGTCGCGGTACAGCGGCAGGTCGGTGCGCTGCTTGAACTTCAGGCCGTAGAGCTGGCCGGCGGCGTAGAACACGCCGTTTTCGAGCACGTTCTTCATTTCGAAGTAGGGCTTGAGCTCGGCTTCGTCGAAGGCGAACTTTTCCTTGCGCACCTTCTCGGCGTAGAACGCCCAGTCCCACGGCTCGAGCTGGAAGCTCTTTTCGCCCTTGGCGGCCTGTTCCTTGTCGATCATCGCCTGCAGGTCGGCGGCTTCGCGCTTGGCGTTGGCGACCGCGGCCGGGGCGAGCTGGCCGAGCATCTTGTTGACCGCTTCCGGCGACTTGGCGGTTTCGTCCTCGAGCACGTAGGCCGCGTAGTTCGGGTAGCCCATGATCTTGGCGCGTTCGGCGCGCAGGGCGACGACCTTGGACACGATCGCGGTGTTGTCCCACTCGTTGCCGCGGCTGCCGCGGATCACCGAGGCCTTGTGCAGCTTCTCGCGCAGCGCGCGGTTGGTCAGGTCGGTTTCCGGCGGCTGGCCGGTGGTGTTGAGCAGGGTCAGCAGGTACTTGCCTTCCAGCTTGCGGCCCTTGGCGGCTTCGGCCGCGGCGGCGATGCGCTCGTCGGACAGGCCGGCCAGTTCTTCCTTGGTGTCGACCACGATGGCCGAATCCTGCACTTCCTTGAGCACGTTCTTGCTGAAGTTCGCGCCCAGTTCGGCCAGTTCGCCGTTGATCGCCTTGACCCGGGTCTTCTGCGCTTCGCTGAGGTTGGCGCCGGCGCGGACGAAGTCGGAGTGGTAGCGCTCGATCAGGCGCACGCCCTCGGCGTCCAGGCCCAGCGAAGCGCGCTTCTCATACAGATCTTTGATCCGCGCGAACAGCTTCGGATTCAGCGAGATCGCGTCGCGGTGCGCGGCCAGCTTCGGCGCGTACTGCTGCTGCAGCTTTTCGCGGTTCGCGTTGGTGTCGGTGCCGACCAGGTTGAAGAAGGTCGAGACCGAGCGGTTGAGGATCTGGCCCGAACGCTCCATCGCCAGGATGGTGTTGTCGAACGTGGCCGGCTCGGGGTTGTCGGCGATGGCGGCGACTTCCTTGAGCTGGTCGGCCATGCCGCGATCGAAGGCCGGCGCGAAGTCGCTGTCCTTGATCTTGTCGAACTGCGGGAACTGCAGCGGCAGCGGGCTCGGCTGGAAGAACGGATTCGCGCTCGGCTTGGCGGTATCGGCGGTGAATTTCACGGTCTTGTCGGTCTTGGCCTGGGCCTGGGCATTGTGGGCCAGGCTGGGGACGGTGGCGATCAGGGCCACGGCCAGCGCCACGGCGAGCGGGTGCTTCATATGCTTCAACCTCGTCAAAGGGAACCTCGAAGCCTACCCGATGGGCCGGTGGCGAGCCCATGACGAAAGGCATGGCCGCCGCCGCGACGGCCGCGGCGGCGGCGAAACCCACCGATCGCGCATGACCAACCGCCCGGGTAGGGCCGGGGCGGGCCGGTTTACACTCGGGCCCACCTCACGCAGGAGACGCCAGGATGGGCCGGATGCCGACAGGAATCGCAAAAACGCATGAGGCGCCGGCGGGAGCGCGGCGATGAGCGCCCCCACCGCGCAGGCCTTCGTGCCGATGGTCCACGTCGCCAGCGTCGCCCGCGCCGCCGAGTATTACGCCTTGCTCGGTTTCGCCATGGGCAACGTCCACCGCGTGCCCGAGTGCGGCGACGAGCCGGTCTGGGCCTGGATGCAGAGCTCCGGCGGCGCCGAGTTCATGCTCGTGCGCGCCGACGGCCCGGTCGACGACAGCGTCCAGGCGGTGCTGTTCTACGTCTACTGCGACGACGTCGTCGCGATGCGCGAGCGCCTGCTCGCGGCCGGCTTCGAGGCCGGGCCGATGGGCTATCCGTTCTACCGGCCGCACGGCGAATTCCGCGCCCGCGATCCCGACGGCTATGTGCTGATGATCACCCACAGCCGCGACTGACCCCGCGGCTGGCTGCATTTCTCTCCTTTCCTTCCATCCTCCAGGGCTCTCCTCGATGACTCTCCTGCGCCATTCCCTGCCGCGCCGCACCCTGGCCCTGGGCCTGCTGTTGAGCTTCAGCGCCACCGCGCTGGCGGCCGAAACCACGCGCTACCTGGCCCTGGTCGACGGCGGCAAGCAGGCCGGCCAGCAAGTGGTGACCCGCGCCGACGACGGCAGCTATACCGTCGATTTCGTGTTCAAGGACAACGGCCGCGGCCCCGAGCTCAAGGAGACCTACACCCTGGCCGAGGACGGCACCTACCGCCGTTACGCGGTGCAGGGCACCTCGACCTTCGGCGCCAAGGTCGAGGAAAGCTTCGAGCGCGACGGCGACACCGTGCGCTGGAAGAGCAAGTCCGACCACGGCGAGCTCAAGGTCTCCGGCACCGGCCTGTACTCGCCGCTCGGCGGCACCCCGGCCGGGATGTCGGTGGCGCTGGGCGCGCTGGCCAAGCGCGGCGACGGCACCCTGCCGCTGCTGCCGGGCGGCAGCCTCAGCGCGCGCAAGCTCGGCACCGCCCAGGTCAGCCGCGACGGCAAAAGCCAGACCGTGCAATTGCTGGCGCTGACCGGGCAGGGCTTCACCCCCAACTTCGTCTGGGCCACCGACGAGGCCCAGCCGCGGATGTTCGCGCTGATCTATCCCGGCTTCCTGCAACTGATCGAAGACGGCTGGCAGGCCAACGCCGCGGCGCTGGAAACCCGGCAGAAAGCCGCCGAAGGCGAGCTGCTGGTGGACCTGCGCAAGAAGCTCGGCCACGACTTCGCCGGCGCCACCCTGATCCGCGACGTGCGCGTGTTCGACAGCGAGAAGGCGAGCCTCGGCGCGCCGACCGACGTGCTGGTGCGCGACGGCAAGATCGTGTCGATCGGCAAGGCCGGCAAGGACGTCAAGCCCGCGCGCACGGTCGAGGGCAAGGGCAAGACCCTGATGCCGGGTTTGTTCGACATGCACGGCCACGTTTCGCGCTGGGACGGCGGCCTCAACATCGCCGCCGGCGTGACCACGGTGCGCGACATGGGCAACGACAACGCCACGCTGCAGCAGATGATCGGCGAGATCAAGGACGGCACGCTGATGTCGCCGAACGTGGTCCCGGCCGGCTTCATCGAAGGCGAGAGCGACTACTCCGCGCGCAACGGCTTCGTCATCAAGAACCTCGACGAAGCCAAGAAGGCGGTGGACTGGTATTCCGAACACGGCTACCCGCAGATCAAGATCTACAATTCCTTCCCCAAGGCGGTGCTGCGCGACACCGTCGCCTACGCGCACAGCAAGGGCATGCGGGTCAGCGGGCACGTGCCGGCGTTCCTGCGCGCGCAGGACGTGGTCGACCAGGGCTTCGACGAGATCCAGCACATCAACCAGCTGCTGCTGAACTTCTTCGTCGACGACAAGACCGACACGCGCACCTTGCAGCGCTTCTATCTGGTCGCCGAGAAGACCGCCGGACTGGACCTGGATTCCAAGCCGGTGCAGGACTTCATCAACACCTTGGCGACGAAGAAGATCGCGATCGATCCGACCCTGGCGACGTTCGAGTTCCTGCACCAGCGCGAAGGCGAGCTGTCGCCGATCTTCGCCGCGGTCGACGCGCACCTGCCGCCGGACGTGCAGCGCGGCCGCCGCGCGGCGGAGATGAACATTCCCGACGACGCGACATGGCAGCGCTACAACAAGTCCTACGACAAGGCGGTGGAGTTCGTCGGCCGCGCCTACAAGGCCGGCGTGCCGCTGTTGGCCGGCACCGACGAGGTTCCGGGCTTCACCTTGCAGCACGAGCTGGCGCTGTACGTGCGCGCCGGCCTGACCCCGGCGCAGGCGCTGCAGGTGGCGACCTGGAACGCGGCCAAGGTCGCGCGGGTCGACGGCGACCGCGGTTCGGTCGCGGCGGGCAAGCGCTCGGACTTGATCCTGATCGATGGCGATCCGACGCGGGATATCGGCGATCTGCGCAAGGTTTCGTTGGTGCTGCAGGGGCAGACGGCGTACTACCCGAGCGAGGTGTATGCGGAGCTGGGGGTGAAGCCGTTCGCGCCTGCCGCGAAGGTGGTTGCGGCGAAGTAAACGCGGTTGCGCAGCCCTCACCCCAACCCTCTCCCGCTAGCGGGAGAGGGGGCAGGGTGCTGGCGCCTGACTCATCTTCGCTCTCCGCCATTGCGCTCTGAAGCCCCTCTCCCGCTAGCGGGAGAGGGGTTGGGGTGAGGGCCGCCAGAGGCCGTTAACTCTCTGGGCCCAATAGGGATTCCCCCAGCTTGCGCCCATTCGAGCACCGGCTCTTTAATGATTTGGTAACATTCGCCGGTCAATGAGCCGACCACGGCGCGGGCCGGTCCGCGTCACGGCCGCCAAGGGGCGGTCCGATCGACCCTCGCCGTCCAGAGCTCGCGCCCCATCCCCCGGTCCCGGGAGCGCAACGCCGCGGCGGTTTCCCAAGCACTGGCGCCGCACGCGCCGCGTCCACCGAGAAACCCGACCATGCCCAAGCACCTTGGTGCTCCCCGCCGTCATGCCCTCGCCCTTGCCGTCGGCCTGACCTTCGCCTCCGCCGCCGCGTTCGCCCAGGACGCCGCCCAGCCCGCCGCGCCCGCCGCCGGCGAGGCCAAGACCCTCGACGCGCTGATGGTGACCGCCCAGCGCAAGGTCGAACGCGCCAAGGACGTGCCGGTCGCGCTCACCACCGTCGACCGCGAGAAGCTGCACGTGCTCGGCTCCGGCGGCGGCGACATCCGCTTCCTGTCCGGCCGCCTGCCGAGCCTCAACATCGAATCCTCGTTCGGCCGCGCGTTCCCGCGCTTCTACATCCGCGGCCTGGGCAACACCGACTTCGACTTGAACGCGTCCCAGCCGGTGTCGCTGGTGTACGACGACATCGTGCTCGAAAACCCGCTGCTCAAGGGCTTCCCGGTGTTCGACCTGGAGAACGTCGAACTGCTGCGCGGCCCGCAGGGCACGCTGTTCGGCCGCAACACCCCGGCCGGCGTGGTCAAGTTCGAATCGGCCAAGCCGACCCGCGAACTGGAAGGCTACGGCCAGATTTCCTACGGCACCTACGGCACCACCAACTTCGAAGGCGCGGTCAGCGGCCCGCTCGGCCAGAACTGGTCCGGCCGCGCCTCGGCGCTGTTCCAGCGCCGCGACGACTGGGTCGACAACACCAACCCGAACGCGCGCAGCAACAAGAAGCTGGAAGGCTACGACGAGTCGGCGCTGCGCCTGCAGCTGCAGTACGACGGCAGCGACACCTTCCACGCGCTGTTCAACGTGCACGCGCGCCGCCTCAACGGCACCGCGCGCCTGTTCCGCGCGATGCTGTTCAAGAAAGGCACTAACGACCTGTTCGACGGTTTCGACGTCGACAAGGTCGGCATCGACGGCCGCAACTTCCAGCACCTCAAGACCTTCGGCGCCAGCGCCAAGCTGAGCTGGGACCTGTCGAACGAACTGACCCTGTACTCGATCACCGGCTACGAGACCGCCGAATCGCTGAGCCGCGGCGACATCGACGGCGGCATCGGCGCCGCGTTCCTGCCCGGCGGCAGCACCCCGGCCGGCATTCCGTTCACCGCCGAATCCGCCGACGGCTTGCCCGACCACCGCCAGTGGACCCAGGAATTCCGCCTGGAATCCAACTACAGCGGCCCGTTCAACTGGCAGGCCGGCCTGTTCTACTTCGACGAAGACATCACCGTCGACAGCCTGAACTACGACACCCTCGGCGGCGGCGTGCAGGCCGGCCACGCGCAGCAGAAGCAGCGCAACAAGGCCTGGGCGGCGTTCGGCTCGGTCGAATACGCGCTCACCGACCGCTTCAAGCTGCGCGGCGGCCTGCGCTACACCCAGGACAAGAAGGACTTCGCCGCCAGCGTGCTGCAGAGCGCGCCGTTCGGCGCGCCGGTGTCGGGCCCGTTCAAGGTCAACACCGATGTCGACGACGTCAGCTGGGACATCAGCGGCGTGTTCCAGGCGACCGACGCGGTCAATCTGTACGCGCGCGTCGCCAAGGGCTTCCGCGCGCCGAGCATCCAGGGCCGCCTGCTGTTCCAGACTCCGCCGCAGCCGTCGGTCGCCGACGCGGAGAAGGTGATCTCGTACGAGGCCGGCGTGAAGGCCGACCTGTTCGACAAGCGCGCGCGCCTGGGCGTGGCGCTGTTCCGCTACAACGTCGACAACCAGCAGATCAACGCGGTCGGCGGCGCGCTGAACCAGACCATCCTGCTCAACGCCGACAAGACCGTCGGCCAGGGCGTGGAAGTCGATTTCGACGCCTACGTGACCGACAACCTGATGGTCACCTTCGGCGCCAGCTACAACGACACCGAGATCAAGGACGCCAACCTGTTCGTCGCGCCCTGCGGCGGCGGCTGCACCGTTACCGATCCGCTGGTGGTGCGCAACGGCCAGACCCTGGCCGCGATCGACGGCAACCCGCTGCCGCAGGCGCCGAAGTGGGTCTACAACCTGACCGCGCGCTACAGCGTGCCGCTGGCCAACGGCAACGAGTTCTACGTGTTCACCGACTGGGCCTACCGCAGCGAAGTGAACTTCTTCCTGTACGAGTCCAAGGAGTTCCGCGGCAAGTCGCTGACCGAAGGCGGCCTGCGCGTGGGCTACATGTGGGACAACGGCCGCTACGACGTGGCGGTGTACGGCCGCAACATCCTCGACCAGGTGCGCGCGGTCGGCGGCATCGACTTCAACAACCTGGTCGGTTTCGTCAACGACCCGCGCATCGTCGGCGTGGAGTTCAAGGCGCAGTTCTGACCGCGCCCGAGTTCGCGAGCGAACGCATCGCAACGGCCCGCTTCGGCGGGCCGTTTTTTTTGGAGCGGTGGTTTGGTTTGCCGAAGCCTGCTGGTGTGGGGGGCTTCAGGCCCGACGCTCTTGGTCCGGATCGCCGGGAACCGAGCCAAGAGCGTCGGGCCTGAAAGTCCTCCCACGGCTGCGAAGCGTGACCGCGGTGATGCCATCACCGGCAAACCCCGCGCCGACGCGCTATCGTTCCGCCACCTCCTCACCGATCGCGAGCGCCGCCATGACCACCGCCTACGATTTCTCCGCGACCGACATCGACGGCCGCGACCAGTCGCTGGACCGCTACCGCGGCAAGGTCCTGCTGATCGTCAACGTCGCCTCCAAGTGCGGCTTCACCCCGCAGTACACCGGCCTGGAAAAGCTCGAGCGCGACTACCAGGTGCGCGGCTTCGAAGTGCTGGGTTTCCCGTGCGACCAGTTCGGCCACCAGGAACCGGGCGACGAAGCCGAGATCAAGGAATTCTGCTCGCTGACCTACGATGTGACCTTTCCGATGTACGCCAAGGTCGACGTCAACGGCGACAAGGCGCATCCGCTGTGGAAGTGGCTGAAGGACGAGAAGGGCGGCTTCCTCGGCATCGATGCGATCAAGTGGAACTTCACCAAGTTCCTGATCGGCCGCGACGGGCGTGTGATCAAGCGCTATGCGCCGACCGACAAGCCCGAGTCGATCGCGGCGGATATCGATAAAGCCCTGGCGGCCTGACGTATACAAGCGCTGGCGCCTGGTCCGGACCGTCATCCCCGCGAAGGCGGGGATCCAAGGACTTCAGCGTCCTGCCTGGATAAAGCTCTGGATGCCCGCCTTCGCGGGCATGGCGGGTGAGAGGGGTTTCGCGTCGACCCTTTCAGACCGTCATCCCCGCGAAGGCGGGGATCCAGAGACTTCGGAGCCATGTCGCGATAAAGCCCTGGATGCCCGCCTTCGCGGGCATGACGGGTGAGAGGGGTTTCGCGTCGACCCTTTCAGACCGTCATCCCCGCGAACGCGGGGATCCAGAGACTTCAGAGCCATGTCGCGATAAAGCCCTGGATGCCCGCCTTCGCGGGCATGACGGGTGAGAAGGGTTTCGCGTCTACCCTTTCAGACCGTCATCCCCGCGAACGCGGGAATCCAGAGACTTCAGAGCCATGTCGCGATAAAGCCCTGGATGCCCGCCTTCGCGGGCATGACGGGTGAGAGGGGTTTCGCGTCGATCCTTTCAGACCGTCATCCCCGCGAAGGCGGGGATCCAGAGACTTCAGAGCCATGTCGCGATAAAGCCCTGGATGCCCGCCTTCGCGGGCATGACGGCAGGTAAGGGCGATGCGCGGCGGTTGCGACGCGTCATCGAAAGATTTCGCGGCTCAAGCCGGATTCGGCGCCGGCGCCGAAGCCGCGCCCAAACTCGCCGACACGCGCCCCTTGCGCGCCTTCAACCCGAAGCACGGCCGCAGCAGCGGCACCCGCCGGATGATCTCGTGCAGCACGAAGCAGCCCGCCACGGTGCCGGTCAGCACGATCGCCGGCTCCGTCACCGGGCCGAACTTCAGCGGCAGGATCCAGTACGCGATCAGCACGATCAGGCTCTGGTGCAGCACATACCAGGGATACACCGCTTCGGTCGCCCACGGCAGCCAGCGGAACGGGCGGTTCAGCAGGGCGTGGCTCCAGCCCAGGATCGCGCTGATCGCGAACCACACGTACAGGTTGCGCAGCAGCCACACGCTGTTCTGCAGCCAGTCCGGAATCTGCTCGGGCAGCCACACCACCAGGCTCAGATAGAACCCGAACAGGCCCAGCGCCAACCCCAGCGTCCACTTGCGCAGGCGCACGAACTCGTCCCACAGGCCGCGGTCGTTGCCGATCCAATAGCCGTACAGGAACACGCTGAAATAGATCGCGTGGCGGTACCAGTCGTGGATCAGATCGCCGGTTTCCTTGAACAACGGCGCCAGCGCGAAGGTGAACAAGGCCAGCGGCAAGGCCGGCAGGATCGCCAGCTTCCAGCCGCGCAGGCCGGTCAGCGCGGCGTGCAGGCGGCGGCCGTAGCGGTTGCGGAACAGCGGCAGCAGGCCGGCCAGCAGGATCGTATAGACCCACAGATAGGCCAGATACCACAGGTGGTTCCAGGTGAAGCCGTACTCCCAGCCGTCGAACGCGCCCTGCGGCCAAGGCTTGAACTGGTAGTAACGCAGCAGGAAAGCGCCGAAGCCCGGTTCGACGAGGCCGTTGGCCACGCCCTGGGCGTAGGGCTGGATCGGCACGATCAGCAGGCAGCCGAAGGTCAGCGGCAGCAGCAGGCGCCAGCTGCGCTGGACCACGAAGCGGCCGAGCGAGGTGCCGCGCAACAGGAAGTGCACCGACAGGCCCGAGATCAGGAAGATCAGGTCCATGCGCCAGCGGTTGAGGAACAGCATCGGCAGTTGCAGCGGCTCGGAGAGGTGCGCGCTCTTGAGGTGCCAGCCCCAGTCGGCGACGTAGAGCATGGCGCAGTGGTAGAGGATCAGCAGGCAGAAGGCGAGGGCGCGCAGGGCGTCGATGTCGTAGCGGCGTTGCATGGTCGGTCCGCGCTGGAAGGTCGGCGAACCTTGCGCGATCAGGCACTTGCGCGGTACGGCGGGGTGACCGGAGGGGGCCGGGAGGGACAAAACGCGGCCCGCGGGGACGGCCGGTTGCCGTCCCGCCCCGGTCGCGGGCGAGAATGCGCGGCATGAACGCCGAAGCTCCCACCTCTCTCGCGCCCGCGCCGCCCGCGGTCGCGCCTGTCGTTCCTCCGGCCGCATCGGCCGCCGCCGTCCCGCGCAGCGTCTGGGACCGCTACCAGCCCTGGCGCCGTCCGGTCGAGATCGCGAGCTGGGTGGCGATCTTCGCCGTCAACGCCGCCGCCGGCACCCTGACCTCGATCATCGACATCCACCGCTACGGCCTCGACATCCCCGACTGGGCGCCGCTGGTGTGGGAGACCAGCAGCTGCGCGACCGCGCTGGCGCTGGTGCCGGCGCTGGTCTGGTTCACCCGCGCGGTGCCGTTCCGCTTCGACCGCTGGCGCCGGGCGCTGGCCCTGCACCTGCTCGCCAGCGTGGTCTGGTCGGTGCTGCACGTGGCCGGCATGGTCGCGATCCGGCAGGCGGTCTACGCCGGCCTCGGCGAGCGCTACGAACTCGGCGCCTGGGGCATCAACCTGGTCTACGAGTACCTCAAGGACGTACGCAGCTACGGCTACATGGTGCTGTGGATCGAAGGCTACCGGCTGCTGCTGCGGCGCTGGCAGGGCGAGGCCAGCGTGCTGGCGACGCCGGACGATCTGCCCGCGCCGGCCCAGCCCGAGCGCCCGGAGCGCTTCCTGGTGCGCAAGCTCGGCAAGGAATTCCTGGTCGCGGCCAACGAAGTGGAATGGCTGCAGGCCTCGTCGAACTACGTCAACCTGCGCGTGCGCGGCCGCGACTACCCGCTGCGCAGCACCATGGCGGCGATCGAGGTCCAGCTCGACCCGGCCCGGTTCGCGCGCGTGCACCGCAGCTACATCGTCAACCTGGACTGCGTCGGCGAGATCGAACCGCTCGACAGCGGCGATGCGCGCATCACCATGCGCGACGGCAGCCAGGTGCCGTGCAGCCGGCGCTATCGCGCGGCGTTGCGGCAGGAGCGGCGGGCGGGCTAGGGCGGCAGCGCGGTGCGCGCCGCCACGGTGCGGCTCAGCCGCCGGGCTTGCGCAAGGCCTGCGGCGGCAGCAGCGGCGCCAGCTCGCGCACGAACTGCTCGATCTTTTCCGGCGTATAGCCGCGATGGATCTGCACCAGCCGGCCGTCGCGGTCGACCACGAACAGGTTGGGCACGCTGCGCACGCCGTAGTAGCGCGCGGCGCTGCCGGCGTCGTGGACGAAGTTCAGCTCCAGCGAGGGATTCAGACGCAGGAAGTCTTCGTAGTCGCGCTTGGGTTCGTTGAGATTGACCGCGATCACCTGCAAGTGTTCGCGGCCGACCGACTTGAGCAGGGTCGACAGCATCGGCAGCTCGCGCCGGCACGGCGCGCACCAGCCGGCCCAGAAGCTGACGACGACCGGCTTGCCGCGATAGTCGCTGACCTTGACCGGCCGGCCGGCGCGGTCGAGCCCAAGGAAATCGGGCGCGAGCTCGCCGAGTTGCGGCGCGGCGGCGGCGGAGCGCGGCGGTTGCGCGCCCGCGCCCGCGGGCGCCTGCGCCTGCGCCGCGCCCGCGCCCGCGCAGGCGAACGCCAGCGCGAGCCCGGCCAGGCCCGCGTGCAGGCGCGAGGCCTTATTTCTCGACGAACGCACGCTCGAACACATACTGGCCCGGCGTGCCGATGCGCGGCGCGGCGGCGAAGCCGCGGCGGTCGAGGATGTCGCGGAAGTCGGCCAGCATCTGCGGGCTGCCGCAGATCATCGCGCGGTCGAGTTCGGCGTCCAGCGGCGGCAGGCCGAGCTGCTCGGTCATCCGGCCCGAATCCATCATTTCGGTCAGGCGGCCGCGCTGGTCGCGGCCTTCGAACACGAAGTCTTCGCGCGTCACCGCCGGGTAGTACTTGAGCTTGGCGGCGATCTGTTCGCCGAGGAACTCGTGCTGCGGCAGTTCGTTGACGATGTAGTCGCGGTAGGCCAGGTCCTGCGCGCTGCGCACGCCGTGGCAGAGCACCACGTTCTCGAAGCGCTCGTAGGTTTCCGGGTCCTTGATGACCGACAGCCACGGCGCGAAGCCGGTGCCGGTGCCGAGCAGGTACAGGTTGCGGCCCGGCAGCAGGTCGTGCAGCAGCAGGGTGCCGGTCGGCTTGCGCCCGATCAGCACGCTGTCGCCGGGCTGGATCGACTTCAGCCGCGAGGTCAGCGGGCCGTTGGGCACCTTGATGCTGAAGAACTCGAGCTGCTCCTCCCAGTTGGCGCTGGCGATGGAGTACGCGCGCAGCAGCGGCTTGACCACGCCGGCCTCGTTGGCGACCTGCAGCCCGATCATCACGAACTGGCCGTTCTCGAAGCGGAAGCCGTCGTCGCGGGTGGTGGTGAAGCTGAAGTAGTCGTCGGTCCAGTGACGGACGTCCAGCACCGTCTCGGTGCCAAAAGCGGAGGACATTGCCGGGGGAGTCGGTGGAGCGGGGCGGCCATTGTAGCTCAATGGATGAGAGCGATTCTTATCTTGACGCGGCAAGCGGCGCGTCGCGCGCAACGCGCAAAGGCGCAACGCGCATCCGCTCGCTCCCTGCCGCTGCGCGTTCGCCGCTCGCTCCGGCCCCCAAAAACCCAATCCTGTCAACGGGTTCCCCCATCCCCCCCACATTGCGACAATCCCCGCGCGCCCCGCGGTCGGGGCTAGCCGATTGGAAACGATGCAAGACCAGAACGCGCAGTCCGCACAGATCGCCCGCAAGATCGCCCTCGTCATCGCCGGCGAGATCGCCGCCCAGCCCGCCCAGGTCCAGGCCGCGGTCGGCCTGCTCGACGAAGGCGCGACGGTTCCCTTCATCGCCCGTTACCGCAAGGAAGTCACCGGCGGCCTCGACGACATCCAGCTGCGCGATCTGGAATCGCGCCTGCGCTACCTGCGCGAGCTGGAGGATCGCCGCGCCGCGGTGCTGGAAAGCATCGCCGAGCAGGGCAAGCTCAGCGACGAGCTGCGCGCCGACATCGAAGCCGCCGACAGCAAGGCGCGGCTGGAAGACCTGTACCTGCCGTACAAGCCCAAGCGCCGGACCAAGGCGCAGATCGCGCGCGAAGCCGGGCTGGAGCCGCTGGCCGATGCGCTGCTGGCCGATCCGACGCTCAAGCCCGAGGACTACGCCGCCGCTTTCGTCAGCGAAGAAAAGCAGGTCGCCGACGTCAAGGCCGCGCTCGACGGCGCGCGCGCGATCCTGATGGAGCGCTGGGCCGAAGACGCGACCCTGGTCGGCGGCCTGCGCACCTGGCTCAGCGAAGTCGGGGTGATCCGCGCGCGCGTGGCCGAGGGCAAGGAGAACGAAGGCGCCAAGTACCGCGACTACTTCGATCACGCCGAATCGCTGGCCAAGATTCCCTCGCACCGCTTGCTCGCGCTGTTCCGCGCGCGCCGCGAAGAAATCCTGTTCCTCGACCTCGACCCGGGCAGCGACGCCGAAGCCGGCCACCAGCAGGGCGAAGGCCGCGTCGCGGTCAACGCCGGCATCCGCGACCAGGGCCGTCCGGCCGATCGCTGGCTGCTGGACTGCTGCCGCCTGACCTGGCGCGCCAAGCTGCACCTGCACCTGCTGCTGGACCTGTTCGGCCAGGCGCGCGAAAAGGCCGAGGCCGAGGCGATCGAAGTGTTCGGCGACAATCTCAAGGACCTGATGCTGGCCGCGCCGGCCGGTCCGCGCGCGGTGCTCGGGCTCGACCCGGGCCTGCGCACCGGGGTCAAGGTCGCGGTGGTCGACGCCACCGGCAAGTTCGTCGCCCACGACACCATCTACCCGCACGAGCCGCGCAAGCAGTGGGACCAGTCGCTGCACACGCTGCGCGCGCTGTGCGTCAAGCACGGGGTCGAGCTGATCGCGATCGGCAACGGCACCGCGTCGCGCGAAACCGACAAGCTCGCCGGCGACCTGATCAAGCTCATGGCCGAGGCCAAGCTGACCAAGGCCGTGGTCAGCGAAGCCGGCGCGTCGGTGTATTCGGCGTCGGAATTCGCTTCGAAGGAATTCCCGGACCTCGACGTGAGCATCCGCGGCGCGGTGTCGATCGCGCGGCGTCTGCAGGATCCGCTGGCCGAACTGGTCAAGATCGAACCCAAGGCGATCGGCGTCGGCCAGTACCAGCACGATGTCGACCAGTACCGCCTTGCGCGCGCGCTCGACGCGCGCGTGGAGGACTGCGTGAACGCGGTCGGCGTGCTGGTCAACACCGCCTCGGCGCCGCTGCTGGCGCGGGTCTCGGGCCTGTCCTCGACCGTGGCCGAGAACATCGTCCGCCACCGCGACGAGAACGGCCCGTTCAAGACCCGCAAGGAACTGCTCAAGGTGCCGCGCCTGGGCGAGAAGACCTTCGAACAATGCGCCGGCTTCCTGCGCATCGTCGACGGCGACGAGCCGCTGGACGCCTCGGCCGTGCACCCGGAGGCGTATCCGGTGGTCGAGCGCATCGTCAAGCAGTGCGGACGCGAGGTGAAGCAGTTGCTCAGCGATCCGCAGTTCGTGCGCAGCCTGAAGCCGGAGCCGTACACCGACGAGAAGTTCGGCGTGCCGACCGTGCGCGACATCCTCAAGGAAATGGAAAAGCCCGGCCGCGATCCGCGCCCTGAGTTCAAGGCGGCGAAGTTCGCCGACGGGGTCGAAGACCTTAAGGACTTGCAGGTCGGCATGATCCTGGAGGGCGTCATCAGCAACGTCGCCGCGTTCGGCGCGTTCGTCGACATCGGCGTGCACCAGGACGGCCTGATCCACATCTCGGCGCTGTCGGACAAGTACGTCAAGGACCCGCGCGACGTGGTCAAGGCCGGCGACGTGGTCAAGGTGCGGGTGCTGGAAGTCGATATCCCGCGCAAGCGCATCGCCTTGACCCGGCGCCTGGACGACGCGGTGCCGGCGCCGCGCGCGCCGGGCGAGCGCGGCGGCGGCAATGAGCCTCGCAACAACGACCGCGGCGGCCCGCGCGGCGGCGGCCGCCGCGATCAGCCGCAGCAGCGCGGCGGCTCGTTCTCGCCGCCGGGCAAGGGCGCCGCGCCGCTCGGCGGGGCGTTGGCGGACGCGTTCGCGCGGGCCAAGCAGAAGTCCTGAGCTTCGCGTTCGGGGTAAGCGAAAAAGCCGCCTTTCGGGGCGGCTTTTTCGTTGCGGCGCTTATTCCTCGGTGCGCCCCGCGGCTTCGCGATCGCGTCGGTAATGCCTGAGGAGCGGAAACGGCGGCAGCCAGGATTCGCGCCGGATCGTCCAGCTTTCGTAGGTCGGCATCAGTCGATCGGGGGCGTCGAGCGCGCCGAGGTGCAGCTCGATCTCGTCGCCGCAACGCGCGAACACCGAGGAGCCGCAGCGCGGGCAGAAATGCCGGCCGTTGTAGTCGCGCGTCTCGCCGCTGACGCGCACCGCATCCTGCGCGAAGATCGCCGCCGCGTAGAACAGTGCGCCGTGGTGCTTGCGGCAATCCAGGCAATGGCACAGCGCCACCCGATACGGGCGGCCCGTGGCCTCGATGCGCACCTCGCCGCACAGGCAGCCGCCGTCGAATCGCTCCATGTCGCGCCTCCTTCGATGGCGCGCGCCGCGGCCGGCGGGCGCCGGTCCGCGAACGCGCGCGGCCGGTTCACTTCGCCTTCGGCGGCTCGATCCGCAACAGCTTGCCGTCGTTCTCGTCGGTCAGCGCATACACCTTGCCGTCGGCCGACACGCGCACATCGCGGATGCGCCAGCCCAGCGGCTTGAGCAGGCGTTCTTCCGCGACGATCTTGTCGCCGTCCAGGGCCAGCCGGATCAGGCTGCCGTCGGCGAGCGCGCCGAGAAACAGGCTGTCGTTCCAGGCCGATCCGGCGTGGCCGCTGTAGAAGGCCATGCCCGACAGCGCCGGCGACTTCTCCCAGACGTGGTACGGCGCCTCCATGCCGGGTTTTTCGCTGCCTTCGGCCTCGCTGATCTTCAGGCCGCTGTAGTCGATGCCGTGGGTCACGATCGGCCAGCCGTAATTCTTGCCGGCCTGCGGCAGATTGATCTCGTCGCCGCCGCGCGGGCCGTGTTCGGCTTCCCACAGCGTACCGGTGCGCGGATCCACCGCGAGCGACTGCATGTTGCGGTGGCCGTAGCTCCAGATTTCCGGGCGCGCGTCGCTGCGGCCGACGTACGGATTGTCGGCCGGCACGCTGCCGTCGAGGTTCAGGCGCACCAGCTTGCCCTGCAGCTTGTCGAGCTGCTGCGCGGCCATGCGCTGCTGGCGCTCGCCCTGGGTGATGAACACGTGGCCCTTGCCGTCGAAGGCGATGCGCGAGCCGAAATGATTCGGCCCGACCAGCTTGGGCTGCTGCTGGTAGATCCGCTTCACATCGGTCAACGCGTCGTCGCCGAGCGTCGCTGTCGCCACCGCGGTGCCGGCGCTGCCGTCGGGGCCGGGTTCGGCGTAGCTCAGGTAGATGCGCCGGCTGCCGGCGAAGTCCGGCGCCAGCACCACATCGAGCAGGCCGCCCTGGCCTTGCGCCCAGACCTCGGGCACGTTCTTCAGCGGCGCGGAGATCGCGCCGTCGGCGCCGATCCGGCGCAGGCGGCCCGGGCGTTCGGTGACCAGGAAACCGCCGTCCGGCAGCAAGGCGACCGCCCAGGGATGCTCCAGGCCGCTGGCGACTTCGGTGACGGTCAGCTCGCCGAGTTCGCTCGGCACCTGATGCGTCGCGGCCTTGGCCGGCGCCGGTTTGGCCGCGACCGCGGCGGCCGCGTTGTTGCCGCGCTGGCAGGCGGCGAGGCTGAGCAGCAGGGCGGCGGCGAGCGCGCCGCGGCGTAGGAAGGAAGTCATGCGTCGCTCCTGGGCGGTGAGGGCATGCGTCCGACCTTAGCCCGGCGCGGCGGGCGCGACAATTCGACTTGTGTTTGCGTTTGTAGCTTGCGCGGCGGTTGAGTTTTCGCGGTCGCGGCTCGCGCCGCTCCTACAGGCAGCCCATGTAGGAGCGGCGCGAGCCGCGACCGCGACAATCAAACGACGCCGCAACTCACCGATACCCCGCCGCCTGCAACTCGAACAACTCCGCATAACGCCCGCCCTGCGCGAGCAACTCCTCGTGCGTACCGCTGGCCTCCAGCCGCCCCTGCGCCAGCACCAGGATCCGGTCGGCCATGCGCACGCTCGAGAAGCGATGCGAGATCAGCACCGCGGTCTTGTCCTGCGACAGTTCCTTGAAGCGCTGGAACACCTCGAACTCGGCGCGCGCGTCCAGCGCCGCGGTCGGTTCGTCGAGGATCATCACCTGCGCGTCGCGCATGTAGGCGCGGGCGATCGCGATCTTCTGCCATTGCCCGCCCGACAGGTCCACGCCGGTCTTGAAGCGCCGCCCGATCGGCTGGTCGTAGCCGCGCGGCAAACCCGCGACGACTTCGTCGGCCAGCGCGCGCCGCGCCGCTTCGCGGATGCGTTCGGCATCGCCCATCGCGTCGATCTGGCCGACGCCGATGTTCTCGCCGGCGGTGAGGTCGTAGCGGACGAAGTCCTGGAAGATCACCCCGATGCTGGCGCGCAACTGGTCCAGGTCGTACTCGCGCAGGTCTCGGCCGTCGAGCAGGATCCGGCCTTCGTCGGGTTCGTACAGCCGCGCCAGCAGCTTGACCAGGGTGGTCTTGCCGGCGCCGTTCTCGCCGACCAGGGCCAGCACCTCGCCCGCGCGCAACTCGAAGTTCAGGCCGCGCAGCGCCCAGCGTTCGGCGTCGGGATAGCGGAAGCCGACGTCCTCGAACACGAAGCCGCTGCGGATCGGCCGCGGCACCGCGACCGGCTCGGCCGGCGAGACGATTTCCGGTTCGATGCGAAAGAACGAGAACAGGTCGTCGAGGTACAGCGCCTGCCCGGCGACCTGCGAGAAGCCGACCAAAAGCCCTTCGAGCAATTGGCGCAGCCGGCGAAAGCTGCCGGCCAGAAAAGTGAGGTCGCCGATGCTGAAATCGCCCTTGACCGTGCGCCAGGCGATATAGCCGTAAGCCACGTAATACCCCAGCGTGCCCAAGCCGGCCAGCACGGTTCCCCAGAACGCGCGGCGGCGGGCGAGGGCGCGGTTGGCGGCGAAGAACTTGTCGGCGAGCTGGCGATAGCGCGCGATCAGGAAACGGTGGAGGTTGAAGATCTTCACCTCCTTGGCCGTTTCCACGCTCGCGCCCATCTGCCGCACGTATTCGAGCTGGCGCCGCTCCGGCGTCCAGGCGTAGTTGAGCGAATAGCTCAGCGCGTTGAAGTGGGCCTCGCCGACGAAGGCCGGGATCAGCGCCACCGCCAGCAGCGCGATCAGCCACGGCGCGTAGACCAGCAGGCCGACGGCGAAGCTGATCACGGTGATGGTGTCCTGGACCTGGCCGAACAACTGGCTCATCAGGCTCATGCGTCCGACCGTCTGCCGGCGCGCGCGGTCGAGCCGGTCCTGCAGGTCGGGGTCCTCGAAATCCTCCAGGTCCAGGGTCGCGGCGTGTTCCATCAGGCGCACGCTGGTGGCGTTGGTGAACAGCTCCGACAGCATCTGGTCGCCGTAGCTGATGACCCGGCCGAGCAGGTCCGAACCCACCGCCAGGCCGAATTCGATCAGCAGCAGCGCGCCGAGGGTGTCGAGCTGGCCGCCGTTCCAGGCCTGGGCCAGCGAATCGACATGCAGGCCGGTTGCGACCAGCCGCACCGCCTCGTCGATGATGAGCTTGCCGACGTACAAGGTCGCGATCGGCAGCAGCGCGCGAATCAGGCGCAGGCCGAGGGTGATCAGGGTCAGGGTCGGGCTGGTCGCCCAGATCTGGCGCAGGAACGGCGGCAGGTTGCGCAGCGCGGCGAAGCGTTCGCGCAGGCTCGGCTTGCCGGCTTGGGCGCCGCGGGCGGGCGGCGCGGGCGAGGGATGGGGGCGGCTCATGCGCCGATTCTGCCAAGTCCCGCGCTGCGGCGTCGTCGTCGCCGCGACGGCTTGCGCGCGGTCGCGGTTTCGAAGTGTGCCGCTGCGATTTCTGACAGGCCGTGGGCGCGGCCGGCGCGGTTAAGGTGGGGAGCGCTCCAGGCGGAGCGCCCGGCCGCGACTGGGCCGGTTCCCTGCGGCCCGGATCGGCCCGCTTCGGCCTGGCTTGGCCCGCCACGAAAAGGAGAGTTCGAATGAGCTTCAAGCAATCCCCCGCAACGCGCCTGCGCGCCACCGCCGCGCTGGCGGCGTTCGCCTTCGCGCTCGCGTTCGGCGCCACCGCGGCGCCGCGCGACATCCTGGTCTGCGGCGGCGGCGTCTATTGCGACGCCGACGTGCGCCAGCCCTGCCTGGATTCGGGCAAGAGCGCGGCGTTCTGCGACCGCCTGTGGCGCTCCTGCGTGCTCGACGCCTGTCCGCAGTAAACCGCCGGCCCGATCGCCTGGCCTGCGCCACAACCGCCATCGAAAAGGAGAGTTCGAATGAAATCGTTTGCCCTGCTCAAGACCCGCCGCGCCAGCCTCGCGCTGGCCCTGTTCGCCTTCGCGTTCGCGTTCGGCGCGACCGCCGCGCAGCGCGACCTGATCGTCTGCGCCGGCGGCGTCTACTGCTACGACCTGCAGCGCGAATGCGAACAGGTACACGGCGCCGGGGCGTTCTACTGCGAACTGCAGTGGCGCTCGTGCGTGCTCGACGCCTGCCCGCAGTAAGCCGGCGCCGGCCCGCTCCACGCCGGGGCGGGCCTTTGCCGGCGGGCGGTGCGGATCGCGTCGAACGCCGCGGCTGAACGGCTCCGACGGCCCGCGAGCCGCCGAAAACCCGTCCGAACCGGTCCGAACGAGCCGTTTCGCCGCGCCGGGCCGCCGCGCCCGGCCGGGCGGGTAGAATGGGCGCCCCCACCGCCAGCCTTACGCCCGCCGTGACCGCATCTCCGTCTTCGGCCGCTTCCCGCGGCCCCGTGGTCGTCCGCCAGGACGACCTGATCCAGTCCGTCGCCGACGCCCTGCAGTACATCAGCTACTACCACCCGGTCGACTACATCAAGAACCTCGCCGCTGCCTACGAGCGCGAGGAGAGCGCGGCGGCCAAGGACGCCATCGCCCAGATCCTGATCAACTCGCGCATGTGCGCCGAAGGCCACCGGCCGATCTGCCAGGACACCGGCATCGTCACCGTGTTCCTGGAAATCGGCATGGACGTGCGCTGGGACGGCGCGACGATGGGCGTCGAAGACATGGTCAACGAAGGCGTGCGCCGCGCCTACAACCACCCCGACAACAAGCTGCGCGCCAGCGTGCTGGCCGATCCGGCCGGCAAGCGCGCCAACACCAAGGACAACACGCCGGCGGTCGTCAACGTCAAGGTCGTGCCGGGCAACACCGTCGACGTGATCGTCGCGGCCAAGGGCGGCGGCTCGGAGGCGAAGTCGAAGTTCGCCATGCTCAACCCGTCCGACTCGATCGTCGACTGGGTGCTCAAGACCGTGCCGACGATGGGCGCGGGCTGGTGCCCGCCGGGCATGCTCGGCATCGGCATCGGCGGCACCGCCGAGAAGGCGATGCTGCTGGCCAAGGAATCGCTGATGGAGCCGATCGACATCGTCGACCTGCAGGCCCGCGGCGCCGGCAACCGCGCCGAAGAACTGCGCCTGGAGCTGTACGAAAAGGTCAACGCGCTCGGCATCGGCGCGCAGGGCCTCGGCGGCCTGACCACAGTGCTCGACATCAAGGTCAAGGATTACCCGACTCACGCGGCCAACCTGCCGGTGGCGATGATCCCGAACTGCGCCGCCACCCGGCATGCGCACTTCACCCTCGACGGCAGCGGCCCGGTGATGCTGGATCCGCCGTCGCTGGAAGACTGGCCCCAGCTCACCTACGACTCGTCCAAGGGCCGCCGCGTCGACCTGGACACCGTGACGCCGGAAGACGTGGCGAGCTGGAAGCCCGGCGAAGTGCTGCTGCTCAACGGCAAGCTGCTGACCGGCCGCGACGCCGCGCACAAGCGCATGGTCGACATGCTCAACAAGGGCGAACCGCTGCCGGTCGACTTCAAGGGCCGCTTCATCTATTACGTCGGCCCGGTCGATCCGGTGCGCGACGAAGTGGTCGGCCCGGCCGGCCCGACCACGGCCACGCGCATGGACAAGTTCACCGAACAGGTGCTGGCGCAGACCGGTTTGCTCGGCATGGTCGGCAAGGCCGAGCGCGGCCCGGCGGGCATCGACGCGATCAAGAAGCACCGCTCGGTGTATCTGATGGCGGTCGGCGGCGCGGCGTATCTGGTGTCGAAGGCGATCAAGGCCTCGCGCGTGGTCGGCTTCGCCGACCTCGGCATGGAAGCGATCTACGAATTCACCGTGCAGGACATGCCGGTGACGGTCGCGGTCGACAGCGCCGGCGAATCGGTGCACAAGACCGGCCCGAAGGAATGGCAGGCGCGCATCGGCAAGATTCCGGTGGTGGTCGAGTAAGTTTCGGCCGACACCGCGATGCGGCTCCAAGACGCCCGGCCTGTGCCGGGCGTCGTCGTTTTCGCGGTCGCGGCTCGCGCCGCTCCTGCATGCACCCCCTGTAGGAGCGGCGCAAGCCGCGACCGCGCCAATACGCCGACCGCGAACCTCTCGCCAAAGCGGCGCCGCCACAACCGCTAAAGCTTCTTCCCCAACTGCGCCAACATCTTCTTCGTCGCCGGTCGGGTCAGATACTCCTTCGCCAACGTCTCCAGCGCCAGCACATTGGTCTCGCTGGTATCGTCCAGATCGTCCAACCCCACCAACAGCTCCGCCTGCATGCGGTAATACCCGTCGCCGACCAACTGTCTGGCGATGTAATCCACCGAGTCGGTATTGCCGTCGAACAGCACGTCGATGATCGGCACCGCCCATTCCAGCGCGCCCCAGGTGCGCGCCGATTCCAGATCGATGCTGCGCGTGCGCTCGCCGGTGCCGACCGACAGCACCACCAGGTCGCGGCTGTTGTCGACCCGCACGTCCTTGCGCAGCGCTTCGGCGATCGCGCAGGCGGTGGGATTGTTGGCGACCACGCCGCCGTCGATCAGCGCGCGCGGCTTGCCTTCCACCGTCATCGGATGGGCCGGGAAATAGGTCGGCGCGGCGGTGGAGGCGCGGCAGACTTCCCATACCGGCAGGTCGCGGTGCAGCGGGTCGAAGCTCTTGAAGATCACCGGCGTGCGGGTGATGGTGTCGTAGCTGGTCACCAGCACCGGCGCTTTGAGCTGGCCGAGGGTGGTGTTGCCGAACACCTCGCGCAGCACCCGCTCGATGCCGAAGCCGTCGTAGCGCGGCGCCGACATCCCGTCGCTGATGAGGCGGTTGGCGCGCGACCACAGCCGTCCGGCGAGGTTCGGGAAGATCGTGTGGCGCTGCTCGCGGTACAACTGTGCCAGCGCTTCGGGCGAGAACCCGGCGGCGAGGCCGCAGGCGACCAGCGCGCCGGTCGAGGTGCCGGCGAGCAGGTCGAAGTGGTCGAGCAAACCGGTCTTGCCGCGCGCCTGGGCTTTCTTGGACTGCGCCAAGGCGTGTTCCACGCCGGCCAGCCAGTGGCAACTCACCAGGCCGCGTATGCCTCCGCCGTCCAGGCTGAGGATGCGCCGCATCTTCATTGGGGTCTCCGTTCGAGCGGGCAGGGTAGCGTGGGTGTCGCGTTGCTCGGGCGGAGTGCGTCGCAGTTTTTGGGTTTGTGTTTGTATACCGGGCGGGGTGGGGCGTTGTTGTGGGAGGGCCTTCGGGTCCGGCGCTTTCTTTTCCGGAGTTTACGAAAGCTGGAATCGGGTTGCTGTTGTTTTCGCTGTTGTCGTTTTGTCTTGGTGACGACAAGCGACAATCCAAAGCTTCCGTCCGCAAGCGGCCGGGTCACTTTCTTTGTCTTGCCAAAGAAAGTAACCAAAGAAAGGCGCTTTCCTTGTTTTCGAATCAAGAGCCACTATCGTTCGGCGCTTGCGCAGGGATGCGGGACAAGGGCCATCCTGGCCCGGTCCCGCACGCGCGCATCCATGCGCGCGCCCTCCGGGTCTGCGTTTGCCTGTGGCGAGTTCATTGCGGCGGGGGGAGCGAAGAACGACAGCAACCGCAACCGCAACGCTCCGACTTGGCGGGTGCGGTTCTGCGCTCAGTACCACTCGAGCAACGAGATGCCCAGGCCGATGTATGTCGCCTTGTGGTTGTAGTCGATCAGGCTTTCGCCGTAGCCGTCGAAAATCTGCAAGTGGCCGCGCAGCTGGTTGTGGATCGGAAATCCCCAATCGAACTGCAAGGCGCCGTGCGAGCGGTCGCCGCCGCGCAGCGAATGCCGCGCCATCAGCGAGAACTCGTGGCCGCCGCGGCGGTGGACCAGGGTCAGGTCGCCGCGGCCCATGTAATCCTCGATGTCCGGATTGTCGTCGTCGTTGCCGTCGGAAATGCGGTACCACGGGCGCAGCATCAGCGCCCAGTTCTCCTTGTCCAGGCCGATGTTGAACATCACCCGGTTCCAGCTGCGCGACAACGGATCGGCGCGGCCGTTGGACTGGTGGTTGAGGCCGACCGCGAACATCCGGCCCTTCCAGTCGCCGATGCGGTAGTTGTTGCGGAACACCAGCAACACTTCCGGCTCGTAATTGGTCTCGCGGAACGGCCGTGAGTCCTCGCCGTTGTAGACCTGCCAGCGCGAGGACTGGGTGTAGCCCATCCACAGATCGCCGTTGTCGCCGAACAGGTTCTCCGCCGCCTTGGTCTTGAAGCTGATCTGGAACTTGGCCTCGACGCTGTCCAGCGATTGCGGCTCGCTGACCGTGTTGCGCGGGTTCGGCGAGTGCGGCCGCGTGTTCGGGTCGTTGTTCCAGAACACCGGCAGCAGGTACACCGGCTTGTAGGCGCGGAAATTGAACAGGCCCAGCTTGGAGTCCTTGGCCAGTTCCCAGCGGCTGTCGAGCAGGCCGCCCTTGCCGGCGTTGGCGATGGCGTCGTTCAGCGGCGCGTCGTGGGCGAACACGCCGCCGCCGGCGGCCGCGCGCGCGCGTTCGACCACGCCGGCCTTGGGCTTGCCGGCCAGTTCGTCGCTGAGTTCCAGGTTCTGCTGGATCGCCTTGGCTTCCTTGGCGGCGATGTCGGCCTGGCGCACGCCGCCGCCCTGGCGGCCCAGCGCTGCGTCGTAGCAGGCCAGGCGGTCGGCGTCGACGGTAATGGCCAGGCAGGCTTCGGGCGTGGCCGGCGTCGGTGCGGTCTGCGCCGACGCCAGCAGCGGCGCGGCGGCCAGCGCGGTCAACAACACGGAGCGGGAATAGGGCATGGCGAAAGTCCTGCGTCGGGGCGCGTGCGTTGCGGCGGTCGCGCAACGGCAGCCGGCATCGTGGGCTGCGCGGGGCGCCGCAGTCTTGCATCGCGGCGCGAACGGAATGTGAATCGCGTGTGGCTCGACGGCTCGCAACACGCTTAGTGGAATGCGCCGGCGCGACGCATCAATAGAACCACGCGACCGCGAACACGCCGACCATCGCGAACGCCAGCCCGAGCTTGAACACCGTGCCGACCACGATGCCGACCCAGGTGCCGAGGCCGACCTTGGTCGCCTGGTCGAGCTGGCGGGTGTGGATCCACTCGCCTATCAGCGCGCCCACGAACGGCCCGACGAACACCCCGATCAGCCCGAACGCCAGTCCGGCGAAGGTGCCGATGACCGAGCCGACGATCGCCAGCTTGCTGGCCCCGACCCGTTTGGCCCCCATCGCGGTGGCGACGAAGTCGACCACCATCGACAGCACGGTCAGCACCGCCAGCACGGTCAGGGTGATCCAGCCGACCTTCTCGAACCCCGACACCCATGCCGCCAGCAACATCCCGCCGAACACCAAAGGCAGCCCCGGCAGTGCCGGGAGTATCGTCCCGATGATTCCCACGATCACCAGAACCGCGGCGAGGATGTAATAAAACGTGTCCAGATTCATGCTTTTTCCCTGTCCGGACAGACGGTCCGGGGCGGTTTGCATTTTGGCCGATGTCGGGGTACGTTGCGGGCGCTGCGTTTGCCAAGGGTCACCGTGAATCGTGGCCCGATGCGGTAGATCCATCGATCCGCTACATCGTTGCACCTCGCTTCCTCCTTGCAACCAGCAACGCGCTAGTTCGCGCTAACAACACCACGTTCCAAGGAGAGAGTAGCGATGTCCGGTAAAGAGATCGGAACCGTCAAGTGGTTCAACGACGCTAAGGGTTTTGGCTTCATCAGCCGCGAAAACGGCGAAGACGTGTTCGTGCATTTCCGCGCGATCCAGTCCCAGGGCTTCAAGAGCCTGAAGGAAGGCCAGAAGGTTTCGTTCACCGTGGTCCAGGGCCAGAAGGGCCTGCAGGCCGACGCGGTCGAGCCGTTGTAAGACGCTTCGCGCTTCATGTTGCAGCGCCGCATCCGCGGCGCGCGACGACGAGAAACCCGGCTCAGGCCGGGTTTTTCTTTGCGTATACTTTTGATGGAAATCACAAATACGATTTCCAACCGCAGGGCACTGCCGATGCGCTCATCGTCCGCCGTGCAGCGCGGGTCCTGCCGGGCCGGTTCCTGAATCCGCGAAAGAAAAAGCGGCGGGGACCGTCCTGGTCCCCGCACGCCGTGGCGGCCGTCCGTGGCCGCCCGCACCGTCCCTGTGCCGGCATTCGATCCGGCGAACCCGTTCCTCGCCCCGCGCCGGTGCCGCTGCGCGCCGTCCCTGGCGCGCCGAGCCTGCCTGCCGCCGCCGGTCGCGGGCCTCGCCTCCCGCGCCGTCCGCGTCGCCGTCCTGGCCGTGGCCGCGCGTCCTGCGCCGGCTCGAAGGAATCAACGCCCCGCGCGCGCCGGCGGGGTTGAGGACGGCGCAAAAAATCGGCCCGCGCAGGGCGGGCCGTCGGGTCCGGCATCGGCGTGGCGACGACGCGGCGGCCGCAGCCGCCGCGCCGTCGCCACGGCTCAGTTCTGGAACGGGGTGTTTTCGGCGAAGTACTCGTGGTTGTCGGCGTTGTCGAGCGCGTTGGTCGGGTTGCTCGTCGCCAGGCTCTTGGCCGCGGACTGGCCGTAGGCGTGATCGTCGGTGCCGGCGACCACGGTGAAGTGGCTCATCTCGTGGACCAGGGTGCCGGCCTTGGAATCGGTGCCGGTCAGCGGCGCGTTCCAGAACGCGTTGCACACGTAGATCTGGTACGGCTGGTTCGCATACACGTAGGCGTAGGCGCTGCTGGTGCAGCCGCAGTTGATGGTGATCTGGCCGTTGTTCTGGTCCAGCGCGGTGTCGATGGCCTGGAAGTGCGAGCGCGCGGTCGAATAACGGCTGGACGTGTAGGCGCCGAACCAGGTGGTGTAGCGCGGGCCGACGGTGCCGCCGTTGAGATAGCCCTTGGCGTTTTCGGCGTAAGCGCGCGCCTGCACCACGGCCTGGCCGGCCGAACTGGTGCGCGCGGTGGTGCAGCCGACGTAGTTGACGCCGTTGACGACCGCGGTCGGGCCGACCGGCTTCTTCGCCGCGGCGAGCTTGGCGCCGCCGAGCTGGTCGATGCCGTCGACCCACAGCTGCAGCGGCGCGCTCTGCGCGCTCATCGGCAGGCCGTTGGCCTGATGCAGCATGACCCGGTCGGACGTGGAAGCGTGCTGCAACGGCGCGCGGAAGGTCACCACGTACTGGCCGGTGCGCGAGAGGTCGTAGCCGGCCGACAGGTCGACCGTGCGGCGATAGGTCTGGCCCGGCTGCAGGATCGCGAAATCCGCCGCGGTCGGCACGCCGCGCTTGACCATCTTGCCTTCGTACGCGACCGGCGCGCCGTTGTAGCTGATCGCGAACAGCTTGGCGTCGAACTCGTCGTTCGGCAGCTGCCACTTGGGCAGGCGCACCGCCTGCTTGCCGGTGTTGGTGATGCTGATCTCCACCGCGCCGAGGAAATCGTCGGCGCCGCCGGTGACGGCGACGATGCCGACGCGCAGCGGATTGTTCTGACCGGCCGACGGCGGCGTGGCGACGGCGGCGGCGATCGCGCCGGACAGTACGGCGCCCACGGAAACCACATGCACGAAGCGAAGTTTCATTCCGATCTCCTGATCTTGCGATGGCGAGGCCCGCGAAACGGGCGCATCGACGCTAGCGCAGGGGGCGGCCGGCGAGCAGAGCGATTAGTGCATTAGTTCCGCGGCCAATCGTGATGTCGTTGGTGGAGTTGAAACATCGCCGACATACAAAAAAACGGCCCGTGATGCGGGCCGTTTTTTATCGTTACATTGTTTCACCGCGCCATCGGCGCGCTGCGGTCGACGGCTGCGGTCAACGGATGTAAACGCGGCCGTTGGCGACGCGCACGTAGGTGTTCTCGCGGATGCCGTCGAGGTTCTTCTGGGTGACGACCTGGGTGCGGCCGTCGTCCATGCGCACGTAGACGTTGTAGCTCGGCGCGCCGACCCGGTTCTGGATGGCGTTGCCGGCGACCGCGCCGGCGACCGCGCCGGCCACGGTGGCGCTGTTCTTGCGGCCCTTGCTGTCGGTGTGGTCGTCGGCGATCTTGCGCCCGGCGACCGCGCCGACCAGACCGCCGAGCACGGCGCCGGTGGCGCTGGGAGCGGTGCTCTGGGTGCTGATCTGCTCGATCCGGGTGACCACGCCGCAGTCGTAGCAGCGGTTCTGGTCGCCGTAACCCGGCTGCGGCTGCTGCGGATAGTTGTTGTAACCGCCGCCGCCGTAACCGCCGCCGCCGCCGTAACCCGAGGTGGCGCAGCCGGCCAGGGCCAGCGAAGCCGCCGCAGCGACGCCCAGCAAACGGATGTTCTTGATGTTCATTGCAGGCTCCTGCGTGTGTGCGATGGGGTGTGGCGCGGTGTCCGTCGCCACGCGCTTGCCAAGCTAAAAGCCGCTACGTGAACGGATGTTCAATTCGGGCGCCGCGCGAGTGCCGGTCTGAGTGCGCGTTCAGCTTGTGCGATGCAGCGCCATCGGCGCCGCGCAAATGCGAACGGCGCGGCCCGCGAAAGCCGCGCCGTCGGCGCATCGATGCCGCGTGCGCGGTTAGCCGCGGAAATCCTGATGGCAGGCCTTGCAGGCCTCGCCGATCTGCTCGGCCACGGTGGTCACGCCGGCGCAGCTGACCGGCGGATTGGCCAGCGCGTTGTCGAGCGCGGCGCGCATCTTGGCCGAATGCTGGGAGAAGCGCGGATCGTCCTTGAGCCCGGGGAAAGCCGGATCCAGGTCGTCGGCCATCGTGCGCAAGGTCTTGATGTGCGGCAGCGTGTCGGTGGCCGCGCAGCGGTTCTGCTTGACCTTGCCGTTGAGCTCGCCCAGATGCCAGGCCTGCACGTGCATGACGCTGTCGGGGAAATGGTCCTTGCGCTGGTTCAACGCGTTCATCGCCATCACCGTGGCGACGACGCCGCCGACCAGGCCGATCAGAAACAGGAACAGATACTTCGAACCATTGCCTTTGCGCTTCGGCGCGGCGGCGGTGGGCTGGGTGTCGCTCATTGCCTGGCCTCCATCCAAGATCGCGGCACCATAGCACGCAAGGATGTGAGCTTCCGATCACGTCGCGCGGCGGCGCAGGCGGTCGCGGAACGGGTGCGTGCGGGTGTGCGCGGCGCTCATCGGCGGCCGGCGCGAAGCCGCGTCCCGCACCGGCGGCGCCGGCCGGGCAGGGGACGCATCGCGCCCGCGGGCCGCTGTTTTCCGCGGCCGGCGACGGTGCGCGCCGCCGCGGCGCTTACAATGGGCGGCAATGAACGCCATCGCTTCCGACTCCCTCCGCCCCTCCGATGCCGCCGCCGACGACGCGATCTGGCAAGAACGCTTCGCCGGCATCGACCGGCTCTACGGCCAGGGTTCCGTGGCCCGCTTCCGCCAGTGCCGGGTCGCCGTGGTCGGCATGGGCGGGGTCGGCTCGTGGGCGGTGGAGGCGCTGGCGCGCACCGGCATCGGGCATTTGACCCTGATCGACGCCGACGACCTGTGCGTGTCCAACACCAACCGCCAGCTGCCGGCGCTGGCCGGCCAGTACGGCCGGGCCAAGGTCGAGGCGATGGCCGAGCGCTGCCGCGCGATCAATCCCGCGATCGAGGTCGATGCGGTGCAGAGTTTCCTCACTCCGAGCAACCTCAGCGAACTGCTCGACCGCGGCTTCGATCTGGTGCTCGACGCTTGCGACAGCTTCCGCAGCAAGGTCGAGCTGATCGCCTGGTGCCGGCGGCGCAAGCTGCCGGTGATCGCGGTCGGCTCGGCCGGCGGCCGCACCGACCCGACCCTGGTGCGGGTGCGCGACCTGTCGCGCACCGAACACGACGCGATGCTGGCGCTGATCCGCAAGAAGCTGCGCAGCGAGTTCAACTTCCCCAAGAACGCCAGCCGTTACTTCGGCGTGTCGGCGATCTATTCGCTGGAGAACGTCAAGTACCCGCAGCCCGACGGCAGCGTGTGCGGCCTGCGGCCGAAGCTCGACGGCGATGCGGCGCTGAAGCTTGATTGCGGCGCGGGGCTGGGCGCGGCGACGCACATCACCGGCGTGTTCGCATTCGCGGCGGTGGCGCGGGCGTTGGAGATTTTGCTGAAGCCGAAGGCGCAGGCCGCTTGATTCGCGGCGGCGGGTAGAGAAGCGTCGGGACCGACGTCCCTTCCGCAACCGCCGCACGATGCCGGCAAGCCGGGGCGTTTGTGGGAGCGGCTTCGGTCTCGACGCTTTGCCGTCGGCGCTTACGCATCCAGCCCGAACAAGCGCCGGGCGTTGGCCGTAGTCGCCCGCGCCACTTCATCGGCCGACACGTCGCGCAGTTCCGCGATCGTCTCGCAAATCCCCGCCAACCGCGCCGGCTCGTTGCGTTGCCCGCGGATCTGCGCGTCGGGCTGATCCGGCGCGTCGGTTTCCAGCAGCAGGAATTCCAGCGGCATCGTCGCCGCGATCCGGCGCAGCCGTTGCGCGCGCTCGTAGGTGACCGGCCCGCCGAGACCGAGCAGGAAGCCCAGCTTCCACAGCTGCTGCGCCTGTTCTTCGCTGCCCGAATAGCTGTGCACCACGCCGCGCAGGCCGCCGACGCGGCGGATCGCCGCGATCGTCGCGTCGACCGCGTGGCGCGCGTGCACGATCAGCGGCAGGTCGAATTCGCGCGCCAGTCGCAGTTGGCCGTCGAAGTAGAACGATTGGGTTTCGGGGTCCAACCCTTCGACGTAGTAATCCAGCCCGCATTCGCCGACCGCGCACGGCCGCTCGCGTTGCAGCCACTCGCGCAGCAGCGGCAGGTGCTCGCGGCGGTGCGCATCGAGGAACATCGGATGCAGGCCGTAGGCCGGATGCAGCCCGGGCGCGGCGGCGCAGACCTCGCGCAGCTTGGGCCAGCCGGCCGCGTCGATCGCCGGCACCACCTGCGCGCCGACCCCGGCCGCGCGGGCGCGCGCGACCACGTCGGCGCGGTCGGGGTCGAACTCCGGCGCGTCGAGGTGGCAATGGCTGTCGATCAGCAAGGCGCCGCTCTCAGCGCTGCGGCGCCGGCGGCTCGATCGTCGCCGGCTGCTTGCGGTTCTTCCAGTTCGCCAGCAGCAGGGTGCCCAGGCCGAGCAACAGCTCGTCGATGAACGGAATGAAGTCGGGGATCACCAGGTCCAGCGCGAACAGGCCGGCGGTGATCAGGAACAGCCGCGGATAGCTCAGGCGGCCGAGGAAACCCATCAGGGGAGCGAGCAGCGGATTGGCCATGGCGGTGAAAGGCTTGTGATGCAGTTGGCAAACACGCTAGCACGCGGCCGGCGCAGGGTTCATACGAGGGACAGATTGGCGCCAAAAAGGCCCGATTCAATAGGCGCTGGTTCAGCTTTCCGGTGGTGGAATGACCCCGCCCAACGCGATCTTTACATTCCGTAAGGATCGTACCGACGACCACCGCGGTTCCCCCGCTGCAGGAGGCTCCAAATGAACAAGAATTTGATTGCTGTCGCTATCGCGTCGCTGCTCGTAGGCGGCGTGGCGGTCGCGGCTTTCCAGAGCTTCCGCGGCCCCGCCGCTCCGGCTGCGGCGCTGACTCCGGCCCCGGCCGCCGAGGTTCCCGCCGCCGCCGTCAACGGCGCCACCCCGGCAGGCGACCTCGCCGCCAGCGGCGCGATCAACACCCAGCCGCAGCTCGATTACGCCGACGTGGTCAACGTCAAGCCGATCAACCAGAAAGAAAAGCTCTACGCGAGCGTGATCGGCACCGACCCGGTGCGCGAGACCAACACCGTGTCGACCCCGCGCGAAGTGTGCGAGGACGTGGTCGTGCAGGAACGCCTGCCCGAGCGCGACGGCAACGTCGGCGGCACCGTGGTCGGCGCGGTGGTCGGCGGCCTGCTCGGCAACCAGATCGGCAAGGGCAACGGCCGCAAGGCCGCGACCGCGGCCGGCGCTGTGGCCGGCGGCTTCGTCGGCAACCGCATCGACCGCAACCATGTCGGCGGCCGCGTGGTCAACCGCACCGAGCGCCAGTGCCACACCGTTTCGGACACCTCGCAGTCGAGCAAGGTCGTCGCCTACAACGTGACCTACCGCAACCCCGACGGCACCACCGGCACCATGCGCACCGAGACCAAGCCGGGCAGCCGCATCTCGCTGGGTTCGGAAAACAAGGTCGTCGGCTACAACGTGACCTACCGCTACCAGGGCCAGGAGCAGACCGTGCGCATGGACGAACGCCCGACCCAGCGTCTGCCGGTGGTCAACGGCCAGGTCGTGACCCAGACGGCCGCGCTGGCGTCGCCGGGCCGCGGCTGAGTCCAACCGAAGCTCGCGCAAGGAAAACCATCGACGAGAAACGGGGCCGGTTCACCGGCCCCGTTTTTTTTTGCGTATGGGGCGCGAAGAAAGAATAAATTTTCTCCGGGGCAGGGCGCCGAACTAAGAATTGCGGCGATAAGCAGGCGTTGGCCGAATACCCCCGCGACGCCGCCGAAGTTTCTCCTTCGTGCGCGAAAAAGCGCTTGAAAACAGCGCTTTCCCGCATCGCCGCCGGTTCGTCACGGTGCACGCAGAAACCGCTTACGCGCGCAGTTTATTCGACGCGCACCGCAGCAGCCGCCATTCCCGGCCTTACCCCGGCTTCGCCCGCCCATTACAATGGCCGTCTTTCTGCCCCGACCAAGGTCTCTGAGCGCGATGGCCCTGCATCCCTACGATCTTTACGACGTCCGTTCCCTGCTCAGCGAGGAGGAGCGCGCCGTACAGGACACCGTGGCGCGCTTCACCGACGAGCGCGTGATCCCGATCATCGGCGATGCGTTCGACCAGGGCCGCTTTCCGAAGGAACTGATCCCGGAGATCGCCGAGCTCGGCCTGCTGGGTTCCTCGCTGCCGGAGCAGTACGGTTGCGCCGGCCTCAACGCGGTCAGCTACGGCCTGATCTGCCAGGAACTCGAGCGCGGCGACAGCGGCATCCGCAGCTTCGTCAGCGTGCAGTCCTCGCTGTGCATGTACCCGATCTACGCCTACGGCAGCGAAGAACAGCGCATGCGCTGGCTGCCGGGCATGGCCAAGGGCGAGATCATCGGCTGCTTCGGCCTGACCGAACCGCACGGCGGCTCGGATCCGGCCAACATGAAGACCAACGCGAAGAAGGACGGCGCGGACTGGATCCTCAACGGCTCGAAGATGTGGATCACCAACGGCAATCTGGCCGACATCGCGATCGTCTGGGCGCAGACCGAGGACGGCATCCAGGGCTTCGTGGTCGAGAAGGGCATGCCCGGTTTCGCCGCCCAGGAAATCAAGCACAAGATGAGCCTGCGCGCGTCGGTGACCTCGTCGCTGTTCTTCGACAACGTGCGCGTGCCCGACGCCAACCGCCTGCCGAACGTGAAGGGCCTCAAGGGTCCGCTGGGCTGCCTGACCCAGGCCCGCTACGGCATCACCTGGGGCCCGATCGGTGCGGCCGTGGCCTGCCTGGACGAAGTGCTGGGCTACACCAAGGAGCGCATCCTGTTCGGTCGTCCGGTCGCGGCGACCCAGTCGGCGCAGCTGAAGATGGCCGAGATGGCGCGCCGCATCACCCTGGCGCAGTTGCTGGTGGTGCAGCTGGGCCGTCTGAAGGACGCCGGCAACATGCAGCCGACCCAGGTGTCGCTGGCGAAGTGGAACAACTGCCGCATGGCGATCGACATCGCGCGCGAATGCCGCGACCTGCTCGGCGGCGCCGGCATCACCACCGAGCACGCCGCGATCCGCCACGCGCTGAACCTGGAATCGGTCATCACTTACGAAGGCACCGAGACCGTGCACCAGTTGGTTGTGGGCCGCGAGCTGACCGGCATCAACGCGTTCTGAAACGTGTTTTGAGTTGGCCGCTCCCGCGTGCGGGAGAGGTCGGCCCGAAGGGCCGGGCGAGGGCAGGCCGGCACAGTGGATCGTGCGGTTTCGCGCTCGCCCCAGCCCGAACGTAGAGCGTTCGGGCGTTCGGTGCCATGCGAGCCAGTGGCTCGCAAGCATGGCCCCTCACCCCGCAAGCGGGAGAGGGGCTTCGCAATCGCGGTGCTTGCCCAAGGGGAGAACCGATCCGTGATGACGATCGCCGACATCGAACTGGAAACCCCGCGCCTGCTGCTGCGGCCGCCGCGGATCGAGGATTTCGACGCCTGGGCGCAGTTCATGAACGCCGGCGACTATCTGCGCTACATCGGCGGCCCGCAGCCGCGGCCGGTGGCCTGGCGCGGCATGATGTCGGTGATCGGCTCCTGGGCCGCGCTCGGCTTCGGTTTCTTCTCGGTCTACGAAAAGGCCTCCGGCCGCTGGATCGGCCGGCTCGGCCCGTGGCAGCCGGACGGCTGGCCGGGCACCGAGGTCGGCTGGGGCATCGTCGAGGACGCCGGCGGCCAGGGCTATGCCAGCGAAGGCGCGGCCGCGGCGATCGACTGGGCGTTCGATCATCTGGGCTGGACCGAGGTGATCCACACCATCGACTCGGACAACCTCGGCTCCAAAGGCGTGGCCAGGAAGCTGGGTTCGCGCTATCTGCGCCAGGACCGTCTGCCCGAGCCGTTCCACGAAAAGGAAGTGGAAGTGTGGGGGCAAAGCCGCGAGGAGTGGCGCGCGCGGCGCAAGGCGCAGGCCGGCGCGGCGCGAGCGGACGCGGCGCAAGCCGGAGTTTCGCCCGAATGATCACCGTCCACGGCTTCTCGCCGTCCGGCAACTGCCACAAGCTGCGCCTGCTGCTGGAGCAACTCGGCGAACGCTATCGCTGGGTCGAGGTCGACAGCAGCTGCGGCGAGACCCGCACGCCGCAGTTCCTCGCGCTGAACCCCAACGGCAAGGTGCCGGTGGTGGACTTCGGCGACGGCCGCACCTTGAGCGAATCCAACGCGATCCTCTACTACCTGGCCGACGGCAGCGAGTTCCTGCCGGCCGACCTGTGGCAGCGCGCGCAGGCGCTGAGCTGGATGAACTTCGAGCAGTACAGCCACGAGCCGTACATCGCCGTGGCGCGTTTCATCGCCGGCTGGACGCCGGCGGATTCGCCGCGCCGCGCCGACTTGCCGGCGCTGCGCGAGCGCGGCCATCAGGCGCTGGCGGTGATGGAGCGGCATCTGCAGGGCAACGCCTGGTTCACTGGCGAGCGCTACGGCATCGCCGACATCGCCCTGTTCGCCTACACCGACGTGGCCCCGCACGGCGGGATCGCGCTGGACGCTTATCCGCAGGTGCTCTCGTGGCTGGCGCGGGTGCGCGCCACGCCCGGCTTCGTCGCCTTGCCCGAACCCCATGCGCAGGCCGCGCAGCGGATCGCCGCCACCCACGCGTGTCCCTGAGTCTTCCCCCGAATTCCCTCTAGTCGAGCCGGCCCGAACAGGGCGGCGGAGTCCCCGATGTCAGCGCAACCGCAGTCTTCGATCTTCAGCCAGATGCCGAACTTCAACCCGGTCGCCAGCCCGATCCCGGCGCGCATGAAGGGCCTCAACCGGGCCGAGATCTGCGACGTCAATTTCGTCGAATTCGTCAAGGCCTGGAACGGCCGCGCCGACGCGCGCCCGTCGCCGAACGAAGCCATCCTCGACGGCAGCGCGCTCGATGCGCGCGGCTTCCGCGAACTGTTCGAATCGCAACTGATCAGCCGCCATCTGGACCTGATGGCGCGGGTGCTGCGGGTGCAGAACAAGGTCTTCTACACCATCGGTTCCAGCGGCCACGAAGGCAATGCGATGGTCGCGCGCGCCGCGCGCCACACCGATCCGGCGTTCCTGCATTACCGCAGCGGCGGCTTCATGGCCGAGCGTTTCCGCAAGCTGCCGGGCATGGACCCGGTGATGGATTCGGCGCTGTCGTTCGCCGCCAGCGCCGAGGACCCCGCGTCCGGCGGCCGCCACAAGGTGTGGGGCAGCAAGCCGTTGTGGGTGCTGCCGCAGACTTCGACCATCGCCTCGCATCTGCCGAAGGCGCTGGGCACGGCCGTCGCGGTCGAGACCGCGCGCCGCCTCGGCCATGCGCTGCCGATCCCCGACGACAGCATCGCCATCTGCTCGTTCGGCGACGCCTCGGCCAATCACGCCACCGCCCAGACCGCGTTCAACGCCGCCGCCTGGACCGCGTACCAGAAGCTGCCGGCGCCGGTGCTGTTCGTGTGCGAAGACAACGGCATCGGCATCTCGGTGAAGACCCCGGGCGGCTGGATCGGCAACCGTTTCCGCAACATGGACGGGCTGGATTATTTCGCCGCCGACGGCCTCGACCTGGCCAGCGGCTACGCCGACGTGCAGCGCGCGGTCGAGCATTGCCGCAGCAGCCGTCGCCCGACCTTCCTGCACCTGCGCACCACCCGCATCATGGGCCACGCCGGCACCGACTTCGAAATCGAGTGGCGTCCGGTCGAGGAACTGTGCGCGGTCGAGGCCAGCGACCCGCTGCTGCGCTCGGCGGCGATCGCGATGGAATCGGGGCTGATGTCGAAGGACGAGGTGCTCGCGCTGTACGAGGCCACGCGCAAGCGCTGCTTCGCCGCGGCCGAGGAAGCCGACCGCCGGCCCAAGATCGAGACCCTGGAGCACGTGATCGCGCCGTTGGCGCCGTACACGCCCGACGCGGTCCAGGCCGAGGCGCAGCGCGCCGACTACGCCGAGCGCCGCCTGCAGGCGTTCGGCAGCGAAGCCAAGCTGCCCGAGGCGCAGCCGCCGCGGCATCTGGCGATCCAGATCAACAACGCGCTGCACGACCTGTTCGCCAAATACCCCGAAACCCTGCTGTTCGGCGAGGACGTGGCGCAGAAGGGCGGCGTCTACACCGTCACCAAGGGACTGCAGAAAGCGTTCGGCCCGCGCCGGGTGTTCAACACCTTGCTCGACGAGACCATGATCCTCGGCCTGGCCCAGGGCTTCGCCAACGTCGGCCTGCTGCCGATTCCGGAAATCCAGTATCTGGCGTACTTCCACAACGCCTGCGACCAGATCCGCGGCGAAGCGGCGTCGCTGCAGTTCTTCAGCAACAACCAGTACCAAAACCCGATGGTGGTGCGCATCGCCGGCCTCGGCTACCAGCGCGGCTTCGGCGGCCATTTCCACAACGACAACTCGATCACCGCCCTGCGCGACATTCCCGGGCTGGTGGTCGGCTGCCCCTCGCGCGGCGACGACGCGGCGACCATGCTGCGCACGCTGACCGCGCTGGCCAAGGTCGACGGCCGCGTGGCCGTGTTCCTGGAGCCGATCGCGTTGTACATGACCAAGGACTTGTACGAAGCCGGCGACGGCCAGTGGCTGACTTCGTACCCGGCGCCGGACCAGGCCATGCCGCTCGGCGAGGGCCGGGTGTATGGTGACGGCGACGATCTGGTGATCTTCACTTACGGCAACGGGGTTCCGATGAGCTTGCGCGCCGCCCGCCAGATCGAGCAGACCCACGGCTGGAAGGCGCGCGTGGTCGACCTGCGCTGGCTGGTGCCGCTCAACGACGCCTACATCGCGCAGCAGGCGCGCGGCGCCAAGCGCGTCATCGTGGTCGACGAAGGCCGCCGCAGCGCCGGCGTGGGCGAGGGCGTCATCACCGCGCTGGCCGAGGCCGGCTTCGGCGGCGTGCCGATGCAGCGCGTGGTCGGCGTCGACACCTACACCCCGCTGGCCGGCGCGGCGTTCCTGGTGATCCCGGGCGAGGACGACATCGTCCGCGCCGCCGACGCGCTGGCCAAGGGCTGACGCCGATGTGCGGACTGGCCGGACTGCTGCGTCCGCGCAACGATCTCGACCAGGAGCACCTGCAGGCGCTCGCCGCTACGATGGGCGAAGCGCTGCATCACCGCGGCCCCGACGACGACGGCGTCTGGGCCGATCCGCAGGCCGGCATCGCGCTCGCGCATCGCCGGCTCAGCATTCTCGATCTGTCGCCGCTGGGCCATCAGCCGATGGCGTCGGCCGACGGGCGTTACGTGATCGCCTACAACGGCGAGGTCTACAACTTCGCCGAACTGCGCGAGCAGTTGCAGGGCCTCGGCCATGGTTTCCGCGGCCATTCCGACACCGAAGTGCTGCTGGCGGCGGTGTCGCAGTGGGGCGTGGAAGCGGCGATCGCGCGCTGCAACGGCATGTTCGCCATCGCCCTGTGGGACCGCGAGCGCGCCGAGCTGTGGCTGGCGCGCGACCGGGTCGGCAAGAAGCCGCTGTACTACGGCTGGGCCGGCGACACCCTGGTGTTCGGTTCCGAACTCAAGGCCTTGTGGCGGCATCCGCAGTTCGACAACGGCGTCGACCGCGACGCGCTGGCGCTGCTGCTGCGCTACGACTACGTGCCGTCGCCGTATTGCATCCACGCCGATACCTGGAAGCTGGCGCCGGGCGCGTTGCTGCGTTTCGACGCCGCCGCGGTCGCGCGCGGCGCCGGCGCGCACGATCCCGCGCGCGACCAGCAGCGTTACTGGAACGCGACCGAGCGCATGCAGGCGGCGATCGCCGATCCGTTCGACGGCGACATCGACGCGGCCGAAGACCGTCTCGACGAACTGCTGCGCGAAGCGGTCGGCCTGCGCATGGTCGCCGACGTGCCGGTCGGCGTGTTCCTGTCCGGCGGCACCGATTCGTCGGTGGTGACCTCGCTGATGCAGGCGCTCAATCCCAAGCCGGTGCAGAGCTTCACCATCGGCTTCGAGGGCTCGCACCACGACGAAGCGCCGCTGGCGCTGGAAGTGGCGCGCCATCTGGGCACCGCGCACACCGAGCTTTACGTCAGCGGCAGCGATGCGCTGGCGGTGGTGCCGCGCTTGCCGGCGATGTTCGACGAACCCTTCGCCGACGCCTCGCAGGTGCCGACCGCGCTGGTGTGCAAGCTGGCGCGCGACCTGGTCACGGTGGCGCTGTCGGGCGACGGCGGCGACGAATTGTTCTTCGGCTACAAACGCTACGAACGCGCGCTGCGCAACCTGAGCCTGTTGCATCGCGTGCCGGTGCCGCTGCGGCGTTGGCTGGCCGGGCGCGCGCAGGGCCACGGCGAGGCCTCGCGCGCCGGCGGGTTCGCCGCGTTCGCCGCGGAAATGGGCGCGCGCGGCATCGGCGACGTCTACCGCAACCGGATCGTGCGCTGGCGCTTCCCGCAAGCGGCGGTGCCCGGCGCGCAACTGCCGCCGACCCTGTACGACCTCGCCGAACCGCTCGGCGGACGCGGCAGCGCGGCCGACGCGATGATGCTGGCCGACTACAGCGTCTATCTGCCCGACGACCTGCTGTGCAAGGTCGACCGCGCCAGCATGGCGGTCGGGCTGGAGGCGCGCGCGCCGTTGCTGGACACGCGCGTGGCCGAGTTCGCCTGGTCGCTGCCGCTGCACTACAAGCGCGGCGACGACGGCGGCAGCAAGCACCTGCTCAAGCGGGTGCTGCGGCGCTATCTGCCCGATGCCATGGTCGACCGCGGCAAGCGCGGGTTCGGCGCGCCGGTGTCGCAGTGGCTGCACGGCGATCTGCGCGAATGGGCCGAGGCTTTGCTCGATCCGCAGCTGTTGCGCGCGCAAGGCTATTTCGACGCCGATCTGGTCCACGGTTTGTGGCGCGCCTTCCTCGACGGCGAGAAGCGCTGGCATACGCATCTGTGGAACGTGCTGATGTTCCAGGCCTGGCACGAGCACTGGCGCCAGCAGCGCGACGGCGCCGGCGAGGCGCTGGCGCGTTCCAGCAGCGGCGACGGCGGGCTCTGAGGCCCGCGCGGGCGCGCCGGCGCGCCTGTCAGCGACCGGCGGCGGCGCCCCGGCTGTGATCGCTGCCGCGACGCGGTTAAACTCCCGTCACGGTTGGCCTTAGGGGGAGCCAAGGGCCGGACCTCCCAGCAAATCCGCGCGCCCCGGGTCGCTTCCGCCCGCCGGGCGCGGTCGCGTCAGGAAAACCGACCCATGCGTTCGTCCGTGTCACCCCTGCTTTTCGCGCTCGCCGCGCTGGCCCTGCCCGCGCTGGCGGCGCCGCCGCGCAACAACGCGCCGGTCGTCGCCAGCGCCGCCGAACTGGCGGTGTACGTGCCGCCGTCGATGCTGACCTCCAGCACCTACCTGCCGCGCACCAACATGTGGGTGGAGCCGGGCAAGGCCCTGGGCGACGCGCTCGACGAGGTCGGGCGCCGCTATTTTCCGGCCCTGCACGTGGTCCCGGCGGCCAAGGACGAGCGCTACGGCCTGCTGCTGGATCTGGCGCCGAAGTGGTCGAGCGAGGGCGGCAAGCTGACCCTGTCCGTGCCCTACGACGTTTACGGCGCCGACGGCAAGAAGCTCACCAGCGGCAGCGCCGAGCAGAGCACCGCGCTGAAGTACGGCAACTTCGGCGCCAGCGCCCAGGCCGTGACCCGGCAGGCGGTGCAGCAGGTGATGGCGCAGGTGCAGGGCGCGCTGCAGCCCGACCCGGTCAAGTTCCCGGCCACCGGCGCGACCGCGAAGATCGACCTGACCGCGCTGGTCGACCGCAGCAAGCCGCTGCGCACCGGCACCGCGTTCTTCGTCAACAAGGACGGCCAGTTGCTGACCGCCGCGCACGTGGCGCGCAACTGCGTGGCGATGGAAGCGCACCAGGACGGCGCGACCTTCCCGGTCAAGGCGCGCGCGGCCAGCGACCTGCTCGACGTCGCCGTGCTCGACTCGGGCAAGCCGCGCGCCGCGGCGCTGGCGCTGCGCCAGGGCCAGGCGATCGAGCTCGGCGAGTCGATCACCAGCGTCGGCTATCCGCTCAAGGGCGTGCTCGGCGATTCGCCCAACGTCACCCGCGGCAACGTCAGCGCCAGCCGCGGGCCGCGCGGTTCGATGGGCATGTTCCAGTTCTCCGCGCCGATCCAGCCCGGCAACAGCGGCGGCCCGATCGTGTCGGACAACGGCGAACTGCTCGGCGTGGCGGTCAGCACGCTCAACGCCGAGAGCATGGCCAAGCTCGGGCTGATTCCGCAGAACGTCAACTTCGCCCTCGACGGGCGCTATGTGGCGATGTTCCTGCAACGCGAGAAGGTGCCGTTCGAGACCTTGCGCGCGCAGGGCGCGGGCAGCATGCAGACGGCCAATCAGGCCGCGCTGTCGAACACCGTCCAGCTCAACTGCTACCAGTAAGGGGCCGCCATGAACCGTGCTTTCACGATCCGCGCTTCGTTGCTTGCCCTGTCCGTGCTGGCGCCGCTGGGCGCCGGCGCGTACGAACCGGCGCGCACGCCGATCCAGTCGCCGGTGCCCGCGCCCGCGCCGGCGCCGGCGCCCGCCACGGCCACGGCCGCCGCGCCTGCGCCTGCGGCGTCCGCGCCGGCCGTGCCTGCGTCCGCAACGCCTGCGTCCGCGGCGTCCGCCGTCGTCGCGCCGAAGGCCGGCGCCTTGCCGCCGATGCGTTTCCTCGCCTCGGTCGCCGAGGAGGAGATCTACGCCGGGCTCAAGGCCGATCCGAATTTCGCCGCGCTCGACAAGGAACTGGTCGGCAGCCCGCTGTCGCTGATGGTGACCCACACGATGCGCCCGACCGCCGGCGGCATGGCCGCGGGCCTGCTCAGCGCGGTGCTGGCCGGCGGCTCGCTCGGCCTGATTCCGGTGGTCAGCAGCGAGCGCATGGTGATCAAGTACGACCTCATGCTCAACGGCCGTCCCTTGACCAGCTACAGCTTCGAACGCACCGCGGCGCGCGCGCAGAATCTCTGGACGGTGGATGCCGGCATCGGCAAGGCCGGCATGGAATGGGTCAAGTCGACCGTGCCGGAAGCGGCGGCCAAGATCGCCAAGGATCCGGCGGTGCTGGCGCTGCGCCAGGAAATGGATTTCTACTTTCCGCCGGACACCGTCGCCGCACGCAAGTAAGTTTGGCGGGGCAGGGCGCGGCGAAGTCGCGCCCTGCGTCGTTCGGCATCGCGCGGCGATCGCTGCGCGATGCGGTTTGAAGCAAGACGCGAAGATCCTCGCGCCCCGCATCTTGCGAGGTTGCGCGGCGATCGTCGCGCCGCGCATCTTTCGCAGTGGCGCAGCGACTGCCGCGCTTCGCACCTTTCGGCGTTGCGCGGCGATCGCCGCGCAACGCGTCCTTCAGCGCTCCAGCCCCGCGCTCAACGGCTGCGGCTGCAATTGCGTCGCGCCGGCCTGGGCCGGCGTCGGCTCGCGATCCAGTCCGGTCACCGCGAGCGCCCAATCGCCAGCGCACGCGACGATCTCGCCGAGCGTCTCCTCGCCGGCCATGAGCTTGGCGCCGGCTTCGACCGGCCCCTCGCTGCGATACAGCGCCAGTCCGCGCTTGGCCTTGCCGAGAAAATGGGTGCGGGCGACGATTTCCTGACCCGGATAGCAGCCTTTCTTGACGCTGTAGCCGCGCAAACGGTCCAGCGACAACTGCTGCGGCGTCCATTGCGAGGCCTGTGACGCCGGCAGCCGCGGCAGGCCGTGGCGCAGGTCGGCCTCGGCCCAGCGTTCGGCGAGATCGGCATCGGCCGCGGCCGCGCGCCCGGCCGCCACGATGCGCAAAGTCCGCGCGCCGCCGTCGCCGCTCAGGTCGATCTCTACGCTGTCGTCGCCGTTGCCGTCGATCGCCGCGCCCGAAGCCCGCTCGGGCGCGCCGAAACGGCCCTCGATCACCTGGTCTTCACGCGTGGCGATCGCGACCTTGCTGCGGAACACGAAGCGCTTGAGCGCCTCCACCAGCGCATCGGCGTCGGCATCGGGCACGACCAGCCAGATGCGCTCCGCGGACAGCCGCAGCAGCGCGAACAGCGCCACGGCGCGGCCTTTGGGCGTCAGCCAGCCGCTCCATTGCCAGTGGCCGTCGGCCAAGCCCTTGACGTCGTTCATGAATTGCGCCTGGGCGAAAACCGCGGCGTCGCGGCCTTCCAGGGCGATGAGTCGTTGGCCGGGCAGGGCGAAGGCCTGTCCGGGCAAGGCGTGCGGGTTGTCAGGCATGGGGGCCGGGAATTAATATTTAACGCTGTGATGATAGGCGAAACCACCCCGGAAGCACGTTCGGACGACGCGTCCGAGACCGCGGCGACTCCCGTGTCCGGCGCGTCCGAGACGGGAGGCCATTCGCCTTCCGCCAAGGACGCTCCCAAAGAGCACGGTGGTCGCGAAGGTCTCGAGCCGACCCGCTACGGCGACTGGGAAAAGAACGGACGCTGCATCGATTTCTAGCGTCGCTCGCTAGTTGATCGGTCCGCATCCGCGCATTTCAAGCGCACCCCCTTACTGGCGTTTCCACACGCTTCCCGCCACGCGGCGCCGCCGCCCAGCCGAGATTGCCATACCCTCATGGCGAACCGCGAACGACCTTTGTCGCCACACCTGCAGGTTTACCGCTGGCAGGTTCAGATGGCGACCTCGATCCTGCACCGAGCCACCGGTGTCATCCTTTCCGTCGGCGCCCTGCTGATCGCCTGGGGCCTCAGCGCCCTGGCCGCCGGGCCGGACGCCTGGGCGAGCTTCATCGCCTGCGCGCGTTCGCCGCTCGGCTTCCTGATCCTGTTCGGCTGGACCTGGGCCTTCGCCTACCACCTGCTCAACGGCATCCGTCACCTGGTCCAGGACGCGGGCTTCGGCTACAAGGTCCAGACCTTCGTCCGCAGCGCCTGGACCAGCGTCGTCGGCAGCCTGGTGCTGACCGCGCTGATCTGGATCGTCGCCATGATGTCGCGAGGTGGCGCATGAGCATCTTCAGCCAAAAGCAACTGCGCACTCCGCTCAAGAGCGCGCGCGGCCTGGGTTCGGCGAAGGACGGCACCCACCACTTCGTGGTCCAGCGGGTCACCGCGATCGCGCTGATCTTCCTTTGCCTGTACGTGATCGGCCTGATCGTGTCGTGGATCGGCGGCGATTACGCCAGCGTCCGCGCCAGCGTCGCCCATCCCTGCAACGCGGTGCTGCTGAGCGCGTTCGTCATCGCGATGTTCTTGCACGCCAGGCTCGGCCTGCAGGTCGTGGTCGAAGACTACGTGCACGCGCCGCTGCTCGCGGCCGCTTCGCAGATCGCCATCGTTTTCGTTTGCGCAGTCGCGGCCCTGGCCAGCGTTCTCGCCATCATCCGCATCGCGCTGGGAGCCTGATCCGTGGCCTCTGCCTACAAGATTCAAGAACATTCCTTCGACATGATCGTGGTCGGCGCCGGCGGCGCCGGCCTGCGCGCGACCTTCGGCCTGGCCCAGAAGGGCCTGAAGACCGCCTGCATCACCAAGGTGTTCCCGACCCGTTCGCACACCGTAGCGGCGCAGGGCGGCGTGGCCGCGGCGCTGGCCAACATGGGCGACGACAACTGGAAGTACCACTTCTACGACACCGTCAAGGGCTCGGACTGGCTCGGCGACCAGGACGCCATCGAGTACATGTGCCGCGAGGCGATTCCGGCCATCATCGAGCTGGAACACTACGGCGTGCCGTTCTCGCGCACCGACGACGGCAAGATCTACCAGCGTCCGTTCGGCGGCATGACCACCAAGTTCGGCAAGGGCCCGCCGGCGCAGCGCACCTGCGCGGCGGCCGACCGCACCGGCCACGCGATCCTGCACACCCTGTACCAGCAGTCGCTGGCGCACGACGCGCAGTTCTTCATCGAATACTTCGCCCTCGACCTGATCATGGACGAGCACGGCGCCTGCCGCGGCGTGCTCGCGCTGGACATGGCCGAAGGCACCTTGCACCTGTTCAAGGCGCAGGGCACGGTGCTGGCCACCGGCGGCTACGGCCGCGCCTACTTCAGCGCCACCTCGGCCCACACCTGCACCGGCGACGGCGGCGGCATGGCCCTGCGCGCCGGCCTGGGCATGCAGGACATGGAGTTCGTGCAGTTCCACCCGACCGGCATCTACGGCGCCGGCTGCCTCATCACCGAAGGCGTGCGCGGCGAAGGCGGCATCCTGCGCAACAGCAGCGGCGAGCGCTTCATGGAGCGCTACGCGCCGAGCGTCAAGGACCTCGCCCCGCGCGACATGGTCAGCCGCGCGATGACCATGGAAATCCGCGACGGCCGCGGCGTCGGCGAGCACAAGGACCACATCCTGCTCGACCTGACCCACCTCGGCCCGGAAGTGATCCACAAGAAGCTGCCGGGCATCGCCGAATCGGCGCGCATCTTCGCCGGCGTCGACGTCGAGAAGCAGCCGATCCCGGTGATCCCGACCGTGCACTACAACATGGGCGGCATCCCGACCAACTACCACGGCGAAGTGGTGCAGCTGCGCGACGGCAACCCCGACGCGGTGGTGCCGGGCCTGTACGCGATCGGCGAAGCGGCCTGCGTGTCGGTGCACGGCGCCAACCGCCTGGGCTCGAACTCGCTGCTCGACCTGGTGGTGTTCGGCCGCGCGGTCGCCAACCGTTGCGCCGAGACGATTACGCCCGACGCCAAGCAGGCGCCGCTCGCCGCGGACGCCTGCGACATCGCCCTGGCGCGCCTGGACAAGCTGCGCAACGCCAGCGGCAGCACCCCGACCTCGGTCATCCGCGACAAGATGCAGCGCACCATGCAGGCCGACGCGGCGGTGTTCCGCACCAGCCAGACCCTGGCCGAAGGCGTGGCCAAGATGCGCGACATCCACGCCTCGTTCGCCGACGTCAAGGTCACCGACCGTTCGATGGTGTGGAACTCGGACCTGATCGAGACCTTCGAGCTGGCCAACCTGCTCGATCAGGCGCTGGTCACCATCGTGTCCGCCGAGAACCGCAAGGAATCGCGCGGCGCGCACGCGCACGAGGACTTCCCCGAGCGCGACGACCAGCACTGGCAGAAGCACACGCTGTGCTGGGTGGACGAGAAGGGCAATACCCGCATCGACTATCGCCCCGTCCACATGCAGCCGATGACGGGGGATGTCGAATCGATCCCGCCGGCCAAGCGCGTCTACTGATCAGGAGCCGCCGACATGGCCCAATTCTCACTGCCTAAGAACTCCAAGATCCAGAAGGGCCGCCACTGGGCGACGCCGGGCGCCAAGCAGCCGCGCACCTTCAAGGTCTACCGCTGGAACCCCGACGACGGCATGAACCCGCGCGTCGACACCTACGAAGTCGATCTGGCTTCGTGCGGCCCGATGGTTCTGGACGCGCTGATCAAGATCAAGAACGAGATCGACCCGACCCTGACCTTCCGCCGCTCCTGCCGCGAAGGCATCTGCGGTTCGTGCGCGATGAACATCGACGGCACCAACACCCTGGCGTGCACCCGCGCCATCGCCGATTGCGGCGACGCCAAGAACGATGTGCCGATCTATCCGCTGCCGCACATGGACGTGGTCAAGGATCTGGTTCCGGATCTGACCCACTTCTACGCGCAGTACGCGTCGATCCGCCCGTGGCTGCGCACCCAGAGCCCGACCCCGTCGGACCGCGAACGCCTGCAGACCCCGGCCGACCGCGAGAAGCTCGACGGCCTGTACGAGTGCATCCTGTGCGCGTGCTGCTCGACCAGCTGCCCGAGCTACTGGTGGAACGGCGACCGCTACCTCGGCCCGGCGATCCTGCTGCAGGCCTATCGATGGATCATCGATTCGCGCGATGAGGACACCGGCGCGCGCCTCGACGATCTGGAAGATCCGTTCAAGCTGTATCGCTGCCACACGATCATGAACTGCGCGCGGACCTGCCCGAAGGGCTTGAACCCGGCGCAGGCGATCGGCGAGATCAAGAAGCTGATGTTGCAGCGGCGGATTTGATCGGCATGATTCGATCGGCCTGATCCGATCGGTTGGTCTCGAATCGACGCCGCCGTCCGTTACCGGGCGGCGGCGTTTTCGTGAGCGCGGTCGCCGGTTCGCGGCGAACGCGCGCGGCATCGGCCGCAGGTCCAGTGGCGGCGCCGCGGAGATTGACGGACGATGCGCGCTGGCGCGGCGCCGGCCGCGCCGCCATCCGCTGCGCCGCGCGCGGCCTCACAGGGAGTGCAGACCCCGATGGACACGAAGACGATCTTCCTTCCCGCGCTGGCGATGGCCGCGCTGACCTGCGTGGTGTGGCTGCGTCTGTTCTACGTGCGCATCGGCCAGATGAAGCGCGACCGCATCCACCCGCAATCGGTCGCGACCTCGGCGCAGGCGGTGGCGAAGCTGACCGAATCCAAGGCCGCGGACAATTTCCGCAACCTGTTCGAACTGCCGGTGCTGTTCTACCTGGCGCTGGCGGTGGCCGCGTTCAACGGCTTCGCCGATGCCGCGACGCTGGCGCTGGCGTGGCTGTTCGTCGCCCTGCGCATCGCCCACAGCGCGATCCAGTGCGGCTACAACAAGGTCATGCACCGCTTCTATGCCTACGCCGCCGGCGGCGCGGTGTTGTGGGCGCTGTGGCTGCGCATCGGCTACGGCTTGCTGGCGTCGTAGCGTCGAGTTGCAAGAAAGCGGATTCCGAACCGCAGGAGAACACCATGAGCGATACCCCTTCGGCCGAAGACCGCGACGAGCTCGAACTGCGCCGCCTGCGCTGGCGCTGCCGCCGCGGCATGCGCGAACTCGACCAGTTGTTCGGCCGTTATCTCGACCGCGCGTGGCGGCAGTCTTCCGAACACGAGCGCGGGGTTTTCCTACGGCTGCTGGAAACCGAGGACGATAAGCTCTGGCACTGGTTCATGGGCCACGAGGAAGCGCAGGATGCGCAACTACAGGCGTTGGTGGAGAAGATCCGCAACCTGCCGGTGTGAGGCGGAGGCCGCCGCGGCGCGGGCCGGTGGCGGGCGAGCGTTCGCGGCGCATGCGCACCTGTGGCGGCGCGCTGCGCGTCGCCGGTTCGGCGGCGATGCGGCCGAAGCGGTGCGCGCGAACCGCGATCCCGGCTGCATCGACTGGCGCCCTTCGCGTTGGTTGGCCGCGGCGCTGGTCCTGATCGGCCTGCTCGCCGCCTTCGCCGTACTCGCCTGCGAACTGCCGCCGCCCCTGGCCTGGCCGCTGGCCGCGCTGGCGGCGGGGTGGGGCACGGCCCTGGCCCGGCGCGAATTGCGCCGGCCGCCGCGCCGCTTGCGCTTCGCCGGCGCGCGCGCCTGGCTCGACGACGCCCCGATCGCGCAGCTGCGCCTGCACTGGCGCGGGCCGCTGGCGCGCCTGGAATTCCGCACCGGCGACGGCCGCCGCGGCCGCCTGCTGTGGTGGCCCGACCGCCTCGACGCCCACGGCCGGCGTGAACTCCGGCTGGCCGCCACGGTCGTACTGCCTGCGTCTTCACCGCGTTCGGTGGCACCATGAGCGGTGCTCGGGGATTCGGGACCGCACGCGGCCGCGCCGCTGCCGTCCCGAAGTTCCGCCCGAGCCCCATTCCCCATCCCCATTGCCGGGTTCCATGTTCAAACCCATTTCCGTCGCCATCGGCCTGCGTTACCTGCGCGCCAAACGCCGCAACGGCTTCATCTCCTTCATCTCGCTCGCGTCCATCGCCGGCATCGCCCTGGGCGTGACCGCGCTGATCACCACCCTGGCGGTGATGAGCGGCTTCCAGCGCGAGATCCGCGACCGCATGCTGCAGATGGCCGCGCACGCCACCGTCAGCGCTTACGGCGAACCCTTGCAGGACTGGCGCCACGCGGTCGACATGGCGACCGCCGACAAGCGCGTCGCCGGCGCCGCGCCCTACGTCGAGAAGGAAGCGCTGCTCTCGGCCACGCGCCAGCAGCCGGCGATCGTGCGCGGCGTCGATCCGGCGCTGGAGGGGCGGGTCTCGGTGCTGGCCGACAAGATGGTCGAAGGCAAGCTCGATTCGCTCGAACCCGGCAGCTTCAACATCGTGCTCGGCAAGGAACTGGCGCTGTGGATGGGCGCCCAGGTCGGCGACAGCGTGGTGATGATGACCGCCGACGGCCGCAGCACGCCGATGGGCGCGATGCCGCAGCTCAAGCGCTTCACCGTCAGCGGCATCTTCGAAGCCGGCTACAACGAATACGACAAGGGCATGGCGGTCGCCAACATGCACGACATGCAGCGGGTGCTGCGCATGGGCGAGGGCGTCACCGGCGTGCGGCTGAAGCTGCACGACATGGACCAGGCCTGGGACGTGGCGCGCGACCTCGCGGTCAACCTCGGCGGCCCGTACCGGGTCACCGACTGGAGCAGCGACAACGCCAACATGTTCCGCGCGCTGAAGATGGAGAAGACGGTGATGGCGATCCTGCTGTCGCTGATCATCGCGATGGGCGCGTTCAACCTGGTGTCCTCGCAGGTCATGCTGGTCACCGACAAGCAGGCCGACATCGCGATCCAGCGCACCCTCGGCCTCACGCCGATGAGCGTGATGCGCATCTTCGTGGTCCAGGGAACCCTGATCGGCATCATCGGCACCGTGCTCGGGGTCATCGGCGGCATCGTGCTGACCCTGAACCTGGAACACATCCTCAAGGCCATCGAGAGCGTGCTCGGCGTGCAGCTGCTGCCCGAGGACGTCTACTACATCACCGGCCTGCCGACCGACCTGCAGACCAGCGACGTGACCATCATCGCCTGCGTCGCCCTGGCGATGGCGTTCCTGGCCACCATCTATCCCGCCTGGCGCGCCGCGCGCACGGCTCCCGCCGAGGCGCTGCGCTATGAGTAACCCTGCCGCCGACCGCGCGAACGCGTCCGCGCACGATGCCGCCGAGACCGTGCTCAGCTGCCAGGGCCTGGCGATGACGTATTCGGAAGGCACCCTGCACACGCCGGTGTTCAACGGCCTGGACTTCGCCGTGCGCCGCGGCGAGACCGTCGCGATCCTCGGCGCGTCCGGCGCCGGCAAGAGCACGCTGCTGCATTTGCTCGGCGGGCTGGATACGCCGACCGCAGGCGAGGTGTACGTCGCCGGCCAGCGGATGAATTCGCTGTCCGACCGCGCGCGCGGCCTGCTGCGCAACCGCGCGCTGGGCTTCGTCTACCAGTTCCATCACCTGCTGCCGGAGTTCACCGCGCTGGAGAACGTGACCCTGCCGGTGCTGCTCGGCGGCCGCGGTTCGCCGTCGGTGAAGGAAGCGACCCAGCGCGCGACCGCGTTGCTGGAATCGGTCGGCCTCGGCCATCGCCTCGGCCACAAACCCGGCGAACTGTCCGGCGGCGAGCGCCAGCGCGCCGCGGTCGCGCGCGCCCTGGTCAATCGCCCGGCCTGCGTGCTCGGCGACGAACCCACCGGCAACCTCGACGAGAAGACCGCAGCGACCGTGTTCGAGCTGATGCTCTCGCTCAACCGCGACCAGGGCACGAGCCTGGTGATGGTGACCCACGACCGGCGCCTGGCGCGGCGGCTGGACCGGGTGATGGAGCTGCACGAAGGCAGGCTGAGGGAATTGCGCGCGGACGAGGTTTAGCGTAAATCGCGTCGATCCTGGCGCGCAGGGCTACGGACGCGGGGTCTTCGGGGACGTAGTCCAGTTCGATCCGCACGCCGCCCGTGCGGCGTGCGATCCGGTCCTCCTCGCTCCGGTTCCGCGTGCAGGTCGCCTGCAGCCGGTCGGTCGAACGCCAGCGCAGCTGCGGGTGCCGGCAGTTCTCGACGATCGGCCTGGACCAGACACCGAACGGCAGAAAGCCGTAGCGCAGATACACGCTTTGGGAATAAGGCTCTTCTCCGCCGCGTTCCTGGGCGACGCGCAGACCGTAGGGCGACACTGCCGGTTCGTCGGCGGCGTAGTGGTCGAGCGTCCACATCCAGCAGAAGAAAGCGAACGCCGCGGCGCAGAAGGCCGACAGCAACACGGCCGCGCCGATCGCGATTTGTCTGTCGGTCCGATCCATTTGCGAAGCTTCCCCGACTCGGTTCGGCCGAGCATATCGTGGTCCGGCTGCGCGGCAGAGTATCGGTCCGCCGCGACCGAACCCGCGCCGACGGACTCGCGCGGCATGTTCCTACGCTGAGCAGGCCGTCGTGCCGACGGCGCTGCCCACGCCGTCGCCTTAGCCTGGAGATCGGGCTCATCGGCCGTCGCGCCGATCATTTCGCCGCACTGCGGCGAGGCGTCGGGTGCCGCAACGCGTCGCTGCGGTACCGATCCGGATTCTGGAGACATCGCCATGTTCGAAGCGGCAAGGACGCCGCCGTTCGGGAAACTCGTCGCCATCGCCCTGCTGGCCGGCATCGGCGCCGCGCTGGCCTCGCCGTGGCTGTTGCCCTGGCCATCGATGGCGCCACTGGCGTTGCTCGCCACGGCCGGTTGGTGGCGGTTGCGGCGCGCCCGCGCGCTCGCCGCGTTCGCGTTCGGCTTCGCCCTGGCGAGCCTGCATGCGGCGCATGCCTTGGCGCTGCAACTTCCGCCGGACTGGGAGAAGCGCGAAGTCGCGTTGCGCGGCCGCATCGTCGACTTGCCCGTGCACGAGTCTCGCCGCAGCCAGTTCCGCTTCCGCGTCGACGACGATGCCGCGCAGCCCGCGCCGTTGCGCGGTCGGCTGCTGCGTCTGGCCTGGTACGACGACGATCCGCAGCAGCGCGCCGCACTGAAAGCCGGCCAGCGCTGGCAACTGCGGGCGCGGGTGCGCGCGCCGCGCGGGCTGCGCAACCCGGGCGGTCCGGACGCCGAGAAGTACGCGCTGGCGCAGCGTCTCAGCGCCAACGGCTACCTGCGCGATCCGCAGGCCAACGCGCGCCTGCTCGCGCCGCCCGCCGGGCTGGATGCGTGGCGCGAAGCCATGTGCGAGCGCATCGCTGCGGCGGTTACGACGCCGGGCTCGCGCTTCGTGCGCGCGCTCGCGCTCGGCGACACGCGCGGGCTCGACGACGCCGATTGGGACGTGCTGCGCGCGAACGGCCTCACCCATCTGATCGCCATTTCCGGCTTCCACGTCGGTCTGGTCGCGGGCTTCTTCGCCTTGTTCGCGCGCGGCGCGTGGTGGCTGCTGCCGGGCCTGGGCCGGCGCGTGCCGGCGGTCGCGGCCGCATCGCTGGCGGCGATGGCCGGCGGCCTGCTGTACGCCGCTGCGGCCGGCTTCGCCCTGCCGACCGTGCGCACCTGGCTGATGATCGCGGTGATCGCGGCGCTGCGCCTGCTGCGGCGGCCGGGCCACGGTGCCGATGCGCTGGCCTTGGCGGTGATCGCGGTGTTGCTGGCCGATCCGTTGGCGCTGCTCGGCGCCGGCTTCTGGCTGAGTTTCCTCGGCGTGGCCTGGCTGCTGTGGTGCCTGCCGGCGGCGGGCGAGGGCGGCTGGCGCGAGCGCCTGGGCGGTTTCGTTTCGGCGCAGGGCGTCGCCAGCCTGGGCCTGCTGCCGCTGTGCGTGGCGTTGTTCGGTCAGGCGTCGCTGGCCGGGCCGCTGGCGAACCTGGTCGCGGTGCCGTGGTGGAGCCTGATCGTCGTGCCGTTGGCGCTGATCGGCACCGGCCTGGACAGCGTGCATGCCGGCGCCGGCGCATTCGCCTGGCGCTGGGCCGCGGCCTGCTTCGAACCGGGCTGGCCGGCGTTGCAGGGCTTGGCCGGCAGCGGGCTGGCGCTGTGGTGGTTGCCGGAACCGCGCTGGTTCGCGCTGCCGCTGGCGCTGCTCGGCGCGTTCTGGCTGCTGCTGCCGCGCGGCACGCCCGGCAAGGCGCTGGCGCTGCTGTTGTGGCTGCCGCTGCTGTGGCCGGACCGGCGCCTGCCGGCGCCCGGCGCGGCCGAACTGGTGGTGATCGATGTCGGCCAGGGGCTGTCGGTGCTGGTGCGCACCGCCCATCACAGCCTGTTGTTCGACGCCGGCCCGGCGGTGCGCGACGGTTTCGACGCCGGCGAGCGCGCGGTCGTGCCGGCGCTGCACGCGCTCGGCGTGCGCCGGCTCGACGCGGCCATCGTCAGCCACGGCGACCAGGACCACGCCGGCGGACTCGCCGCCGTGCTGCGCGCGTTTCCGGCGCCGCTGCGGTGGGGGCCGCCGGGGATCGAAGGCGACGCGGTGCGCGGCCTGCGCCTGCAAACCTGCGAAGCCGGCCGCGAATGGCGCTGGGACGGCGTGCGCCTGCGTTTCCTGCATCCGCCCGCGCACTTCCCTTATCTGCGCAACGAATCCAGTTGCGTGCTGCGGATCGACGCCGCGCACGCCAGCGCGCTGCTGACCGGCGACATCGGCGAAGTGGTCGAGCGCGACCTGGTCCGGCGCGCGTCGCAGGCGCCGGCCGAGACGCTGCGCGCCGACGTGGTGCTGGTCGCCCACCACGGCAGCGGCGAGTCTTCCGATCCGGCGTTCGTGCGCGCCACCGGCGCCCGTTACGCCCTGGTCTCCAGCGGCCACGGCAACCGCTTCGGCCACCCGCGTCCGGAGGTGTCGCAACGCTGGCGCCGGGCCGGCGCCCGGGTCGCCGACACCGCCGCCGACGGCGCCCTGCGGATCGCGCTGCGCGCGCCGGACCGGGCCGGCGGCGGCGCCGGTTTGCGCCTGGAATCGCGACGCCAGACACACCCAAGGTTGTGGGACGCGAGCCGGCGCGCGCCTGGGCTATCCTATCGGCCGGATTGAAGTCGGCCACGGGCCGGAGGTTCGCGAGTGCTGGAACTGGTGAAGGCCGGCGGTTGGCCGATGATTCCGTTGTTGATCCTGTCGGCCGTGGCCTTGGCGATCATCATCGAGCGGCTGTGGACCCTGCGCCGGCGCGCCGTGCTGCCGCCGAACCTGGGCCAGGAAGTGCGCGCCTGGGCCGCCGGCGGCAAGCTCGACCCGGCCCACATCGAGTCGTTGCGCGCGACCGCGCCGCTCGGCGCGCTGCTCGCCGCCGCGCTCGATGTGCGCGGCCGACCGCGCGAGGAAATCCGCGAACGCATCGAGGACGTCGGCCGGCATCTGGTCCACCGCATGGAGCGCTACCTGAACACGCTCGGCACCATCGCCGCCGCCGGTCCGCTGCTGGGCCTGTTTGGCACCGTGGTCGGCATGATCCAGATGTTCCTGGTCATCAACGACCACGGCATCGGCGACGTCAACCAGCTCGCCGGCGGCATCGGCAAGGCGCTGGTGTGCACCGCCACCGGCATGATCGTGGCGATCCCGGCGCTGATGGCGCACCGCTGGTTCCGCGGCCGCATCTCCGAGTACATCGTGGCGATGGAGCACGAGGCCATCGCCCTGGTCGACGTGCTGCAGCAGCACCCCGGCGAAGGCCGCGCCAGCGAGCCGCGTCCGGTGCGCCTGGCCGGCGGCCAGGGCTGAGGCGCCGCCCGCATGCGCATTCGCGACCACCGCGCCGACGACGAGCCGGAAATCAACCTGGTCCCGCTGATCGACGTGATCCTGGTGTTGATCATCTTCTTCGTGGTCACCGCCACCTTCGACGCGCGCTCGGTGCTCAAGCTCGAGCTGCCGCGCGCCACCGGCGAACCGTCCGGCGACGCCAGCAAGGCGCTGGTGGTGCTGGTCAACGCCGAGGGCCGTTATTTCGTCGGCGACCGCGAGGTGCTGCGCGACGATCTGGAATCGCTGAAAAGCACGATCGCGGAAGTCGCCGGCGACGACCGCGACCGCACCGTGATGCTGCGCGCCGACGCGCGCACGCCGTACCAGGCGGTGGTCACCGTCTACGACGCGCTCGGCCAGCTCGGCTTCCGCAAGATCATGAACGCCACCGCGCCGCCGCCGGCGTCGGCGGCCAAGCCCGCCGCGGGGGCCGCGCGGTGACGGCGAACGCGACCGTGTCGCCGTGGCAGACCTACCGTCGCCTGCTCCGCTTCGCGCTGCCGTATCGCAGCCTGCTGTGGCTGGCGGTGATCGGCATGCTGATCGAGGCCGCCGCCGGCGCGGGCTTCACCAAGTTGATGGAACCGGTCATCAACCAGACCTTCATCGCCAAGAACGAGCGGATCGCGATCTGGCTGCCGCTGACCATCGTCGGCCTGTTCGTGCTGCGCGGCATCGCCGGCTACATCACCGATTACTACATGGCCAAGTCCGGGCGCGGCGTCGCCCGCGACCTGCGCGTGCAAGTGCTGGCCAAATACCTGCGCCTGCCGGGTTCGCGCTTCGACACCGAGCCGGTGCCGTCGATGCTGGTGCGGCTGGGCTCGGACAGCGACCAGGTCGCGCAGGCTTCGGTCGATGCGCTCAAGGTCATGGTGCAGCAGTCGACCCAGGCGCTGGGCCTGCTCGCGGTGATGATCTGGACCAGCTGGCAGGTGACGCTGGCGGTGCTGGTGGTGGCGCCGCCGCTGGCCTGGGTCATGGACAAGGTCGGCCGGCGCTATCGCCGCATCAGCCACCGCATCCAGGAGAGCGGCGCGGAACTGCTGCTGGCCGCCGACCAGAGCCTGTCGAACCAGCAGGAAGTGAAGGTCTACGGCGCGCAACAGTCCGAACTGGCGCGTTACCGCTCGATCGCCGACCATTACCTCAAACTCAGCCTCAAGGTCGAATCCACCCGCAGCATCGCCTCGGCGATGGTCCAGCTGATGGGTTCGATCGGCCTGGCGGTGCTGTTGTTCGTGGCCGGCTACGAAGCCTTCAACGGGCGCCTGAGCGCCGGCGGCTTCGTCGCGCTGATGATGGCGATGATGGCGATGATCCCGAACCTGCGCCAGCTCACCAACGTGCAGAACATGCTCCAGCGCGGCGTGGCCTCGGCCGAGCGCCTGTTCGAGGTGCTCGACGCGGCCGAGGAGCCCGACAGCGGCAGCCGCGAGCTCGCGCGCAGCCGCGGGCTGATCGAGTTCCGCGAGGTCACCGCGCGCTATCCGGGCCAGGACCGTCCGGCGCTGGCCGACATCAGCTTCGTCGCCCGGCCCGGCACGGTCACCGCCATCGTCGGCCGCTCCGGCAGCGGCAAGTCCAGCCTGATCAAGCTGATTCCGCGCTTCTACGATCCTGAGTCCGGGCAGATCCTGCTCGACGGCCACAGCCTCACCGATTACAAGCTCGCCGACCTACGGCGCCAGATCGCCCTGGTCGGCCAGCAGGTGATGCTGTTCGACGGCACCATCGCGGCCAACGTGGCTTACGGCGAAATGCAGGGCGTCGATGCGGCCACGCTGGAGCGCGCGATCCAGGGCGCCAACGCCGCCGAGTTCGTCGACAAGCTGCCCGACCGTCTCGACGCCGCGATCGGCGCCAAGGGCGGCAAGCTCTCCGGCGGCCAGCGCCAGCGCCTGGCGATCGCCCGCGCGATGCTCAAGGACGCGCCGATCCTGATCCTCGACGAAGCCACCGCCGCGCTCGACACCGAGTCCGAACGCTTGGTGCAGGACGCGCTGGAGCGGTTGATGCCCGACCGCACCACGCTGGTCATCGCCCATCGTCTGTCGACGATCGAGCATGCCGATCAGGTGCTGGTGATGGACCAGGGCCGGATCGTCGAACGCGGCTCGCACAGCGAACTGCTCGCCCAGGGCGGGCTGTACGCGCATCTGCACCGCATGCAGTTCCGCGAGGCCGAATGAAGGCCGTCGCCAAGCTCCACAGCGGCGGCGTTGTGTGCGCCGCGATCGCTGCCGCCGCGAGCCGCGTCGCTGCGAGTCGCGTTGTTGCGAGTCGTGTGTTTGCGAGTCATGTGTTTCCGAGCCGCGCCGCGGCCGCGGACGCCGCCAACCCGGACCTGCGCCGATGAGCGCCGAACGCCGCGGCGGCCCGCCCGCTTATTGGTACGACGACAGCGCGGTGCCGGCGCATGCGCGCCTGCTCGCCGCGCTCTACGCCGCGGTCACCGGTTTTCGCCGCGGCCTGTATCGCAAGGGGCTCAAGCGCCGGCGCCATCCGGGCGTGCCGGTGATCGTGGTCGGCAACATCACCGCCGGCGGCGCCGGCAAGACGCCGCTGACCATCGCCCTGGTCCAGCGCCTGAAGCAGGAAGGCTGGAACCCCGGCGTGGCGACCCGCGGCTACGGCCGCGACGACGCCGCGGCGTCGCTGTGGGTCGAGCGCGACACCGACGCGCGCGCCGGCGGCGACGAACCGGTGCTGATCGCGCGCCGCACCGGCGCCAAGGTTCGCGCCGACCGCGACCGCGCCAGCGCTGCGCGCGCGCTGGCCGAGGCCGGCTGCGACATCGTGGTCTGCGACGACGGCCTGCAGCATTACCGGCTGGCGCGCGACATCGAAATCGAAGTGGTCGACGGCCGCCGCCGCTACGGCAACGGCCAGTTGCTGCCGGCCGGCCCGTTGCGCGAACCGCCCGAACGCGGCGCGCAGTGCGACTTCCGCGTGGTCAACCTGCCCGCGCCCGCGGCCGGCGAAGCCGCGGCCAACGCCGGCTTCGGCGAATGGCCGATGCGGTTGATCGCCGACCAGGCCCAGCCTTTGCTCGGCGCGCGTCCGCTGCGGCTCGACGCGTTCGCCGGCAAGCGCGTGCACGCGGTCGCCGGCATCGGCGATCCGGAGCGCTATTTCGCGATGCTGCGCGGCCACGGCATCGCCGTCGTCCCGCACGCGTTTCCCGACCATCACCGTTACGGCGCCGCCGATTTCGCGTTCGGCAGCAAGCTGCCGGTGCTGATGACCGAGAAGGACGCGGTCAAGATCCCGCTGGACGGGCAGGGCGGGTTCGATCCGGAGTCGTACTACAGCGTGCCGGTGCGCGCGGAACTGCCCGAGGCGTTCTGGGTGTCGCTGTTGGACAAGCTGCAGGCGTTCAAAGCCAAGTGACGCCGTAGCTGGATCGGCGCGGTCGCAGCTCGCGCCGCTCCTGCATAAGCTGCCTGTAGGAGCTGCGCGAGCTGCGACCGCGACACCACGCCTGCCGCGCCGCTGCCGCCATCCCGCGTCGCCGTCACGCCCCGTCCGCGATACTCGCATCACGCATCACGCATCACGCATCACGCATCACGCATCACGCCGCACGCCCCACCGTTCCGGAGCCAACCATGAGCCAGGACTTCGTCGTCGCCATCCCCGCCCGCTACGCCGCCTCGCGCCTGCCCGGCAAGCCGCTGCGCGCACTCGCCGGCGAGCCGCTGGTGCTGCACGTCGCCCGCCGCGCGCTCGCCGCCGGCGCGCGCGAGGTGTGGATCGCCACCGACGACGAGCGCATCGCCGCCGCGCTCAAGGACAGCGGCGTGCAGGTGGCGATGACCTCGCCCGACCACGCCTCCGGCACCGATCGCCTCGCCGAATGCGCCGACATCGCCGGCTGGCGCGACGACACCGTGGTGGTCAACCTGCAGGGCGACGAACCGTTCGCGCCCGCCGCCGGCATCGTCGCCGTCGCCGACGCCTTGCGCGACAGCGGCGCCGAGATGTCGACCCTCGCGGTCGCGGTCACCGAGGTCGAAACCCTGTTCGATCCCAACGCGGTCAAGCTGGTGCGCGCCGGCAACGGCGACGCGCTGTACTTCAGCCGCGCGCCGATCCCGTGGCCGCGCGACGCTTTCGCCAAGGACCGCGAGCGCATGCCCGGCGGCGGCGAATGGCTGCGCCACATCGGCATCTACGGCTACCGCGCCGGCTTCCTGCGCAAGTTCGCCAAGATGCGGCCGGGCCGGCTGGAGCAGATCGAATCGCTGGAACAGCTGCGCGCGCTCGAAGCCGGTTTCCGCATCGCCGTGGGCATCGCGCCCGAGGCGTTCCCGCCCGGCGTCGACACGCCCGAGGACCTGGCCCGCGCCGAAGCCTTCCTGGCCGCGCAAGGCGCGGCCGCTGCGACTGCGGCCGGGCAGGGCGCCGCCGACGAAGGAACGTAAGCCGTGCGCCTGCTGGTGGTGTGCCTGGGCAACATCTGCCGCTCGCCGGTCGCCGAGGGCGTGCTGCGCGCGCGCATCGAGGCCTCGTCGCTGCGCGGCTTGATCGAACTGGATTCGGCCGGCACCGGCGACTGGCATGTCGGCGAACCGCCGGACCGGCGCTCGATCGCCAACGCCGCGCAGCACGGCATCGACATCTCCGGCCTGCGCGCGCGCCAGCTCGCCGCCGCCGACTACCGCGAATGCGACTGGCTGCTGTGCGCCGACCGCGCCAACCTGCGCGACGTCCGCGCCCGCGCGCCCGCGGACGCGACCGCGCGCAGCGCGTTGCTGCTGGACTGGTGCGGCAGCGAACACGAAGGCGAGGTTCCCGATCCCTACACCGGCGGCGCGGCCCAGTTCGAGCATGTGTTCCAACTGCTCGACCGCGCGGCCGACGGGGCGATCGCGCGACTGCGCCGCGAGTTGCAGCAGCGCTGATCGCGCCGCGGGGCTTTGCCCCCGATGCTTCCGCTGCCTTGCAGAGGTCCGTCGGGCCTGACGCTTTCCGGCCAGATCCTCGCGCCCGACCGAACGACGTCGGGCCTCAAGCCCCTCCCACAAGGGGCGGCGCGGCTGCTCCTCGTCAGTCGGAAAACCGTCGAGCCTGACGCCGCCGGCGTTCTTGCCGGAGCGCCTTGAGGCCCGACACTGTCCGATCCGGTTGCGATCCCGGCGCGACATGCCGGCTCGAACCGCAACGCCCCGGCGCCTTGCCGCGCTGGCGCATTCAGCCGTCCATCCCATCGCCGGCCCTTGCGCTCGCGCATAATCGACCCAATTCAGTTCCTGCCCCGATTCGCCGGCCGCAGCGCCGGCCGCCAGCCGCCGCCGATGCTTTCAACCGCGACGCCCGCCACCGCTTGCCCGCCTTCGTCCCGTCGCTTCGCCGCGGCCGCGTCGCCGCGCGCCCGCGTCGCGGCCGCCGCGCGAGGCGCACGCGCATGAGCGCCGACCTGCCCGACGCGAACGCCCAGCCCGCGCCCGACGCCGCCGCGCCGGCCGACGACGCACCGGCCAAGCCCGCGCCCGCCAAGCCCGTGCCGTTCGACGGCAAGGCCTTCGTCAAGCAGCTGAGCACCGCGCCCGGCGTCTACCGCATGCTCGGCGTCGACGACAAGGCGCTCTACGTCGGCAAGGCCGGCGCGCTCAAGAACCGCGTCTCCAGCTATTTCAACGCCACGCCGAAGTCGGCGCGGATCATGTCGATGCTGGCGCAGACCGTGCGCATGGAAGTCACGGTCACCCGCACCGAGGCCGAAGCGCTGATCCTGGAAAACCAGCTGATCAAGTCGCTCAAGCCGCGCTACAACGTGCTGCTGCGCGACGACAAGAGCTATCCCTACGTGCTGATGACCAGCGAGGCGTGGCCGCGCATCGCCATGCACCGCGGCCCGCGCGCGGTCGCCGGGCGCTACTTCGGCCCCTACGCCAGCGTCGGCGCGGTGCGCGACACGCTGAACCTGATGCACAAGCTGTTCCGCCTGCGCAGCTGCGAGGACAGCGTGTTCCGCAACCGCTCGCGGCCGTGCCTGCAGCACCAGATCGGCCGCTGCAGCGCGCCCTGCGTCGGCCTGGTCGCGGCGCGCGACTACGCCGAGAGCGTGCGCCGTTCCGGCCTGTTCCTGGAAGGCCGCAGCGACGAGCTCACCGACGAACTCGGCCGCGACATGGAAGCCTCCAGCGCGCGCCTCGACTTCGAAGACGCCGCGCGCCTGCGCGACCTGATCGCCAGCATCCGCAGCCTGCAGGCGCGCCAATACGTCGACGGCCGCGCCGCCGACCTCGACGTGCTCGCGCTGGCGATGTCCGGCGCCGCCGCCTGCGTGCTGCTGCTGGCGTTCCGCGACGGCCGCAACCTCGGCACCCGCGCGTTCTTCCCGCAGACCCGCGGCAGCGACAATCCCGAGGAAGTGCTGACCGCCTTCATTTCGCAGTACTACGGCGAACAGACCCCGCCGGGCGAGATCGTGCTCGACCGCGACTTGCCCGACCGCGAACTGTTCGAACAGGCCTTCTCCGCCGCCGGCGAACGCCGCGTGCAGATCAAGAGCAACGTGCGCGGCGAACGCGCCGGCTACCTCGATCTGGCCCGGCGCAACGCCGAGATGGCGCTGGCCACCGAAATGACCAGCCACGCCGCCCAGCTGGCCCGCGCCGAAGCGCTGCGCGACCTGCTGAAGATGCCGGCGCTGCCGCAGCGCATCGAATGCTTCGACATCAGCCACACCATGGGCGAGGCCACCGTGGCCTCGTGCGTGGTGTTCGATTCGCAGGGCCCGGTGCGCGGCCAGTACCGCCGCTACAACATCGCCGGCATCACCGAGGGCGACGACTACGCGGCGATGAACCAGGCCATCGCCCGGCGCTTCCGCCGTGCGGTCGAGGAAGACGGAGTCATGCCCGACGTGCTGCTGATCGACGGCGGCGCCGGCCAGGTCGCGCAGGCGCGCGCGGCGCTGGACGAGCTCGGCGTGGACGGGGTGATCCTGGTCGGCGTGGCCAAGGGCCCGGCGCGGCGCCCCGGCGACGAGGAACTGCTGCTGCCCGACGGGCGCACGGTCCACCCCGGCGCCGAGTCGCCGGCGCTGCAACTGGTCCAGCAGGTCCGCGACGAGGCGCACCGTTTCGCCATCACCGGCCACCGCGGACGCCGGCAGAAGGCGCGCAACAGCAGTAGGCTGGAGGACATTCCCGGCATCGGGCCGCGCCGACGCGCTAATCTGTTGCGGCATTTCGGCGGCCTCGGCGGGCTCAAGGCGGCCGGGGTCGAAGAAATTTCCCGGGTCGAGGGCGTCAACGAGGCCTTGGCCGAGCGCATCTACGCCGCCCTGCACGGGCTGGACGCGCCGGACGAGGCCGCCGCCGCGGTCCCGGCAACGCCCGCGGCCGCCCCCAAGGCGGGCAAGGGCGGCAAGCAGCGCACGGCCGCCGGGCCGGCGGAACCCAAGCGGAGCGAAGGATGAAGTTGACCATACCCACCATGCTGACCCTGGCGCGGATCGTGCTGATCCCGGTGCTGGTGGTGGTGTTCTTCCTGGATTACACCTGGACCAACTTCGCGGCCGCGTTCATTTTCGCCTTCGCCTCGATCACCGACTGGCTCGACGGCTGGATCGCCCGCCGCTACGACCAGTATTCGGCGTTCGGCGCCTTCCTCGACCCGGTCGCCGACAAGCTCATGGTCGCGGTGGCCCTGCTGCTGATCGTGCAGAAGCACCCGACCGTGTGGATGACGCTGTGGGCCGCGGTCATCGTCGGCCGCGAGATCGCGGTGTCGGCGCTGCGCGAGTGGATGGCCGAGCTCGGCCAGCGCGCCGCGGTCAAAGTCGCCGCGATCGGCAAGATCAAGACCATCGTGCAGATGGTCGCGCTGGTCTGCCTGCTGTATCAGGAACGCATCCTCGGCCTGCCGGTGTTCCAGATCGGCGAATGGCTGCTGGCGGCCGCGGCGCTGCTGACCCTGTGGTCGGGCCTGGCCTACCTGCGCGCGGCCTGGCCGATCATGCGCGCCGACACCAGCGGGCCGCGCTGATCCTCCGGCCGGGCCCGTTTTGCGCCATTGCGGCCTGCGGGCCGCTGCCAGGGCAGGGGACGGGACGCTCGCGAGCATCCCGGGGCCGCGTTAAGGAAGCAGTTGACAGTTTTCTTTCGATGCCTAAAATATCGCTTCCTCTGCGGGAATAGCTCAGTTGGTAGAGCACTACCTTGCCAAGGTAGATGTCGCGAGTTCGAGTCTCGTTTCCCGCTCCAGATTCAAAGTCGTTCGGTAATGCGAATGTCTTGAAATCAAACCCCCTCGCGGGGGTTTGTTTTTTTGACGAAGGTCGGCAGTCGAAGCTATTCGGGATTGCCAGCCGTCGTAGTGTTAAGGCAACATGTGTCGACGTCACCGGCCGGGTGGCAGAGTGGTTATGCAGCGGACTGCAAATCCGCGTACGCCGGTTCAATTCCGACCTCGGCCTCCAAATTCGCGACCTCGGCGGCAGCATCGCCGGAGTCGAAAAAATCAGCGGGAATAGCTCAGTTGGTAGAGCACTACCTTGCCAAGGTAGATGTCGCGAGTTCGAGTCTCGTTTCCCGCTCCAGATCGATGTCCGCCACGGCGGCGCATCCGCGGCACCCAAGGCGTCCGGCCCGGCCGGTCGCCTTTTCTTTCCCCGAACGGGTCTTGGATCCGCGACGGGGTAGGCGAAAAATCAGCGGGAATAGCTCAGTTGGTAGAGCACTACCTTGCCAAGGTAGATGTCGCGAGTTCGAGTCTCGTTTCCCGCTCCAATCCGATGCGGCGCTTCGGCGGCGCACAAGCAGCAAACGAAGCGGTCGGCGCAAGCCGGCCGCTTTTTCTTTGCGCGCGCGCCTGGTGCGATCGCGGCGGCGTATGCTCGCGTCGGCGCATCGACGCGTTCCGCGTCGGCGCCATCCGACTCCCAGCAAGGACCGCCGCATGAGCATCGCCAACCCGCAGTTGCAGCACTACGACTTCCTCGCCTACATGCAGCGCGACGCGTACTTTCCGCCGCCGCTGGTGCAGAAGGGGCGGCAGATCCTGATCCGCCTGTGCGAGGCCATCGAAGCGCAACAGCCGCAGTCGCTCGAGGCGCTGTACGTGCTGACCCATGCGGCGACCGACGAGTTCAACCGACTCGCCGAGGAGTTCTACGAACACGACAGCGAGATCGAGACCGCGGCGCGCGAGAACATCGGCGAGGATTTCGGGGTCGTCGCCAAGGCGTATGGATTCGAGGCGGATTACGAGGAACTGATCGCGACGCGCGATTGGTGAAAGCGGCGCCGGCGGGCCAAGCCGTCGCCGGGCGGATGCGATGAATCGACTTTCAATCCAAGCCGGCGGCAATGCAGATGACTGACCAAGGCGAGTTCGCGATCGTTGTCGGCGAGCGTAAGGACGGCTTGCGCCGCGTCGAGATCCGGGTTGGAAACGAGCGTCTGACCGGCGAGGATCGCTTCGTTTACCCGCCCGCCTTCTTGCATGCCATGAGGAGCACGGCGAACCATCTGCGCGGCGAACTGAACTTCCTTCGCCATGAGCGCGAACTCTGGGGGCTCGGGATCGAGGAGGCCTTCGAACGGGTGTCGTTGGGCGACTTGCATGAGCCGTTGCGCATCCTCTCGTGGGGTCCCACTACGGACGATTGCCTTTGCTTTCTTCTTCCTGTCCAGGGAAAGCTTTGGCTGGCATGGAGGAGGACAGACGCCGAGTGGCCGCGTGCCGTTCCTGTCCTGCCTTATGACCTCATCAGGACAATCGAGGCGGCGATCTCAGAGCTGGAGACGAGTCCTGTTGGCTGATTGCGAGGAACCGATCGCGATGGGTGAGGGCCGCTGCGGCGCAAGCCGTCATCCCCGCGAAAGCGGGGGATCCAGGGGCTTCAGAGTCATGCAGCGATGAAGCCCTGGATTCCCGCCTTCGCGGGAATGACGGTAGGTAAGTTTCGTCGCGCTCTCACAAGTCGTCATCACCCGCGAAGGCGGGGATCCAGAGGTTTCAGCGCCATGCCTCGATGAAGCTCTGGGTTCCCGCGTTCGCGGGAACGACGGCAGGCGGGTCGCGCAGCAAGCCGATCGCACCGCGCAACCCAAGCCGTCAACCGCGCGCAGGCGCCCCCTCGACCCGCCGCTGCAACTCCTGCCAGTCCACCACCAACTCGCACCCGCGCGCCGCGGCATTGCGGCCCCAGTCGCGCAGCAGCTCCAGGCAGGCTTGATCGAGGTGATGCAGGCGGTCGTGGACCAGCCGCAGATGGGTGTTCGGCGGCACCCGTTCAAGCGCGCGCGCCATCGCCGGCACCTTGAGGAAGGTGGCCGAGCCTTCCAGCCGCAGGCAGGCGCCGCCGTCGGCGTCGTGGACCAACCTCACGTGCAGGCGCGAGGCCTGCAAGGCCAGCCGCAGCAGCGACAGGGCGAAGCCGATCAGCACGCCGATCAGCAGGTCGGTGGCGACGATGGCGATCACCGTGGCGAAGTAGATCGCCACCCAGCCCTTGCCGAACGCGGCGAAGCCGCGCGCGTGCTGGCGCAGGTTGGCCATCTTCGCGCCGGTGTAGACCAGGATGCCGGCCAGGCAGGCCACCGGCGTCATCCGCACCAGCCACGGCAGCAGCGCGGCGAACAGCAGGATCAGCAGGCCGTGGAAGATCGTCGCCATGCGCGTGGCCGAGCCGGCCTGCACGTTGGCCGCGCTGCGCACGATGACCCCGGTCATCGGCAAGGCGCCGAGCGCGCCGCAGATCATGTTGCCCACGCCTTGCGCGCCGAGTTCGCGGTCGTAGTTCGTGCGCGGCCCGTCGTGCATGCGGTCCACCGCCGCGGCCGACAGCAGCGTTTCGGCGCTGGCGATCAGGGCGAAGGTGAAGGCCGCGGCCAGCATCGCCGGTTCGGCCAGGCGCGACAGGGCCGCCGCGTCGGGCAGCGCGATCGCGGCGAGCAGGTTGGACGGCATCTGCACGCGTTTGACGTCCAGCTCCAGCGCCTGGCTCGCCAGCGTCAGCGCGACCACCGCGAGCAAGGCGCCCGGCAACAACCGCAGGCGCGCCGGACGCAGCTTTTCCCACAGCAGCATGATCGCGATGGTGGCGACGCCGACCAGCAGCGCGCTGGCGCTGGCGTCGCCGCTGCCGGCGACGGCGGCGCGCAGCGCATCCGGGAACGCGGCGAAGTTCTCCAGCCCGCGCGCCTTCGGAACCGCGTCGATCAGCACGTGCAACTGTGAGGCGACGATCAGGATGCCGATGCCGGAGAGCATGCCCGCCACCACCGCCGGCGAGGTCATGCGGAACCACACGCCGGCGCGGCACAGGCCGGCGAGCAGCTGGATCGCGCCGGCCAGCAGGATCACCGGGCCGAGCGCGGACGCGCCGTGTTCGCGCACCAGCTCGAACACCAGCACCGCCAGGCCCGCGGCGGGGCCGCTGACCTGCAGCGGCGATCCGGCGATGGCGCCGACCACCACGCCGCCGACGATGCCGGTGATCAGCCCCGCGGCCGGCGGCATGTCCGAGGCGATGGCGATGCCCATGCACAGCGGCAGCGCGACCAGGAACACCACCAGCGAACCGAGCAGGTCGCGGCCGAACGGGCCGCCGGCGACGTAGGCTTTGAGCGAAGCGGAATTCAACATGGGCGCGTCCTCATGCGGCGTTGCCGGCGGCGGCGAAGCGCGCCAGCGGCGTGGCGTCGGGCGCGGACTCGCTGCCGGGCAGGACCGCGACGAAACGGCCCGCGCCCGGATCGAACGCGCGCAGGTCGGCGTGGGCGATGTCGTAGATCCAGCCGTGGATGGCGAGGCTGCCGTTGGCGATGGCCGCGGCCACCGCCGGCAGGGTGCGCAGGTGTTCGAGCTGGCCGACCACGTTTTCCTCGGTCAGGCAGCGCAGGCCGATCTCGCCGTGCAGGGTCGGGCCGTTCTCGGCGACGACGTGGCGGGCGACGTCGGCATGGCGCAGCCACGCCGACAGCGACGGCATCGAGGCGATGCGCTCGGGATCCTGCAGCGCCTTCATCGCGCCGCAATCGGAATGGCCGCAGATCACGATGTGGCGGACCTTGAGCACTTTGACCGCATATTCGATCGCCGCGACTACGCCGCTGACGTGCTGCGCGTACGGCGGCACGATGTTGCCGACGTTGCGGTAGACGAACAGCTCGCCGGGCTGCGCGCACAGGATCAGTTCGGGCATCACCCGCGAGTCGGCGCAGGTGATGAACATGGTGTGCGGCTGCTGGCCCTGGGCGAGCTTGTGGAACACGTCGCGCTGGTGCGGGAACACCTCGCGGCGGAATTTGTTGAAGCCTTGGATCAAACGGTCCATGAGGGAGCTCTCTTGCAGTGGGGGAGGGGAGGCAGGCCGGCGGCGGCCGGCGTTTGCGCGAACACGGCGCGCGGCAAGGCGACGCACGGCGCAGGCCGAACGTGCGGTGGTATCGAAGCAGGCGGGTCGAAGCGCGCGCGCCGAAGACGCCCGGCGCACGGTCGGCGGGCGGCGGCCAATCGCGTCGAGCGATCGGCGCGCTGGCGGCCGCCGCGGCGGGCGGCGTTACGGTTCGCGGCGGCGTGGGCGGCGGCGAGCGTCGTGCGACGCCGCGCGCGGCGGATCAGGCCAAGGGCGGGCGCGGATCGGGCCCTTGCGGCCGCAGCGGCGCGCCCAGGGCGATGTCGGGCAACGCGGCGGGGTCGGTGCGGCGGCCGCAATCGTCCAGCGGCGGCGCAGGCAGGGCGGGTTCGCTGTCGGCGTATTCGTTGCAGACGTTGGCGTCGGCGAGGTCGGGCGCGTGCGGCGAGGGTTCTGCCGGATCGTTCGCGGCGGCCTTCGCCGTTGCGATGGCGGACGCGTCGTACTCGGGCACCTGATCGATCACGGCGCTGTGTTTTGAAGCCGGGCCCATCGCCGACGCGCCGATCGCCATCGCCGGCAGCACGACCAGATGGGCCAGCAATGCCAACGCCAACAGCAGGCGCAACGCCGCTTGCGGCCACACGCGCAGTCGTCCGCCGCGCGGACGTGCGCGGTGCGGGCGTGGCGAACGATGGGGAACGCGGGTCGGTCCGTCCATGACGGACGGCTTCGCGTCGACGATCTTGTTCACGGCGTTTCGAAGAAAGACCTTGGGGGAGGCGGCAGACGCGGTCTGCGCGTGCGCTCATGCGTGGCGTGCATGGCGATGGACAACGCGAACGATGCTAGCGAGCGCGCTGCGGTCTGTCAGTGGATGCAGCATGAACGAACGCGGGTTTTTTCCGAACTGGAGCGAGCCGCACATTGGCGATGCGGCATCGAAGCGATGGCGCTCATTCGGTTCAGCCGCGGCGCCGCAGCGACACGCGCGGATGCCGGAAGTTTCGTCGCGACCGTTGCCGATCGGGTTCGAATGCGCGTAGTGCTTTCCCGATCACGCCGCGATGTTTTTGCGCGTCGCGGAACCGCAGCGTCGCGGGTCGCGATCGACTGCGCGCGCGATGCCGCGGCGCAGGACGGTCACTGTTCGTCGATGCTGTAGACGATGTCCGCGCTGTGCTGCCTGCGCTGCGCCGCGAGCGTCACCCTGCGTCCGGCTTCGAACGGCTGCGGCGACCACAGTTCGAGCCGCGAGCCGTCGTCCAGGCGGATCAGGCAGCGCGTCGCCGAGCTCGCCGAAAGGCGGCCGCCCGGTTTGCGGCAATCGATGACGCGGCCCTCGACGGAGGCCGCGGCGCCTTGCGGCGCGTCGCGTTCGTTGCGCAGCGACGCGGCCAGGACGACCGCCGCGGCCAGCGCGGTGAAGGTGAGGCCGATGGCCATGCTGGTCTTCATGTTCGCAACCCTCGAACGCCGGCGACCTGGGGCGCAGACGCGCCGCCGAACTCGCGCCTGGGATGGCGCAGATGCTACGGGATCCGGTACCGGACGTGGTCGTCGCGGGGAGCGCGGCAGGCCGCGCACAGCGAATCGGTCGCTGCGCCCGTCAGACTTCGGCGCCACGCTTCGCCTGCCGGCGCGGGGTCGCGCCGGACCGGTCAGTCTCGCGCTTGCGCAGCGGCCGGTGCCTGCGTCGACGCCGGCGCGTCGATCCAATCCATCACCGGATCCAGCCATTCGCGCTGCGGCAGGTAGAACGCGCCGTGCGACTTGCCGGTCGACAGTTCGATCTCCCGGTACGACACCGGCCGTTCGCTGCGTTCGGCCAGGTAGCGGCAGCTGCGCCCGGCGAGGTCGTCGCTGGTTTCGCGCAGCGCCAGCACTTGCCCGGTCAGGCGCAACTGCGGTTCGTCCTGGCTGTCCCAGCACGCCGCCAGCAGCGCGTAGCGCACGCCGGGGCGGCGCAGGAAGCTGGAGACGCGAGTGGCGATCATGCCGCCCTTGGAGAATCCGACGACGACGATGCGCCGTTCCGGCACGCCCGCGCGCAGCAGGCCCTCGATCTGGGCGACGATCTTGCCCGCGTATTCGTCCGGATCGGCCGCGTGCGGCCGTTGCGCCGAGACCACCACCGCGCCGCGCGCGGACAAGGCGTCGAGGATGCCGGGATAGTCGTACAGCCCGAAACGCGTATCGACCGGGCGCACGCCGCGGTCCTCGACGATGCGGCCGTGCAGGTAGAAGACGTAGGTGCGGTCGCGCTCGGGCCGTTCGGGCGGCACGGTGAGGACGGTGCCGGCGTGGGCGGTGGCGCTCAGCAGCGCTGCGAGAAGAAATGAACGTGAGAGCACGTGCGGTTCCTGGGGCGGTTCGGCGAGGCATCGGGCGATGCGGCGGCGAGGGATTCGCCGCTCGTCGCCAGCGTAGGGATGGCCGCGATCGCGGACCAGAAAAACGTTCTCGCGCTTGCCCTTAGCAAAACTCGAACCGGCGATGCGGCCGTGCGCGGGCGGGCACGGCGGCGCGTGGGCTCCCGCGGCTTTTGCCTGGACAACGCCCTTCAGGCCGAGGCAGCCGCGTGGCGTTCGCAGCGGCGCGGACTCGCGTCGTGCAGGCTCCGAAAACCTTCCAACGCCCCGGTGTACGGCGACATCACGTTGCCGAGTGGTACGTTCTGCAACGGATTCTCCAGACCGACCGAGGCGAAACGATGAACGCGACCAAGAGACTGGGCTATGCCGCATCGGCGGGCGCGCTGTTGCTCGCCGCCGCGATCTCGGGATGCAAGCAAGCCGCGCCTGCCCAAGCCGAAAAAACCCAGGCTCCCGCGCAAGCGCAAGCCAGACAGGAAGCGCTGAAGCTCGATGTCTTCAACCCGGGCGAGGCGGCGATCTTCGCGGTGTCGTCGGTGCTGGTCGAAGGCGAGAAGGATGCGGTGCTGATCGACGCCCAGTTCTCGGCCGAGCAAGCGCGCAAGCTGGCGGAGCGGATCAAGGCCTCCGGCAAGCGCCTGACGACGATCTACATCAGTCATGGCGATCCGGATTACTACTTCGGCCTGGATACCTTGCAGGCCGCGTTCCCGCAGGCGCGGATCGTGGCGACGCCGCAGACGATCGCGCATATCCAGGCGACCCAGGACGACAAGCTGAAAGTCTGGGGACCGCAGTTGGGCGAGAACGCGCCCAAGCGGATCGTGCTGCCGCAGCCGCTGCAGGGCGATACCTTGTCGCTGGAAGGCCGCGAGCTCAAGATCGTCGGCCTGGATGGCCCGACGCCGGATCGCAGCTTCGTCTGGATCCCGTCGATCAAGGCGGTGGTCGGCGGCATCCCGGTGCTCGCCGGCGAGCACGTGTGGATGGCGGATACGCAGACGCCGAAGTCGCACCAAGACTGGCTGGCGACGCTGGAGCGGATCAAGTCGCTGCAACCGGCCACGGTCGTGCCGGGGCACTTCGCCGCGGGCGCGCCGATGGATCTGCGCGCGGTTGACTTCACCGCCGGCTACATCCGCGCGTTCGACGAGGAAACCGCCAGGGCCAAGGACTCGGCCGGATTGATCGCGGCGATGAAGCAGCGCTATCCCGGCCTGGGCGGCGAAAGTTCGCTGGAGCTCAGCGCCAAGGTCGCCAAGGGCGAGATGCAGTGGAAGTAACGAAGCGGCGGCCGTCCGTCGGGACGAGCCGCCCTGCATGCTGGTGCCCGGAGCCGGACTCGAACCGGCACGGCCGCGAAGCCGGCGGATTTTAAGTCCGCTGCGTCTACCGATTTCGCCATCCGGGCAGGATGCGGTGACGCAGCTAGTTTAGCCGATCCGCCCGCGCTGCCGGCGCAGGCGGCCGCAACCCGCGCCCGGGCTACGACGGCCCGCACCGCGCGCGCCGATGCGCGCGCGTGGCTCAGCGGCTGGTCTTCGCGCCGGCCGCCGCAGCCTGGCCCGCGCCGCACGCCGTCGCGGACTTGCCGCGCTGATGGAACTCGATCCACAGGCCCAGATCGTCCTGGCTCGGCGCCAGGAACGACGCGCCGGCGAGCCCGGCGTAGCGGGTCAGGGTGCGTTCGTAGCCGCGTTCGACCCGGCGCTGGGCGCGGGCGAGATCGTCGACGCCGATGCCGATGCCGGCGATCTGCGCGCCGCCGCGCGCCAGCGCTTGCGCGGCCTCGCCGTCGCCGTCGGGTTGCAGGGCCAGCAACTGGGTCGGCCCGATCGCCACGCAGTAACCGCGCGCGCCGATCTGCGGCAGGCGCACCGGCACGGCGCGGTCGTGGCCGAGCTTGGCCAGTTGCGCGCGGTCGGCGTCGGCGTCGGCCGACAGCAGCCACAGCGACGACAGCTCGCGCGCGCCGTTGGCATGGACGCGGGCGATGCGGCGGTCGGCGGCGATGTCGGCGCGCGCCGGCGGGTAGTGGATGTAGAACAGATGGTTCGACAGCGGCGAGGGATCGAGCACGAACAGGCTCCAGCGCGGCGCGGTGCCCGGTCCGGTGCCGTCGGGGTCGTCGGCCGCGGCGGAGAACACCGGCGTGGTCTTCTGGCCTTGCGCGAGCAAGGCCGCGCGCGCGGCGTCGAGCGCATCGGTGTGGAGGCCGAAGGTGCGCGCGCCGGGGCCGCCGTGCAGTTGCGCCTGGTCGGCCTGCGCGCCCGGGTCGAGCGCGCCGCCGTTGCCGGTCAGCGCCAGCAGTTCGATGAAGCGTTCGTCGTCCAGGCGCACGTAGCGGTTGGCCAGGCCGTCCTGCGGGCGGCCGGGCGCGACCTGGAAGCCGAGCTTGACCGTCATCGCCGCGGTGATCTGGTCGGGGCTGCGGCCCCACAGCAGGGCGTGGTCGAGGCGTTCGCCGGCGGGCGGCCGCGAGGCGCGCGCGGGCGAGGCGGGCGCCGGCGCAGCGGCGGCGAAGGCGGACAGCGACAGGCTCAGGACGGCGGCGGCGAGGGAAAGCGGCGATCGCATGGAGGTCGGGCTCGATAGGGGCGGGGAGGGACGCGGTCCGGCGCTGCGCCGCAGCCTGGATCCGGCGGCTTGGCGGTTCGCGGCGGCGATGCGGGGGATCTCGTGGAGACAGGCGCCCAGCCTCGCGTTCGGGCGCGCGCGGCGCGCGCAGGAACGGCCGGCCGTCAGCACGAAAGGATGACTTTCGCCTCTGTCGGCCGCCGCCGCCCGGGTCGAGCATCGGCGCATGGCCGACCGTCCCTCGTGCTATCCCGACACCCCGCGCCCGGCGCGGCCGCGCGAACACGCCGACTTCGGCGCGCCGCGCCTGGACGTGCTGACCGTGCCGGTGCCGCAGGGCCTGTTCGACACCCCGTTCGACCCGCGCCACGTGCTGTGCCTGCACCAGGGCGGCCCGGTGCCGGTCAGCTACCGCGAGGGCCGCTACGAGCGCAGCGGCGTGCGCGTGCAAGGCCAGTACTGCGTGTCGCCGGCCAACGGCAGCACCCGCTGGACCATGTCCGGCCCGGCGATCTCGCTGCTGTTGCGGGTGACCCCGGAGCTGATCGACGAAACCGCGCAGGCGATGGGCTCCGGCGGCGGCCGCGTCGAACTGGCGCCGGCGGCGCATCTGCGCGATCCGCAGATCGAACGCATCGGCGTCATGATGCAGGCCGAAGAACGCGAGCGTTACCCGAGCGGCCGTTTGTTCGTCGACGCGCTCGCCGACGCCTTGGCCGCGCGCCTGCTGGCCGTGCAGCAGCGCCGCTTCGCCGCCGCGGCCGGCGCGCCCGCGCAGGCGTTGCCGGCGTGGCGGCTGCGGCGGGTGATCGACTACATCGAAGCGCACCTGGACGCCGACCTGACCTTGGCCGAACTCGCCGCCGTCGCCGGCTTCAGCGTTTCCCACTTCAAGCCGCTGTTCAAACGCGCCACCGGCGTGCCGGCGCACCGGTTCGTGCTGGAGCGGCGGGTCGAGCGCGCGCGCCAGCGCCTGCTCGAAAGCGCGCAGGGGCTCAGCGAGATCGCGCTGGAAACCGGCTTCGCCGATGCCAGCCACATGGCGCGGTGCATGCGCCGGCTGATCGGGGTCAGCCCGATGCAGGTGCGGCAAGCGCGGGGCTGACCGCAGCTTGCCGCGCCGTGGTCAGGGGATGTACCGCGACGAGTTGTAGACGAACAGGTTCGTGCACTCGCGGTCGCCGTTGGGCAGATTGCCGTCGGACGCCACCGTGATGAAGGACGTATTCGAAATGGATCGCGCCACGGCGATGATGTTCGGGTTCTGCGAAGAGCAGGAGAACGTAGCGCCGGCCGCGTCGCGCGCTACGCATTGTGCGTAGACCTGGTTGGTCTGGATCGACGCGCCGCTGTAGCACTCGATGTACTGGGTCGCGTCGGCGGTGCTGCGCACGTACGCCAGCGATCCCGAAGCGCTCCTGCTGTCGATGGCCACCGCCGAGTTGGTGACGGTTCCCGCGTGCGCGGCGGCGCAAGCGACGATGGCGAAAACGCCGAACGCCGCGGCGCGAACAAGGTTCGGTTTCATCGATGTTTTCCTTCGGATGCGTCGCCTCCAAGCGAGGCCGATGCAGTATCTGCGATCCGCTGCGCTGGCTTGCGGCCGCGTTCTCAGCGGCCGCGAGCATCGCTATCGTCATCTCTGCAATCGTTTGAGGGGAAACGGGATTCGCTTGCTCGGACCTGTCGCGCGAGTGGTTTTCCGCATTCGCGGAAACCCAAAAAAAGCGTCGCTGGAATGCGCGATGGCGTCCGTTTCTTAATCGACGTTCAACATCGTTCGCGGGCTCGCCGTCCGATCCGCATCGTTGCCGCGCTTGGGCCTACTCGCCCGCGCCTTCCGTACGCGCCGCCGCGCCGTCGCGCCGCAGCCGCTTGAGCTTGCGCTCCAGCATCGCCTCGCGCTTTTCCAGCTCGGCCACGCGCAGGCGCAGTTCTTCGGCCTGGGCGTCGTGGCGTTCGCGCACCGCGTCGCTGGCGATGTCCAGCGCTTGCAGCCACAGCTGGCGCAGCGGCGCCGGCACGTCTTCGGCCACCGGCGCCAGTTGCAGGCGCGTGGCCAGTCCGGCGTAGAAACGCCGCAGCATCGGATGCAGGCGATTCGGCGAACCGCTGCCGTAGACCGCGCGGATGCCCTCGACCGTGGGCTGCACGCCGGCGCGCAGCATGCGCCAGGCGATCTCCTCGAGCTGGGCCTGTTCCAACGGCGCGCGCCTGGCGCCGGCGCGGGCCGGTTCGGCCAGCGACTGGCGGATCTTCCACAGCGCGTCGTGATCGGTCGTCATCGCCGCGCCTAGGCCAGTTCGAACGCCGCGGCGGCGTCGAATTTTTCCTTGAGGAAACGCTCGCTCAGCAGCAGCGATTCGGCGTCGCCGGCGAAGGCTTCGCGCGAGATGCGTTGCAGCGATTGGTCCAGCAGCGCCAGCTGTTGCGACAGCGTCTGCGCCGCGGTGCGGCCGTCCTTGAGCGCCTGGGTGCGGGCGAACACCGGCGGCAGCTTGAGGTAGCCGCCGAGCATGTCGGGCAGGTAGCGGCGCAGGGTTTCCTGCACCGCGAACGCGGCCGAGGCCGACAGCGCCCCGGACTGGCGCAGCTCGCGCAGGCGCGGCAGCAGTTCGTCGAGGGTCTGCTGGATGCTGCGCAGGCTGGTCAGCGCGTCGGCCGGCACGCGCTTGGCGACCTCGCCGATCAGCCGGTCGAGGTGTTCGATCAGCGCCTCCACCGGCAGTTCGGCCTCGGCCACGCGCGCGCCGAGGCGGTCGCGCGGCCACGCCAGCGCGCCGACCGCGTACAGGCCGAGCACGATCAGCGGCCAGCCGCGCTCGATCACCCCGGCGAACAACAGGCCCAGCCCGACCAGCCCGCCCGCGCTGCCGGCGATGTTGCGGTTGCTGTAGAGATACAGCCGCAGGCGTTGAGCGAGACTCGGCGTAGTGGGCGGGGCGACCGGCAGCTTCATCACTGGTACCCGCGGATGTCCTTGAACACCAGGGTCAGCGACTTGCTCTTGGCGTCGAAGACCTGGCCGCCGGTGGCCTGCGCGAGCCCCTTCATTTCCTCGGGATCGGCGTCGCCGAACAGGATCGGGAACACCCGGATCGAGCGCAGGGTCTCGTCCTGGGCCGCGTACCAGCCGAGGAATTCGCGCAGGTCGCTGCCTTCGGTGTTCTCGCCGTCGCTCATCAGCACCACGGTGTAGTAGCGCGGCTCGCGCGCGGCACGCTTGTCGGCGGCCAGTTCGGTCAGGGCTTGGCGCACGCTGTCGAAGATCGCGGTGCCGCCGTCGGGACGCAGCGGCGCGATCTCGGCGCGGATCGCCGCCAGCGTCGCCTGGTTGCCGGCCGCGTCGTTGCCCATGTCGAACAATCGAGTGCGGTTCGGGCGCGAGGAGAAGGTCAGCACGCCGATGCGCTCGCGGTTCTGGAAGCGCGCGTAGCGGTCGGTCAACGACGCGGCGCTGCCGCCGGCGAGGGTGTCCATCGCCGCCTTCATCGCCTCGATGCGGCCGTCGTTGCCCATCGAGCCGGACAGGTCGAGCACGTAGCGCGAACTGGCGGGGATGCGCACGTCGGCGAGGAAACCCTGCAACAGGCTTTCGATCACCTGCGGCTGGCCCGGGAACGGCAGCTCGATCAGGGTGCGCTGCGGGATCGCCGCCGCGGCCTGCGCCTCGGGATTGACCGGGCGGCGCAGGGTCGCCGCGGACAAACGGGTCTGGAACGCCGGCGAGCGCAGGAACGCGACGAGCTTGTCGTAGCCGGCGCGCTTGCCGGCGTCGAGCAGCATCAGCGGATAGTCGGCGGTGACGATGCCTTCCTTCGGATACACCAGGGTCAGCGGCTCGCTGAGGCGGCCGTCGCGGTTGAGGCTCAGCAGCACCGATTCGTAGTTGATCAGGCCGTCGACCTTGGCTTGTTCGCGCGCATACGCATCGGCGAGCCAGCCCGAGGAGCCGGCGGTCATGCGCTGGCCCTGGAAGAAGGCCTTGAGCGCGGGATTGGCGACGTCGGCCTCGGTCAGCGCATCGGGGTTCGCGGCCAGCGCGGCGGCGATGCCGACCAGCGCGGTGAAACCGGTGTTGCTCGAGGTCGGGTTGGTCATGCCGAAGCTGAAACGGCCCGAGCGCGAGGCTTCGGCGATGTCCTTCCAGGTCGGATCGCTGCGGTCCCAGCCGAGCTCGCGCGCCTTGGACTGTTTCACCCCCAGCACCACCGGCGACAGCATGATCTTTTCCTGCGCCAGCAGCCGCTGCTTCAGCGCGGGGTTCATCGCCAGGTACTTGCCGTGGCTGACCCAGACCGCGTCGAACTTTTCGCCCGCGGCGAGCCGGTCGATGGCGTCGAGGGTGCCGGCGTAGGTGAAGCGCGGACGCACGCCGGTGGCCTGGGCGATCTCGTCGCCGAGCTGGGTGTCGACGTCCTTGAGCTCGGAGCCGGCGAGGATGGTGAAGTCCGCGGCGCCGTCGGCGCGGGCGCCGCCGGGTTCGGCGTCGCCGCCGGCGGAACCGTTGCCGCCGCACGCGGCCAGCATCAGCGCGGCGAGCAGGGGCAGGGCAGAGCGCAGGAGTCGGATCACGGGCGGGCCTTCCTGTGGCGTGTGGCGGGGTGGGATCGAGGGAGTGCGGGCATGCGCGAAGGCAGCGGACGCGGGCGCCGGCTTACAGCGCCACCGGCCCGGCCGGCGCGGCGATGCTGCGCTGCACCGCCGTCACCGCCTCGCGCTCGCGGTTCATGCGCGCCTCGCCCTTGGCGATCAGGCCGCGCAGTTGCTCGATGTTGCTGCCCATCGCGCCGATCCCCTTGCTGCGGAACTCGTCCATGCGGTCGAGCGCGGCGAAGGTGGTGTCGAAGGCGTTCTGCAGGGTCTGCACGCCGATCAGCGGATTGCTCTGGAACTCGGCGACGCGGTCGACATGCTGGCCGAACTGCGCCGAAGTCGAGGCGATCAGGCCCTCGATCGCGCGCGAGGACGACTTCAGCGCGTCCATGACCTGCAACTGGTAGCCCTGCGCGCGCGCCAGGGTCGCGGCGATCGACAGGCTGGACATGCCGATGGTGGCCATGCGGTCGCAGCCGTTGCGCAGCTCGCGCCCGGTCTTGCGCAGGCCTTCGAGCATCTTGTAGCCGTTGATGCAGACCAGGATCTGGGTCTTGATGTCGACGCTGGCCTGGCGCACGTAGAACAGCACTTCCTGCTCGACCGCCTGGGCGCGCGCCGGGTCGCTGGCTTTCAGCGTATCGAGCGCCGCAGTGAGCTTGCCGTCGAGCTGTTCGGCGAACACGTCGGCGGCCTTGAGCCGGGTCAGCGCTTCCAGCAGCTTCTGCATGGTCGCGAACAGCGCCTGGTCGTCGCGCGCCAGTTCGTCCTGCACGCCGTAGAGGTTGTCGATGGTCTTGCGGATCGATTCGCCGGCCGAGTCGAAGCGCTGCAGGTAGGCGCGCAGCTTGTTGCCGAACGGAATCAGGCCGAGCAGCTTGTGCGCGGCCATCAGGTCGCCTTCCTTGGACGGGTTGAGGTCCTCGAACAGGATGCGCATCTCGCTCATGACCTTGAACGCCGGGCTGTCGGCGTCGGCGACGAAGTTGCGGTCGAGGAACTTGTTGGTCAGCAGGGTGCTGTCGCCGATTTCCTTGCGGCCGAGGCGGAACGCGCTGTCGACGCGGCTGCGGAAGTCTTCCGAATGCGGGTCGAGCGCGAGCAGGTCGGCGATGAACTGGTCGGCCTGGGTCAGCACCTGGGCGCGGGTCTCGTCCTTGAACGGGATCATCGCCGCGGCGCGGTCGGGTTCGGCGACGGTCGCCGCCGGTTCCGGCATTTCCAGGGTCAGCGGGGCGATCGGTTCGGCGAGGGTGGTGGTCTGGGTCGTGCTCATGGCGGCGTTCCTTCAGTGGCCCAGCCGCTGTTCGATGCGGCCGATCATGCGTTCGAGGAGGTCGTAGGTCGGCGGATCGACCACATCGACCAGTTGTTGCGGCATGTCGATGCCGCGTTTGCCGGCGTCGGCGAACAGCGCCGCGTTGTCGGGCCCGCGCAGGCCGTAGCGCGCGGCGATCTCGCGCACCTTGGGATTGCGCTCGAAGGCCTCGGCGAAGCGCGCGCCCTTGTCGTTGAGCGCGACGATGGTGTGCTTGGTCAGAACCGTGGGCTGCGGGTACAACAGCAGCATGTCCGGGTCCAGCTTCGGGTGCTTGAACGCGTACTCCAGGAACTGCTGTTCGTAGATCATCACCAGCGGCGACTTGCCCATCTTCATGGTGACGTAGTCTTCGAACGGGCCCGACGAACTCGATTCCTGGTAGCCCTGCTTCGAGAACAGGTGCACCAGCCGGTCGGCGACCTGATCGGCGGCGGTTTCGCTGGCGACCACGTCGTCGTTGTTGGCCAGGTAGCTGGCCAGGGCCAGGTACATCGCCGCCGAATTGCTGGTGCGCACATCGGTGCTGGTGATCAGCACCGACTTGCTGACCGCGTAGTTCGGATTGGGCTGCAGGTCCTTCCAGCGCGCGCCGCTTTCCATCAGCGCGACCAGCTTGCGCATGTCGACGATGAAGTAGGCGTTGCCGCGCTTGCCGACGATGCCGTTGGCCTCCAGCGCCGGCAGCAGCGGCTTCCAGCTGGCCACCGTCATCGGCGTGTAGAAGCTGTTGTAGATGCGGCGCGAACCGGTGGCGTCGGCGATCTTGCGCGCAGCGGCGGTGCCGGCGGGGTAGGCGGCGTCGAAGCTCTTGAGGTCGGGACGGGTGGCGATTTCGCGCGAGCCGGCCTTCTGCACGTCGAGCACGATGTTTTCGGCGAGCAGCGCCTGGGCCAGCTCGGGGTCGCGCAGGAAATCGAGCTTTTCCGAGCCGGTGAGCACGCGCACGGTGATGCGGGCGGCGGCGTCGGCCTGCTGCTGGCGGGCCGTGGCATCGGCGCGGTCGTCGGCGCGCTTGCCGTTGAAGGACATCACGATGCCGGCGATCACGCCGGCCAACAACAGCGCCGCGAATGCGGGGCCGAGGAACTTCCTCATGGGCGAACCTCCTTATTCGCCGTCAGCGTATGGGCTATGTATGACCTATGTTTGACAGTCGCGGGGCGAGGTCGAGGGCGCCGGCCGGACGGTGTCGGGCCCGTCCGCGGCGTCCTGAACAGCCGCCGCGCTGTCATCCGCCCCCGCCACACTGAACCCCGGCCGCGGCCTTCCACCCGGTTCCGACATTCGTTCAACATCCCCCGGCGCAGCATGCCCCGCATCCGGCCGCCCGCCGCCCGCCCGAGGACGCCACGCGCATGAGCCAGCCGCAGGACCCGCGCGATCTCGACCGCCTCGCCGCGGAGCTGTCGCGCATCCGCGACCCGCAGGCGCTGGCCGAAGCCATCCTGGCCGCCGCGCGTGCGGCGCAGCCGCTGGCGGCGGCGCCGCAGCCGGGCTCCGGCGGGCCCGAGTGGATCGAGGCCTGAGGGCGCGTTCGCGCGCATCGCCCGCCCCATCGCCGGACCACCGACGCTCTCGCGCTGTCCGCTGTCGCGCCCGTTTTGCGTGAACATGGCTTCCCCGCGAACGAGGTGCGCATGTTTCCTGCCGATTCCGCCCAGGCGATGGATCTGATCCGCTCCCTCGGCGCGCCCGCGCGCCTGCAACGTCACGTCGAGCTGGTCGGCGAGGCCGGCGAAGCGTTGCTGGCGCTGCTGCGCGAGCAGTCCGTCGCCGTCGACGAGGCTTTCGTGCGCGTCGGCATCGTGCTGCACGACACCGGCAAGATCCGCCATCCGGCCGAACTGCACGGCCCCGGCGGCGAGCACGAGCCGGCCGGCGAAGCCATGCTGCTGGCCGCCGGCGCGTCGCCCGAACTGGCCCGGGTCTGCGTGTCGCATGCGCGCTGGGCGGCGATGGATTGCCGGCTCGAAGAACTGGCCGTCGCGCTGGCCGACAAGCTGTGGAAGGGCGTGCGCAAGACCGAACTGGAGGAGCGTTTCATCGATGCGGCCGCCGCCGCGGGCGGGCATGATCGCTGGAACCTGTTCGTGGCCCTGGACTCGGGTTTCGAGCGCATCGCCGCCGACGGGCCGCAACGGCTCGCGCGCAGCGCGGTGTGACACTTGTCGGTGGCCGGCGGGCGAGGGCGGCGCTACCCTGGGCGCATGCGCCCATCCAGTGCCGACGTTGCCGACAACGCCGGCGCTGCGGCGTTTCTGTCCCTCCAAGAGTCCACCGCATGACTGTTCTCGTCACCGGCAGCGCCGGCCACCTCGGCGAAGGCTTGATGCGCCTGCTGCGCGCGCAGGGCCGCGCGGCGCGCGGCATCGACCTCAAGCCTTCGGCGTTCACCGACCGGGTCGGCTCCATCGCCGACCGCGAGTTCGCCTTCGAGGCGGTGCGCGGCGCCGAGGCGGTGATCCACGCCGCGACCCTGCACAAGCCGCACGTGGCCACCCACAGTTACCAGGACTTCGTCGACACCAACATCAGCGGCACGCTGAACCTGCTGCAGGCCGCGCACGAGCAGGGCGTGGCCTCGTTCGTGTTCACCAGCACCACCAGCGCGTTCGGCGCGGCGCTGACGCCGGCGCCGGGCGAGCCGGCGACCTGGATCGACGAGAGCGTGGCGCCGATTCCGAAGAACATCTACGGCGCCAGCAAGGTCGCGGCGGAAGGCTTGTGCGAACTGTTCCATCGCCGCCACACGCTGCCGGTGCTGGTGCTGCGCACCTCGCGCTTCTTCCCCGAGGACGACGACGACGCGGCGCGCCGCAGCCGCTACGACACCGCCAACAGCCAGGCCAACGAACTGCTGTACCGGCGCGCCGACATCGACGACGTGGCCCAGGCCCACCTGCGCGCGATCGAGCGCGCGCCGGCGCTCGGCTTCGGCCGCTACATCGTCTCGGCGACCACGCCGTTCCGGCGCGAGCACCTGCCCGAGCTCAGCCGCGACGCGGCCGCGGTGGTGCAGCGTCTGTTCCCGCGCTGCCGCGAGCTGTATGCGGCCCAGGGCTGGAGCCTGTTCCCGCAACTGGACCGGGTCTACGTCAACGACGCCGCGCGCCGCGACCTCGGCTGGGAGCCGCGCTACGGCTTCGACTACGTGCTCGACTGCCTGGAGCGCGGGCTGGACTTCCGCAGCGCGCTGGCGCACGAGGTCGGGGTCAAGGGCTACCACGCGCAGCGTTTCGACGACATGCCGTATCCGGTGAACTGAGCGGGCCTGTCGCGGCGCGGTCGCCGCGGCCGGCTACAATGCCGGCTCGCGCCGCCGTTCGCCCGCGGCGCAGGAGCCGCACGATGCCAGGAAGCCCGACCCCGCCGATGCCGTCGCGAGCGCGCCGCGCATGAGCGCGACCGCCCTGATCTGCCTCGGCGCCAGCGACGGCCCGCGCGCGGAGAATCTGCTCGAAGCCGCGGCGCAGTTGCTGGCCGACTCCGACGCCAGCTTGGCCGCGGTGTCGGAACTGTACGGCGACCGCCACCGCCTGCACGCCGGCGGCGCGACCTTGAACCTGATGCTGGCGCTGGACTGGCGCAACGCGCTGCCGGCCGAGGCGCTGGAGCGCCGCTTCAAGCGCATCGAGGCCGGTTTCGGCCGCGAGCGCGATCCGCGCCGGCGCATGCCGGTGCCGCTGGACATCGACCTGATCGGCACCCTCGACGCCGCCGGCGCGCACTGGCAGGCGCGCTACGATCCGGGCCGGGCCTATCTGTTTCACGGCTTGAACCAGCTGGCGTTGCCGCCGTTGCAGGCCGCGCTGCAAGCGCTGCAAACCCAACGCGGCTTCCAGGCGCAAGCCAATGCGCACGGCTTCTACGCCTATGCCGGCGCCGGTTTCGTGCGCCGCTATCTGCTCGAACGCGCCGCGCAATTGCGCGCCGGCGACGGACAACGGGAGACCGGCTGATGAGCGCCACCGCGACGACCCTGGTCACCGGCGCCTCGCGCCGGATCGGCCGCGCATTGGCCGAAGCCTGCCTGGCGCGCGGCGAGCGCGTGGTCGCGCACCGGCGCAGCGAAGACGCGGCGCCCGAGCCGTATTCGGCGCCGGTCGAGGCCTGGTGCTGGGACATGCGGCAAACGCTCGGCGAGTTGCCGGCGCAGCAGATCGACCATCTGATCCTCAGCGCCTCGCTGTTCGAACGCGGCCATGCCTGGAACGCGCTGTCGGCGCAGGCCGGCCCCGGCAGCGCCAGCGCCGACGAACGCGAGCGGTTCGTCCGCCAGTTGCAGGTCAACCTGCTGGCGCCGTGGGAATTGGCGGTGCGCCTGCACGCGCGGCGGCCGTTGCGTTCGGTGGTGATGCTGCTCGACACCTATCTGGACCGCTCGTTTCCCGGCCACGCGGCCTACCAGGTCAGCCGCGCCGCCGGCGCCGGCTTGGTGCGCGCGCTGGCCGCGGAACTGGCGCCGTGCCGGGTCAACGCGGTCGCGCCGGGCACGGTGTTGCCGTCGGTGCGCGACCCGGCCGAGCGCGCCGAACAGGAAGACGCGATCGCCGCACGCACCGTGTTGGGACGCATGGGCGAGGTCGACGACGTGGTCGCCGCGGTCCTGTACCTGCGCGACGCGCCGTACGTCACCGGCGAAATCCTGCGCGTCGACGGCGGCCGCTTCAAACTCTGAAAAACCCGCATGGCCTACCTGTAGAAGCGGTGCGAGCCGCGACCAACCGCAGCGACGCAATACCACGCCTCATTCCGAAGCAACGGATCTACCCGCTGGAAAACGCCGATGCCCAGGCTTCGGCCGTGACGCTTGCGTACACCGCTGCGGTTGGTCGCGACTCGCGCCGCTCCTACAGGGAGCTCAGGTTGCGATCCACCCTCCCGAAAACCAAGGAAGACCATGAACATCATCCAAGGCGACCTGCTGCAACTCGCCGCCGAAGGCCGCTTCGACGTCATCGTGCAAGGCTGCAACTGCCAATGCCGGATGGGCCGCGGCATCGCGCTGAGCATCCGCGAACGCTTCCCGGCCGCGTGGGAAGCCGACCAGCGCACCGTGCCCGCCGACCGCGGCAAGCTCGGCACTTACAGCCAGGCGCAGGTCGAAGAAAACGGCCACCGTTTCGTCGTGGTCAACGCCTACACCCAGTTCCACTGGCAGGGCGAGGGCGTGCTCGCCGACTACGACGCCATCGGCCGGGCGATGCGCGCGGTCGCGCGCGAGTTCCACGGCCAGCGCATCGGCTATCCGCTGATCGGCGCCGGCCTGGCCAAGGGCGATTGGAAGGTCATCGCGCCGATCATCGAGGAGGCGCTAGCCGGCGAGGACCACACCCTGGTCGAGTTCACCGGTTGAGGGTTCGCGCTGCGCGGATCGGAAAGCGTCGGTCCTGAAGGTCCTCGCGCAAGCGCACCCGAAGGCCGGTCGCTGTTGCGGGAGAGCCTTCGGGCCCGAGGCTTTGTTTCAGACAGCCGAAACCCGCGGCGCCGCGCGCCGCGGGTTCATCGCATAGCAAACGGCTTCGAGCCGCCGCCTCAAGCCTGCGCCGCCAACTCCGCCATGTGCTGGGCGATGCGCTGGCGCGCCGCAGCGGCGTTGTCGCGCGCGCGTTCCCACGAGGCGCGCGCGGCGCCCTGGGCCTGCTCCCAGCTCAAGGCCGAACCCAGGCGGATGCGCTGGTAGCGCCCGCGCAGGTCCAGCCCGGGATCGTCGAAATCGCGGCCGGGGTGTTCGAGCTGCACGGAAATGCCGACGTAGAACGCCGGCGCGTAATCGCTGAAATGCGTTCCTTCGCGATAGAACTCCGCCTCGCGGAAGTGGCTGGCCCAATAGCTCAGCCCGGGCGTGGTCGGAGTGGGGCGGCCTTGCAGGGTGGTCGTCATCGCTCTGGCTCCGTCGTCGGGAACCCCTGTGCGCGCACCGTAGCCCAGGCCGATGTTAGTTGTCCGTTAGGAACGATTCGCGATTGCGTGAACTGTGAATGGGGCAGCGCTTCGCCGCGCGCAACCGCCCGACGCGGAAAAGTCCGCGCCGGGCGGGGAATGCGGGCGCAGCGGGCCGTCGCATCCGCGACCCGCGCCGCTTACGGACCTTGCGCCGCCGTCACCGCCGCATTGGCGTCGATCAGGCCCGGTCCGCAACCGCCCGGGCACTTGGCCGCGGCGATCGGCCGCGCGGTGCTGGTCAGGATCGCCTGCACCTGCGCGGTGTTCAGCGCCGGCTTCACCGACTTGATCAGCGCGACCACGCCGGCCACGTGCGGCGCGGCCATCGAGGTGCCCTGATAGAAGTCGTAGCCGTTGCCGTCCACGGTCGACAGCACGCCGCGGTTGGCGTGGTTCTGCGTGCACTTGCCGCTGACCGACTCGCCCAGCGCGAGGAACTCGGTCGCCGGCGAGCAGGTCTCGCCGCCGGGCGCGGCGATGTCGATGCCGGTGCCGTAGTTCGAGTACCAGGCGCGGTTGCCGTTGATGTCGCTGGCGGCGACGGTGATGGTGTTCGGGCAACTGGCCGGGGTGAAGCCGGACACGTCGGTGTTGCTGTTGCCGGCCGCGACCACGACGATCGAACCGTTGGCGGTGGCGGCATTGATCGCATCGCGATAGGCCAGGGTCTGGGTGCAGGCCTGGGCGCCGCCGAGCGAGAGGTTGATGACGTCGGCCGGATTGGGATTGGCCGGTATGCCGCTGACCGTGCCGCCGGACGCCCACACGATGCCGTCGGCGATGTCGGAGGTGGCGCCGACGCCGCTGTTGCCGAGCACGCGCACCGGCAGGATCTTGGCGTTGCGCGCGACCCCGGCGACGCCGGCGCCGTTGTTGGTGATCGCCGCGACCGTGCCCGACACATGGGTGCCGTGCTTGATGTTGGACGAGTCGGTGGCGTTGTTGTCGCGGCCGTTGCCGTCGTTGCCGCCGCCGCAGTTCGACGGCAGCCCGGCGAACAGGCACGACAGGCCGAGGCCGTTGACCGAGCTGACGAAGTCGTAGCCCGGCAGCAGGTTGGCGTTGAGGTCGGTGTGCGACAGATAGCCGCTGTCGACCACCGCGACCACCACGCCGGCGCCGTCGGCCTTGTCCCAGGCGCTGGGACCGTTGATGCCGACCGCGCTGTCGGCGTAATGCCATTGCTCGCTGAAGCGGGTGTCGTTGGGGGTGAGCTGGGCGCTCATCAGCAGGTCGGGTTCGACGTATTCCACCCGCGGATCGGCGGCCAGGCGCTTCATCAGCGCGATCGCGTCGCCGCGGCTGAGGCCGCGGTCGGCGCGGATCACGTCGGCGCCCATCGACATCCGGCGCAGGTGCGACAGGCCCAGGCGCGGCTGGCCCTTGGCCGCGGGCAGCGCGGCGGCGGCGCGGCCGAGCGCGGCGTCGAACTCGGCCGCGCTGGCGCGGGCCTTGCTGTTGGCCTGGAACTTGACGATGAAGCGGTCGTAGCGGACGCCGTCCTCGAGCCCGGCGATGTTGACCGTGGCGGCCGCGGCGGGCGCGGCGCAGAGCGCGGCCAGGACCGCGGCGGTGGCGAGCGCGAGCGGGCGCAGGGCGCGGACGGAAGCGTGGAGGCGTGGCAGGGTCGGGTGCGACATCGGCGAAGTCCTCACGTTGGGGTCAGGCCGCAGGCAGCGGCGGGACGGGTCCGGCGGGGCGTGGCGGCCGGGGCGAACGCTCGGTCGCGTCGGCGGGGCATCGGGGTCGCGCGAACGGCGGATCGGCGATGCCGGCGGGTCGGGCCCGGACCCACTGTAGGCCCGGGCGCCGGCCCGGAATCGGCAAAAGCGCCTGGAAACCAGGGCAATCAGTGATCGCGCGCACCGTTGGACGCTGCCGCCACCTTTCGGTTGCGGTGTGCCGAATCGGCGCCTGCGAGCACCGCACCGCCGGGCCGGACGCGCCTTTTAACCAGTCCGAGCGTGCCAGGCCGCGCACACGGTATGCTGTGCGCGCCGCGCTGTACCGCGCGGACAGCGACCTTCGCGAGAGCGCGCGTGACGGCAAACGACGACAGCGCATACGATCCGGCCCGCGCCAGCGAACACTTGCGCTTCGTCCGGCGCATCTACCAGATGCGCACCCTGGGCCTGGGCTTCGGCTTCTTCGCGGTCGGCGGCGTGCTGTATCAGCAGGTCGCGCCGTGGTGGCTGTGGGCGGCCTTGTTCGGCAACGGATTCCTGTGGCCGCCGGCGGCCTACTTGCTGGCGGTGCGCAGCCGCGATCCCGAATTCGTCGAGTACCGCAGCCTGATGATCGACTCGATCATGGGCGGGGTGTGGATTGCGGTCATGCAGTTCAACGTGGTGCCGAGCGCGCTGCTGGCGGTGATGCTGTCGGCCGACAAGATCGGCGTCGGCGGCTGGCGTTTCCTGCTGCGCACCGCCGCCGCGCAGGCTCTGGCCTGCGCGATCGCCTGGGCCGCGCTCGGGTTCGGCTTCGCCCCGCACAGCTCGATGACGGTGATCCTGGCCTGCCTGCCTTTCATGTTCGTCTACCCGATGGCGATCAGCAGCGCCGCTTATGGTTTGGCGCGCAAGGTGGTGCGGCAGAACCGCCAGCTCGCCCTGATCAGCCGCACCGATCCGCTGACCGGCCTGCAGAACCGCCTGCACTGGGACGACGCGGCCAGCGCGACCATGACCCACTGCGCGCGCTGCGACAAACGCGCGGCGCTGGTGGTCATCGACGTCGACCGCTTCAAGGAGATCAACGATTACCACGGCCACCAGATCGGCGACGCGGTGCTGCGCCGGGTCGCCGACGTGCTGCACCGCGCCGCGCGCATGACCGACACCGCCAGCCGCATCGGCGGCGACGAGTTCGCGCTGATCCTGATGGACACCGAGGCCGACGACGCCCGCGCCATCGCCGAGCGCCTGCGCCGCGCGGTCGAGGACGCGCGCTTCGACGACGCGCCGGAGCTGCGCTGCACGGTCAGCATCGGCGTGGCCGCGACCGGCGCGCGCTCGTACACCGCGGCGATGTGGATGCGCCACGCCGACTCGGCCCTGTACCGGGCCAAGCAATCGGGCCGCAACGCGGTCGAGGTGGCGCCGGAATGAGCGACGCGACCAACGAGATCGCGCCATCGCGCGAGCCGCACGACGGCGCGGCCGTCGTCTGGACCGACTGGGCGCCGGCCGGCGGATGGGCCGGATACGCCGACGAAGCCGCGTTCTGGAACGCGCTGCACGAGGGCCTGTCGGAAGCCGACGGGCAATGGCAGTGCATGAACTTCAGCCACCAACTGACCGTGTGGGAGTACTGCGCCGACGGCAGCGCGATCCTGATCGGCTACAGCGGCGAGCGCATCGCCGAGTTGCAGACCCAAGGCAGCGGCGGCGCGCTGCGGCATCTGCTCGCGATCGCCGCGCCGTTCGGCCTGACCGCGCGAACGCCCGCCGCCGGCTAGGCGCGGCCGCCGGCGACCGCGGCGCCGGCATTTGCCAGCGCGCGAGCCCGCTCTCTAGAATCCCCGCACGCCGCAGCGAGCCTCGCCGGGGCCGCGGTTCCCATCAAGGCAGGGTATGGCAGACAACGACAACAGCGTCGCGCAGGCGCGCATCGGCGTGATCGGCCTGGGCTACGTCGGCCTGCCGCTGGCGCTGGAATTCGGCAAGGTCTACGACACCGTCGGCTACGACATCGACCCGGTGCGCGTGGCCCAGCTCAGCACCGGCGAGGACCGCCATCACGAGCACGATGCCGACGAGATCCGCAGCGCCGCGCGCCTGCGCTTCAGCGCCGCGCTCGAAGACCTCGACGACCGCGACACCTTCGTGGTCACCGTGCCCACGCCCGTCGACGAGCACAAGCGCCCGGACTTCACCCCGCTGATCCTGGCCAGCCGCGCGCTCGCCGGCGTGCTCAAGCGCGGCGACACGGTGATCTACGAGTCGACCGTGTATCCCGGCGCGACCGAGGAAATCTGCGTGCCCGAGCTCGAACGCGCGTCGGGCCTGCGCTGCAACGAAGACTTCTTCGTCGGCTACAGCCCGGAGCGGATCAATCCCGGCGACCGCCAGCGCAAGCTGGTCGACATTCCCAAAGTGACCTCGGGCTCGACCCCGGACACCGCCGAGCGGGTCGACGCGCTGTACCGCAGCATCATTCCCGCCGGCACCCACCGCGCCTCCAGCCTGCGCGTGGCCGAAGCCTCCAAGGTCATCGAGAACACCCAGCGCGACGCCAACATCGCGCTCATCAACGAGTTCGCGCTGATCTTCCAGCGCCTGGGCATCGACACCACCGAAGTGCTGGAAGCGGCCGGAACCAAGTGGAATTTCCTGCCGTTCCGGCCCGGCCTGGTCGGCGGCCACTGCATCGGCGTGGACCCGTACTACCTGATCCAGAAGGCGCAGAGCGCCGGCTACTACCCCGACATCCTGCTCGCCTGCCGGCGCATCAACGACGCGATGGGCGGACACGTGGCGGCCGAAGTGATCAAGCGCATGATCCAGCGCGGCATCGCCGTGGCCGAGTCGCGCATCCTGATCCTCGGCCTGACCTTCAAGGAAAACTGCGCCGACCTGCGCAACACCCGGGTCATCGACCTGGCGCGCGAGTTCGGCGAATACCGCGCCCGGGTCGAGATCTGCGACCCCTGGGCCAACGCCGAGGAAGCGCGGCGCGAATACGGACTGGACATGGTCGAGGAGCCCGCGCAAGGCGCCTACGACGCGATCGTGGTGGCGGTCGCGCACGAGCAGTTCCGCGCCCTCGGCGCCGCCGGCGCGCGCGCTTACGGCAAGCCCGGGGCGTTGCTGTACGACATCAAGAGCCTGTATCCGCGCGACGAGGTCGACGGGCGCTTGTGAGGTCGGGGGCGTAGGTCCGCAGATCGCGGCGACCGGGCCGAAAGGCATCGGGCCTGAAGACCCTCCCACAAGAGCAGGCGCACCTCGCAGAACGTCATCCCCGCGAAAGCGGGGATCCAGAGCCGCAGCGTACCTGCGGACAAAACGACGGTGGGAGGGGCTTCGGCCCCGACGCGTTTCGCTCCGGCGCCGCGATCGGTCGACAAAGGTCCGCCACGCCTCCTCCAGAACGTCATCCCCGCGAAAGCGGGGATCCAGAGCCGCCGCGCACCCGCCAGCGAAGCGATGGCGGCAGGGCCTCCAGCCCCGCCGCCGTTCGCTCCGCCGCCGCATCCCGCCCGGCCCCGTACAAATCCTGCACCCGGCCGCGGTTATGCTCGACCCCAGCCCGTGAACCTTCCGATCGCCATGACGCGCTATTCCGTGTACGTCGCCAGCCTGGTCCTGACCGTGGTCTGCGCGATTCTGGTCTTCCTGCATCACCCGTACTGGCTGTGGGGCCTGGCCGCGTTCGGCGCGGTCGCCGCGCTCGGCACCGCCGACCTGCTGCAGACCAAAAGCACCCTGCGCCGCAATTACCCGGTGATGGCCCACTTCCGCTACGGCCTGGAGTCGATCGGCCCGGAAATGCGCCAGTACTTCATCGAGGCCGACACCGCCGAGGTCCCGTTCTCGCGCCAGCAGCGCGCGCTGGTCTATCAGCGCTCCAAGTCGGTCAACGACGTGCGCCCGTTCGGCAGCCAGGTCGACGTCTACAGCCTGGACTACGAATGGATCAACCATTCGCTGGCGCCGAGCGCGCACGTCGCCCACGACTTCCGCGTCAGCATCGGCGAAAACACCGCGCAGCCGTATGCGGCCAGCGTGTTCAACATCTCGGCGATGAGCTTCGGCTCGCTGTCGGCCAACGCGATCCGCGCGCTCAACAAGGGCGCCAGGCTCGGCGGGTTCTACCACGACACCGGCGAAGGCTCGATTTCGCCGTACCACCGCGAGAACGGCGGCGACCTGGTCTGGGAAATCGGCTCGGGCTATTTCGGCTGCCGCGACGAGCGCGGACTGTTCAGCGAAGAACGCTTCGTCGCCAACGCGACCGACGCGCAAGTGAAGATGATCGAGATCAAGCTCTCGCAAGGCGCCAAGCCCGGCCACGGCGGGGTATTGCCGGCGGCCAAGGTCAGCGCCGAGATCTCGGCCACGCGCGGCGTGCCGATGGGCCAGGACTGCGTGTCGCCGGCCGCGCACACCGCGTTCGACTCGCCGCTGGGCCTGCTGAAGTTCGTGGCGCGGCTGCGCGAGCTGTCCGGCGGCAAGCCGGTCGGCTTCAAGCTCGCCATCGGCCATCCCTGGGAATGGTTCGGCATCGCCAAGGCCATGCACGAAAGCGGGCTGCTGCCGGACTTCATCGTCGTCGACGGCGCCGAGGGCGGCACCGGCGCAGCGCCGGCGGAGTTCATCGACCACGTCGGCGTGCCGATGCACGAGGCGTTGATGCTGGTCCACAACACCCTGGTCGGGCTGGAGCTGCGCGACAAGATCCGCATCGGCGCGGCCGGCCGCATCACCAGCGCGTTCGACATCGCCCGCACCCTGGCGATGGGCGCGGACTGGTGCAACGCCGCGCGCGGCTACATGTTCGCGCTGGGCTGCATCCAGGCGCAGAGCTGCCATACCGACCGCTGCCCGACCGGCATCGCGACCCAGGACCCGAGCCGCTGGAACAAGCTCGACGTGCCGGACAAATCCGCGCGCGTGTTCCACTTCCACGAGAACACGCTCAAGGCGCTGCGCGACCTGCTGTGCGCGGCCGGCCTGCGCCACACTTCGGAGATCGGCCCCGAGCACATCCTGCGCCGGGTGTCGCCGACCGAAGTGCGCTCGCTCGGCGCGCTGTACAACTTCCTCGCCCCGGGCGACCTGATCGGCAAGATTCCGGCGCATGCGGTATTCCAGTCGTTCTGGGCCGGCGCGCGCAGCGATTCGTTCGCCGCGCCGGAGCGGGTGCTGGCGATGCGGGCGAGCAAGTCGTTCTGATCGCGGCGGCGCAGCGCTCCGAGGCGTTGCGCGGCAGCGAAACGAAAACGGGTTCCGGCGCAAGCCGGAACCCGTTTCGGTTTTTGTGGGCGCTGCGCAGGCAGCCGCGCAGCGCCGGACCGCTTACAACAGTTCCAGCACCCGCTCCGGCGGCCGCCCGATCACCGCGCGTCCGCCGTGCACGAACAGCGGCCGTTCGATCAACCGCGGATGCGCGGCCATCGCCGCGATCAAGGCATCTTCGCCGAGCGCGGCATCGTCGAGCCCGAGCTGCCGATACTCGTCCTCGCCGGTGCGCAGCAGCGCGCGCGCGTCGACGCCGAGCAAGCCCAGCAGCTCGCGCAACTGCGCCGCGTCCGGCGGCGTTTCCAGATACGCGATCACTTCCGGCTCGATGCCGCGTTCGCGCAGCAGCTCCAGCGCGCCGCGCGACTTGGAGCAGCGCGGGTTGTGGTAGAGGCGGGTAGGGGCGCGATGCGCGTCGGTCATGGACGGACTCCTGCAAACCAAAGTCGGGCGAGGCGCGCGCGGCGGCTCGGATGCGCACGCGCGCGTTCGCGGGAACGCGGTTGCGAGCGATCGGCGCCGCAACGAAAAAAGCCGGCTTTCGCCGGCTCGTTTCTTGCAACTGGTGGGCGGTGCAGGGTTCGAACCTGCGACCCTCGCCGTGTGAAGGCGATGCTCTACCGCTGAGCTAACCGCCCGATGTAATCGGGTCGCAAATTGTAATCGGGCCTTCGCGAACTGACAAGCCTTTGCGGGCATCGCGGTTCGAAGCGGCCTTGCGGCCCGGCCCCGTCTGCGAAAACGGGGCCGCAAGGCTTGCGCCCTGGCCGCGAATCGCCCTGAAAACAGCCCGATTCGCGACGATTCCGCGCGCCGGCCGCGACTCCGGGCCGGGCGGCCGTCCCCGCGAACGGGGCGCCGCCGGCGCGCGAAGCTGAAGCCTAAGCCGCGCGGCCGCGCATCCTGGCCGAATCCTGCGGCCGGCTCCAGCGCGCGCCACGCTCGGGCTCAAGTCACTCGATCTGTTCCTTGGCGTAAGCCGCATCCAGCGCTTCCATCGCATCCACCGGTTTGAGCTTGGCGGCCTTCTCATATGCCGCCGCGGCCGCGGCTTCCTGCTTGTCGCCGTGCAGCAGCATCAGCACGTTGCCGTGTTCGATATGGGCGATCGGCGAGTCCGGGGTCAGCTTCAGCGCGGTCTTGATGTGCTTCTCGGCTTCGCTGGCCTTGGCGCCGTACGTGAGGCCGCCGATCATGCCGCCGATCTTGTCGATGATCTCGGCGTGGTACAGCGCCATCGCGGTATGCGCTTCGGCGTGCTTGGGCTCGAGTTCCAGGGTCGCGTCCAGCGCAGTGCGCACCTTGCCGGCGATGCCGTCCTTGAGCGCCTTGGCGATGCTCAGGCCCTGGCTGTAGCGGCCCAAGGCGAAGGCGTAGCGGTAATGGCTGTTGGCCTCGTCCGGCAGCGCGGCGACCGCGGCTTCGGCGATCTTGGCGGCCTGCTGGTAGCGCTTGAGCTGCTCGGCTTCGTCGTCGACCAGATAGGTCGCGTGGATGCCGAGCGCCTTGACCGCGACCGACGCGCCGACCGGGCCGAGCTTTTCGCCGGCATCGAACGCGGCCTTGAAATCGCCGCGATGGAACGCGCGCCAGGCCTCCTGCAGCGCCTCGGCCAACGCGTCCGCGTCCACGCCCTTGGGCGCGGCCTTGCCCGCGGCCTTGATCAGCGCGGCGGCGCGCTTGGCGTCGGGGAAGGCCTCGGCATCGCCGGCGTGCAGCTTGGGCCAGGCTTTCTTGAGGGCGTCGCCGGCGTAGGCGTAGGCCTTGGCGTCGTGCGGAAAAGCGGCCCAGGCGGTCTTGGCGGCCATGTACTGTCCTTGTTCGAACGGGATCGGACCGGCAGCATCCCGCCGCGGCGGGGGCGCTGGCAAGAGGGCGCGCGCGAGGGTGTGCGGCTGAACGCGCTAGTGCCATTGCTCGATGCGCGCTGGCGATAGTGCGCGGGCGAAACCGTCCATTCCGGGCGGTCGACGGAGCGCAACGATGGCAGTGGGCAAACGCAACAAGCAGGCGGCCGAGCCGGCCGTCAATCAGGCCACCACGCTGCGGCACCTGTGGCTGGCCGGTCTGGGCCTGGCCGCGGTCGCCCGCCGCGAGGCGCTGGCCGGCGCCGGCCGCGCCGCCGGACAGGTCGAGGCGCTGCAGCAGCGGGTGCGCGGCATCGCCGCGGACGCGCGTGGCAACGTCGTCGGCGGGATCGAGAACGTGCGCGGTCAGGTCGAGCCGAAAGTGATGCAGTTCAGCGCCGAAGTCGAGGCGCGGCTGGCGCCGGTGCTCGACAAGCTCGGCCTCAAGGGCCAGCGCAAGCCGCGCGCGCAGCGCAAGGGCCGCAAGCCGGCGGCGAAGAAGGCCGCAGCGCCGCGCCGCGCGCCGCGCAAGCCGGCCGCGCGCCGCACGCGCAAGGCCTGACGACCCGCATCGGACCCGGCGGAGCGATGCGCGCTCCGCCGCGTTGCGCGCCGCCGCGGCCGACGGCGGCGCCGTGCGTTCAGCGCGGACGGTAACGGTTGACCACCATCCCGCAGGCGTAAGCCTGCGAATCCAGCAATTCCAGCGCCAGCCCGGCCTCGGGAAAGATCGAATCGCCCGATCCCGCCGCGGCGGGATTCAGGTAGAACTCGAACTCGTCGACCAGCCCGGCCGCGGTCAGCGCCGCGACGAACCGCGTGCCGCCGAAGCACAGCAGGCCGCGCCCGGGTTCGGCCTTGGCCGCATTCACCGCTTGCGCCAGCGCGCCGCCGGCGATGCGCGTGCGCGGCCACGGCGCGCGCTCGATGCGTTGGCTGACCACGATCTTCTCCAGCGCGGCGATGCGCCGGGCGAATTCGAACTCCGGCTCGGGGCGTCGTTCGCCGGCGCGGGTCCAGTGCTCGATATAGCCTTCCTCGGCCATCGGCCGGCTCAGCACGATCGCATCGGCGCGTTCGAAGCCGGCGTTGAAGCGGCGCTTGAGCTGCGCGTCCCACGGCCAGTCGCCGTCCCAGCCGAAATTCCACAAGCTCCACGGCGGTCCGGACGAGGCCACGCGGCCGTCGACGGACATCTGCATCTGCACGATCAACGGGCGCATGGCGCGGCTCCGGCGGGCGGTGCGGGCCAGTGTGCGCCGCGGGCGGTGCGGTTTGTCAGCGCCGCGGCGTGCGCCGCGCAAGCCGGCGGCGCGCCGCACGCGCAAGGCCCGAGCCGACGAAAAGGGCGGCATGCGGCGCCCTTTTTGGCCGACACCCGCCGCGTTCAGTCGAGGTAGGCGCGGGTCAGCGTGTTCAGGTGCATCCGCTCGGCGTCGCGCAGGAACGGCGACAGCAGCATCATCACCTGGACGATGCCGTCGCGGATCGCCGCGTGCTCGTCCTTGTCGCCGCGCGCGGCGGCGTAGTTGAGCCAGAACGTGGCGATCACCAGCACGTTGGTCGCGGTCGCGGCCAGCTCGTCGCCGGAGGCGCGCATGATCCCGGCCTGCGACAGCCCGCGCATGACCAGGTGGGCCTGTTCGTCGGCGCGCTTGAGGATGCGCGCGAAGCGCATGCGCAGGCGGCGGTTGCGGCTGAGGATCTCGACCAGGTCGCGGTACAGGAAGCGGTAGTCCCAGATGCACTCGAACACCAGGTGCAGCTGCAGCCAGATGTCCTCCAATCCCGGCAGGCGCCCTTGCGGCGCGGCCAGCGCGGCGTCCATGCGCTCCTCGAACCGAGCGAACAGCTGCTCGATGATGTCGTCCTTGTTGCGGAAGTGGTAGTACAGATTGCCCGGGCTGATTTCCAGCTCGTCGGCGATGTGGTTGGTGGTGACGTTGGGTTCGCCCTGCGCGTTGAACATGATCAACGCGGCATCGAGGATGCGCTGGCGGGTCTGTTTCGCCATCGTGGGGCCCGGGCGGGGGAGCGGGGCGGGGCGCGGCGTCAGCCGCGCAGTTTCTTGACGAGGTCGACGTACTTCTTCTTGGCCTCGTTCTGGTCGGTGCCCTTGAGCTTTTCCCAGGCCTCGTACTTGGCGGTGCCGACGAAGTCGAAGAAGCCCGGCTTGGGGCCGCTGACGTCGCCCTCGGCGCCTTGCTTGTACATCGCGTACAGGCGCAGCAGGGTGTCGTTATCGGGGCGTTCGGGCAGGGACTGGACGTCCTTGGCGGCTTGTTCGAATGCGGCTTGGATATCGGACACGTTGGGCCTCTCCTGGGCGCCAGGCTGAGGCGGCATCTCACCATGCGTGCCGGGGTGGGTCAATACGGAAAGGAATTGTTACCGCGGCCGCGCTCTGGCACCGTAGCGTCATGCCGCCGCAACGGCGGCCGATCGGGGCCATCCAGGAGAGGGGTATGAGCTATTTCGTCACCGGCGCGACGGGTTTCATCGGTCGCTTCCTCGTCAGCAACCTGCTGAAACGCAAGGGCACGATCCACGTGCTGGTGCGCAAGGATTCGCAGAAGAAGTTCGACGCCACGGCCAAGAAGATGGGCTGGGACCTCAAGCGGGTGATCCCCGTGGCGGGCGACATGACCCAGCCCAAGTGCGGGCTGACGCCGGCGCAGCTGCGCGCGTTGAGCGGCAAGATCCGGCACTTTTTCCATCTCGCCGCGATCTACGACCTGACCGCCAGCGCGCAGGCGCAGCGCGCGGCCAACATCGACGGCACCCAGCATGCGCTGGACCTGGCCGCCGCGCTCAACGCCGGCTGCTTCCACCACACCAGCTCGATCGCCGCGGCCGGCATGTACCCGGGCGTGTTCCGCGAGGACATGTTCGACGAGGCCGAAGGCCTGGACGATCCCTACCTGCGCACCAAGCACGATTCCGAAGGGCTGGTGCGCGCGGAGAAGCGGATCAAGTGGCGGATCTACCGCCCCGGCATGGTCGTCGGCCATTCGCAGACCGGCGAGATGGACAAGATCGACGGGCCGTACTACTTCTTCACCTTCCTCAAGAAACTGCGCGAAATGCTGCCGCCGTGGATGCCGATGCTGGGCCTGGAAGGCGGCCGCATCAACATCATCCCGGTCGACTACGTGGTCGACGCGATGGACCACATCGCGCACAAGCCCAAGCTCGACGGCCATTGCTTCCATCTGACCGATCCGGAGCCGCAGCGCGTCGGCGAGGTGCTCAACACCTTCGCGCGCGCCGGCCACACGCCGGAGATGACCATGCGCATCGACGCGCGCATGTTCGCGTTCGTGCCGTCCGGCATCCGCGGCGCGGTCAGCAACCTGCCGCCGGTCAAGCGCTTCATCGGCATGCTGCTGCGCGACTTCAAGATTCCCAAGGAGGTGATGAAGTTCATCACCTATCCGACCCGCTTCGACAACCGCGAAACCGAGCGCGCGCTGCGCGGCAGCGGGATCAAGGTGCCGCACCTGGACAGCTATGCGTGGCGCTTGTGGGATTACTGGGAACGCCATCTCGATCCGGACCTGTTCGTCGACCGCACCCTCAAGGGCAAGGTGCGCAACAAGGTCGTGGTGATCACCGGCGGTTCGTCCGGCATCGGCCTGGCGACGGCGGAGAAGGTCGCCGCGGCCGGCGCGGTCACGATCATCGTCGCGCGCGGCGAGGACGAGCTGTTCAAGGCGCGCGACGCGATGAAGGCCGCCGGCGGCAAGGTGTTCGCCTACACCGCCGACCTGGCCGACATGGGCGATTGCGACCGCCTGGTCGAGACCATCCTCAAGGAACACGGCCACGTCGACATCCTGGTCAACAACGCCGGCCGTTCGATCCGCCGCTCGATCGAGCTCAGCTACGACCGCTTCCACGATTTCGAGCGGACCATGCAGCTGAACTACTTCGGCAGCCTGCGCCTGATCATGGGCTTCATGCCGAAGATGACCGAGCGCCGCAAGGGCCACATCATCAACATCTCCTCGATCGGCGTGCTGGCCAATTCGCCGCGGTTCTCGGCCTACGTGGCGTCGAAGGCCGCGCTCGACGCGTTCAGCCGCTGCGCCCAGGGCGAGCTGTCGGGCAAGGGCATCAGCTTCACCACCATCAACATGCCGCTGGTGAAGACGCCGATGATCGCGCCGACCAAGATGTACGACAGCATCCCGACGCTGAGCCCGGACGAGGCCGCCGACCTGGTGGTCAAGGGCATCATCGAACGGCCGAGCCGCATCGCCACCCGCCTGGGCATCTTCGCCTCGGTGGTCAACGCGCTGGCGCCGAAGGCCTACGAGGTGGTCATGAGCACCGCGTTCGAACTGTTCCCGGACTCGGCCGCGGCCAAGGGCGACCGCAAGGGGCTCAAGGACGAACACGCCAGCAACGAACAGATCGCGTTCGCGGCGCTGATGCGCGGCGTGCACTGGTAAGCGCGCCGTCCGGCGCAACGCACGAAGCCCGGCGCTGCCGGGCTTCGTCGTTTCAAGCTCTTGCGAGATCCGCCTGCGCTCCCTGTAGGAGCGGCGCGAGCCGCGACCGCGGCATCGCGCTTGCGACGCAAGCTTGCAACCCCGCGGTCGCGACTCGCGTCGCTCCTACAGGGGTTGCAGCCGGATCAGTAGGCCTTGCACTGGAAGAAACGCACGCGGGTGTTGCTGCCCGGCGGCGGTTGCAGTTGCACGCGCGAGGAGCGCAGTTCCGGATAACGCTCCAGGACCTGGCAGATCGCGTCGACGTCGGCTTTTTCGGCGTCGATGAGGCGGTAGATCAGCAGGTTCGACGGGGTCGACCACAGCGCGCGCTCGGTGCCGGGCAGGCGCGCGACGGTGCGGATGACTTCGGCGCGGTCGGCGGCGGCGTTGCCGCTGGACGCCGAGGCCGCTGGCGTGGCCGGATGCGGCGCGGCGACGGGCGCGGCGGGCGTCGCAGTCGCCGGCTCGGGCGCGGCGGCCGCCGGCGATGCGGGCGGTTGCGCCGGCGCGTCGCTGTCGTTCGCGTCGCTGTCGTTGCCGTCCGCAGGCGCGTTCGCTGCGACCGGCGCGGCCGGCGCCTCCGGTTCGTCCGGCAGCAACTGCGGCACCGCGAAGCCGACGATCAGGGCCAGCACGATCGCCGCGCCCCAGGCGCCGACGATGGTCTGGATGCTGCGCTTCTGCGCCGCGGCGATGATGTCGTGGCGGGTCGAGGCCGGCAGTTGCGGTTCGACCAGTTCCCACAAGGTCTCGCCGCTGTACAGGTCGAGGCCGTCGGCGACGCGCTCGGAATGGGTGTCGAAGCGGCCGGTGGTGACCAGCAGGCCGCCGGCGGCGCCGTGGAAGCGCACCGCGTCGGCGAGTTCGGCGACGGTCGCGGCGGGCACCTTGTAGTCGCCGTCGCCGAGCTTGCACGACAGCAGCCAGGGCTTGCCGGCGCGCAGCAGGCGCAGTTCGGCCTGGGTGCCGCGGGCTAGCGATTCCTCCACCGATTCGGCCTCGAAACCGCGATCGCGCAACGCCTCGACGATCAGGCGCGCGAATTCGCGCCAGCGCATCTTGGCCAGCCCGGCGATGCCGGTGGCGACTTCAGTGCGATGGCGGCGATACGACCACAGGTAGGCGGTGGACCCCAGGCCGAGCGTAAGCGCGACGGCGGCAGCGGCCCACAGGGAGAAACTCGACATGCAACGCTAAGCCCATAAAAGACGCTGAGGATATACGGCTTCAGACATATGAATTCCTCGCGAATTGCGACGCAGTTCGCGAAAATGATGTGTGCAGAGTGTGCCGTTCATGGCAGAACGTGGCGCCGAGAGGGTAGTGAAGTGCGCGCAAAAACAGCGCAAACCCTGCGATACGCGGCGTTCGGGCATAAGAAAGCCCGCCAGTCCGAAACCGTAAGGGGAGGGGAGCATACGGAAGCGCGGACTGGCGGGCTTAAGCGGCGCCGCGCGCTGGCGGCGCGGCGCGGTACAGCGGGTAGTACTACCGAAGTTTCGTGTCAGCGTTCAGGACGCCGGCGCGACCGCGGCGTGAATCAGGGGGCGACCGGCGGCTTGGGCTTGGCCACGGCCTTGCGCGGCGCGCGGGCCTTGGCCGGCTTGGCGGCGGCGGGCTTGGCGGCCTTCTTGGCGGTGCCCTTGCGCGCCGGGGCGGCGCCGCCCTGGCGGCGCAGCTCGGCGGTCAGCGCGTCGACGCGCTCGCTGAGTTCGGCCAGATCGTCGCGGCCCGGCACGCCGAGCTTGACCAGGGCGCGCTGCACGCGTTCTTCGAACACCTTTTCCAGGCGGTCCCAGGTGTCGGTCGCGCGCTCGCGCGCCTGGCCGACCTTGGACTCGACCGCATCGCGCAGGGCGCCGGCTTGGCCGCCGGTGAACTTGCGCGCGGTCTGCTCCAGGCTCAAGCCTTCCTTGACCAGGCCTTCGAACAGCTTGGTGCCTTCGGCCTGGGCGCGGCCGAACGCGCCGACGCCGGCCAGCCAGATCTGCTGCGCCGATTCGCTCAGGGTCTTGGACAGGCGCTCGGCCTGTTCCTGCGCGCCCGCGCCCTTGCCGGCGGCGCCGGCGGAGCGGGTCTTGCCCGAGGTCTTCTTCGCGGTCTTCTTGAACTTGGCGGCCATGGACGTCCTGTGATTAAGGTTAGTGCTGTGCCGTCACGATGGGCCCGCTGTCTAGAGTATTCACACCAGCGAGCGACGGATGCGCGGAAGCGAGCGAAGGCGCGCGGCCTTCGCTCGTCGATCGGATCGGGTGCGCGCGTTCGCGCGGCTCAGTGCGGCGCGGTCGCCTGCCGGCGCTTGCCCGGCCGCCGCCGCGCGACCAGGCGGTCGACGTCGTCGAGCGCGCGGCGCAGGCGCGCGGTGGTCTCGCTGTCGCGCGCGGGCGGGGCGATGCCGTCGAGGATCGAGCGCTCGGGATCGGCCAGCACGTCTTCGCGCAGGCGCAGACCGTGCGCGGCCAGGATCGGCGCCAGTTGCTCGGCGCGCGCGCGCAGGTCGGCCAGGGTGTTGCGGTAGGCGATTTCGCAGATGCGCCGGCGCGCGGAGAAGCTGAAGGCGTTGGTGAAGAACAGTTCGCGGTCTTCGGCGTTGGGTTCGAACACCAGTTGGTCGATGTCGGGGTATTGCTGGGCGTAGCGGGCCAGGCCGACCTGCATGCGCGATTGCAGCAGGGTGCGGAAGGTCTGCGACAGCACCGCCGGCAGGCCGCCGGCGGCGAGGCTGTTGTCTTCGGCTACGGCGGCGCCGTGGTGGTGGTTGAACGGGACCAGCGGGTTGAGGCCGATCAGCAGGTCGATGCCGCGGTCGAGCACGACCGAGGCGTGCATGGTCCGGCGCAGCGCGCCGTCGACGAAATGGCGGCCTTCGATCTGCACCGGCGGGTACAGGCCGGGCAATGCGGCGCTGGCCTGCACCGCCTTGGAGATCGGCACGTCGTCCCAGCCTTCGCCGCCGAAGCGCACCGCGTCGCCGCTGTCGATGTCGACCGCGACCACGTACAGCTCGGCGTCGAGTTCGCGGAAGTCGTTGCTGCGGCCGCGGCGGGTGAACACTTCGCGCAGGAAGCGTTCGACTTCGCGGTTGTCGAACAGGCCGTTGGGGATCAGGCCGCCGAAGCGGGTGATCAGGTCCGACCAGCGCGCTTCCAGCGGCGAGAACAGCAGTTCGCGCCACCATTCGGTGGCCAGGCGCGGAAAGCTGGCGGCGCGCTTGAGGTATTCGACGAAGGCCGGGCGCATGAAGGTTTCGGGCCGGAATTCGACGTCGGCGCTGTCGCCGGTGACGAAGATGCGGCACATCTCGGCGGTGTCCATGCGGTTGGCCAGGCCGGCGGCGAGGAAGGCGCCGCTGCTGACGCCGACGTAGCAATCCAGCCGGGTCAGGTCGAGGCCTTCGATGGCTTCGTCGAGCGCGCGCAGCGCGCCGAGTTCGTACATGCCGCCGATCGGGCCGCCGCCGGCGATGGCCAGGCCGATGCGCGGGGGCCGCGCCGGCGCGGCGGCGCTGTTGCGTCTGGAGGCGCGTTTTGCAGTGCCGTTGGTGGAGGTGCCGTGATCGGCGCCGCCGTTGGACTGGCTTCCCTTCGCCGCCGGCTTGCGGCTCGCCCGATTGCGGGCGGAATGGAGTGACAGCATGTGATCGGCGGCACGGCCCTGGCGGTAGTCGGTCGAGTGTAGCCCAGCGGGGCGGGGCGTCGAGCGGGGGCGTACGAAGGTCGAAGGCGGTGCGGTTCTGGGGGCTTTGGGCGGAACTCTCCGGGAAGGAACGCCCCGGGGCCGAGGGCACCCCGCGGGCAAGGCCTTCGGCAAAAGCCCGCGGGGTGCCCTCGGCCCCGGGGCTTGCGTCGCGTCTGGGGGCTCGCTCTTGCGGGTTCTTCGGGCGCCCGCGATCATCGCCTTCGATGTCCAGAACATCCGACCTCACGGGCAAGGCCTTCGGCAAAAGCCCGCGGGGTGCCCTCGGCTCCGGGGCTTGCGTCGCGTCTGAGGGGCTCGCTCTTGCGGGTTCTTCGGGCGCCCGCGATCATCGCCTTCGATGTCCAGAACATCCGACCTCAACCGCCGCATGGCCTGCCTGCTGGCCCGCCACCAGGCCTTGCACGATCCCGAGCGCGAGCCGCGCAACCGCCTGCGCTGGCTGCCGGAGCTGCGGCAATGGCAGGCGCGCCGGCTGGAAGCCAGCTTCGACCGCTTCCTGCGCGATCCGCGCCGGCGTCCGGCGGCGCGGTTCTTCCTCAGCGATGTCTACAACGACCGCGACTTCAGCCGCCGCGACGCCGACATCGCGCGGGTGCTGCCGATGATGCAGAAGCTGTTGCCGGGCCCGCTGCTGGCCACGGTCGCCGATGCGATCGAGCTCGGCCTGCTGACCCAGGCCTTCGACCTGCGCATCAGCGAGCGCCTGCACGCGCTGGCGCCGCGCCGGCGCAAACTCGACGGCGCGCTGTACGCGCAGGCCTACCGCGCCTGCGGGCTGCCGCGCTTGCGCGAGCGGCAGATCGAATTGATCGAGGCGGTCGGCCTGGGCCTGGGCAAGGCGCTGCGCATGCCGGGGATCATGACCCTGCTCAAGCTTTCGCGCGGCCCGGCCAAGGCGGCCGGGCTGTCGGAGCTGCAGGGATTCCTGGAGCGCGGCTTCGCCGCGTTCGCGCAACTCGGCGATGTGCGCGAGTTCATCGCCGAGATCGGCGCCGACGAGCGCGAGGTGGCGCGGCGTTTGTTCGACGGCGAGGACGATCCGTTTCCGGGGCTCGACTAGCCGATCAGGTCGCAGCAATTGTCGCGGCAACTCCCTGTAGGAGCGGCGCGAGCCGCGACCGCGGGGTTGCAGGCCGGCGTCGCAAGCGCGGTGTCGCGGTCGCGGCTCGCGCCGCTCCTACAGGGGCTTGCGGCCGCTGTCGCTGAGGGCTTGCACGAACGCCGGCAGCTCCCGCCGCCACTGCGCGCTGCCGATCTTGTCGAAATACAGGCTGCGCCCGCTGTGTCGCGCATCGACCCGGGCCAGGTCGGCCAGCCGCTGGGTCGGGCCGCCGAGCGGCGCGAACAGGAAGAACTCGAGCCGCTCGCGCGCGCCGTCGTCGCGGCTCAACCGCCAGGCGATGCGTTCGCCTTCGACGTCGAACAACCCGTCCGCGCCGGACTCGCCCTCGACCCGCCAGCCCGCGCGTTCGAGCGCGTCGCGCAGCTGGTCGAGGCGGGCCCGGGTCATGCGGCCGGGCTTACTTGAACTTTTCTTCCAGCACGCGGCGGATCTCGGCCTCGATCGGCCCCTTCATCGCGCCGAGCAGGAAGCCGAGCTGGGCGGTCACGCGCAGGTGTTCGGGACCGACCGCGATCTTGCCGTCGACGCCGCTGCGGGCGAAGTTCAGCACGTCGCCGTCCCAGTTGTATTCGACGTCGAAGCGTTCGGCGAGCTTCTTGGCCACGTCTTCGACGGCCTTGCGGGCCTTGGCCGGGGCCAGCGAATGCGGGTGGCGGATATCGATGCTGGACATGTCTGGGTCTCCCTGGAAGCCGGCTATTGTGCGGGCAGGGGCGGGCGCATCCAAGTCCGCCGCCGGCGCCGCGCGGGCGGCGTCGACGCCGGCGTTGCCGTCGTTCATGCGCGACCGCGCGCGGCGAGGTGTGCCGGGCGCGCCAACCTGCTAGATTTCCGCCGGGTGAGCGCCCTCAAACTGCGATACCCCAACCGCGAACATGGCGACCTGGCGTTGAAGCCGGGCGTGCATGCCATCGGCCGCGATTCGGCCGGCCGCACCGTGCTGGTCGACGACGCCGACGCGGCGATCGCGCAGTTCAGCGTCGACCGCCGCGGCGTCTGGCTGCAGGTGCGCGACAGCCTGCACGGTCTGCACGTCAACGGCCGGCCGGTCAAGCGCATGGCGATGCTGCGGCCCGGCGATGCGATCTTCATCGACGGGGTCGAACTGCTGCTGGTGGCCGACAAGCCGGAGCCGGCGCCGCCGTTCGGGGTCGAGATTCCGGCCGATTCGCGCATGGTCGTGCGCGGCGTCGGCGGCATGCACCACGGCCGTTGCTACACCCTGGAGCAGCCCAAGGTGATCGGCCGCGCCGGCGATTGCGACATACGCATCAACGAACCGGCCTTCGCCGACCGCCACGCGCGGCTGGAAGCGCACGCCGACGGCGTGGTGCTGCGCGACGTGGGTTCGCTCGACGGCAGCGTGGTCAACGGCCAGGCGGTGCGCCACGCGCTGCTCAAGCCGGGCGACCAGTTGTTGCTCGACGGTCAGCACCGCTTCGTGATCGAAGCGCCGACCCGGCGGCTGAGCGCTGCCGACGCGCTGCAGGCGCAGCTCGCGCAGGAGCAGGCGGCGAACGAGGAGCGGCCGACGCCGCCGTCGGCCTTGCCGTCGTCGGTGCGGCGCATGCCGTGGCTGCTGTTGGCGGCGGTGGTGATGGCGGGGTTGCTGGGGTTGCTGCTGCTGTACGGCGCGCGCTGATTCCGTCGCACCCACGCGAGACTCGGTAGCTCCCTGTAGGAGCGGCGCGAGCCGCGACCGCGGGGTCGCCAGCTCCGCCGCAAGCGAGGTTTCGCGGTCGCGACTCGCGTCGCTCCTACAGGGGCTGCGGCCGCTTCGTCCTGGACTTGGACAGCTTCTTCCACACGCGCCAGCCGAGCAGCGCCACGAGAATGCCGGCGTACAGCGCCGGTTCGCGGATGTCGGATTTGACCAGCCACCAGAAGTGCAGCACCGCCAGCACGGCGATGACGTAGACCAGTTGGTGCAACTTTCCCCACAGCCGCCCGAGGCGCCGCATCATGCCCTGGGTCGAGGTGATCGCCAGCGGCACCAGCAGCAGCCACGCGGCGAAGCCGACGGTGATGTAGGGGCGCTTGGCGATTTCTTCGAAGATCTGGGTCCAGTAGCTGCGCAGGTCCAGTCCCAGGTAAGCGGCCAGATGCAAGGTGGCGTAGAAGAACGCATACAGCCCCAACATGCGGCGGAAGCGCAGCAGCGCGGGCTGGCCGGTGAGCTGGCGCAGCGGAGTGATCGCCAGCGCGATCATCAGGAAACGCAGCGCCCATAGGCCCAGGCGGTGCTCGATCTCGGCCACCGGGTCGGCGCCGAGGTCGCTGTGGCCGCTCACCATCTCGGCGCGGATCTGCCAGGCCAGGGCCGCGGCCGGGGCCAACGCCAGCAGGTGGGCGGCCGATTTGGCGACGAGCAGCCAAGGCGGAGTCTTGCGCGGAGCGACGGGACGACGGGCGGTGGCGGGGCGGCCGGAAGCGGGGGCAGCGTCGCTCATCTCAGAACCAGGTCCTGAGGTTCATGCCCGCGTACAGGCTCGCCACTTGTTCGGCATAGCCATTGAACGGCTGAGTGGGCACCCGCTCCGGGAACATCTTGCTCGCGCTGCCGGAGATTCGGCGCTCGGTCCGCTGGCTCCAGCGCGGATGGTCCACCGCCGGATTGACGTTGGCGAAGAAGCCGTACTCCTCCGGCTGCAGCGAATTCCAGGCGGTGGCCGGGCGGCGTTCGACGAAGGTGATGGCGACGATCGACTTGATGCTCTTGAAGCCGTACTTCCACGGCACCACCAGCCGCAAGGGCGCGCCGTTCTGCTGCAACAACGGCTTGCCGTACAGGCCGGTGGCGAGCAGGGTCAGCGGGTGCATCGCTTCGTCGATGCGCAGGCCCTCGCGATAAGGCCAGGGAATCGACGGATAGGCCATCCCGGGCATCTGGGCGCGGTCGGCGAGCGTGGTGAAGGCGATGTATTTGGCCTTGGAACTGGGTTCGAAGCGCCGCAGAACATCGGCCAGCGGGACCCCCAGCCAGGGGATCACCATCGACCAGCCTTCCACGCAACGCAGCCGGTAGACCCGTTCTTGCGGCGCCAGGCCCTTGATCAGATCCTCCAGCCCCAGCTTGCCCGGTTTGGCGCATTCGCCCCCCACGCTGACCGTCCACGGACTCAGGCGCAAGGTCTTGCGGGCCGACGACGGGTCGCGTTTGTCGGTGCCGAATTCATAGAAATTGTTGTAGCTGGTGACGTCGGCGTAAGTGGTCAACGTCTCGCTGGCGTGGAAACCGGCCTTGATCTGCTCAGGGCTGGCCGGCCGGGCGTTCGGCGGCGGCGGCGCCTCGGCCGCGGCGCAGCCGGCGAGTCCCAGGGCCGGGCTCAGCGCGAGCGCCGTCAGCAACCGCCGGCGCTCGCGGTAGACAGCCTCGTCGGTAATCGACGATGCGGGAATTTGCAGAACTCGGCGCAACGACATGGGGGGCTCCAAAAGCGGTGGGACGCAGGGGCGGCGCGTAGGGTACCGGTCATAAGACGATCTACGAACCGTTTCATTCCATAGAGGCAGCCCGGGCGGCAAAAGTTGCGCGGGTAACGACACGTACACACGGTGCTGCACTGCGGCATACTGCGGGGCCACCCCCCACACCACGGAGCTACCGATGTCCCGCGCTTTCAACTTTAGTGCCGGTCCCGCGACCCTGCCCGAACCGGTCCTGCTGCAGGCGCAGTCGGAGCTGCTGGAGTGGAACAACGCCGGGGCCTCGATCGTCGAGCTCAGCCACCGCGGGCCCGAGTTCATCCAGGTCGCCGCCGAGGCCGATCGCGACCTGCGTTCGCTGATGTCGATCCCGGACGATTACGCGGTGCTGTTCCTGCAGGGCGGCGCGACCGCGCAGCAGGCGCTGATCGCGCTGAACTTCGCCGACCCGGGCCAGGCGGTGGACTATGTGGTCACCGGCCACTGGGGCAAGACCGCATTGAAGCAGGTCAAGCCTTATGTCAGCGCGAACGTGGCCGCCAACGGCGAGGCCGGCGGCTTCCGCGACATTCCGGCGCGGGCCGAGTGGAACCTGTCCAAGGACGCGGCCTACGTCCATTACACCGCCAACGAGACCATCCACGGCGTCGAGTTCCGCGATATTCCGCAGACCGGCGACGTTCCCTTGGTCGCCGACTTCTCGTCCTCGATCGCCGCCGAGCCGGTCGACGTGTCCAAGTTCGGGGTGATCTACGCCGGCGCGCAGAAGAACCTCGGCCCGGTCGGCGTCAGCGTGGTGATCGTGCGCCGCGATCTGCTCGAGCGCGCCGGCCAGCCGCGCGCTGACATCTTCGACTACCGCTCGCACGTCAAGGGCGAGTCGATGCTCAACACCCCGCCGACCTGGAACTGGTATCTGGCCGGGCTGGTGTTCAAGTGGATGCTGGCCGAAGGCGGCGTGGAAGAATTCGCCAAGCGCAACGCGCGCAAGGCCGGTCTGCTGTACGACGTGATCGACAACTCCGGCGGCTATTACCGCAACGAAGTCGCCGTCGCCGCGCGCTCGCGCATGAACGTGCCGTTCTTCCTCAAGGACGAAGCGCTCGACAAGCCCTTCCTCAAGGAAGCCGAAGCGGCCGGGCTGATCTCGCTGAAGGGCCACCGCGCCCTCGGCGGCATGCGCGCGTCGATCTACAACGCGATGCCGGAAGCGGGGGTCCAGGCCCTGGCTTCGTTCATGCGCGATTTCCAACAAAGACACGGGTGAGCGACCGCGCTTAGCCGATGCCCTATCGGCATCGGCTGCGGTCGCGAACGCCCGGCCAGGGATGGCCGGGCCGGACGATCCGAAGGAGGCAGCGAGTGGCGCCATGGACGGCAACGCGCTTGGTTCGGACACAACGACACGCATATGACCACCAAATCCAGCAAGACCGCGCCCGCCAAGAACAAGCCGGCCGCCGCGAAGACCCAGCCCGCCGCGAAGACCGCCGCGGATAAAGGCGCAAGCAAGAAAAAGGCCGCCGGCAAGACCGAAGCCGTCGCCGAAGCGGCCGCTCCCGCCGCCGCCGTCCCCGACCTCGCCACGCTGCGCACGCGCATCGACGGCATCGACCGCCACATCCAGCAGCTCATCGCCGAGCGCGCCCAGTTCGCCAACCAGGTCGGCAAGGCCAAGGGCAAGCTGGCCGCGGCGGTCGACTACTACCGCCCCGAACGCGAAGCGCAGGTGCTGCGCCGGGTGGTCGACCGCAACGACGGTCCGCTCAACGACGAAGTGCTGGTGCGGCTGTTCCGCGAAATCATGTCGGCCTGCCTGGCCCAGCAGGAGCCGCTGAAGATCGGCTTCCTCGGCCCGGAAGGCACCCACTCGCAGCAGGCGGTGTACAAGCACTTCGGCCATTCGATCCACGGCCTGCCGCTGGCCAGCATCGAGGAAGTGTTCCAGGAAGTGGAGGCCGGCAGCGCCGATTTCGGCGTGGTGCCGGTGGAGAACTCGACCCAGGGCACGATCCAGTCGACCTTGGACATGTTCCTGACCTCCGGGCTCAAAATCTGCGGCGAAGTCGAACTGCGCGTGCACCAGCACCTGCTCTCGCGCGGCGGCCGCATCGAAGACATCGAGCGCGTGTACTCGCATCCGCAATCCTTCGCCCAGTGCAAGGCGTGGCTGCGCGAGTACCTGCCGAAGGCCGAGAAGATCCCGGTGTCGAGCAACGCCGAAGCCGCGCGCCGCGCGCGCAACGCCGACGACGCGGCGGCCATCGCCGGCGTCGCCGCGGCCAACGTGTACGGGCTGCGCAGCGTGGCCGGGCCGATCGAGGACCGGCCGGACAATACGACCCGCTTCCTGGTGATCGGCCGCGAGCTGTTCTCGCCGTCGGGCAACGACCGCACCTCGCTGCTGATCTTCATCAAGGACCAGCCCGGCGCGCTCTACAACGTGTTGTCGCCGTTCGCCAAGCGCGGCCTGAGCATGAACCGGATCGAATCGCGCCCGGGCCATACCGGCCGCTGGCAGTACGCGTTCTTCGTCGACATCGGCGGCCACGTCGGCGAGGACGCGATGCGCGAGGCGCTGGAGGAACTCGAAGAACTGGCCCACGAGGTCAAGGTGCTCGGTTCCTACCCGGTGGCGATCGCATGAGCCAGGCGGCCGCGCAAGCGCCGCAGCAGGCGTTCGACGAAGCCTGGTTCGCCGCGCGCGCCCAGCCGGGCGTGCAGCGGCTCAAGGCCTACGATCCGGGCCACGATCTGGTCGCGCTGCGGCGCCGCTACGGCGAGGCGAACCTGGTCGAGCTCGGGTCGAACGAGAATCCGTACGGCCCGTCGCCGGCCGCGCGCGCGGCGATCCTGGATTCGCTGCACGCGCTGCACCGCTATCCCGATCCGCTCGGCGGCGACCTCAAGCGCGCGCTGGCGCGCAAGCACGGCGTCGACGCCGGCCGGATCATGCTCGGCAACGGCTCGCACGAGCTGCTGATGCAGCTCGGGCAAGTGTTCGCCGGCCCCGGCGAGGAAGTGGTGTTCTCGCGCTACGGCTTCGCGGTGTTCGCGCTGTCGACCCAGGCGGCCGGCGCGCGCATGACCATCGTCGACGCGCTGCCGCGCGAGGCGGCGATGCCGTGCGGCCACGACCTCGACGCGATCGCCGCGGCGGTCGGCGCGGACACCAAGCTGGTGTTCGTCGCCAATCCGAACAATCCGACCGGCACCTGGTTCGGTCGCGACGCGCTGGTGGCGTTCCTCGACAAGATTCCGCCGCACGTCATCGTGGTGATGGACGAGGCGTACGCCGAGATGGCCGACGCGCCGGACTACGCCAGCGCGCTGAGCGTGCTGGATCGCTATCCCAACGTCGCGGTCACCCGCACCTTCAGCAAGGCCTACGGCCTGGCCGGCTTGCGCGTGGGCTATCTGATCGCGCAGCCGGGGCTGATCGCGGTGATGGAGCGCCTGCGCGAAAGCTTCAACGTCAACGGCCCGGCGCTGGCCGCGTGCGAGGCCGCGCTCGGCGACGAAGATCACCTGCGCTGGGCCTGCGCGCGCAACGCCGAGCAGCGCGCCGCCTTGAGCGAGGCGTTGAACCGCCGCGGCCTGCGCGCGTTCCCGTCGCAGACCAACTTCGTGCTCGCCGAATTCGGCGCGCGCACGCCGCAGGTCGAGGCCGCGCTGGTCGAACGCGGGGTGATCCTGCGGCCGATGGCCGGCTACGGCCTCGGCGACTGCATCCGCATCAGCGTCGGCTCGGCCGACGAAAACCGCCGCCTGCTGGCGGCATTGGACCAAGTGCTGGCATGAGCGCAAGCGATTCTCCCCAGGCCTGGACCGCGGCGCCGGGCGCGCCGCTGCGCGGTTCGATCCGCGTGCCGGGCGACAAGTCGGTTTCGCACCGCGCGGTGATGCTCGGCGCGCTGGCCGAGGGCGTCACCCGGGTCACCGGATTTCTCGAAGGCGAGGACACCCGCGCCACCGCGCGGGTGTTCGAACAGCTCGGCGTGCGCATCGAAACGCCGAGCGCGAGCGAACGCATCGTCCACGGCGTCGGCCTGCACGGCCTGCGCGGCAGCGACGCGGCGCTGGACTGCGGCAACGCCGGCACCGGCATGCGCCTGCTCGCCGGCGCGCTGGCGGGGCAGGCCTTCGACAGCGTGCTGATCGGCGACGCCTCGCTGTCGAAGCGGCCGATGCGGCGGGTGACCGAGCCGCTGGCGGCGATGGGCGCGCGCATCGACAGCGAGGAGGGCGGTCTGCCGCCGCTGCGCATCCACGGCGGCCGCGCCCTGAGCGGGATCGACTACACCTTGCCGGTCGCCAGCGCGCAGGTGAAATCGGCGCTGCTGCTGGCCGGCCTGTACGCGCAAGGCGAGACGGTGGTGCGCGAGCCGCATCCGACCCGCGACTACACCGAGCGCATGCTCGCCGCGTTCGGCTGGCCGATCGAGTTCTCGCCCGGCTACGCGCGCCTGAGCGGCGGCCACGCGCTGCGCGCGACCGAGGTGGCGGTGCCGGCCGACTTCTCCTCGGCCGCGTTCTTCCTGGTCGCCGCGAGCGTGGTGCCGGGTTCGGAGTTGTTGCTCGAAGCGGTCGGCATGAATCCGCGCCGCACCGGCCTGCTGTCGGCGCTGCGGCTGATGGGCGCGGACATCGTCGAGGAGAACCCGCGCAGCGAAGGCGGCGAACCGGTCGCCGACCTGCGCGTGCGGCATGCGCGGCTGCGCGGGATCGAGGTGCCGCAGGCGCTGGTGCCGGACATGATCGACGAATTCCCGGCGCTGTTCGTGGCCGCGGCGGTCGCCGAAGGCCGCACCGTGGTCAGCGGCGCGGCCGAGCTGCGGGTCAAGGAGTCCGACCGCATCGCGACGATGGCCGCGGGCTTGCGCGCGCTCGGCGTCGCGATCGAAGAAACGCCGGACGGCGCGATCGTCGACGGCGGCGCGCTCGGCGGCGGCACGGTCGAGAGCCACGGCGATCACCGCATCGCGATGAGCTTCGCGGTCGCGGCGCAGTTGGCCGCAGGTCCGGTGCGGATCGGCGATGTGGCGAATGTGGCGACGTCGTTTCCGGGGTTCGAGGACTTGGCGGCGAAGGCGGGCATGCGGGTCGGCGCGGCCTGAAGCCTGCGTGGTCGGCGCAAGAAAAAGGCGGCCCGCGGGCCGCCTTTTTCGTAGCTGGGCGATAGGGGATCTGGCCGAAAAGCGTTGGGCTTCAAAGGCCCTGCCACAGGCGCTGCGAGGATTCGGCTTCTGTGGAAGGCGCTTGGCTTTTGTGGCAGCGACGGAAGCTCTTTGTCAGAGGAACCTCAGTCCCGACGCTTTCCGCTCAGGTCTCGACGCAAGGCTTATTGCATCGGGCGGAACTCAACGGGCTGCTCCACCACCGAAGCCACCTCGCGCCCATTGCGCGTAGCCGGCTTGAAGCGCCAATCGCGCACCGCGGTCATCGCCGCGCGGTCGAGCTCGCGCGAACCGCTGCGGCGGCTCACCGCGACCTCGTCGGCGCGGCCGTCGGCGCCGACGTTGACCCGCAACACCACGGTGCCGCCTTCGCCGCGGCGCAAAGCCGAGGCCGGATAACGCGGGGCCGGATTGCTCAGCGCCAGCGCGTCGGTCGCGCGCGGCTTGGCGGCGGCCTTCTTCTCGGTCGCGGCCTTGGCCACGCTCTTGTTGCTGCTGCCGGCCTGGGCCTTGGCGGCCTCGTCGCCGGCCGGGGCGCGTTCGACCGGCGGCAGCGCCAGCACCGGGGCCATCGGCGCGGGCGCCGGCTGCGCCGGGCGCTTGCCGTACAGATACCAGCCGAGGAAGGTCGCGCCGAGCAGGATCAGCAACAACCACACGCCGATGCTGCGCGGAGAATCGGTAGCGACAGTCGGCTGCGGCTCGGTTTCGCGCGCCTGAGGATCGATGGAATGTGATGCAGTGCTCATGCCGGCCTCCGTTCGACGAACCCGGGGGATGGTTCGCGGAGGGCGAGCTTCCAAGCGCCGGCGTTACCCGTGGGTGAACGCCGCGTCGATTCGGTTCAGTAGCGATTCAAAAGCGCAACGCGGGCGCAGAGGCGTCGGCAGCGAGCGACATCGCTTGCGCTCGCTGCTCGCCGTTACTGATTCGGATTGAACGTGATCGGCACCAGCACCGTATCGGCGACCGGGCGGCCGCCGCGCGTGGCGGGTTTGAAACGCCAGCCGCGCACGGCGCTCAGCGCGGCGCGGTCGAGCGCGCGCGAGCCGCTGCCCTGGACCACTTCGGCGTCGGCGACATCGCCCTGTTCGGTGATCTGCACCTGCACCCGCACCGTGCCGCCTTCGCCGCGACGCAGCGAGGCCGCGGGGTACTGCGGCGCGCGGTTGCCGGGCAGCGGCGCGGCGCCGACGTGGGCGCCGGCGGGCGCGGCGGCCGGCGCCGGCGGCGCGTTCGGGCCCGGCAGCGATTGCGGCGCGGCCGGCGGACGCGGGTTCTCGACCAGTTGCGGACGTTCCTCGTCCGCGGCCGACGCGGCCTCGGGCGCCTGTTGCGGCGCCGGCGCGGGGCTGGCGCTGCCGTCGGCCGGCGCGGGCGCCGGCAGCGGCGCGTAGAACGGCTGCTCGCTGGTCGGCGGCGCGCCGTCGGCGCGGTAGAAGCCGTCGCTGCGGTGGCGGTTGCTCTGCCAGACCCAGGCGAACAGCGCCAGACCGATCGCGAACGCGCCCAGCACCCACAGCCAGGCCTTGCCCGAGGGGAGCCAGGCGGCGAAGTCGAAGGAACGGCGCGGTGCGGGGGAGGGCGTCGACATAGGGCGGCAGGCTCGCAGGTCCATCCGGGGTGGCGTGCATTCTGCTACGAAACGCCGCGCCGCGTCGGCCGCGGCGGCGCGCGCGGGCGACGCGGACGCGAAGATTCGCGAAAAAGCCCGCGCGACGCGATAATCTGCGGTTCTTCCCGCTACGCATCCCATCGGCTACGTCATGCTCGATCCGAACCTGCTGCGCCAGCAGCCCGCTGAAGTCGCCGCCCGCCTGCACGCCACCCGCGGTTACGCCCTCGACGCGAACGCGCTGGCGGCGCTGGAAAGCGAACGCAAGATGGTGCAGGTGCGCACCCAGGAACTGCAGGCCGCGCGCAACAAGCTTTCGGCCGAGATCGGCAAACGCAAGAGCAAGGGCGAGGACGTCGCCGAGCTGATGGCGCAGGTGTCGGCGTCCGGCGACGAGCAGAAGCGCGGCGAAGTCCGCCTCGACCAGATCAAGGCCGAGATCGAGGCGCTGGCGCTGAGCATTCCCAACCTGCCCAACGATTCGGTGCCGCTGGGCCCGGACGAAAGCGGCAACGTCGAGCAGCACCGCTGGGGCAAGCCGCGCGAGTTCGATTTCGCGGTCAAGGACCACGTCGAGCTCGGCGCCCGCCACGGCTGGCTCGACGCGGAAACCGCGGCCAAGCTGTCCGGCGCGCGCTTCACCGTGCTGCGCGGCGGCCTGGCCCGGCTGCACCGCGCGCTGGCCCAGTTCATGCTGGACCTGCACGTCGAACAGCACGAATACCAGGAAACCAACGTGCCGCTGCTGGTCAACGCCGATTCGATGCGCGGCACCGGCCAGTTGCCGAAGTTCGAGGACGACCTGTTCGCGACCGTGGTCGGCGAAGGCGAGGCGGCGAGCAAGCGTTATCTGATCCCGACCTCGGAAGTGCCGCTGACCAACGTGGTGCGCGACGAGATCGTCGAGGCCGACGCGCTGCCGCTGCGCATGACCTCGCACTCGATGTGCTTCCGCGCCGAAGCCGGCAGCGCCGGCCGCGACACCCGCGGCATGATCCGCCAGCACCAGTTCGAGAAGGTCGAACTGGTCGCGATCTCGCGTCCGGAAGACAGCTACGCCGAACACGAGCGCATGACCCGCTGCGCCGAAGTCGTGCTGGAAACCCTCGGCCTGCCGTACCGCCGCATGCTGCTGTGCAGCGGCGACATGGGCTTTTCCGCGGCCAAGACCTACGACCTGGAAGTGTGGCTGCCGAGCGAGAACCGCTACCGCGAGATTTCCTCGTGCTCCAACTGCGAAGCGTTCCAGGCGCGGCGCATGCAGGCGCGCTGGCGCAACCCGGCCACGGGCAAGCCCGAGCCGGTGCACACCCTCAACGGTTCGGGCGTGGCCATCGGCCGGGCGATGATCGCGGTGATGGAGAACTACCAGAACGCCGACGGTTCGATCGAGGTGCCCGAGGCGCTGCGGCGCTACATGGGCGGGATCGAGGTGCTGGCCTGATCGCGGCCGGTTTCGGCGCTCTGGATTAAGCGCGGCCGGGCCGGCGTCCGCTGCCCGCGCCGCGCGCAACCATGGAGGGTTGTGGCATGGATTCGTTCTTCCTGTTCGCCATCGTCAGCAAGGCGCTGCTGGCGTTGGCGCTGTGGGCGGTGGTGCAGTACGCGGCGCTCGGCCCGGCCAATCGCCGCCGGGTGCAGCCGCTGTCGAACGGGCGCCTGTTCGCACGCGCGTTGCTCGGCGCCGGCGTCGGGGTTCTGGCCGGTGCGGCCTGTCTGGCGCTGGCGGGGGCGGTGATCCTCTCGATCGGCGGCGAACTTACCGATGCGGGCTTTTTCCTGATCCTGCTGTCGCTGCCGGTCGGCTTGGCGGTCGCCGTGCTGTGCGGGTTCAAGCTGGCGCGCCGGTGGGTGCTGCGAGCGCAGCCCGGCGCCGCGCCGGCGCCGCAAGCCGAGCCCGTGGCGGACGATCCGGGCGAGGCGTAATCCTCGCCTCGAGGGCGGCGCGACCGGTCGGGCCGGGCGATAGCGACCGGCCGCCGTCGATGACCCAATAAAAAAGCCGGGCCCGTCGGGACCCCGCCAATGCCGGCGTGGGAGAGGGGCCGCCGGAATTCGATGCGGGCCCGGCGTCGAAGCCGGGCCGGCGCCTCAGGCCGCCAGACGCTGCGGCCGCGGAATCGAGGCGTGCGCCGCGGCCAGCGCATCGGCGCGGTGCTGCGGCGAGTACGACACGCCCTCGGCGCGCACGAACTCGACATCGGTCACGCCGATGAAGCCCAGCACGTGGCGCAGATACGTCTCCTGGAAGTCGCTGGGCTGGCCGCTGTGCAGGCCGCCGCGGCCGCTGGCCACGATCGCCTTCTTGCCCTTGGCCAGGCCTTCCGGGCCCTCGGCGGTGTAGCGGAAGGTCTTGCCGGCCACCGCGATGCGGTCGATCCAGGCCTTCAGGGTCGAGGGAATGCCGAAGTTGTACATCGGCGCGCCGATCACGATCACGTCGGATTCCAGGAATTGTTGCAGGATGCGCTCGGATCGCCCGGATTCGGCCGGATCGTCCTTTGCCAGGGAACGGCCGGTAAGATGGGGGATCGGGTCGGCGTCCAGGTCGAGGTGCTCGACCTGCAGGCCCGGCAGATCGTCCTGCCAGCGCGCCGCCACCGCGGCAGTGAGTTCGCGGGTCACGGAATTTGCGCCGAGGGCGCTTGAATCGATGTGCAGAAGCTTCATGTCGGGACCTCGCAAGGTCGTTCTGTGCGGGCGTTGCCGCGTTGGAGCAAAGTCTGGATCGTTGCGACAATGGGATAAAGCTGGTTCAATATCACTCGCTGTTCTAATTTTGGAACTATCGTCATGCACGATCTGAATGACCTGTACTACTTCGCGATGGTCGTGGACCACGCCGGTTTCGCCGCCGCCGAGCGCGCGCTCGGCATTCCCAAGTCGCGCCTGAGCCGGCGCATCAGCCAACTCGAAACCGACCTGGGCGTGCGCCTGCTGCAACGCTCGACCCGCCGCTTCGCGGTCACCGAGGTCGGCAACAGCGTCTATCGCCACGCCCAATCGATGCTGGCCGAGGCCCAGGCCGCGCGCGAAGTGGTCGACCGGCTCAGCGCCGAACCGCGCGGCGTGATCCGCGTCAGCGTGCCGGTCGGCCTGGCCCAACAGCAGATTCCCAAGCTGCTGCCGGAATTCCTGGCCAAGTACCCGCAGGTTCGGGTCCAGCTCAACGTCAGCAACCGCCGCGTCGACATCATCAACGAAGGCGTCGACGTGGCCTTGCGCGTGCGCTCCAAGCTCGACGACGACGGCAGCCTGGTGATGCGCAGCTTCGGCCAGATCCAGGAACTGCTGGTCGCCAGCCCCAAGTACCTCAACCGCATGGGCCGGCCGACCAATCCCGACGAACTGGCCGACCACGTCACCCTGAGCATCAGCGAAGACGACGCGCGCCAGCGCTGGGAACTGCACGGCCCCGACGGCGAAGTGCGCAAGGTCGAGCTCAAGCCGCGGGTCATGGGCTTCGACTTCCCGATGCTGATGGCGCTGGCCGAGCAGGGCGTCGGCATCACCCTGCTGCCGGAAACCGTCTGCGCCGAAGCCGTGCGCCGCGGCGAACTGGAAGTGGTGCTGCCGAACTGGCGCCTGCCGCAGGGCATCTTCCACGCCGTGTTCGCCTCGCGCCGCGGCCTGCTGCCGGCGGTGCGGGTGTTCATCGACTTCCTGGCCGAGAAGGCGCCGTCGCTGGTCGAATCCGCGCGCCTGCAATGCAGCGACATCAAGGGCCAGCCGTGCCCCGACGGCATCGCCGGCCGCGACGCCAAGGCGCCGAAGAAGGCCGACAAGCCCGCTGGCGTCCCGGCCCAGGCGTGAGACAATGCCGCGCCCGGCGCAAGGCCGGGTGCGGTGCCGCTTCGGGCGGCGCGGACGCTGCAAGCGTCCGCGCACGGGTCGGCGACCCGCTGCGCGATCCGTTTACGGAGAGATGGCCGAGTGGTTTAAGGCAGCGGTCTTGAAAACCGCCGAAGGGTCAAACCTTCCGTGGGTTCGAATCCCACTCTCTCCGCCACTTCCGCATCGCGGCCGTTCCCCTGGGACGGCATCCTTGCCGTGGCCCGCGCTGCTTCGGCGACAGCGTTCGGTCCGTCGTTGTGGCGGGTAGGATACGAACGTCATGCCCGAATCGATCCGCTATCTGCCCACCGCCATGCCCGGCGTCGATGCGATGAGCGCGGCCACCGCGCGCGCGTATCCGCGGCATGTGCACGATCAGTACGGCATCGGCGTGGTCGATGCGGGCGGGCACGTGTCGGCCAGCGACCGGCGTCAGGTCGAGGCCGGGCCGGGGCAGTTGATCTTCGTCAATCCCGGCGAAGTGCACGACGGCCGCGCGATCGGCGGGCGTCCGCGCGCGTGGCGGATGCTGTATCTGGATCCGGAACTGGTTGCGCGCGCGTGCCGGGATATCGGCGACGGCGCGGCGCGGCCGTTGACCTTCGCCGCCGCGGTGTTCGCCGATCCGCGCTTGCGCGGATTGCTCGAAGCCGCATTCGCCGATCTGCTCGCGGCGGACGCGCCGATGGCGTGCGAGACCGCGTTGCTGCGTTTGATCGCGGGAGCCAGCGTCAATGCCGCCGAACCGCGCCGCGCGGACGCCAAGACGGTCGCGTCGGTGCGGCGCGCGCGCGAACGCATCGACGCCGAGCCGGGCGCGCCGTTGTCCTTGCTCGATCTCGCCGGCGAGGCCGGCGTCAGCCGCTATCAGTTGATCCGCGGTTTCGCCCGCGAACTCGGCCTGACCCCGCATGCCTACATCGTGCAGCGCCGCATCGCCTTGGCGCGGCGCCTGATCCGCGCCGGGCAGGGCGCCGCCGAGGCGGCGGCGCAGGCGGGGTTCTACGATCAGAGCCATCTCAATCGTTGCTTCGTGCGCCAGTTCGGCGTCACTCCGCATCGGTACGCGCAAAGCCTGGGTTGAACGGGCGCCGCGCGCACTTTTATCCAAGACCCGCGGCGCCGCCGCGGCGACAGTGGGGCTCCGACTTTCAGGAGCTTCATATGCAGCCTGTTCGCGAACCTTCGTTTTCCGCTTCGATCCAGAGCCTTTCGCAGCGCGCCGCCGGAGCGGCTCGATGAGCGCCGCCGCCTCGACCGGCGCGATCCGGCCGTGCCGCGACGACGAAGCCGACACCATCCTGGAGATCGTCAACGCCGCCGCCGAGGCTTACCGCGGAGTAATTCCGGCCGATCGCTGGCGCGAGCCGTACATGTCGGCGCAGGACCTGCGCGCCGAGATCGCCGCGGGCGTGGCGTTCTCGGGATTCCAGGCCGACGGCGCGCTGCTCGGAGTGATGGGGATCCAGGCCGTGCGCGAGGTCGATCTGATCCGTCACGCCTACGTGCGGCCGGGCCGGCAGCGCTCGGGCGTGGGCGCGACATTGCTGCGGCATCTGCGCGAACATGCGCAGCGTCCGGTGCTGGTCGGCACCTGGGCCGATGCGTCGTGGGCGATCGCGTTCTATCGCCGCAACGGTTTCGAGTTGGCGCCGCCGGCGCGCGCGGATGCGTTGCTGCGCCGCTATTGGCGGATTCCAGAGCGGCAGATCGAAACTTCGGTGGTGCTGGAATTGGCCGGGGACCGGAGCGGCGGCCAGCCCGATTCGACGAGCGGAGCCGCGTCGTCCCAGCGGAGCGGATGACCTTTCCCTGGCGCTTGGAACCTGTCGACAAACGCGTAGTTGAGCTTAATCTGTGGTCTCCTTCTGAAGTGAGGCGATTTCATGTCTGGGATGCCACGACCGGAAGACGCAGCGCAGGGGTTCCAGGCTGCCTGGAACGCGCATGACATGGCGGCCTTGGGATCGCTCTTTCACCCGGATGCCACGTTCGTGAATCGGTTCGGGCACTACGTGAAGGGCGTCGCCGAAATCGTCGCGCTGCATGCGCCGATTCACGAGACGATTTACCGCGACTCTACGCTCGCCAACGAATTGATCGATGTCGTCGCCATCGGCGAGGAAGCCGCTGTCGTTCACTTCTGGAGCCGCCTCACTGTAGGCGACGCGCATCCGGCAGGCGCGCATTCGGTCGATACGTTGGTGCTCGCCGTGTTGAGCCGCGCTGGCGCGGGTTGGCTCATCAAGGCGCTCGAAAACGTGACGTTGACGAATCCGCGCACAGGTGCGGCGATTCTGCGGGATTGAATGTTGCCGATGCTGGTCGCGGCGTGCCGGGCGGGGCTGCCGCTGCAGTAGCGCCACAGTTTCGCAAGCCGACACGAGGCAAGGCCATGGTCACTTGGGCAACGATTTACCGGGATCGGTTCGATACGGTAAATACGACGATCCGCAACGACGGCCATAGGCTTGAGATGACGGTCCGCGGAATCGTATTCGCAGGTACCGATTTCGATCTTTTGTCGCCTGCGCCGGACCAGCCCGCAGACGGGCTGTCGTCTTTCACGATGTGCCAGGGCGATCTGTGCTCCTGCACGATCGAATGCACGATCCCGCTGCCGATCGCTCTCGCCGACGGCACGACGACGCCGGCGCAACTGCGCGCAACGATCGCCCTCGGAGATCCCGATCCGGAGCGCGGCGGCCTCGTCTCCCAATCCGTCTCATTGGCGCTGAGCACGGCGTTCGGCGACTTCCACAGCGCCGGCGACTCGGGATGGTTCGAGGACGAACTCATCGAGCTTCAATCCAAACTGCCGGACGGGCTGTCTCTCAAGGCATGCATCACCTGCGCGTTCTCCGACTACAGCCCCTATGGCCACGGATTATTCGGCGACCTGGCTTGTTTCCGCGGCAACAAGGCAGCCTATCGCGACGTGCGCTCCAAAGGCGATCTGTTCCGGATCTGGGATACGGCAACGGAATTCGTGCAGGAAACGCATCTTTGTTCCGAACATGCGAGGCGGCGGCCGGGTACCGGGTATCGGGGTTAGTCGGGCCTTCCGCACCATGGCGCCGGTTCGTGCGGCAGCATATAGAGTCGGGAAAGTTCAGCGAAGACTAAGACTGAGTCCGGTAGGGCGCGCGGGCCTCGGCGTGTCGGCGCCGCAGCGCGGACGCTAAAGATTCCGACAGCGCGGCCGGGGCGAAGCGGGTGCAATACGCATCATCGCAATCGCCCGGAACCCGCCCATGACCGCAAACGCCCAATCCCACTCCATCGCCGTCTTCGGCGCCTACGGCCACACCGGCCGCTTCGTCGTCGCGCGCCTGTGCGAACGCGGCTGGCGGCCGCGCCTGTGCGGGCGCGATGGCGAGCGGTTAGCGGCGCTGGCGGCGCAGTGGCCGGGCAGCGACATCCAGGTCGCGCAGGCGGACGATCCCGCCTCGCTCGACGATGCCCTGGCTGGTTGCGCGGCAGTGCTGAACTGCGCCGGCCCGTTCAGCGATACCACCGCGCCCTTGATCGAAGCGGCCCTGCGCGCGCGTATCCACTACCTCGACACCGCCGCCGAGCAGCAACCGGTGTTGACGGCATTCGCGCGCTACGACGCGGACGCGCGCGCGACGGGCATCGCGGTGGTTCCGGCGATGGCGTTCTACGGCGGCCTCGGCGACTTGCTCGCGACCGCGGCGATGGGCGACTGGATCGACGCCGATGCGGTCGAGATCGCGGTGGCGCTGGACGGGTGGCATCCGACCGCGGGCACGCGCATCACCGGGGCGCGCAATACCGCCAAGCGGCTGGTGATCGACGAGGGCGCGCTGGCGGAAGTGGCGAGCCCGTCGCCGTCGCGCGATTGGACGTTCCCGGTGCCGTTCGGCGCACAGGCGGTTGCGACCGTGCCGATGAGCGAGATCGCGCTGCTGTCGCGCCACCTGCGCACGCGCAGCGCCAGGGCTTACCTCGACCAGGGCTCGCTGCGCGATGTGCGCGACCCGCACACGCCGGCGCCGGTCGCGGCCGACGCCAGCGGGCGCTCGGCGCAGCGGTTCGCGATCGAGGCCGCGGTGCGGCGCGGGACGCAGACGCGGCGCCTCGGCGCGAGCGGGCGCGACATCTACGCGGTGACCGCGCCGTTGCTGGTCGAAGCGATGGAACGGTTGCTCGACGGACGCTCGAGCGCGCGCGGCGTGCGCGCGCCCGGCGACGCCTTCGATGCCGGGGATTTTTTCGCCGCGCTGGCGCCGGAGCCGCTGCGTCTGTATCTGCCGCAGGAATGACCCGCGCGGGCCGCGCCTATTCGCGGCCCTGCGCCGGCAACCACAGCGACGCGCGCAGGCCGCCGCCTTCGCGCGCGGACAGACTCAGGCGCCCGCCCAGCGACAGCGCCAGCTGTTGGGCGATGGCCAGCCCGAGCCCGGTGCCGCCGGTGTCGCGGTTGCGCGAGCTTTCCAGGCGGTAGAACGGCTGCATCACCGCGTCGAGTTCTTCGGCCGGAATGCCGGGGCCGCGGTCGAGCACGTCGATGCGGAAGCCGCCGCCGTCGGGCGTCACCGCGACTTCGGCGGCGCCGGCGTACTTGACCGCGTTGTCGATCAGGTTGGTCGCGACCCGCCGCAGCGCATGCGCGCGCGCGACCAGCGGCGCGGCGGCGCGGCCGGACAGGGTCACCGCCTTGCCGGTGTCCTGGTAGTCGCAGACCACGCTGTCGAGGAACGCGTCGAGGTCGAGCTTGATCGGCGCCTCGGCGCTGCTGTGCGCGCTGCGCGCGTAGTCGACGCCTTCGCGCACCAGGTGCTGGATCTGGGCCAGATCGTCGAGCAGCCGCGCGCGCTCGGGCGATTCGTCCATCGCCTCGGTGCGCAGGCGCATGCGCGTGATCGGGGTCTGCAGGTCGTGCGAGATCGAGGCGAGGATCTGCAGACGCTCGCGCAGGTAAGCGGCGATGCGGTCCTGCATGGCGTTGAACGCGGACGCGGCCTGGGCGACTTCGGTCGGCCCGGTTTCGCCCATGCGCTGGCCGGCGCCGCCGGGGCTCAGCGATTGCGCGGCCTGAGCGAGTTGCTCCAGCGGCCGCGTCGCCAGCCGCACCGCCAGCCACGCGCACAGCACCAGCAGCGCCAGCTGCGCGGCCAGCACATACGGCAGCCATTGCGCGATCGGCATGGTCGAGGGCATCACCTCGATGGTCAGCGGCCGGCCGTCGCTGAGGGTGAGGTGGAGTTGAAAACGCTCGGGCCGTTGCTCGACGGTTTCGGTGCGGATGGCATAGCGCGAGCCGAGCACGCCGCCGATCAAGCGCGAGATGTCCTGCGCGCGCTCGCTGAGCTGCGGCGTCCCGGGTTCGCCGGGGCCGAGGATGTAATGGTAGGTGCGGCGCTTGAACTGCGGCAGCCACTGAGCGCGCTCGTCCGCGGGCAGGCGGTCGATCACCGCGACCGCGGTGCGCACGTCCAGTTCGAGATTGCCGAGCATCATCGAGGTGGCGGTGACGTAGCGCTCGTAGAACAGCAGCCCGAACGACAGCGTGTGCGCCAGCGCCAGCCCGGCGAACAGGATCAGGTACAAGCGCGAGGCCATGCTGCGCGGCAGCCAGCCGCGCTTGCGTTTCCCGACGGGAGCGGCCGCGGCGTTCATGCGTCTTCGCCGACCAGGGTGACCGCCTGCGAGAACACATAGCCTTCGCTGCGCACGGTCTTGATGTAGGACTGGTCGCGCGCGTCGTCCTGCAGGCGCTGGCGCAGGCGGCTGACCAGCAGGTCGATGGAGCGGTCGAAATGCTCGGCGTCGCGGCCCTGGGTGAGGTTCAACAGTTGGTCGCGGCTGAGCACGCGCTGCGGATGGTCGAGGAACACCCGCAGCAGGCGGAACTCGGCGCCGCTCAGGGCGATGGCGGTGCCGTCGCGGTCGAGCAGATGGCGCGCGGTAGTGTCCAGGCGCCAGCTGCCGAACGCGATCAGGCGCACCGCTTCGCTGACCCGCAGGTTCGGCGGCAGCATGCGCGTGCGCCGGATCACCGCGTTGATCCGCGCCAGCAGCTCGCGCGGCGAGAAGGGCTTGGCGAGGTAGTCGTCGGCGCCCATTTCCAGGCCGACGATGCGGTCGGTGGCGTCGTCGCGCGCGGTCAGCATCAGCACCGGAATCGCCTTGTGCGGGCCGGCGCGCAGGTTGCGGCACAGCACCAGGCCGTCGTCGCCGGGCAGCATCAGGTCGAGCACGATCAGGTCGATGTCCTGCGCGTCCAGCGCCGCGCGCATGTCGCGGCCGTCGGCGGCGGTGCTGGCGCGCAGGCCGTTCTTGCGCAGGTAGTCGGCGACCATGTCGCGGATGTCGCGGTCGTCGTCGACGATCAGGATGTGGTCGCTGGGCTTCATGGCGGGTCCTGGGGCATTGCGGGTGCGGATACGTTCGCGTTGCGATTATGCACTCGCGCGGGTGGGGCGAAGCGGGCGCGGGCGGCGGCGCGCCGCCGCCCGCGGGCTCAACCGCGCGCCAGCAACTCCTGGATCATCGCCTCGGTCTGCGCGTAATCGCCCTCGCCGTAATGCCGGTAGACGATGCGCCCGTCGCGGTCGATCAGGTACAGCGCCGGCCAGAAGCGGTTGTTGTAGGCGTTCCAGGTCGCGTAATCGTTGTCCTGCGCGACCGGATACTCGATGCCCAAGCGCTTCACCGCGGCCTGGACGTTGCCGCTGAGGTGCTCGTAATCGTATTCGGGCGTGTGCACGCCGACCACGGCCAGGCCTTGCGGCGCGTAGCGGCGATGCCAGTCGTTGACGTGCGGCTGCACGTGCAGGCAGTTGATGCAGGCGTAGGTCCAGAACTCGACCAGCACCACCTTGCCGCGCAACTGGCTCATGCGCAGCGGCGGGCTGTTGATCCAGCGGTGGATGCCCTGGAAGTCGGGCGCCGGCGGCGCCGGCTGGCGCGCGGTCGGCTGGACCGGCTCGGCCTGCGCGCCCGGCGTGCAGGCCACCGCGCCCAGGCACAGGCTCAGCGCCAGCAGCAGCGGTTTGATCGCGATGGGAGTCTTGGGCATGACGGTGTCTCCGGTGGGATGCGGCGGGCGGGCTCAGCCGCCGCTCTGCGCTTCGTCCTGGGTGGAAATGCCGGCGGCTTCGAGAATGGCGAAGGCGACTTCGCGCGGCTGCGCCAGCGGCACCGCATGGCCGGAGCCGGCCGAACGCACCTGCGCGCCGATGCGGCGGGCGGTGTCGGCCTGCAATTGCGGCGACAGCATGCGGTCGTTGCGCGCGATCACGTACCAGCTCGGCTTCAGCCGCCACGCGGCCTGGGTCAGCGGTTCGGCGAAGGCGCTGGCCTTGATCGGCGCCTGGAGGCTCGCCAGCACTCGCGCCTGACGCGGTTTCAGGTCGGGGGCGAAGTCGCGAACCACGTTGGCCTCGTCGAGCCACAGCCAACCCTCGCGTTCGCGTAGGCCCGCCAGCCCAGGCGGCTGCGGATAGTTCTGGCCTTGCTGGGCGCTGTTCTGGCCGACATCGGGCGCGAACGCGGCGACGTAGACCAGCGACTTCACTTTCGGATCCGCGCCGGCCTCGGTGATGACGCTGCCGCCCCAGGAGTGGCCGACCAGCACCACCGGGCCCGGCGCGGCGCGGATCGCGCGGCGCACCGCGTCGGCGTCGTCGTGCAGCGAGCTCAAGGGCTCGTGCACGGCGACGGCGCGCACGCCCCAACTGTGCAGGATCGGGACGACCTTGTCCCAGCTGGCGCCGTCGGCGAAGGCGCCGTGGGCGAGGATCACGGTCGGAGCGTCGGCGTCGCGGATTTCGGCGGCGCTTGCGGGCGCGGTCGCTGCGACGGCGAGCGCGAGGAACAGGGCGGTGCGGAGCATGGGGAGGTCTCGTTGAAAAAGCAGAAAGTCAGATCAGCTCGAATTCGACATCGATGTTGCTGCCGATGGCTCGCGAATACGGGCAAGTGGCGTGCGCGGTTTCCACCAGCGTGCGCTTGAGCGAGTCGTCGAGGCCCGGCAGGGCGATGCGCAGCTTGGCCGCGAGCTGGTAGTGCGCGCCGCCGTCGATGCGGCCGAGGCTGACTTCGGCTTCGATCGCGGTGTCGGCCGGCAGCCGGAGCTTGTGCTGCGCGGCCGCCAGCTGCATCGCGCCGATGAAACAGGCCGAATAGCCGACCGCAAACAGCTGTTCGGGATTGCTGCCGGGCCGGCCGGAACCGGGCGTGGCCAGGCGCACGTCGAGTGCGCCGTCGTCGCTGCGGCCGTTGCCTTCGCGGCCCCCGGTGGTGCGGGTGCGGGCGGTGTAGAGGACTTCTTCGAGAGTGTGGGTCATGAGTACGACTCCTGGTGAGGGTGGGAAGGGTCAGGACGCGCGCAGCGCGGCGGCTGCGCCGGAGGTCGCGCGCTGGCGGCGTTTGTTGCGCAGCGCGAACTTGCCGACCAGCCGCACCGCCGTCGCTGCGATCAGCAGCGCGAACGGCAGGGCATAGGCGGGGTTCATCGGAATGCGTTTGAAGTAGGACAGCGCGAACACCGCGGCGAGCACCCACATGCCGGCGGTGTGCAGGCGCTTCCACGCGTTCGCGCTCATGCGCCGGGCGACCGGCTTGAACGAGGTGACGGTCATCGCCAGCAGGAACAGATAGCCGATGCTGCCGGGGACGTTGGCCAGCCCGGTGCGGCCGGGCCAGAACTCCGGAGCGAGCCGGCCGTAGGCGTAGATGACGACGGCATGGACCAGATGCGAGAACGCGAAGCCCAGGCCGATGTAGCGCCGCTCGCGCAGCAGCGCCGCGCTGGCCGGTCCGGGCAGCAGGACGGCGAAGGCCGAGGCGGTGAAGGCGAGCAGGAACAGCGCGAACGAACTGCGCGCGGTCGCGCGCACGGCGCTGTGCACGCCTTCGACCAGGTCGGCCTGCGAAGCGAGGGTGAGGCCGGTCATGGCCAGCACCGCGACGGCGATCAGGCTCAGCAGCGACCAGCCGCTGAAGTAGGGGCGATAAGCGTTCATGCGCGGCTCCTGGCGGCGGACGGTTGGGACGCAACGAGGTCTTCGGCGACGCCGAGCACCACGCCTTGCTCGCGCCACTGTTCGAGCGCGGCGCGGCCTTCGGCGAGCAGCGCATCGGCCGGCGCGCCGGCTTCGGCGGCGAGCGCGCGCAGATGCCCGGCGCCGCTGCGGCGGTGCTGGCGCAGCGCATCGAGCAGGCGATACGACAGCGGCGCCAGTTGCGCGAAGCGCACATCGCCGTCGCGGTCGCGGTGCACCAGCAGCAGGGTCGGCGCGGCCGGCGCGCGGCGCGGCTGGAAGTCCGGGCCGATTTGCTGCACCGGCCAGCGATACGCCAGCGGCCACGCCCACGGCGCCAGCAACGGTGCGCCTTCGAGCAGGTCGCCGTCGCCGCGGTGCGCCGGCGCGGCGTCGTCGCAGGCCAGCAGCGCCGCTTCGGCCCACTCGTAGTGCGCCAGCTCGGCCAGCCACGGCGCGCCGCGCACTGCGCCGCGACGGCTTTGCAGGAACGCGACGAACTCGCCGCCGACCTGCGGGAACAACGGCGTGGCGCAGCGGTGCGCGGCGTAGAAGCGCCGCACCAGCGCGCGCCATTGCGCCTCGCCGAGCGTTTCGCGCAGCACCGGGAAACCGCCGGCGAGCAGGCCTTCGACCGAACCGATCAACAGCTCGCGATAGATCCGCAGGCGGCGCTCCTCGATGCCCGGCGGCGGCGGATAACGCTCCGGGTCGCGCAGGTGCCGGGTCAGGGCGAACTGCTGGCGGCGCAGGCGCTCAGACATGGGCCGGCTCCCGGTTCGCGACGAGGCCCGCGGCAACGCCGTCGGCCGCGGCCTGCAACGAACGGATGCGTTCGACTTCCGCCAGCAATTCGCCCAGCGGCGGAAAACCGAAGTCGCGTTCCAGCAGGGTCGGGCGCACGCCGAAGCGCGCATACGCCTGGGCCAGCAACTGCCACACGTCGCCGCGCACCGGCGCGCCGTGGGTGTCGACCTTCAGGCCGCTGTCGTCGTCGTAATGCCCGGCGATGTGCAGCGAGGCGATGCGCGCGGCCGGCAGCCGCGCCAGGAAGGCCTGCGCGTCGTAGCCGTGGTTGTGGGCGTTGACGTAGAGGTTGTTGACGTCCAGCAGCAGGTCGCAATCGGCTTCGGCGAGCACGGCCAGGATGAAATCGATCTCGGCCAGCGCCTGATGCGGTGCGGCATAGTAGGACACGTTCTCCACCGCGATGCGCCGGCCCAAGGCGTCCTGGGTCTGGCGGATGCGCGCGGCGACGTGGCGCACGGCTTCGTCGGTGAACGGGATCGGCAACAGGTCGTAGAGATGGCCGTCGTCGCTGCAATAGCTCAGGTGTTCGCTGTACAGCGCGACCCGGTGGCGGTCGAGGAATTCGCGGGTGCGGCGCAGCAGCTCGCGGTCGAGCGGGGCGCTGCCGCCGAGCGACAGCGACAGGCCGTGGCAAGTCAGCGGGAAGCGCGCGGCCAGCTGCGCCAGCGCCGCGCCGGCGCGGCCGCCGACGCCGATCCAGTTGTCGGGCGCGCATTCGAGGACGTCGACGGCGCCGTCGTCCATCGCGGCGAGTTGCGCGAGCAGCGCGCGGCGCAGGCCGAGACCGGCGCGGATGGGGGCGGGGAGTGCGGTCATGACGGAGCCTCGTGGCGGAAAGGACGCCCCTTCCCGGGGGAGGGAGAGGAAGGGGCGTCGTGGTTCAACGATGCGGACGAACGAAGCCGATCGAGCTCAGCGCTTGCCGGCGCCGCACTTGCCCTCGCCGCACTTGCCTTCGCCGACCGGCTTGCCGGCGGCCTTGCGCGCGGCCTTCACCGACTCCAGCGCTTCGGGCAGCGAGATCGAGCCGTCGCGGTTCTTGTCGATGCCGTCGAACTCGGCGGCGCGATCCGGAGCGCGGGCGACGAACTCCTCGCGCGAGACCTTGCCGTCGTGGTTGCGGTCGGTCTGGGCGAAGCTTTCTTCGCCGCACTTGCCCTCGCCGCATTTGCCTTCGGCGGCCTTGGCGGCGTGGCCGGCGGAGACCAGATAGCCCTGGGCCAGCGGTTGCGAAGCGAACGCCTGGCCGGCGAGCAGCAGGCCGCCGCCGAGGGCGACGCCGAGCAGGCCGAGAGTGCGGACGGGACGGGCGGCAGCGTTGTGGTTGCGCGACATGGTGGTACTCCTGAAGGTGCGGACGGGCCGCGGGGATGAGCGCCGCGGTGGCGGCGCGGAAACGAAAGGGAGATGCGAGCGCAGGCGCGCTGCGGGAAACGGATGCTCAGGCGTGCGCGGCGACGACGGCGTTGCGCGGCAGGCGGACGCGTCGCCACTGCGCGGCCAGCGCCAGCGCCGCGGCCAGCGCGATCAGCGCGCCGCCGAACCACGGCAGCAGCAGGGCGCTCGGCAGGCCGAAGCCGAGCGCGACCAAGGCCCAGGTGCAGGCGTCGGCGTCGGCTGCGTTGCGCAGCGAAAAACCTTGGAAGGAGCGCGCGATCAGATGATCCAGGCTGAAGCGCCCGCCGCCGCCGAGGATCAGCGGCAGCAGCATCGCCAGATAGATCAGCGGCAGCTTGTAGTTGCCGTGGCCCTGGTCGCTGATCGCATAGCCCTGCCACAGCTCGGCCAGGCTCGACCAGTGCTCGGGCCAGTGCACGGTGTAGATCGCGACCACGGTCAGCACCCACAGCGCGAACGCGAACCAGCGCGTGCCCAAGCCGATCAGCAGCGCCAGACCGCCGATCAGTTCCAGCCAGGTCGCGGCGAACCACGACGCATCGGCGCCGAACAGCGAGAACGGCCAAGGGAACTTGTCGCCGAGTTCGGCGAACCAGTTTTCGCCGTTGAACTTCTCCAGGCCGGATTCGACGAACTCCCAGGCCAACAGCGCGCGCAGCGCGACCGGCGCGATCCAGGCGCCGACCGCGTCGATGCGCGGGAACAGTGCGCTCGACAGCGGCGAGGTGGCGTGGGTGAGGGTGGCAGTGGCAGTCCGCATGATTCGCTCCTGAAGGTGGCGCCCGGTGGGTGTGGCGCTATTTCGGAGCGGCGGGGTATCGGCAACGTGTCGGCGCAGCGGCGCTTTTGTCGCCTAATGTGGCCTGGGAGGCGGCGGATACATTGGGATACAAATCCCGGGCACGGGCCGTTGCGGGAAGGCCGTCAGGCCCTCCCGCCGAGAAGGTCGGGCGCTCTTGTCGGGCTCCAAATCAGTCTTTTCCGGCCCTGAAAACAAAAACGGGCCCGAAGGCCCGTCCGGCGCGGCCTTCAGGCCGCCGCATCCTCGGCGCCGGGCGCCGCGCCGCGCTGGCGCGACCAGGCGAAGATCGCCTCGAACACCGGCCGCAGCCGGCGCGCGTCTTCGGTGATTTCGTATTCCACCCGCGGCGGGATTTCGGGATAGACCGTTCTGCGGACCACGCCGTCGCTCTCCAGCTCGCGCAACTGCTGGGTCAGCATGTGCTGGGTGACGCCGGGGATCGCGCGCTTGAGCTCGTTGAAGCGATGCATGCGCTGGCTCAGCAGCCACAGGATTTCCAGCTTCCATTTGCCGGCGAACACCGCGAACGCGGCGCGGATTTCGGCGTGCGCCTCGTCGACGCGGTCGGCGTGCTGGCTGCAGGGGTCAGTATGGTCGGGCATACCCAGTCCGGAAAATCATCCTTCTTGTGAGGATCACTATACGCCAATAGATTGCCCGGCAAGCGCGAAACGCCTGCGTTTGCAGGGGTTTTTCGCGCCCCCCCTTCCTTTAGGCATTCACTGGCGACCCGACCATGAACATCCTGCACATCGATTCGAGCATCCTCGAGGACCAGTCGGTCAGCCGCAAGCTGTCGGCGGCGATCGTGTCCAGACTCAGCGCGCTGACGCCCGGCGCGAACGTGATCTACCGCGACCTCAACCGCGAGCCGCTGCCGCAGTTGAGCACGGCCAACGCGCATGCGCTGGACGCGTCCGCGCCGGCCGGCAACGACGAGGTGCGCGCGCTCAACGCGGCGCTGGCGCAGGTGCTGGCGGCCGACGCCATCGTCATCGGCGCGCCGATGTACAACTTCAGCGTGCCCGCGCCGCTCAAGGCCTGGCTCGATGCGCTGGCCGTGCCCGGCAAGACCTTCAGCTACGACGGCGGCGCGCCGCAGGGGTTGCTCGGGGCCAAGCGCGTGATCGTCGCCTCCAGCCGCGGCGGCGTGTACGCGCCGGAGTCGCCGATGGCGGCGCTGGAGCACCATGAGAACTATCTGCGCGCGTTCTTCGGTTTCCTCGGCGTGACCCGGCTCGAGTTCGTGCGCGCCGAAGGCGTGCGCCTGGGCGCCGAACACGCCGAACGCGCCGTGGCCGGCGCGCTGGAGCAGGTCGGGCAGTTGCGCGCGGCGTAAGCGCGAAGCGCGCTCAGCGCCGCAGCGCCGAGCCCGCCAGCAGCGCGCCGAAGCCGATCAGCAAGACGCCGAACGCGCGGTCGATGCCGCGCCGCCAGCGCAGCAGCCGCGCCCGCACCGCGCCCTGCGAGAACAGCAGGGCGACCAGCGCGAACCACAGCAGGTGGGCGCCGGAGACGAACGCGCCGTAGCCGAGCTTCACGCTCAACGGCGTGTCCGGCCCCACCACCTGCAGGAACAGGCTGACCACGAACACCGTGCACTTGGGATTCAGCGCATTGGTCAGGAAACCGGTGCGCAAGGCGGCGAAATCGCCGGCCGCGGCCGGCGGCGCCGCGGCCGCGGTGTCGTCGGCGTCGCGCGAGCGCAGCATCTTCACGCCGAGCCACAGCAGATACAAAGCGCCGAGCAGCTTGAGCGCGGCGTACAACTGGATCGATTCGCGGATCACCAGCCCGACCCCGAGCAGGGTATAGCCCACGTGCACCCACACGCCCAGGGCGATGCCGAGCGCGGTCAGCACGCCGGCGCGACGCGAACGCAGCAGGCCGTTGCGCGAGACCATCGCGAAGTCCGGGCCGGGGCTGATCACCGCCAGCGCGGTGATGGTGACTACGGCTAACAATTCCTGCATGGGCGGTCCGCACGGTCGGGTCGGTTTGCGGCTAAATTAGATGCGGGCCAGCCGAGCCGCAAACGATGGATTCTCACGACGATGGTGAGCAAAACTCACTGCCCGCATGGCGCGCGCGGACCGCGCTGCCGCCGCTGGGCGCGCTGCGCTGCTTCGAGGCGGCCGCGCGCCTGGGCGGCTTCACCCGCGCCGCGCAGGAACTGCACCTGACCCACGGCGCGGTCAGCCGCGCCGTGCGTTCGATCGAGGACGCGCTCGGCGTGCAGTTGTTCGAACGCCGCAACCAGCGCGTCCACCTGACCCAAGCCGGCGAGCGCCTGCGCGACGCCGCGGCCGGCGCGTTCGAACTGCTCGCCGCGACCGTGCGCGAACTGCGCGAGCCGCCGCGCAAACCGGCGCTGGTGGTGTCGTGCGAACCGACCCTGCTGATGCGCTGGCTGATCCCGCGCCTGCCGGCGTTCCAGGCCGCGCATCCGCAGATCGCCCTGCAATGGGTGGCCGGCGGCGGCGCGGTCGGCTTCGGCGAGGTCGACCTGGCGATCCGCCGCAACGATTTCGCCTGGGGCCGCGGCGTGCACGCGCTGCACTTGTTCGACGAACGGGTCGGCCCGGTGTGCAGCCCGGCCTATCGCGACGCCCACGTCGAAGGCAGCGGCCGCAGCGCGCGCTTCGCGCCCGGCGCCTGCCTGCTGCACAGCGCCACCCGCGCCGGCGCCTGGGACGACTGGGCGCGCGCGGCGCGGCGCAAGCGTCCCGCGGCGGCGACGGCGCAGACGTTCGAGCATTTCTACTTCAGCCTGCAGGCCGCCGCGGCCGGCGTCGGCGCGGCGATCGGGCCGTGGCAGCTGGTGCGCGACGACGTCGAATCCGGCGTGCTGGCCGCGCCGCTGGGCTTCGTCGCCGACGGCAGCGCGTACTACCTGCTGGCGCCGGCGCCGGCGCGCGCCGGTTCGCCGGCGGCGCGGCTGGCGGCGTGGTTGCGCGCGCAGGCCTGAGCGAAGCCGCTCAGCCCCCGCGGCGCGCAGCCAGCGCGTGGTTGCGGCCGTCCACGTAGGCGCGCAGCAGCGCGTCGTCGAGCGGCGGGCAGCGCGCCTGCCCGATCAGTTCGGCGACGGCGTTGCCGATGCGCGGATCTTCGAACGCGGCGGTCGCGGCGGTTACGCCGGTCGCGCCGGTCGCGTCGGCCGCATCGGCCGACAGCACCGCGGCGACCTCGGCGCTGGCCGGGTCGGCGGCGACGAGCGCGAGCCAGTCGCGATAATCGACCCGCCGCACCCGCGCGCCGTCGCTGGCGGCGATGGCGTCGGCGAGGCGCGCGAACGGGAACGAATGCGGATGGATCAGGTTGAGGCTGCGTCCGTCCAGGCCCTCGCGCAGCGACAGCTCGACCAGGAACGCGCTCATCCAGTCCACCGGCAGCCAGTTCAGCGCGGCCTCCAGCGTCGGCACGCAGCGGTGGCGCAGGCAGGCGTCGACGAACAGGCTCCAGCTGTCGCGGTCGTTGCCGAGCGCGGTGGCGCTGTCGCCGCTGATGTGGGTGGGGCGGTACACCGCGAACGGCAGGCCGCGCGCGGCGCCGGCGCGCAGCAGCCGTTCGGCGGTCCATTTGCTTTGCGCGTAACCGGTGCGCAGGCCTTGCCAGCGCGCGAGCAGCGTTTCTTCGTCGAGATCGGCGTCCGCGAGCGGATCGCGCGGCGACAGCGCGGCGACGGTGGACACGTAGTGCACGCGGGTCGGCGCGCCGCGCGCGGCCAGCCGCATCACCTCCAGCGTGCCGAGCACATTGGCCGGCTTGAGCGTGCGGTAAGGATGCAGCGAGTGGACCCAGGCCCCGTTGTGGTAGATCGCGTCGAGGCGTTCGCCGAGCGCGTCGAAGCGCTCGGGCGTCAAACCCAGCGCGGGCGCGGCGAGGTCGCCGGGTTCGATGTCGATCCGATCGAGGTCGCAGTCCGCGTCCAGGCCGAATGCGCTCAACGCGTTGCGCAGGCGCAGGCGGCCCTGCGCGGCATCGGCGCAACGCAGCAGGCAGTGCACGCGCGCCGGCGTGCGCCGCAGCAATTCGCGCAAGAGATAAGCGCCGAGGAAACCGTTGGCGCCGGTCAGCAGCACCCGTTGCGGTGCGCTCTGCGCGCGCGCCGGGCCGTGGCCGCGCAGGTCGTCGGGCAGCCTCGCTTCGGCGGCGAGGTCGAGCGGCGAATGCGCGGACGCAGGCGCGGCCGATGTCAGCAGCGCGGCCATCTCGCGCAGCAGCGGGCGCAGGAACACCTGACGCACCGGCACCGGCGCGTTCGCGCGCTGGCTCAGTTGCGCGGCCAGCCTTGCGGCCAGCAGCGAGTGCCCGCCGAGCTCGAAGAAGTGATCGTCGCGGCCGATCGCTTCGACGCCGAGCAGGGCGCGCCAGATCTGCGCCAGTTCGGTTTCTGCGCCGGGCCGCGGCGGCTGCGCGCTGCGCCGGGCCAGATCGCTGCCGTCCGGCGCCGGCAGCGCATCGCGGTCGAGCTTGCCGTTCGGCGTCAGCGGCAGCCGCGGCAAGGCGACGAAGGCCGCCGGCCGCATGTAGTCGGGCAGCGCCGCGGCGACCGCGGCGCGCAGTTCGGCGGCGAGTTGCGCATGCGGAAGCGAAGGATCGGTCGGCACCACGTAGGCGACCAGACGGGTTTCGCCAGGCCGGTCTTCGCGCGCGACGACCGCGGTCTCGGCGACGCCGGGCTGGCCGGCCAGCTGCGCTTCGATTTCGCCGGGTTCGACCCGGAAGCCGCGGATCTTGATCTGGCGGTCGTTGCGGCCGAGAAACAGCAGGCTGCCGTCGTTGCGGTAGCGGGCCAGATCGCCGCTGCGGTACATGCGCGGCGCGGCGTCGTCGCCGGTCGCGGCGAAGGGATCGGCGAGGAAGCGTTCGGCCGTAAGCTGCGGCTGGCCGCGATAGCCTTGCGCGACCGCGTCGCCGCCGATGTAGAGCTCGCCGGCCGCGCCGAGCGGCACCGGGCGTCGCTGCGGATCGAGCAGGTAGACGCGCGCGCGGTCGATCGGCTGGCCGATCGGCGGCAGCTCGGGCCAATGCGCGGGCTCGCGCGGCAAGGTGTGGGCGGTAGCGACGTGGGTTTCGCTGGGCCCGTAATGATTGTGCAGGCGCGCGCTGCCGAGCCGTTCGAACATGCGGCGGATCTGCGGAGTGATCCGCAGCGCTTCGCCGGCCACCGCGACATCGCGCAAGTGCCGGTCGAGTTCCTGCGCCTGCGCCGCATCGCACTGGACGACGGCTTCGGCCAGCCCTTGCAGCGCGATGTACGGCAGATGCAGACGCTGCACCCGCTGCGCGCACAGCTGCGCGAGCAGGGCGGGGAAATCGAAGCGCAGCGGCGCGTCGACCAGCACCAGCGTTCCGCCCTGGCCGAGGCAGCCGAAGATTTCCTGGAACGCCACGTCGAAGCCGAGCGCGGCGTATTGCAGCGTGGTTTGCGCCGGCGGCAGCGTGCGCGCCTGCCAGCGCAGCAGGTTGAGCAAGGGGCGGTGCGGCATCAGCACGCCTTTGGGTACGCCGGTGGAGCCGGAGGTGTAGATGAGGTAGGCCGGCGCTTCGGGATCGTCGCCGAAGCGGTCGTCGGCAATGGCGCCATCCGCGAAGTCCCGGTCGTGCGGATCGAGCATCGGCGGCAGCGCCGCGCCGCAGTCGGCCAAGGCGTCGCGCCCGGCTTCGTCGGCGAGCAGCAGCGTCGCGCCGGCATCGGCGAGGATCCGTCCGAGACGTTCGCGTGGATAATCAGGATCCAGCGGCAAATACGCGCCGCCGGCCTTGAGCGTAGCCAGCATCGCCACCACCGGCGCGATGCCGCGCTGCAAACACAACGCGACGATGCCGCCGCGGCCCAGGCCGGCCGCGCACAGGCGCGCCGCCAGGCGTTCGGCGAGGCGGTCGAGCGCGGCGTAGTCGAGCCGTTGCTCGCCGTGGACCAGCGCGATCGCCGCGGGCGTGGCGCGGGCCTGCCGCTCGAACGCGCGGTGCACGCCCTCGTGCGTCGCCGGCGCCGCGGCGCTGCGGTTGAATTCGTGCAACTGCAACGCGAGCTCGGCCGCATCCGGCAGTTCCACCGACGCCGGCGCGCGGCTGTCGTCGGCGCTCATCGCCCGCAGCAGGGTCAGCAGATAACCGACGTGGCGGCGCATGGTGGCGGCGTCGAACAGCGCGGTGCTGTACTGCAGTTCGCCGACGATGCCGTCGTCGTCCTCGTGCAGATGCAGTTCCAGGTCGACCCTGAGCGTGTCGCCGGTCAGCCGCGGCGGATCGGCGCGCACGCCGTCGAAGGCGAACACCGGCGGCGCGTTGCTCTGCCAGGCCAGCATGACCTGGAACAGCGGCGTGGCGTCGAGCCGGCGCTGCGGCTGCAAGCGCTCGACCACGCGCTCGAACGGCAGATCCTGGCGGTCCTGCGCTTCCAGCGCGGCGTCGCGCGCGCGTTCGAGCAATTCGCCCAGACTGGCCCAGCCGGCCACGTCCACGCGCAGGGCCAGGGTATTGACGAAGAAACCGATCAGCGGCTGCAGCAAGGCCTGGCTGCGATTGGCGGCGGGCGTGCCGACGACGACTTCGTCCTGGCCGGACAGGCGCGCGAGCAGCGCCGACCACGCCGCCAGCACGGCCATGAACGCGCTGGCGCCGCGGCTGCGGGCGCGCCGCTTGAGCGCGGCGGTGTCGTGCGCGTCCAGGCGCAGCGGCACGCTCGCGGCGGCGAAGGACTGCTGCGCCGGACGCGGCCGGTCGGTGGGCAGTTCCAGGCGCTGCGGCGCGCCGGCGAGACGCTGTTGCCAGTAGTCGCTTTGCGCGCGCAGCCGCGGGCTGTCGGCGCCGCCGCGCTGCCAGGCGGCGTAATCGCAGTAGTGCAGGGCCAACGGCGGCAGCGGATCGGCGCGGCCGGCGGCGAACGCGTTGTAGAGCGCGCTGAGTTCGCGCGCGAGCACGTCCATCGACCAGCCGTCGCAGACGATGTGGTGTTGGATCAGCAGCAGTTCGTAATCCTCGTCGCCCAGACGGAACAGCGTGGCGCGCACCAGCGGGCCGGCGGCGAGATCGAACGGGGCGTGCAGTTCCGCAGCGGCAAGCGCCGCGCGGGCGACCTCGGGATCGCCGCCTGCGCGCAGGTCGCGCTCGCGCAGCGGCAGGCCGTGCGCGGCCGGCAGCAACTGCGCGACCGGCTCGCCGTCGCGCGCGGGAAATACGCTGCGCAGCGCCTGCTGGCGGGCGAACAACGCATCGAGCGCGCGCGCGAGCGCCGCGCGGTCGAGCGCGCCGCGCAGACGCACGGCCAAGGGCACGTGGTAGCTGGCGCTTGCGCCGTCCAGCTGGGTCAGGAACCACAGCCGCTGTTGCGCCGACGACATCGGCAGCGCGTCGCCGTCGTGCGCGCGCGGCGCCAACGCCGGTTCGGCGGTGCCGGCGGCGTCCAGGCCGAGCTCGCGGCGCAGTTCGCGCAGGTGTTCGATCTGCGCCGGATCGAGCCGGCCGAGGATGGCTTTGATCAAGGTCATGGCATGTTCCTCAGTCGTGATCCTGCAGGGCCGCGGCCAACAGCGCCTCGGCGAAACCGGCCAGGCGCGGGCGGCGGAACAGCAGCGACGGCGCCACCGCCACGCCGAGTTCCTCGCGCAAGCGCGCGAGCAGCCGCATCGCCAGCAGCGAATGGCCGCCGAGTTCGAAGAAGTCGTCGCCGCGGCCGACCGGGTCGCTGTGCAGCAACTCCTGCCACCACTGCGCGAGCAGGGTTTCCAGCTCGCCTTGCGGCGGCGCGTAAGCGCGGCGCGCGAACGCATCGGCGCCGGGGGCGGGCAGGGCGCGGCGGTCGAGCTTCCCGTTCGGATTGAGCGGCAGCGCGTCCAGGCGCACGTACGCGGCCGGCAGCATGTAGCCGGGCAGGCGCGGGATCAGATGCGTGCGCAGCGCGGTCGCGAGCTCGCCTTCGCCGGCCGCGGCGGCGACCACATAGGCCACCAGTCGTTTACGCCCGGGCTCGTCCTCGCGCAGCAGCACCGCGGCCTCGCGCACCGCCGCGTGTTCGCGCAGGCGCGCTTCGATTTCGCCCAGTTCGATGCGGTAGCCGCGCAGCTTGACCTGGCCGTCGTTGCGGCCGAGGAACATCAGTTCGCCGTCGTCGCGATAGCGCACCAGATCGCCGCTGCGGTACATGCGCGCGCCCGGCGCCGGGTCGAAGGGATCGGGAAAATAGCGTTGGGCGTCGAGGTCGGGGCGGCCGAGGTAGCCGCGCGCGACCCCGGCGCCGCCGAGATACAGCTCGCCCGGCGCGCCCAGCGGCAACGGCCGGCGCTGCGCGTCGAGCACATAGGCGCGGGTGTTGGCCAGCGGCCGGCCGATCGGTGTGGGCGCGTCGCCGGGCCAGTGCGGCGGCGGTTCCCAGGCGGTGGCCAGCACCGTGGTTTCGGTCGGGCCGTACACGTTCACCGGGCGCGCGCCGCCGCGTCGCAAGGCGCTCAGCAGGCCCGGCGGCACCGCTTCGCCGCCGACCAGGAACGTCGGCGCGGCCGCGAAGTCGGGGAAGCGATCGCGTCCCTGCAGGAACGCCGGCGGCATATAGCTCAAGCCGATGCGTTCGCGCGCGATCCAGTCCAGGTACGCGTCGGCGTCGGCGCGTTCGCGCTCGCTGGGGATGCACAGCGTCGCGCCACGGATCAGGCTCAGGCCGATCTCGATCAGGCTGGCGTCGAAGCTTAGCGACGCGAACTGACCGATCCGGCTGCGTTCGCCGATGCCGAAGCGTTCGGCCTGGCTGTGGGCGAACTGGACCAGGTTGCGGTGTTCGATCATCGCGCCCTTGGGCTCGCCGGTGGAGCCGCTGGTGTAGACGATGTAGGCCAGATGCTCGGGGCGGACGTCGGTTCGCAGCGGCGCCGCGTCGCCGTCGCTCGCCGCTGCCGCACCGTCGATCGTCAGCTGCGGCCACGCGCCGATATCGCCGACTGCCGCCAGGGCGCGGCCGCCTTCGGCATCGGTCAGCACGCACACCGGCGCGGCGTCGGCGAGCACGCGCAGGCTGCGTGCGCTGACGTGGGCGGGATCCAGCGGCACGTAGGCGCCGCCGGCCTTGAGCACGGCCAGGATCGCGACGATCGCGTCGAAGCCGCGCCGCGCGCACAAGACCACGCGCCGGTCGGGCGCCACGCCGGCGGCGAGCAGGCGCCGGGCCAGACGATTGCCGGCGGCGTCGAGCGCGGCGTAGCTCAGTGCGGCGCCGGCGTGTTCGAGCGCGGCCGCGTCCGGCGTGCGCCGCGCCTGCTGTTCGAACAAGGCGTGGAAGCAGGCGTCGCGCGGATAGTCGGCGTCGGTGCGGTTCCAATCGTGCAATTGCAGCCTGCGCTCGTCGGCGTCGAGCAGGTCGATGCCGGCGGCCGGCCCGGCGACGTCGTCGGCGAAGGCGCGCAGCGCGGCGAGCAGGTAGCCGCGGTGGCGTTCGATCATCGCGGCATCGAACAACGCGGTGGCGTAGCGCAAGCCGCCGGTCAGGCCGCCGTCGCGTTCGCCGAGCCGAAGTTCGAGATCGAGTCCGGCGCTGTGCGCCGACGCGTCGGTGCCCGACGGCGTCGCAGCTGCGGCGTGCCCGTCCTGCCAGGCGAACAGGGCCTGGAACAGCGGCGCGCGGTCGGCGCGGTGCGGCGGGATCAGCGCTTCGGCCACGCGCTCGAGCGGCAACGCGCGATCCCGGGCTTCGAGCGCGCAGCGGCGGACGCGGGCGATCAGTTCGCCGGCTTCGGGATCGCCGGACAGGTCGATGCGCAGCGCCAGGGCGTCGGCGCAGACCTCGTCGGGCGGCGGGCCGCCGGCCGGTTCGCGCTGCGCGTCGGACGCGCCGACGACGATATCGTCCTGGCCGGAAAGCCGGGAGAGCACCAACGCCCACGCGGCCAGCACCAGCGCGAACAGACCGCTGCCGTCGCGGTCCGCGCGCCGCCGCAGCGCGTCGGCGAGCGCGGCGTCGATCCGCAGCGGCAGCATCGCGCCGTCGATGCACGCTTGCGCCGGGCGCGGTTGCCGCGTCGGCAAGTCCAGCCGCGCCGGCGCGCCGCTCAGCGCGCGGCGCCAATACGCCAGCGCTGCGTCGGCCGCGGACGCGTCGGTCTCGGCGCGCATCGGGCTGGATTCGCCGTGCGCGAACCCGACGATGTCGGTTTCGCATCGCGGTGCGGGCGCACCGGCGGCAACGTCGCCGCGATCGGCGCGGGTGGCGCCGGCGGGCGCCGGGTTGGGATTCGTACGCAGCTCGTCCATGGTGTCGTCACGATCGGTGGTTGGAAGGGGAATGACAGCGGATCAGTCGCAGTGGCGGCGCAACCACTGCGCGCAGCGGCGCAGGTGGTCGCGATCGAGAGCGGGGAAGCGCGCCGGATCGAGCCGTTCGGCCACGGCATTGGCGATCGGGCTTTGCTCGGGTTCGCCGTCCGCGTCGGCGTGCGGGCTCAGCTCGGGCGGCAGGATCGAGGCGATCGCCGCAGTCGCCGGGTGCGCCGCGCAATCGCGCAACCACTGCGGGTACGGACGCTTGGCCGCGGCCATGCCGGTTTGTTCCAACGCGCAATCGATCCAGTCGGCCAACCGGTACCCGTGCGGGTCGGCGAGGTTGAAGCTGCGGCCGTCGCTGTCGCCGCGCAGCGACAGCTCGACGATCGCCGCGGCCATGCGGTCCACCGCCAGCGAGTTCATGCGCAGGTCGATGTCCGGCGCGTTGCCGAGCCGGTAGCACGCCTGCACGAACAGGCTCCAGGCGTCGCTGAGGTTGCAGGCGCCGTCGCCGCCGGCGCCGGCGATGTGGGTCGGACGGTAGACGGTGAACGGCAGCCCGCGCTCGCCGCCGGCGCGCAGCAGCCGTTCGGCCACCCATTTGCTGCGTGCGTAGCCGCTGCCGAGCGCGCGCCAGCACCGCGCCAGCGCTTCCTCGTCGCCGGCAGGCGCGCCCAGCGCGCGCACCTGCGCGGGCGCGGGCACGGTGCTCAGGGTCGAAACGTAGTGCACGTGCTTGCGCCGCGTCCGCGCGGCCAGGCGCATGACCTCGATCGTGCCGCCGACGTTGGCCGGCTTGAGCGCGGCGTAGCCGTGCAGCGAATTGACCCAGGCGCCGTTGTGGTAGATCGCGTCGATGCGTTCGGACAGCGCATCGAATCCCGACTCGCTCAAGCCCAGCCGCGGCTGGGCCAGATCGCCCGGCACGATCGCGACCCGCGCCGGGTCGGCGACGCCGTCGAGACCGAGCGCGGCCAGCGCGGTTTCGAGACGGCGCCGGCCGTCGGCCGGGTCGGCGCAGCGCACCAGACAGTGCACGCGCGCCGAAGTGGCCTGCAACAAGGCCTGCAACAAGAACGCGCCGAGGAAGCCGGTGGCGCCGGTCAGCAACAGCTCGCGGCAATCCGCGGCTGCCGCCGCCGCGCGTAGCCCGGCGCCGTCGATGGCCGGGTCGAGCGCCGCTTCGGCGTCCAGGTCCGCGCCGTCGGCCGCCACGCCGTCGAACGCCGCGTCGCCGACCGCCGCGCCGGCGTGCGCATGCAGCAGCGCGGCCATCCGGTCCAGGCGCGAATGCGCGAACAGTTCGCGCACCGGCACCTGCGCGTCGAATTCTTCGCCCAGCCGCGCGGCCAATTGCACCGCGCGCAGCGAATGGCCGCCGAGTTCGAAGAAATCGTCGTGGCGGCCGACCCGCTCCACGCCCAGCAGTTCCCGCCACAGCGCCGCCAGCCGCCGTTCCTCGCCGGGCTGCGGCGGTTGGTAGGCGGCGTGGGCGAAGTCGTCGCCGCCGGGGGCGGGCAATGCGCGCCGGTCGAGCTTGCCGTGCGCGGTCAGCGGCAGCGCGTCGATGCGTACGAACGCGGTCGGGCGCATGTAGTCGGGCAGGCGTTCGGCCAGGAACGCGCGCAAGGTCGCGGCGAGCGCGTCCTCGCCCTGCGCGGCGGGGTGGGTGCGGTCGGCGACCAGATACGCGGCCAGATACGGCTCGCCGGCGCGGTCCTCGCGCGCGATCACCGCGCAATCGCGCACCGCCGGATGTTCGCTCAGCCGCGCCTGGATCTCGCCCGGTTCGATGCGGAAGCCGCGCAGCTTGATCTGTTCGTCGTTGCGGCCGAGGAACAGCAGTTCGCCGTCGGACAGATAGCGGGCCAGATCGCCGCTGCGGTACATGCGCGCGCCCGGCCGCGGATCGAAGGGATCGTCGAGAAAACGTTCGGCGGTCAGGTCGGGACGGCCGAAATAGCCGCGCGCCACGCCGGCGCCGCCGATGTACAGCTCGCCGACCGATCCGGTCGGCACCGGTTGCCGCTGCGCGTCGAGCAGGTACAGGCGCACGTTGGCCAGCGGCCGGCCGATCGGCAGCGGCGCGTCGGGCGCCTGGGCGAAATCGCGCGGCGCGGTCCAGGCGCTGGCGCAGACCGTGGTTTCGGTCGGGCCGTAGGCGTTGACCACGCGCGCATGCGCCGACAGCGCGCGCATCAGCGCCGGATTCGGCGCCTCGCCGCCGAACAGCAGCGTCGGACGGTGCTCGAAGCGCGGCACCGGCTGGCCTTGCAACAGCGCCGGCGGCAGGGTCGCGTGGGTGATGCGGTGGCGGCGCACGAACGCCATCGCCGCCTGCGCCGACGCGCGCTCGGCCGGTTCCGGCAGATACAGCGCGCCGCCGCGCACGAACGCCATCAGCAGGTCGAACACGCTGGCGTCGAAACCGATCGAATTGAATTGCAGCACCCGGCTGCGTCGGCCCAGGCGGAAGCGCCGCACTTGCGCCGCGGCCAGTTGCGCCGCGTTGCGGTGTTCCACCATCACGCCCTTGGGCGCGCCGGTGGAGCCGGAGGTGTAGATCAGGTAGGCCAGGTCCGCGCCGCTGCGGCCGGGCACCTGCGGCGCGTACGCGACGCCTTGCGACCACAGCGCTTCGTCGTCCAGGTGCAGGCGCGGCGGCGCGACGGCGCCGTCGCTGTCGCCGGCGACGGCGTCCAGCGCGGCGCGGCCGGCAGCGTCGCACAGCGCCAGCGCCGGCGCGGCGTCGGCGAGGATGCGGCCGAGCCGGGCCGAGGGATAGACCGGGTCGAACGGCAGGTACACCGCGCCGGCCTTGAGGATGGCGAGCACGCCGGCGATCAGGCCGAACCCGCGTTGCGCGCCCAGCGCGACCCGGTCGCCGCGGCCGACGCCGCGCTCGATCAGCGCATGGGCGAGACGGTTGGCGCGCGCATCGAGTTCGGCGTAGCTCAGCCGCGCGCCGGCGTGGACCACCGCGTCGGCCTGCGGCGTGCGCGCGGCCTGACGGGCGAAGGCCGCGTCCAACAACTGCTCGCGGTCGAACGCGGCTTCGCCGCGGTTGCGTTCGTGCAGCAGCGCCGCGCGCTCGTGCGGCGGCAGCAGCGGCCAGTGCGCCACCGCGCCCGGGTCTTGCGCGGCGAACGCGCGCAGCGCGGCCAGCAGATAGTCGCGATGGCGCTCGATGGTGGCGCGGTCGAACAAGCCGGCGGCGTAGTTGAGCCCGCCTTCGACGATGCCGTCGCGTTCGCCCAGCACCAGTTCGAGGTCGAACTTGGTCCAGCGCAGGCGCAGCGGCTCGGCGCGCGCGTCCAGCCCCGGCAGGCGCGGCACCGGGTCTTCCTCGTTTTGCCAGGCGAACATGGCCTGGAACAGCGGCGTGCGGTCGAGCCGGCGCGGCAGTTGCAGCGCGTCGACCACTTGTTCGAACGGCAGGTCCTGGTGCGCCTGCGCATCGAGCGCGGCCGCGCGCACGCGCGCCAGCAGCGCGGCCGCGTCGGGCGCGCCGGACAGATCGATGCGCAGCGCCAGGGTGTTGACGAAAAAGCCGATCAGCGTCTGGGTTTCGTGGCGGTTGCGGCCGCCGGTGGCGGCGCCGACGACGAGGTCGTCCTGGCCCGACACTCGCGCCAGCACCGCGCTCCACGCCGCCAGCAAGGTCATGAACAAGGTCGCGCCGTGGCGCTGGCCGCAGCGCTTGAGCGCGGCGGTCAGCGCGGCGTCCAGGCGCAGCGGCACGAAGCCGGCGGCGAAGGATTGCTGCGCCGGCCGCGGCCGGTCCGCCGGCAGTTCCAGCAGCGCCGGCGCATCGGCCAGCGCGCCGCGCCAATAGTCGGCCTGCGCGCGCAGGCGCGCGGGGTCGAGGTGGCGGCGCTGCCAGATCGCGACGTCGGGGTATTGCAGCGGCAGCGGCGGCAGCGGATCGGCGGCGCCGGCGGCGAACGCGGCGTAGAGCGCGCCGAGCTCGTCCATCAGCACGCCCAGCGACCAGCCGTCGGCGACGATGTGGTGCGCCACCAGCGACAACACGTGCTCGTCGTCGCGCAGGCGGAACAGGCGCGCGCGCAGCAGCGGCCCGCGTTGCAGATCGAACGGCGCGTCCGCGGCCTGGTCCATGCGTTCGCGCAGCCGGGCCTCGCCGTCGTCGTCGCCGCGCAGGTCGCACTGCGCCCAGTCGATGCCGCTGTCGGGGTCGAGCAGGCGCGCATGCGGCGCGCCGGATCGGTCGACGAACACGCTGCGCAGGCCTTCGTGGCGGGCGAACACCCGATCCAGCGCGCGGCGCAGGGCGGCGGCATCGAGCGCGCCGCGCAGGCGCAGGGCCAGCGGGATGTGGTAGTTGGCGCCGTTGCCGTCGAACTGCGAGAGGAACCACAAGCGCTGCTGCGCCGGCGACAGCGGCAGCGCGCCGTCGTCGTCGCCGGGTTCGCGCGGCCGCATCGGCGCGGCCGCGCCGCCGTCGGTTCGCGCCGCCAGCGCGTCGATGGCCGCGGCCAGATCGGCCAGGCGCGGGCGCGCGAACAACTCGGCCAGCGGCAGCTCGATCGCGAACGCGCGGCCGATCCGGCTGAGCAGCCGCACCGCGATCAGCGAATGCCCGCCGAGGTCGAAGAAATGGTCGCCGCGGCCGACCCGGGCCACGCCGAGCAGTTCCTGCCACAACCGCGCCAGCGTGGTTTCGGTGGCGCCGCGCGCGGCCTCGAACGCGGCGTGCGCGAACGCGGACGGATCCGGCGCGGGCAGGGCGCGGGCGTCGAGTTTGCCGTTGGCCGTCGCCGGCAGCGCCGTCACCGTTACGAACGCCGACGGCAGCATGTAATCGGGCAGGCGCGCGGCCAGATGCGCGCGCAGCGCCGCCGGCCAGTCGGCGCCGACCGTGCAGGCGGGCGCGGCGTAAGCCACCAGCGCGGTCTGGCCGTCGGGCCGTTCGCGCGCGATGACCGCGCATTCGCGCACCTGCGGATGCTCGGCCAGACGCGCTTCGATTTCGCCCGGTTCGATGCGGAAACCGCGGATCTTGATCTGCTGGTCGTTGCGGCCGAGGAACTCGAGGCGGCCGTCGGCGCGGAAGCGGGCCAGGTCGCCGGTGCGGTACATGCGCGCGGCGCCGCCGGCGAAGGGATCGGCGAGGAAGCGTTCGGCTTCGAGCCCGGGCCGGCGCAGATAACCGCGCGCCACGCAGGCCCCGGCCAGATACAGCTCGCCGGCCGCGCCGCGCGGGACCGGCTGGCGGTGGCGGTCGAGCAGGTAGACGCGGCTGCCGGAAATCGGCCGGCCGATCGGCGCATGGTCGGGCTCGGCGTCGAGGTCGGGGCCGAGCGCGCAGGCGACCGCGACATGGGTTTCGGTCGGGCCGTAGTGGTTGTGCAGGCGGCAGTCGGGCAGGCGCCGCAGCATCCGCCGCAGTTGCGGCGTGAGCCGCAGTTGCTCGCCGGCGACGATCACTTCGCGCAAATGCGCGCGCACTCCGGCCAGCGCCGCGTCGTCGCAGTCCTCGATCGCTTCGGCGAGACTTTGCGCGGCGATGTAGGGCAGATGCAGGCGATCGACCTCGTGCGCGCCGAGCAGCGCCGGCAGCGCGGCCATGTCCAGGCGCTGCGGCGCGTCGATCAACACCAGCGCCGCGCCGCTGCACAGGGCGCCGAAGATTTCCTGGAACGCCACGTCGAAGCCGGTCGCGGCGAACTGCAGCACCCGCCGCGCCGGCGCCAGCGCGCTGCGCTGCCAATGCAGCAGTTGCGCCAGCGGCGCATGCGGCATCGTCACGCCTTTGGGCGCGCCGGTGGAGCCGGAGGTGTAGATGACGTAGGCCAGATGTTCGGGGCGCGGGCCTTCGGGGTGCAGGCCTTCGGGGTGCGGATGTTCGGGGCCCGGTCCGGCGTGCGGCGGATCGCCGGCGGCGTCCTTTTCGGTCGCGTCGAGCGGACCGAACGCGTACGCGTCCAGGTCCAGCACGCGCGCGCCGCCGGGCACGGCGCCGGCCAGCGCCTCGCGTCCGGCGCCGTCGGCCAGCAGCGCCACCGGCGCGGCGTCGGCGAGCACCTGGGCCAGACGCTCGCGCGGATGGCTCAGGTCGAGCGGCACGTAGGCGGCGCCGGCCTTGAGCGCGGCCAGCGCGCCGACCGCTACGCCGAAGCCGCGCTGCGCGCACAGGCCGATGCGTTCGTCGGCGCCGGCGCCGCAGCGGCGCAGCCGCCGCGCGAGGCGTTCGGCGCGGGCGTCGAGTTCGGCATAGTCCATGCGCCGCTCGCCGTGGATCAGCGCGGTCGCGTGCGGGGTCGCGCGGGCCTGCCGCTCGAACAGCCGGTGCACGCACTCGGGCGCAGCGGCGTCCGCCTCGGGTTCGCCGCGCCCAAGCGGGCCGAGCACGTGCGCGCGTTGCGCCGCGTCGAGCAGGTCGATCCGCGTCGCCGCCAGCGAGGGCTGCGCGCACATCGCGTCCAGCGCCGCGTGCAGGCCGCCGAGCTGGCGCTCGATGGTGGCCGCGTCGAACAGCTCGCTGGCGTAGCCGAGTTCGCCGATCAGCTCGCCGTCGTGCTCGCGCACGTGCAGTTCCAGTTCGAAGCGCACCGCGGCGAACGGCTGGCTCGCGCGCACGCTCAGGCCGGGCAACTCGAAGCGCCCGGTTTCGTTGCTCTGCCAGGCCAGCAGCGCCTGGAACAGCGGCGTGCGGTCGACCCGGCGCTCGGGTTGGGCCAGTTCCACCACTTGCTCGAACGGCAGGTCCTGGTGCGCCTGCGCGCCGAGCGCGGCGGCGCGTACGCGTTGCAGCAGGCGCGCGGTGTCGGGTTCGTCGGCGAAGTCCACGCGCAAGGCCAGGGTGTTGACGAAGAAACCCAGCAGCGGTTCGATCTCGGCGCGCTCGCGATTGGCCGAGGGCGTGCCGATCACCACTTCGTCTTGCCCGGACAGGCGCGCCAGCACCAGCGACCAGGCCGCGGCCACGGCCATGAACAAGCTGCATCCGTGGTCGCGGCACAGCCGTTGCAGGCGTTCGACCCGCGCCGCATCCACCCGCAGCGGCAGCGCGCCGGCGGCGTGCGCGGGCCGCGGCGGGCGCGGGCGATCGGTCGGCAGCGCCAGCAGCCCGGGTGCGCCGGCCAGGGTCGCGCGCCAGTACTCCGCCTGCGGCGCCAGACGCTCGCCGTGCAGCCAGCGCTGCTCCCAGGCGGCGTAGTCGGGGTATTGCACGCGCAGCGGCGGCAGTGGATCGGCCTCGCCGGCGCGCGCCGCCGCGTACAGGGCGCCGAGTTCGCGGCCGAGCAGGTGCAGCGACCAACCGTCGCAGGCGATGTGGTGCTGGGTCAGCATCAGCACGTGGCGGCATTCGCCGGTGCGGATCAGGCGCGCGCGGATCGGCGGCCCCGCGGCCAGATCGAACGGCGTGCGCGCGTCGACTTCGCACAGTTCGCGCAACCGCGCCGCGTGATCGTCCAGCCCGCGCAGATCGTGTTCGCACAAGCGCAAGCCGGACGCCGCCGGCAGCAGCCTCGCGCGGACCTCGCCGTCTTGCGCCGCGAACACCGTACGCAGCGCCTCATGGCGCGCGTAGACCGCGTCGAGCGCGCGGCGCAGCGCGGCGAGGTCGAGCTCGCCGTCCAGCTCCAGGCGCAGCGGCATGTTGTAGCGCACCTCGCCCGGCTCGAGCTGGTGCAGGAACCACAGGCGCTGCTGCGCGTGCGAGACCGCCAGCGTCGCCCCGCGCGGCGCCGGTTCGATCGGCGGCAGCGGCGGCGCGCCGGCGTCGTGCGCGCGCAGATGCCCGATCTGCGCCGCCAGCGCGGCCAGGGTCGGATGATCGAACAGCGCCGCGGTCGGCAATTCGACTCCGTCGCGTTCGCGCAGCCGCACGCGCAGCCGCGCGGCGGTCAGCGAATGGCCGCCGAGGGCGAAGAAGTCGTCGTCGCGGCCGACCCGTCCGACGCCGAGCAACTCGCACCACAACTGCGCCAGCGCGCGTTCGTCCGCGCCTTGCGCCGGCCGGTAATCGGCGCGCGCGCGGTCGCCGTCGGCGGGCGCGGGCAGGGCGGCGCGATCGAGCTTGCCGTTGCCGGTCAGCGGCAGCGTCGGCAGCGCCACGTACGCGGCCGGCAGCATGTAGCCGGGCAGGCGTTCGGCCAGGAACGCGCGCAACGCCGCCGGCGCGGCCGCGCCGGCGTAGTAGGCGAGCAACTGCGGCTCGCCCGCGCCGTCCTCGCGCGCCAGCACCGCGCATTCGCGCACCTGCGGATGCTCGTCCAGGCGCGCCTGGATTTCGCCGAGTTCGATGCGGTAGCCGCGCAGCTTGATCTGATCGTCGTTGCGGCCGAGGAACAGCAGCGCGCCGTCGTCGAGTTCGCGCGCCAGATCGCCGCTGCGGTACATGCGCGCGCCGTCCTCGGCGGCGAAAGGATCGGCGAGAAAGCGCCCGGCGCTGAGTTCGGGCTGGCCCAGATAACCGCGCGCCACGCCGCCGCCGCCGATGTGGATCTCGCCGGTTTCGCCGCGCGCCACCGGCCGGCCGTCGGCATCGAGCAGGTACACGCGGGTGCCGGCGAGCGCGCGTCCGATCGGCACCGGCGCGTCGCCGACGGCGGCGGACTCCGGGGCGATCCATTGCGTCGCGCACACGGTGATCTCGGTCGGGCCGTAGGCGTTGACCACGGTCGCCTGCGCGGCCAGTTCGCGCACCAGCGCGGGGCCGGGCGCCTCGCCGCCGAGGATCAGCACCGGCCGTCGGCCGAAGCGCAGCGCGCGTCCTTGCAGGAACGCCGGCGGCAACAACGCGTGGGTCAGGCCTTCGTCCTCGAACCATCGGTTGAACGCTTCGGCGCTGGCGCGCTGCGCCGCAGCGGCCAGATGCAGTTGCGCGCCGTGGGCCAGCGCCATCGTCAGTTCCAGCACGCTGGCGTCGAAGCCCGGCGAGGCGAACTGGGCGATGCGGCTGTCGGCGTCGATGCCCAGGCGCGCGGTTTCGGTCGCGCACAGGTGGATCAGGTTGCGGTGTTCGACCATCACGCCCTTCGGCGCGCCGGTGGAGCCGGAGGTGTAGATCACATAGGCCAGATGATGCGGGCGCAATCCGGCCACCTGCGGGTCGCGCGCGGCCCAGACGCGTTCGTCGCCGCCGTCCGGATCGCAGGCCGGATCGCAGGTCGAATCGGCCAGCGGATCGAGCACGCGCAGCGAGGCCAGCGCGTGCGCGCCGAGCGCGGCGCGGCCGGCCTCGTCGCACAGCGCGATCGGCGGCGCGGCGTCGGCCAGCATCGCCGCGAGCCGCGCCGAGGCATAGTCGGGATCGAACGGTACGTACGCGCCGCCGGCCTTGAGCACCGCCAGCACCGCCACCGGCAGGGCGAAGCCGCGCTGCACGCACAGCGCGACCAGACCGTCGGGGCCGGCGCCGGCATCGATGAGTCGCTGCGCCAGCCGGTTGGCGCGCGCGTTGAGTTCGCCGTAGCGCATGCGCCGGCCGTCGTGGACCAGGGCGATCGCGTCGGGACGGCGCTGCGCGTGACGTTCGAACCGGTGCTGCAGGCCGGCGAACGCGGCGCGCTCGTGCGCGGCGTCGTGGCCCGCCGCGGCGGGATTCAACGGGGAGGTGGGTTCGAATCGGGACATGGGTGCGACGGGCTCCGGAAACGGCGACGGACGAGGCCGCGCGACGGCGTCCGGGTCGCGGCGCGACGGTCCGGATGCAACGTCGCAGCGGGCGACTCGTGAACGGGGGGAGAGGCAAGTGCGATGGCGGTCGGGCGGTCACTCGGCTCGGACGGCGCGATCGCCGCGGAACCATCGGGCATCCGTTCGCGTTGAAATGAACGTGATCGGGTTCCGTTTCGCGGCCGCCGGCGACGCTCATGGCGCGCCGCAGAGCCGGTCGCGCCGGCGCAGTCTGGCAACGAATGCGATGCTTCCGAAGTGAGTGTTGTCATGGCCGTTTAGCTTGGCGGCGGCGAGTCCCAAAGCGTGAGAACGCTTGCGCTTCGGCAGCGATTGCGTGCGCGGTCACGTTTTCGTTTCGGCGTGGTCGGCGTTGCGGCGCTCACGCGCGGCGGCGCGCAGTGCGCGCGCAACCTCGCGGCCGGATCGGCGCCGCGGGTTTTTCCGCGGTTTTCCGCGCTCGCGCGTGCGTTCGGCGGAACCCGCACGGATCGGATCCGCATCGATCCGTGCCGTCATTCTGGCGCCGAACCGATGTGCCGAAGCGGGCCGGTATGGGGCCGCTGCGCCTACGCGCTTGCATCCGCGCGCAGCGTGCGGAACTGTGCGGTCTTTGCTGCGAATTTACCGATATGAACGACGCCGCCGACGAATCCGCCTTCACCGTGCTGCCGATCGGCAGCGAACGCGTGTTGCTGTGCGCGGCCGAAGGCGCGCCGATCGCCGACGCGCGCGCGGCGACCGATCTGATCGGCGCAGCCTCGTTCGCGGGCGCGACGGTGCTGGCGTTGCCGGTGGCGCGGCTGGACGTTTCGTTCTTCCGCTTGGCCAGCGGACTGGCGGGCGAGATCGCGCAGAAGGCGGTGAACTATCGCCTGCGCCTGGCGGTGGTCGGCGACATCCAGGCGCATCTGCGGCGCAGCGCGCCGCTGCGCGATTGGGTGCGCGAATGCGGCGAAGGGCGCGCGGTGATGTTCGTCGACGATCTCGACGCGCTGGCGCGGATTCTCGGCCGCGAGTAAGCCGCTGCCGGCGCAGGCTCGTGCGCCCTCGCTGCGGCCTGAGCCGCAAACCGCTCGATCCGGCGTTCCATGGAAGCGGCTTTCATCGAACGGGCTCTTTATCGAGCCGGTTCTTTAGCGGGCCGGCCTTTTAGCGGGTAAGTCCTTCGTCGAGCCTGCTCTTTATCGAGCGTTTCCGCCGCCGTACCGACGAAGCCTCGACGCGCGACCGCCCGCCGTCCACGCCGCAAGCAACCTCAACGCGGCTCGAACAACGCATTGAGTTCGGTATACGCCATCGCCTCGGCCGCCAGCGGCTTGCTGTCGCCGTCGTGCAGGAAACCTGCGGCGAGGCTGCGCACGCGCGCGTGCGCCGACTGGGCCAGATCGGAGCCGGCGCTGAGCCGGCGCACGCCCCAGTCGCGCAGTCGCGCGGCCGGCGGCAGCGCGGCGCGGGCGAGCAGGTTCAGCGGCAGGCCGCCGCCGGCGGCGATCGCGCGCACCTGGGTTTCGTCGGTCAGCCCGGGCACGAACAATCCGTCGGCGCCGGCTGCGCGGTAGCGCGCGGCGCGCGCCAGGGTTTCCTCGACCCGCCGTTCGGGCGGAACCAGGCCGCGCAGGTAGACGTCGGTGCGCGCGTTGACGAACACGTCCGCGCCCAACCGCGCCGCCGCGCGCTTGATCCGTTCGATCTTGGCGCACAGCGCGTCCGGCGCGCCGCCGCCGTCTTCGAGGTTGATGCCGACCGCGCCGACGTCGATCGCGCCGGCGACATGGTCGGCGACGGTGTCGGGATCGTCGGAATAACCGCCTTCCATGTCCACGCTCAGCGGCACCCGCACCGCGCGCGCGATATCGGCGACGGTGGCGATCAGGCGCGGCACCGGCAGCCGGTCGCCGTCGGCGAAGCCGTGCGCCCAGGCCACGCCGGCGCTGGTGGTCGCCACCGCCTGCGCGCCGAGGCTCTCGATCAGGCGCGCGCTGCCGGCGTCCCAGGCGTTGGCGAGCAGCAGCAGGCCGTCGGCGTGCAGTCGGCGGAATCGTTCGGCGCGTTCGCTTTGGCTGGTCATGGACGGTCCTGGCATGAGGAGTGGGGAACTGCGCGGCGCAGCATCGCATGCGCGCGCTCGCGCGACCGGCCGTTTTCGGACGGCGACGCCCGGCCTGTGCGAATGCCCGCTTTTTCCCGAGTTTGCGCCGCCGATTGCGTTCAATCGCGCGGCGCTGAGATACCATTGCCGCGCGCTCGCGCTAGCAACTCAGCCTAGGGATTGCCAAGTTGTGACCCAGTTCATCGGTAGCGGGCGCCGTTGCGGCCGGCGTGCGCCTTTTCGGCGCGGGCCATGCCGGACTGGGTGCGAGTCCGGGCGCCGGCAGTGAGCCAATAAATATCAATGCCTTGCGCGGCCCCCTGGGCGCCGCGTAGCCTCGCTGGCGTGGGCTTCAAGGCAGTTCTGGGGACGGTATGACCATCCGTGTATTCATCGTCGACGACCATGCGCTGGTGCGTACGGGCATGCGCATGATCCTCTCGGCGGAGACGGATATCGAAGTGCTGGGCGATGTCGAGAGCGGCGAGGAGGCCTTGCCGCTGATCCGCAAGCTCAAGCCCGACGTGGTCCTGTGCGACCTGCACCTGCCCGGCGTCAGCGGGCTGGAGGTCACCGAGCGCATCGTCAAGGGCGACCACGGCACCCGCGTCATCATCGTGTCGGTGCTCGAGGACGGGCCGATGCCCAAACGCCTGCTCGAAGCCGGCGCGTCCGGTTACGTGGGCAAGGGCGGCGACGCCAGCGAACTGCTGCGCGCGATCCGCGACGTGGCCCGCGGCAAGCGTTATCTGGCCAGCAACATCGCCCAGCATCTGGCGCTGTCGACGCTCGACGGCGGCGCCTCGCCGTTCGACGAGCTGTCGCCGCGCGAACTGGAGATCGCTTTGCTGCTGGTGCAGGGCTTCCGCCAGGAAGAAATCGCCAAGCGCCTGAGCCTGAGCGCGAAGACCGTCAACACCCACAAGACCCGGCTGTTCGAGAAGCTGACGATCACCGACACCATCGCTCTGGCGCGGTTGGCGGCGCAGTACGGGCTCGCCGATCCGGCGCATTCGCTGTAAAGCGGCGCGGCGTTCGAGCGGCGCGCCGGGTCTGGCGGCGCTGCGGAGCTGAGGCCGGCATGGCGTACGGTTTTCGCCGCAACGGCGGGGACGACGGGCGAATCGCCGCTTGCCGGTCGTTGCGCGGCGAAAGTCGCAATACCGTTGTTGCCGCTCTTGCGCAGCGTTCCTGCGTCGGCGTGCTGGGCTTGCCGGGAACCCGCCCCGAGAACGCGTGAACCCACTCGTCGTTGCTCTTGCGCGCCGTTCCCGCGCCGGCGTCCTGGGTGTGCCGCGCATCCGTTGAAGACCGAACGCGTTCCGAGCGGGCATAGCGTCAGCGCGCCGGAAGGCGTCGCCCGGACCCGAATCCCCGCGCTGCCTGAGCGCTGACTCGCGTCGCGGGCGGCCTACGCAGTTGCCGCGTAAAACCGCCGGATCGGACAGACACAAAAAAACCGGCCGCTCGCGCGGCCGGTTTTTGGATTGCCGTTTCGAACCAGGGCGGCCGCGACGGCCGCCCCGCGATCAGGCGCGACGCTCCTGCGAGCCGTCGCCGCCTTCATCGCCGTCGGCGGGCTTGGCCTCGCCCTCGGCGGCGGCCTCGGCGTTGTCGGCGACCGGCGCCGGCGCGACCGGATGCGGCAGGCCGTCGAACAGGCCGGCGGTGCGCGGCAGCAGCGGCGAAACCGGGTCGCTGGCGCCGGTTTCGACCTCGGCCGAGGCCGGGGCGATCGCGGCCGGCGCTTCAGGCGGCGCGGCGTAGCTGAAGCCCGGCACGGCCTGGGCGGCTTCGCGCGCCGGCGAGGCGACGGCTTGCGCCGCGGCTTCGGCCTGCGCGAGCTCGGCTTCGCCGGGCTGCACGGCCTGCGCGACCGCGACGACCGGCTCGGCCACCGGTTCCGGGTTCGCTACGACCGGCTCGACCTTGGCGGCTTCGACCACCACCGCCGGCTCGGCCGGCGCGGCGGCGACCGCCGGTGCGGCGGCTTCGGCCTGCGGCTGGGCCTGGATCGCGCGCTCGGCGGCGACTTCGGCCGGGTCGGCCTCGGCGCGGACCGGGGCGGCGTAGGTCTGGGCCTGGGCGGCTTCGATCGGCGCGGGCGCCTGCGGCGGGACCGGCTCGACGTTCGCGACCGCGTCGACGACGGTGTCGGCCGGAGCCGAAACCGTCTCGGCTTCGATCTTCGC